>NZ_JAAJTJ010000004.1 GCF_011030405.1 Parapedobacter sp. SGR-10
TATTTCTTTAACCAAACTTTGTCGTCATTTCGATGAGGAGGTACGACGAAGAGAAATCTATGGCCAGATAGTACATTAATCCAATTCATCCATAGATTTCTCCTCATTCTTCGTCGAAATGACGGGCTGGTTGCTAAAGTATATAATCGCCCTTTTTATAATCCCTTGCCATAAGAGAAGGTCTTGTTAACGGTCACAGGTAGCTTCCCTGTGGGTCTGATCTGTTTCAGTACGACTTTTAGGGCTGCCCGTTGCATAAAATCATCGTTCTGATAAGCCATGATGATCGTATTGCTCCTGCCGACATTGATACTGTTCAACGCATAAGGATTGGTAAATAAAATAGATATGGTTCTTCTCCCCGCTAGTTTGTCTATAAAATCTTTTACCGGATCGGAGAGATTGAGTTCACTCCGCGGTCTTGACTGATTGTCATGGACAACCAGTACAATTTGTCGGTGATCACGTACTTCTTTTATCAATTCCTTAAGTTGTTCGGCAGTCTCTGTGCCGTTGATGTAAAAATTCTGGGCATCTGTTAATCTTGGAGCCAATCCTTTTTCGAAATCCTGGGATTGGGCTATACCTACACTGACTACAGCGGTATGCTGTTTTGGATCAAAGTTGTGAAGGCTCTTTCCATAGCGGAGCAAAGTCACGGATGCGTCCGCCATCCGTTGGATCAATGATTTTGTCGTGGGTCTGTTGAGGTCTGTGATCAGGCCATTTCTATTGGCCGGTCTATAATTGTGCAGACCTAACCAATACTTGGCGGCAAGTACCTTCTTTACACGTGCATCTATGTCACTTTGTTTAAGCCGACCGTTTTTGATAGATTGCTCTACCAATGTGATAGCTCGAGCACTGTTTTCCGATATTTCCAATAGATCATTTCCTGCTTCGATGGCTCTGACGTCGGCCTCACCCTTCGGAAAAAATTTTTTTACGCCTTTCATATCCATGGCATCTGTTACGGCAAGCCCTTTGAAGCCAAGTTCTTGTCGTAAAATGTCGGTTACCACTTTTTTGGAAATCGAGGAAGGGATATTAGGTGTAGCATCCAATGCAGGAATGTGCATGTGCGCGACCATGACAGCAGGTGCTCCGGCATTGATCAGTTCCTTGAAAGGATACATTTCCAAGTTGTTCAGCCGGTCTCGGGAAAAATTCAATTGAGGGAGATCATAATGTGAGTCTACGTCCGTATCACCATGTCCCGGAAAATGTTTGAGCGAAGCAATGATCCCACCGTCTACCATGCCTTTCATGTAGGCCTTGCCTTTGTTGGTCACGTTGAATTTGTTGTCGCCGAAGGAGCGAAAGTTGATGACCGGATTTTTAGGATTGTTGTTGATATCTACGACGGGTGCAAAATTGAAATGCATACCCATCCTTAGAAAATCTTTTGCTACTTCTCTCCCCATATCATATAGAAGACGGTTATCCTGTATAGCACCTAAAGTCATCTGATAGGGGAAAGACAAGGTAGAATCCGGTAACCGCATACCCAAACCCCACTCCCCATCAAATGTAACGAGCAAAGGCACTTTGGCTATTTTTTGATACCTATTCAGCATATCTACATGGCGTACCGGGCCACCTTGAAATACCACCAATCCCCCCAATTGTTCTTTTTCAATGACCTTTGCGACAGAATCTATATATTTTGCTCCCCGATCGGTATGCGCCCTTACCAAAAAAAGTTGGCCTATGCGCTCCTTAGGAGTCAATTTGGCAAATACAGAGTCTACCCAACGGTGTTGTTGATGGATAAATGTCACAAAATCGGCTTTTTGCTGTGCATAGGAAATCGTCGTAAGCAAAAGACAAATAATAAACGATACGAGGTTTTTTATCATAATAGCAAAAATAAATCCAAACCAAATAAAGGGAATTTTACGCAAAAATTAGCACGTTTTTGCATGTTTAGTTGTGTAAAAAGGCAAAAACAAATATATTATATTAAATTATATTTTTTTTCTAACAGAAGGGTGACCTCTTCGGGATGCTCCAATTCATTGAAAGCCTCTTTCTTCCATAGCATATCGATTACCAGCAATAAAAACTCGGTTTCGATTTCAGGGGTTTCATAGCCCAGTTCCGTAAAAGCTTTTAAGATGATGGGCTGTACGGGCTTGATGAATAGTTCATGTTGTGATTTCGAAAAAGACATATATGAAAGTCTTCTTTGCATTTTCCAAAACAGGGGTTCCTCCGTTACGAGCTTATGGGGGAGGGAAATCATGTTTTTCAGAAAATCTTTTGCGTTTTTATAGGTCAGCATACCTCTGTGTTGTTGCAGTACCCTTCTATAGCCAGCCTTGATCAAATGGGACAATAAGGCATCTTTATTGCCAAAATGCTTAAAGATCAAGGCTTCGGAAACACCGGCATGGATAGATATCTCTTTTGTAGAAGTGTCCGAATAACCTTTTTCTGCAAACAAGTTCAACGCGGAATGCATAATTCTTTCTTTTCGGCTATACATATCTTCTTTCATACTGCTGACTAGATTTACAGGACAAATATATCTATTTATATTTGTCTTATGTAGAGACGTTGCATGCAACCTCTCCATTCCCTATGTTTTTTGTATCATTTTCAAGACATATTGTGTCTATACCTCAAAATTTATTATAATTACAGTTTAATTACAAAAAACCTGAGTGATACGTATATTTTTTGCAATAATAATATTTGTTTTTTGCTACTTTGGCAACATTGATGTCTATGGACAAAATAATTTGACGGGCAATATCATTGATAAGACCAGTGCAAAACCCATACAGGGAGTCACGATCAATGTAGAGAGTCTAGCGGATTCGACCAAATCCGTACTGAGTAGCAACGCCCGTGGAGTCTTCAATAAGGTAAATTTCAAACCGGGTCAATATACCGTAAAGGTTCATTATGTCGGTTATAAAACCGAAAGGCAAAGCATAACTTTTTCGGGAAAGCCGGTTCACCTTCTTTTTAGGCTCGAACCGTCGGAGATCGCTTTGGAAGAGGTAGAGATTACTGCTCCGCAGATGGTTTCCCTGCGTACCGATACGATGGAGTTTGATGCGCGAAACTTTTCTACACGCGAATTTGCCGATTCGGATGAGCTCATAGCTCAGGTGCCCGGCGTCATGATTGATGAAGATGGTAACGTTTCCGCTCATGGTGAGCAAGTGACTAAAATCGTTGTAGACGGCAAAGAGTTTTTCAGTACGGATCCGCGGATTGCATTGAAATCCTTGCCGGCAGAGATCATATCCAAGATACAGATCATCGATGAGAAGAGTGAGCAAGCCCGGTTTTCGGGCTTTGATGATGGCACGCGCAACAAGGTCATCAATATCGTGACCAAGCCTGAGCGGAGGCACGGCTATTTTGGCAAAGCCAACGCCGGGGTAGGCGCAGCAGAAAAGTTCGGTGTGAACGCGAATGTCAACCAGTTTGCCGGTGACAAAAAATTGGCAATCAATGTTATGGCCAATAACATCAACGAAACAAATTTTGCCGAACAGGGAAGGGGAGGTGTACGTCGTGGCAATAGCAATACGGATAGGGGGCTATCGGATACGTATGCGGCAGCAGTCAACTTTACAAACACGTATTTGAATAAAAATTTGGAGCTAAGCGCAGATTATAATTATCGCTCACTCGCTACGGCGACCACATCTATATCCAATATCGAATATATCAGCACCAGAAAGGTTAATCAGTTCAGAGATCAGCATCAATTTTCGGATATATTGGGCAACGAACATAAACTTAACTCCCGCTTAAGATGGAATATAGACTCGGCTAACCGCTTAGATATTGCACCTAATATTCGATATACGACAAGCGGCAGGGAAATTATCAGTGATTTCCGGACGTTAAAAGAAGAAGCTATGCTCAATAGCTCCGACCGCTCTAGCCACACCAACAGCTCGAATTTCAATTTTGGAGGATCCCTGACCTATATGCACCGTTTTAAGAAACGAGGAAGAACTATTTCGTTGAGTATGTCGGGCAACAAGAGCAGCAACGAGGCTGAGGCCCTTAGCTTGGCCGTCACATCCTATTACAAAAATGACATTGAATCCCGTAGGGATACTAATAATAACCAAAGCATGACAGATGGCTATGGGTCCGGGCTCCGCAGCCGTCTGGCTTTTACAGAAACTATTTCTCGAGCCAGTCGTTTGCAGGCAAACTATAGCTTTAGAAATACAGTTGGATATTCAGACCGGAAAACGTATGAATTTCTGGCCGAGACAGGACAGTTGGGCGAGTTGAGGGATCGCTTGTCCAATGCGTTTAGAAATGACTTTGTTTATCACGGAGGTGGTCTAGCCTATATCTACAATAAGAAGGACAAGATACGTGTGCAGGCCGGCCTCAACTATGAGCATGGCGTACGTAAAAATGACCGGACAGTCCCTCGTCCGATCTACACCGTGGCAGACTTTAATAGTTTTCTGCCGAGTCTTACCTTAGTCTACCACTTGTCAAAGGAGCGGAATCTTGAAGTCAACTATAATACGGAAACGCGTACGCCGACGATCAACCAATTGCAGGATTTTATCAATAATGCGAATGAACTGAACATTACCAATGGAAATCCCAACTTGAACCAAGAGTACGCACATTTGGTTAAATTTCAATACAAAGATGTCAACAAGAAGACGGGTAGAAGTCTCAATACGAACATACAATTTGATTACTTTAACAATAAGATCATCAACTCTATCCTAAGGCCCGAAAAAGATACGGTACTCTTTCCGGAGACGGAGACAACACCCCGTATCATCCTTCGTGAGGGAGGAAGGTATGTGATACCCGAGAACAAAGATGGAGCGTATGCTTTTCGGGCACGCAACAGCTATGGTCTCCCGATCAAGAAATGGAAGTTGAACCTCAATTTCAATACGAATGTGTTTTATAACAATGATTATGTGATCCTCAACGAGGAATTGCTGAAAGATATTTCCTATGGATTTTCACAAAGTTTTGGCTTCAACTCAAATATCAAGAAAAAATATGTCATCGGGCTGAGCTATCATATCAATGCCAATTATTATGAAAATGCTGCCGCACGTGTGGCAAAATATAACGTGTACGTGCATCGCATCAGTAACAATACGACTATCGAATTGCCAAAAAGATTTGTGGTCAATTCCAATCTTTCATACTTTTTTGATACGGGTTTTGAGGAAAGCGAGCCCATAAAGATGACCTTGTGGAGTGCTTCGATAGGGTACAAGCTGTTCAAGAAGCAGAATGCTGAGCTTGCTGTCAAGGGTTTTGACCTATTGAACAATGCCAAGAACGTAAGAAGGAGCGTCAATGATGAAGCTGTGACCGATGTGGTTTCAAATACCTTGACCCGTTATTTCCTGATGTCTTTCTCCTACAATCTGAGGCAGTTTGGCACAGGTCAGAGGGGTAAGCGAAATTAAGATTCACCCTTTGTCTGCAATTAAAAAAACAAATCATCTTGTGGCCAGTTTGAAGGATTGTCCTGTATATAATCTACAATCCGTCCATAATCATTAAAGTCACGGATAATGTGTTCATAATAATTACGTTGCCAAACATTATATATATCGGTATGATGACGACACCATTTGGTAACTCCGATTTTAAATCCACGTACAATGGAACCGATTGTTTTGGACGTTCCGTGTAGGGGCGAAATATCTTTCGCCTTATTTTGCGGATAATCCCTAGACGTATTAACATTTGAGGGCAAAAAATTTTTTGCCCCTACAATTTCAATGATACCGTGTATATGGTTTGGCATAATAACAAATTCATGCAGATTGACATTGGGAAAATGTTTCAGAATTTCTAACCAACAGGTCTGTGCATACTCACCTGCTTGGTTTAGAAGCATCTCGCTGTCGACAATTTCTCCGAATAAACGGAGTCTGTTCTGCACACATAAAGTGACAAAGTATAGACCTTCTTGGCTATAATCATAACCGTGTAAACGTATAGAACGCCGATTGAATTTGTCCAACATGGCTCGGTAGCAGGGTGTATTTTCTTTTAAAGATACTTGATTTTTGCCATTTGTTAAAGCTTGACTTACCCTATGCTCATCATATAGCCAATGCCGCGTATATTGGTGATCTTGATCCTTTCGTCCTGCGCCAGATATTTACGGATGCGGCTGATAAACACATCGAGACTCCTTCCGGTGAAATAGGTATCATCGTTCCAGTACGTACGGATGATATCTTCGCGGGGAACGACTGTATCTTTGTGCTCAAACAGGCGGCGTAACAGCTCGCTTTCACGAAAAGATAATTTCTCAACATGTTGGCCGATGGTCAATGTATTTTTATTGGTGTCCAAGATGTAGTTTCCTATATAGAATACCTGCGGTCCTGTTCTTCGGGACTTCTTGGCCAAGGCTTCTATCCGAACGATCAGTTCTTCTATTTTGAACGGTTTGCGAACATAATCATTGGCTCCAAGATGAAAGCCTTTGACGACATCTTCGGTTTGGGTCATGGCCGAAAGGAACAGGATCGGAACCTGCATATCCATTTTCCTTATTTCAGTAGCTAAAGTAAACCCGTCCATTAGAGGCATCATGATGTCAATAACCAGTACATCGGGTTTGTCTTTCTTAAACAGAGAAAGTGCATCCTGGCCGTTGGTTCGATGTATGACTTCAAAACCGTAATCCTCCAAACTATCTGCTACAATGAGTGCGAGGCTTTCTTCATCTTCGACGTATAGGACTTTTATCATATCAATTCAATCTATAAAATAAAAGAGGTTTAACAGAGTCTTCCGAAGTCCCGCAGGCCACTCATGGGCAAGACTTCGGGAAGCTTTAATATGGTAGTATGACCTTAAAAGTAGAGCCTTCTCCGGGCTTACTCTGTACGCTGACACGACCTCCGTGTTTTTCGATAATCAGCTTGACATAGGACAAACCCAGACCAAAACCTTTGACCGGATGTAGATGTCCAAGGGGTACTCTAAAAAACATATCGAATATATCGTTGAGGTATTTCTCATCTATGCCCTGGCCATGGTCTTGTATAGTGATGTTGATGTCCTTTTCGGATATATCTGTACGTACAAGGATATGTGCTTTTTCATTGGAATACTTGATGGCATTGTCCAACAGGTTGGTGAAAACGTTTTTGATGTGGGATCTATCCCCCATGTAGTTAATAGATGCTTCATTCGTTGAAAAATCGATCTCAATAGGTTTTTGGCAACTCAGTTTGGCTGTCTCTATACATTCCTGTAGTAGTTCATTCAGATCAAAATCCACTTTGTCCAGTACCAGGCCGCTTACGCCGTCCATATCCAATTGCAATACACGCTCGATGAGCTTAGACAGGTGTTCCAATTCTCGATGCGATATGTCAAGATATTTGGCCATCTTCACCTTGTCGTCCCGTGCGCCATAGCGTTGTACGGCTTCAATAGCAGCCATTACTGTAGCTACCGGTGTTTTGAGTTCGTGTGTCATGTTGTTGACAAAGGACTTCCGCAGTAGGGCCTGTTTATTTTGTTTATTGATCGTCATCAGCAGATAACCGAATGTAGTGATCAATGCCAAAACAAGGGCTATGGACATGATGGTCTGCAATGACATCCTTCCCAACAGATAGAAAAAGGGATTTTCTATTTTGCACATGAGCAAGAGATTTTTGTCGGGATTGATGAGGATCGGTCTTGTATTTATATCTCCTTTTGGCGTGATTTCGTACCTCCTGCGTCTGGGTTGGGGTGTGTCAGTGGGCTCTGTTAGTGTGTGTATCCTTACTTTTACCGCGATACCTTTGGACTTAAGCGATTTGTCCAAAAGTTTGTTGATTTCCTTCCGGCTATCGTCATCGATATCCAAATGTGGCAACATGAACGAAGGAGGGGTAGATCGTGATTTGAATCTTCTCTCAAAATAACGCGTGCGCTCGGCCCGCAGACTATCCCAGATACCTTGTAGTTTTTCTTTATCTATGTCGGGATAAAGCTTTTCGATTTCCTGCATGAGAGCCTTTCCATCCCTGTCAAAAGGGCGGTTGCGTTCTATTTGAGCCTGATCATTTGAGCTATAGTAGGTCTGTACTGCATTGAAAAGCGATCTTTCGACCTCGGACACCAACATCTCCTGTTTGTTTTGGTATATGCCGTATAGCCAGATCGAAATCACGACTATGATTCCCAACAGGATTAGGGCGATCAAGGATACTAATATTTTATACTTTTTTAACATGATTAAAACAAATTTAAATTGTTAGATTTGCACCTTGTACTGTTTTATTGACATTTAACATATTATAACACATATTAACAGTCGGGATTAGTTACATTTGCAGACAGTGAGATTTTATGAAGCAATCAATGCGAATTAGATATATTTTATTTTCTTTCTTGGGGATTTTGCTTTCTATCTTCGGCAGTTGTAACAAAGAGCTAGGGATGTCTCTAGGTGGCTTGAATGAGGATATAGGTGTCATGAAGAATTCCCTGCCTGTGCAGGTATCGACCGTGCAGCTGGAATATCTGCCCTCAGCCAATACCGGTACTTTGTTGGTGGGTAAAGCTACGCGGGCCGAAATAGGCTCGACAACAGCTTCTTCCTATTTTAGGGTGGAGCTGATGGATTTCGCAAGCAATCTTCCCGAAGACGCTACGTTTGAGTCTGTCAATCTGTTGCTGACACCCAACGCGTCCCGGTATTACTACGGGGATACAACCCAAAGTCAGACTTTCTATGTACACCGCGTGGTCGAGGATATCGAAACGCTGAATATCGCTCCGATCGTCGGCACGAACAATGTCCCTGTGTATGTGACTGGGGCTACTATCTTTTCGGATCAGCAGTTTGATTACGAGGCGATGGCTTTAGGTTCGCTGACATTTGATCCTTGGGTCCAATCGATAGATACATTGAGTGTACAGTTGGATGATGCTTTCGGACAGGAAATCTTTGACAAGATCAGTACAGGGCATTGGGATGTATCGTCGAATACAAATTTTCAGCAGTATCTCAAAGGATTGACGATTGTTCCGGACGATGATAATACGGTTGTCCTAGGGCTGAATGATACAATATACCTGGACATCAACTACTCTTATATGGGGATTGATGGTGTTAGAAAGGTCGGTAAAAAGGTGATTACGACAGGCTCGAAGGCTTATCAGTACAATCATGTCAGTTATGACAGGTCGGGTACGGATTTTTCACCCTTGACGCATGTCGACCGTGAGCTGCCGAGTACAGCGACCAACGGCGATGTTTTTATACAGGCCGGTACAGGAGTTGTCGCAAAATTGGAGTTTCCTTCGTTAAAAGAGTTCTTGAACGAACCGGATATAGCTGTCAATAAGATAGAGCTGGAGGTAGAGACGACAGGAGACAATTATGGAGGGTATCGGGATCCGAACGCGATGATGCTCTTGATCGCCAATAAATATACAGGGGTGCCTATATCGTTTGTGCGTGCGCCTCGTGCGACGAGCATACAGACGGCTCCATTGGTCGCAGGTGATACTTTTGGAAAAAACAACCGGTATACGTTCAATATGATCGACTATATCAAGACATTCGACGATGCCGTTTATGCGGAAACCTGCTTGTATCTGGCTGTTTCCTCGCCCGATATCTTTGGCACGGTCCATACGGCTATGTTGGCAAAGGAGGATAACGAACCAAAAATAAAATTAAACATTGTATATACTAAATTCAGATAATTTATGAACAAGAAAAATTGGCTATTTCTTTTTTTAGCCGGTGCATTTGCTTTGACATTCAATGCTTGTAAAAAAAGTGATGATACGGACTCTACGGTAGATACCGGCCCTACAGAATGGACAAAATCGACTGTTTTTACAGGTGATCCGAGAGGAAATGCCGCCTATTTTCAGATTGGAAATACCGGGTATGTGGTCGGTGGTGCGTTGCGGACCAATGAGAGATTGGACGATGCATGGTCTTTCTCCAACGAACTATGGTCACCTATAGAAGATTTTCCGGGAGGAAAACGTGAAGGAGCGGTAGGATTTGCTATTGGCACTAAAGGTTATGTAGGATTGGGAAGAGATGGTGCTGTTGCTTTTGATGATTTTTACGAATACGATTCGGAGAGCGGTACATGGACAACTATTCCTATCCCATTTGACGGTGAGGCACGTTACGGTGCTGTGGCCTTTACGTTGGGTGGCTATGCGTATGTAGGCGCGGGTGCTACTGTAGCCGGAAAGGGACTTAGTGATTTTTATAAATTCGATCCTGCTACAAATGGATGGGAGAGGATAGAAGCAAAATTCACCAGCAAATTTGTCAATGGATTTGCTTTTGTGATCGGTAATAAAGCTTACGTAGGCGGTGGACTGGAAATCGGAAGCGGTCAGTATTCGGATGATTTCTTCTCTTTCGATGGGTCTAATTGGGTTAGGTTAAGCTCGCTTAATAGAGCAGACGACAGCTATACGTATGATGTGAGACGTCAAAACACGGCTGCTTTTGCAATAGGCAACTACGGCTATGTGGCCGGTGGTAACAGAGGAACTATATTGGGCAACGTTTGGAAGTACGATCCTTCATCGGATAGCTGGACAGACAAGCACCAGGCGTTCCAAGGCACTTACCGCGAAGGTGCTGTGGCCTTCTCCATCGGGGGCAAAGGCTATGTGGCTACAGGGCAGAGCTCTGCATCCAAATATGATGACAACTGGGTGTTTACACCGGTAAGATAATTTTTCTTGATATAGAAAGTGAAAGAGGCTGCTTTATAAAAAAGGCAGCCTCTTTTGGTTTAGGGAATAATTCCTATTTTTGAAAGACAAAAGCCATGAGGTTATTCTTGAAGTATATGTTGTCATTACATCTCGCTAAGCGGTATTTGTTTGTCGTCTGCTGTCCGGTTTTGTGGCTGGCATGCACCAACCCATCAAAGCATGTTGAGGTTGAGTTTGACCTGCCATTGTCGGGTGACTCTCGCATAGAGCTTTTGAATGCCAAGACAGGGAAGCCTTTGGCAACCGACACGATGACAGATGGCAAGATGAAGCTTAGAATAGACAGCGTGTTTCCAATGGTATATCTGTTGAATATATCGTGGGACAGGGAACTGGTCAATCCAGCCGAGTTGCGGCTGATGCATAAGTATCAGGAGGAAGGTCTACCTGTGTACCAATTGCAGCATTTAATTTATCTGGCTCCCCGTGAGCAGTCCCATTATCTTGTACGGTTAAATATACCTGTATCGCAGCAGGAGATAGAACAAGCCTATCAAGATCAGGATCCAAGGGTACGGCTGGTGTTGGACAAAGCCAGCGGAAAGAACGTACGGCTGCAGGAAGATATGGAAACGCTATATTTTGAAGCCAAACGTGATTTTTTTCTTCAGAAAGATAGCTTATCCCAATTGATGTACAGCTATATCGACGCTTCAGACAATCAACGGGCTGCGGTGCTCCACCAACAAATAGCCACCTTATGGCAAAACAAGATGTTTCCGTGGCTGACCCAACAGCAGGATGTATTTGTATCTGCGCATCCGGACAGTCCGATCAGTGCATATGTGGTGTATAATAGGGTGTTTAATATGGAGGATTTTAAGACGTACAGGTATCTATATGATAAACTGACACCATCAGCCAAAAATAACCATTTTGGTCAAGAGCTGATGTATTATGAGAAGAAATTGAAACAGTAGAGACGCAATGCATTGCGTCTCTACGAGGTAGGTTTTATTTTGTTATATCAATCCTTTTTTGTGCAGCAGCTCGGCTACCTGTACGGCATTGGTTGCGGCACCTTTCCGGAGATTGTCGGCCACGATCCACAGGTTGACAGTGTTGGGTTGCGTCTCGTCTCTACGGATACGACCTACAAAGACCTCGTCTTTACCGTGTGCATCTTTAGGCATAGGATATTCCAGATTTGACGGATTGTCTACGACGACGACGCCTTCTTGCTGACGTAGGGCCTCACGTAATTCGTCCAGATCAAAATCGTTTTCAAACTCGATATTTACAGACTCGGAGTGACCTCCCATAACGGGGATGCGTACAGTTGTCGCAGTTACCTTGATTGAATCATCTTGCATGATCTTGTTGGTCTCCAGGATCATCTTCATTTCCTCTTTGGTGTATCCATTTTCCTGGAAAACATCGATTTGTGGAATGACGTTCAAATCGATCTGATATGGGTATGCTTTTTCGCCCTCTACGCCTGCACGTTCGTCGTTCAATTGTTGGACGGCTTTCACCCCGGTTCCCGTAACAGATTGGTAAGTCGAAACGACGACGCGTTTGATTTTATATTTATCGTGGAGCGGCTTCAATACTACCACCATCTGGATAGTCGAACAATTCGGATTTGCAATGATCTTGTCTTCTGTCGTCAGGACATCACCATTGACTTCGGGTACGACCAGTTTTTTGGCCGGATCCATACGCCAGGCGGAAGAGTTGTCCACGACCGTGATCCCGGCTTCAGCAAATAAAGGGGCGTATTCGGTAGAAGTACCTCCACCAGCCGAAAATAAAGCTACATCCGGTTTCATAGCAATAGCTTCCGTTGGGGTAACAACCTTGAACTTCTTTCCCTTGAACTCGATTTCTTTTCCCTTGCTACGCTCCGATGCTACGGGAATCAACTCGGTTACCGGAAAATTTCGTTCCGCCAATACGTTCAACATTTCTGACCCGACAAGGCCTGTCGCGCCTACTACTGCTACTTTCATTGTACTAGAATTTGTTTTAAAAATTTGTTTTTAAATATATGTTCATTTTAGAATTCCAAAATTAGTAATTTGTAAACAGATTATGCTATGATTTTTGAAAAATTTTCAAAAAAACACTAAAATTTAATGTGGATACCCTCGATTTGCTTTCATTTTTTGCGATTTTATTAATGATAATGTATGGTTTCCCCTTTGTTGGTGTAGGAAGTTGTCTTTCACGAGCACACGCGGCACGTCTACGTACAGGAAGCAGGTGTGCACTGTTGTAGCATGATTAAGGATCAACTTTAAGTTTAGGAGGCGAGCACTTCCACCAATCTTTCCAGGTCTTCTTGTTGATGTAGGGCCGATATTACAATCCTATTGAGCAAAGGACTGGTCGGAAGGGGATAGGGGAAGCTTGAAATCAATATATTTTGTTTGAGCAGATGTCTGTATACATGTGGATTTTCGGATGTGAATACCGGAAAACGGGAAATTCTATGCCATTGATCGGTAGGCAGGAAACTATCCAGGAAGGATATATTTGCTTGTAGTGCATTAAACTGGCTGTCGTAGATCTCCCTGCCTTGTAATAAGGCGTATATTGAAGCGGGTGACGCCGGAGATCCTCCCATGAAGATAGGATGGGTTTTGACCTGCTTGATAGTAGATGGATTTCCCAATACGATTCCGGCATCTGTACCGAGACCTTTGGCAAGGGAAGCCACGATGACCACATCTATGTTCTCTTGTGCAAAAGGTGTCGGATCGATGCTGATGGCATTTTTGTTGCAGATAGCTATGCCATGCGAATCGTCTAGTATAAGTGTTAACTTTTTGTCGGGATGGACAGTGCTGATCGGCGCAAAATCGTATGCTTTTGGGGTGAGGTTGTCCAGGGTATTGGATATAAGGACAAAATCCGAGTCTGTCGATGTATTTATCTCTTGAATGGTCTGTTGTAGCCAATCTTCGTGGACGTTACCTGTTTGGGGTTTTCCGGATCGCCATAGTGCGGGATGACTTTCGGGAGCATAATACACCTTCTTTCCTTCTGTCAGTGCGGACACAGCAGCCTGTGCCGCCAGATAGCCACTGGAGAATAGTGCAGAAGTTCCAAAGCCAAATCTAAGGGACAAGGCTTGCTCTGCTTCGTCGTAGATACCCAATTGTACATTGTTGCTGCGTGAAGTACCGTTGTTTAATCCGTAGCGATCAATACCTCCCTTGAAAAGGGCGATGTAGTCGGGGTGTGTCAGTAGGCCCAGATAAGCTGTACCGCCAAAGAACAGAAATTGCTGCTCGTCGATGGATAGCGTCCTGCCTGTGGGTTGATGTAGTTGCTGAAAGGTACGCATAGAACTGTTTAGGTCGTCTGTGCAAATCTAGCAATTTTCTTTATAAAGACTTCCGAAGTTCTAAAAACTTCGGAAGTCTCCCTATGCTTACATCCTCGGTGGACGCATACCTCCCGGAAACCTTCTTTCTTGCTGCGGTGCCATACCCGAAAACTTCTGCAATCTAAAGGTAAATGTCAGCATAAAATACCGTGCGAGTCTATTGGTACGGCTGTCTGTCAAGACTTCGCCTACTGTACGGTTGATATTGACCTGTTCGTTGAGCAAATCAAATCCCTGTAAACGTAATGTACCGCGCTGGCCTTTTAGGAACCGTTGCTCGATATAGGTGTTGATAATGAATGGATTGACATTATCCGAATACCCTTTGTTGAACGATTTGGAAAGGTCAGCACCGAAGATTGTTGTCGGCGTAATATTGACTGAACCAATAAAGGACGGTGCAATAGATGTCACGTTGGGGGACTCAAACTGTGATAGAGAGGAGTTTGTAATATTGTACGTGTACCTTACCCCCGGATTCAGCTCCAGGTTTTCCGATGGGTTGTAGCGGAAAAACAGGTTTTGGAATATAATTGTATTCTTTGTCACATTCTTTTCATAGTCGTCTAAAGGTGTAGTTGCTTCTGTCGCCAGATAGGAAATGTTCTTGTTATGGTTTACACCTCCCATATACATGATATTGTAGGTCTTGTCTTTAAAGGAACGGCCAAGATGATAGAAAGATCCTAAGCTGTATACCGGATCAGACTCGTTGCGATAACCTATTTCCTGCAAGAGACCTTCTCCGTCAACGGTATAGCGCTTGTTGAGAGATACGATCTTGTCCTGTGTCAGCTCGGCCCGGAGCATGGCAAAGAAAGTTTTTCCTTTTTGGAAATCTCCCGACCGGAAACGCATACGCATCTGGTGGCTGAATTCGGGATCCAGATCCGCATTACCGATGGTGGTCAATGTACGGTTGGTCGATACTTCGAAGGGAAGGATCTGGGATACCGAGGGTTCATTGGAGCTGCCGGAATAGTTGAATGTCAGATTGGACTGTCTCGAAAACTTGTACTCAAACCGTGCAATGGGAATAAAGTTGAAATTCTTCCGGTCGATCAGTTCACGCTGTGGACCATTATAGGCATCCCCTTGGAGTAAGGAAGGCTGTACCGATGCACCCAATGAATATTTGACCTTATCGTTTTCGTACATGTAGCTCGCGCCCACACGGTGGGTCGTAAACTGGTAATCGTAACGGTAGTCGTAATTGAGCTTCGGAGAACTTATATCGTTATCGTCCTGATCGGTGGCTTTCTGGTTCTGGTTATCCTTGTTGTCGTAATCATTGACGCTGTAATCGTAGGAAAATTCCAGACGGCTTTTGTCTGTGAGCGGTTCGGTATAGGATACGGAAGCTCCCGCATTCCAGCTTTTGTTTTGTGCTTCACGAATAGCCTCTTCATGTATGGTACTGAGCAAGACGCCTTGATTGTTGGGGTCATAGATTTTTTGGTCAAGGATCTGTGTGTACTCGTTTTCTGTGACGGCATTGTCGTAGTTGAAATTGAAGAATAGGTTTCTTCCCTTGTCATTGAGCCTACGGTTATACAGACCGCTAAAGTTATAGCGCGGTGATGTCATGTCCGTTAGCGTGGTCTGGTCCTGTATGTTGTCCAAGATAGATTTTTGGGTAAAGGTAGATAAAGACCAATTGTCTGCACTGTTGTCATTAAAACCGAACTGTGGTGTCAGCTTGATATAGTCTTTGTCCGAGATGTTCCATTCCAGGTTTCCTTCAAATCGGTGATTGGCCCGGATACTGTTGTTGTCCTCCTCGGATTCTTTATCCAATGCCTGTCCAATATATTCTGTGAAGCTATTACTGATCGTATTGTTGTCATCCCGGCCATAAGAATAACTTCCGTATGCTTTGAGTTTTTCGGTAAAATCGTGACGGATATTGACACCTATCGAACCTGTATTGGTAATACCGTCGGCCCCTCCGCCAAACATACCCCCACCTACACGGCCACCTCCGCCTCTACGCCTGCGCGAGCCACCGCCCATCGTTTGAAAATCGAACAACTGGGCATTCATATTGTTCAAGTTGCCCAAGACAGATACCTGGGTGGAGTTGTTCAGCCCCATCCACATACCCGTGGCTTGATAGCGTTCTTCTGTTCCCCCTCCGACACGCAAAGTGGTCATGTAACCCTTATTGTATTTCGGGTCTATGACGATGTTCAAGACCTTTTCTGAATCCCCCGATTTATTGCCGGTCAGATTGGCCATATCACCATAGTCATCCACGATCTGCATCTTTTCGATGATGTTTGCCGGTAGGTTTTGGGTGGCAGTCTTCACGTCGCCTCCAAAGAAATCCTTTCCGTTGATGCGTACGCGCGTGACCGATTCGCCCTGTGCGGTCACATTGCCATCTTTGTCCACTTCTACCCCTTGCAATTTTTTCAAGGCGTCCTCTGCCAATGCGCCTTCGCGCAGTTTGAGGTCTCTGGTGGAGTATTCTACGGTATCGCCTTTGACCTGTACGGTCACGACGCCCTCAATGACGACTTCTTCCAGCATATTGGGTATACCTACAAGGACAAAGGAAGGTATCATCATCTTAGCCTCACCCGTAGGGTAGGTAAATTCCCGTTCGTAAGGTTCGAAACCGATGCTGTTGACCCTAATTTTAAAGCGATCAGCTTTTACGTCATTAAATGTATAGAAACCCCCTACCGAAGAACTTGTGACCATGCTGTCCCGGTCTGAAACCAACTGTACGGAAGCTCCTGCAATCACGCGTGAAGCCGAATCGCGCAACATTCCCTGCACGACTCTTCCGGATTGGGCCTGGGCCCATAGGCTGCTCATGGCAAATACAACTAGTAAAATGATTTGATTATATCTCATGTTCTCTCTCTTTCTTTTTTATTTTATCGAGCCCGTTACCCAGATTTCGGTTTTTTCGGAATATGGATCTTTCAATGTGGGTTGTGTGGGTCTATATATGCCGTACATGCCCATCGTGTTATTGGAAGGCCTGTCCCGCGCTATTTTTTGCATCAGCATATATTGCGTAATCACAGCTACCTGCACGGCTATACTGTCGGATTTGAAATGGATGAGGTCCAAGGGGATGGACGCCTCATACAACAATACATTGCTGCTGTCCAACTTGGCGACGGCCTTGATGCCGTAATCGTTTTGAAAAGATAGTAACCCATCTCTGACCTTGGTAAAGCCTTTGACCAGATAGCCCCTACTCGCTTGTAGTATATCCTGTTTGATATTGCTTTTGTCCCGGTCCTCGTCATTGCGCAAAGCCCGTATGCTTTCCTTATCGGCCACAGGAAACAACAGCTGGGCACCATCTTTTTTCTTGGTATTGTAGCTTAGATTCAATAGGATACCTCTCATGATGGCTTCATTTTGCAAGGCCGGATCTTTGACGACTACAGCGGCATAGAGGTGGTCTCCTTCGAGTGCTAGGGCACATTGCCATAATTCGCTGTCCTTTTGATAGAAGTGGCCTTTCCATTCGTCAAGATTGCCATCTATTTCGATATGGGGAATAGACAAAAAGCTGTACTCCTCCGTCTTTGTCTTCTTCTGAGAAAAAGATAAAAGAGGGAGTATCATGCTCCATATCAACCAACAATATTTATTTTTTACCATACAAATCTGCTGTTGCCTGTGCTCTTTCGTTTCTTGGTTCTTTATTCTTTATCCCTTGTTGTTTCTACCAACAATAGCTATTTTTACACAAAAGTTTTGCCGACTTTTGTATTTGTCCCTCAATATACAATACAAAAAAAAGAAATAGTAATGTAAATAAATGTAAACAAGGGAACATCACAGATAAGTTACATATATTATATTGATGCTGTTATCATATTTTCAAGAAGAACTCGTAGAGGTAGGTTGTGACGAAGCAGGTAGAGGCTGTTTGGCCGGGCCTGTATTTGCTGCTGCGGTCATCTTTCCTAGGGATTATTACAATCCTGTTTTGAACGATTCGAAAAAGCTTTCTGAAAAGCAACGGATGACGTTGCGTCCTGTTATTGAGCAGGAGGCTTTAGCTTATGCCGTAGCGAGTATCTCTCCAGCGGAGATTGATAAGATAAATATCCACAATGCATCCTATAAAGCTATGCACCTCGCCATAGATGCTTTGAAAGTCGCTCCACAGTTTATTTTGGTTGACGGCAATCGCTTTATCCCTTATCCGGAAATCCCTCATCAATGCATTATCAAAGGTGATGGCAAATACCTGTCGATCGCTGCGGCGTCCATATTGGCCAAGACCTATCGTGATGAATATATGGAAGATATCGCAGAAGAATACCCTCATTATGAATGGAAATCGAATAAGGGGTATCCTACTGTGGTGCACCGTAAAGCCGTACTTGCACATGGAATGACCCCTTACCATAGACGTACTTTTCGGGTGACGGATCCACAGTTGAAATTATTTTGATATAGGCAGACCGTACAAAGAGTACACACGGTACGCGTGCGCTATCGATATGGCTTCTGTGTCTCTTTTTTTTCATCCCAATTAATGATACCTTTGATACAAATTTGTAAGGTATAGACTTGAATTATAATGGCACAGGAACAGATCTCCGTATTTGATATGTTTAAGATAGGCATCGGACCTTCCAGTTCGCATACCCTTGGTCCATGGAGAGCTGCAGAGCGTTTTGTACAGACTCTTTTCCAAAAAGATATTTTGTCCCGGGTCCAACAGATCAATGTCTTACTGTTCGGGTCATTGGCAAAAACAGGGATCGGACATGGAACAGATATTGCTGTTTTGCTAGGACTCAGTGGTGATGATCCTGTAACCTTTGATGTATCCCAAGTGATGCCTAAAGTGGAGTCTATCAAGCGCAATCACCGGTTGTCT
This sequence comes from Parapedobacter sp. SGR-10, assembly GCF_011030405.1. Classification (GTDB taxonomy): domain Bacteria; phylum Bacteroidota; class Bacteroidia; order Sphingobacteriales; family Sphingobacteriaceae; genus Sphingobacterium. The sequence continues at coordinate 18,942 of NZ_JAAJTJ010000004.1, forward strand.
TTGGGTGGACAGCACGAAATAGCATTTGATTATTCGGAACAAATGTTGTTTCTTTTTGACCAAAGTTTGCCTTTCCACCCCAATGCGGTAACGTTCCAAGCATTTTTGGATGATGGGACAGCGATGAGCGAAACCTATTATTCGATAGGTGGAGGTTTTGTGGTACAGGAGAAGGATACGACAAGTGTGCTGTCCGAAGTGGATTTACCATTTCCGGTGGATACGGCCGAAGAGCTGATGAAATGGTGCATGCGTACGGGCTTGAAGATTTCGGAGCTTGTTTTGGAAAATGAACTGGCTTGGCGGAGTGAAGAGGAAACCAGGGAAGGGATATTACATATCTTTCGTACCATACGAGAATGTATCTATAAGGGCTGTCATACCGAAGGTGTGCTTCCGGGAGGGCTGTACGTGGAACGCAGGGCCTCTAAATTGAATCGCAAGCTCCTGAAAGGGCGGTCCTATTCGGATTATGATAGCTGGATAGAGGCCATTCGCCAAGGGGGAAAATATTTTGCCTATATATTGGATTGGGTAAGCTGTTTTGCCCTATCCGTCAATGAGGAGAATGCTTCCTTTGGCAGGGTTGTGACGGCTCCAACCAACGGAGCGTCAGGTGTTATCCCTGCTGTGCTGCAATATTATATCACATTTCATGATGCTTACAGGGAAAACAAGATCATTCAGTTTATTGCAACGGCTTCGGAGATAGGAGCTATTTTTAAGAAAAATGCGACCATCTCTGCGGCGATGGGTGGCTGTCAGGCAGAGATCGGCGTGTCTTCGGCGATGGCTGCGGGAGCATTGACCGAATGCCTGGGAGGCTCGCAGCGCCAGGTGCTGATGGCGGCCGAAATCGCTATGGAACACCACCTTGGTCTGACCTGTGACCCTATAGGCGGACTGGTACAGATACCGTGCATAGAACGAAATACCATGGGAGCTATCAAGGCGATTACTGCTGCTCAGCTGGCTTTGCAATCCAATCCCGATAAAGCGAAAGTCAGTCTGGATGCCGTGGTCAGCACCATGTGGGAGACGGCCCAGGATATGAATGTCAAGTATAAAGAAACGGCGGATGGCGGCCTTGCTATCAAGGTACCATTGAGTTTGCCGGAGTGTTAATTTAGTACAGTCTTTTTATGATTGTGGTTGGCGAAACAGGAACTTTTTGATGCAAGAGACCTGTAACCGTGAACCGATGGCCCGACTCTTCATTCTGTATAGTCCATGTAAATTTCAGCGAACGCTCGACATAGGTAATGGTTCCTTCCAGATCGATATTTGTGTGTGGCTGCACCAACAGGGATTCGGAGCTTTTGCCCTCACCTATGTATGCTTCTTTGGTTTCTCCTTGTTGAAAGGGAACACGACCAGACCAGACAGCCGCTTCGTCTACGAGTAGATCCGGTATGGAAATCAACGGTACATCTTGTGAGAACCAATCGAACGCACCGTAATCATCGGATACAAACTTGGACGAATAATATACATTCTTGAAAATATCGTCGGTTTTCATATATTTTTCCTCTGGGTCTGTATTGCTTAATGTCAATGGAAGACAGTCCTCGCTGCTTGTATAGACTTTTTGTGTTCCTTCTAGTGCAGTAAATTGCTGGTCAACGATTTTATATCCCTTTGCTCTGCGTTGGGTGATGCTGATAACGTCCCTGTTTCCATTTTCGACAAGACCAATCAAAAATGTACGTGGATTGTCACTGAAGTTTTCTTGCAGAGAAAGCGACAGGCCTTGCCCATCATCCGTTTTCTTAAGATTTATCAGGTCTCCGTCGTGTTCGGTCTGATCATTATCCGTCAATTGCATAGGATTCCCTGCCTTATCTAAAAGAAGCGTCCCCGTGGAGGCTTCTTTGACGAATTCGACCTGCCAATACTGTGCATGGATGGTAATCACATTATTGGCAACGCCTGTGCTGAGTTCGAGGTTTTTAAGGGATTTGTCTATCAATTGTACAGGGTTTTCCTTGTTACAGGACAAAGAAAATAAACATACGAGCAGAAAAACGAATTTGGACAAGGGGCTACGATACGGCATAACAAACATGAGCTTTATGGTACAACAATGTTATAATAAAGCACAATATACGAATATTTATCTCAAAATTGAGCCTGTCTCCTATTGTTAGGATAGGAGACAGGCTCATTGTTTATGCATTTATTTTTGACTTTTTTGGATAGAATAAAGAAACTAGGTAAACTGTCAGTACAGCTAATGGAAAAGAAATCAAGGCAGGGTTTTCGAGTTGATGCGGTACGGTAGCCGGATCTAACCCATATCGGTCCCACATTGTAGGCGAAGTAAGAATAATGATCAAGGAGGATACGATGCCCACGATAATCGATGCTGCTATTCCTGTTTCAGAAGTCTTTTTCCAAAAGAGCAAGAATAGGATAGCGGGTAGATTAGCGGAAGCTGCAATGGCGAATGCCCAGCCTACAAGGAAAGAGACATTGACTCCTTTAAATGCCATTCCCAATATAATCGCGAAAATACCTACAGCGAATGCCGCAATCTTTCCAGCTTTGACCTTACTGTTGTCGTTCAGGTTCTTTTTGAGATAGACATCGATAAAGTCGTGTGCTATCGCTCCCGAAGAGGCGACAATCAAACCTGCTACCGTCCCCAGTACCGTGGCGAATGCTACTGCGGAAATAATCGAAAATAGTGCGGCACCAAATGCCCGGGCCAGTAAAGGCGCGGCCATATTGCTCGATTCCACATCTATCACCCCATTGATAGCGGCTCCCAGTCCCATAAACAACGTCAAAAGGTAGAAACCTCCAATAGCAGCGATGGCGAGGATGGTGGATTTGCGTGCGTCGCGAGGGGTTTTGACTGTGTAATAGCGGATCAGAATATGCGGTAATGCCGCTGTACCCAAGAATAAAGCCAACATCAATGAAATAAAATCTAATTTGCTCCAGATACTTGCATCGCTACCGATCTTGTATTTAAGACCGGGCAGCATAAAAGAAGATCCTGCTGTGGGTTGTGGATAATAGAGTGATATCTGATCGCTGCCGTCCGCAAATTTTACCTGAAGAAACCTCACAATTTCACTATCTTGTAGGGTGGATAAAAATTTGAAAGGACCAACAGGCCCGGTTTTATCGACCTCTTGTCCGTTTACCACGATCTTGCTCATGTGCCCAACTTGGTAAAAGCGATCTTTGTCCTGGGGCTCTCCATTGTACAGTATCTGTCCATTCGCTTGATGCGTCACGGTGAGCGTTTCTTTCAGAAGAGGCTCATTGGTGCCTTTTTCCCAATCAAACCATCGATTTACTCCATTTTGGGAAAGCTTGACAAAAGTCTTTTGACCCACTTCCTGTTGACTGACCACTTCCCAACCCGGTACAGAGACCACTTTGCCATCTTCTACCTGAGGCGTCAGTTCCATAAATTTGTGGTATGTATTATTTTGGAAGTCCGGAGACAGGGTCAGACCATGTTTTAATATGTAAACCGTCAATACAGTCGACAATATGATCAGCAGGCCACCTTTCAGAAACTGTACATAGGTGGTAGATGCCATACCTGCACTTGCTACAATCACAATCACAATAGCACCAACCAATATTACCCCGGCCCAATGCGGCAATCCCAAGAGGGGTACGACCAGATCACCTGCACCTACCATCTGGGGAATCAGATAGAATATGGAGATGATCAATGTACTGATCGATGCCGATAGGGTGATCGCCCTGGAGTTGAACTTTGCATTGAGGGCATCTGTAAAGGTGTACTTACCCAAGCGTTTGAAAGGTTCAGCAATCAGAAATAAGGCTACGATCCATCCGGCCAAAAAGCCGATGGCATACAAGAAACCATCGAAGCCCGATACGGCGATCATACCACATATACCTAGAAAGGATGCTGCCGAGAGATAATCTCCGGCAAAGGCAATTCCATTGACTGTCCAATGGATTTTCCCGCCGGCGGCATAATACGAAGAGGAAGATTTTGTTTTTCGGCCAAAGTAAAAGGAAAGTCCGAGAACGAGCCCTACAAATACAAAGAAGAATACTAATGCCGTGTACGAAATTTCGTAGTTCATATCGTTCCTCCTTTTTCACTTTCTTCTGCTTCATCTTCGTATTTGGTGCAATAATAGTTGTACACTACGCCCAATATGACTGCAAAAATTATAAGCCCGATGCCATAGGCCAACGCCAAATTAAGTCCTCCAAGTATTTGGACGGAGAGTAGTTCGTACTGAAATACACCAATCACAACAAAACCGGCATAACAGATGAGATAGATGAAGAATAAACGTATGCCTAAAGTGGATTTTCGTTTCGTCAGGCTTTCTTTTTCTTCGGACGTATTGTTAACGTGCATGATAAGGTTGGTTGAAAGAATTATATAAGTTTATAAATTTGATATTATCGATGGTGTGCGCTCAGAGAGTCCACACCATCGATGCTATTGCAATAATAAACAAAAATGAAATAAATCTATGTGTTTTTTTTAAATTAGTTTATCAAGTTGTTTCGATCTTTACAGGCCATCGGGTGATTATTTAGGATAAAGATAAACGGAGGGATATATATTTTTTGGAGAAGGGTTACGTGAGACAAAGTTTGTACATTTGCATTCGGATATGAAATACTGTTCTATTGCTTCGGGATCAAACGGTAACTGCTATTATGTAGCAAAGGGCACCGATGCGGTATTGATCGACGTTGGAATCAATACCAAACATGTGGAGCTGCGCATGGCCAATCTGGGTATTTCTCCAGGTTCTATCCGGGCTGTTTTCATCACGCATGAGCATACAGATCATATCAAAGGACTTTCGGTATTTTGTAAACGTTATCAGATCCCTGTGTATCTGACCGAGGGTACATATAAAGGCTCCCGGCTACAGCTTCCGGGACATCTGGTCTATATCATCAAGGCAGATTCACGGGTGCGGATCGGTGGCTTGACGGTCATGGGTATACCCAAATATCATGATGCCAAAGAGCCATGTAGTTTCGTTGTGACAGATGGCGTGACCAATATTGGTATCCTGACCGACCTTGGTAGGGGATGTGACAATGTGAAACATGTCATCCGGCATACCGATGTACTGTTTTTGGAAAGCAACTACGACGAAGATATGTTGGAATATGGCCGTTATTCGTTTTATCTCAAAAACCGCATCCGTAGCGGTTGGGGACATATTTCGAACCGAATAGCACTCGAACTTTTCCTTGAAAACAGAAGCGCCCGACTAAAACATCTTATCCTGGGCCATCTCTCGGGACAAAATAATACGGTAGAGAAGGTCTGGGAGGCTTTCGGACCACATTGTGACGATGTGAGGCTGTCTGTCGCTACACGGTACGAAGAGACCGAACTTTTCGATATACAGCAGTTGTCCCAGACGCATTCGGTGATCATCCATCATGTGGAAGAAGTAACCTATACCGTACGTGTCGTCGGGGAATGATGGGATGTCTTACTTCCGCTCATAATAATTGTCGCTGGACTCCACATCCGCCAATCGCTGGGTAGGATCTATCCAGATCTTAGCGGCTGTTTTGCCCAACGGAATAGTATACGTTGGGTTGGTCCAAAAAGCATCTTCCAAAACCGTTCTTTTGACACCTTCATAAAGTTTATAGCTTTCCGCAGGTTTTTCTCCCCGCATTTCACGTAGAGGGATATAGAAAAGCTCTTTTGAACCGTCTGTATATTCGACCAATATGTCCAACGGCATAGCAAAGTCAGACTTGTTTTCTACGGTAATACCGCTGTCTGTGACATTTGTAATGGCATAGTCGATCTTCCGGGTAGTGTTGACAAATAGATTGAAGTACCATTTCAGGTTGATCCCCGAGACTTCTTCTGCCACACGTTTGAAATCGTTGGGTGTAGGGTGCTTAAATTTCCATACGTCATAGAATTTCAGGAAAGTCTTTTGCAGGTTTTCTTTTCCAATAATATATCCCAGCTGTTCGGCTAATACGGATCCTTTATTGTAAGCTTGATTTGTGTAGGCGTAGTTGGTGTTGTAATAATCTGCCAGTAGGCTCATGGGCTCTTCCTTGCCGGACAAAGCCAGCTTGTAATAACCTCGGTAGGCATCGATAACGGGATTGGTCTCCACGGATCCTCTTTTGTGGAACAGGTAGTGCATGCCCAGATCTTGGACATAGCTGGTAAAGCCTTCGTCAAACCATTCGTCGACAGTTTCGTTGATCCCGAACAGGTGTTGGTACCAGGAGTGTGCAGCTTCGTGAAAGATCACACCGACCAGACTTTGGATATTTCTGTTACCTGTCACCAAGGTGATTGTTCCGTATTCCATACCGCCGTCTCCTCCTTGCACGATCGTATAATTGGGCCATGGATATGGGCCAAACCGATCCGCACAGAAATCAAAAAACTCGGTGGCCAGACCGAGCGCCTGTGTCCAGTTTTCTTTGTTTTTCTTGCTGGAAGGGATGAATATCGTATATATTGTTATCCCACCTTTGGTTTTCGCCGAATCGATGACAAAATTTTTATCGGCCGCCCAGGCAAAGTCATGGATATTTTCGGCTTTGAAGTGCCATGTAGCTTTGTTGTCCGTGGATGGTACCTTGGCGGTTTGATCGTAACCTTTTACAGCTTTAGGATTTTGTAGTATACCTGACGCACCGATGATATAATCTTTTTGCATACGGATCGTCACATCAAAGTTGCCAAACGGCGCTATAAACTCACGGGCTACGTATTCGTCGAGATGCCATCCGAATTCGTCGAAATGTGCCATTTTAGGGTACCACTGTGTCATCGAAAATTCGACACCATCTGCGGAATTGCGGCCACTGCGACGGATCTGCTCAGGAACTTGTGCTTCCCAAACGAGATCGAATGAGGCTTCCTGTCCTGCGGCTATAGGTGTAGGCAGAGCTACTTCCAATATGGTGCCATCCACTTTGAAATCGGCCGTGACACCGTTGTATTTCAGCGACTTGATTTTTTGGTAACCTATCTGCTCCGGCTTCAACAATGAGATCCTGCTGACCAGTTTTGGTTTTTCCTTTGTGCCGATGTTGGTCATCATATTCCTACTTGGATCCGGAAGATGGGCTAGTCTATAGTCCATCATACTGCCCGGTTGAAAGGCATTGAAATATAAATGAAAGTACACTTTGGACAAGGACTGTCCCGAATTATTGGTGTATTTCAATGTCATATTGCCATCATATCGATAGGTTTTTTCATCGACATCGACAGACATTTTATAATCTACTTTTTGTTGCCAGTAGCCTTTACGTTGCGCAAATGAAAATTGGCTCAGGGCAAGGACAAAGAGGGTTAGAAAGGTGAATTGTCTTTTCATACGTCAAACATACAAAACTTTATGTTACCTAAGTATTTGTAACTTAAAACTTATAATACTCTACGCTGCTTTCCAGCAGTGCTTCGTGCAAAAGCTGGCTATCATCGTCTTTTTGGAAGAGCTTGTTGCGCCAATAGCGCGCTGTTGATTTCTTATGGAAATAGATCACGTAGAGGTTTCCTCCCGAGCGTGTGAGGCTACGGATATGGTCAATCTCGGCAAAAGGATAGGTATATGTTTTATTTTTGAACGATACCGTTAGTTTATTTTCCTCTAATGTCCATTCAGAGGGGTTTTGGCTGACTTTGACACTAATATACAAGATACCCGGAATGGTAAAGAGTACGACGATGATCTTGACGATCTCCTGTACGGGTATGACCGAACTTATCCCACCCATCACGAACAGTAAGCACAAAAAGCAGAGCATGTACTTGCCGCGGTGCAGGGTATGGATAGAAAATATCCGGTGTATGTCCTGTGTATTGGCCTTACTCATGCTCTGCCGGTTTTACTTTCTGTCCTTTGGTATTGATCCAGATGTAATCCTCTGCATCTTCAATAAGTACCTGTGCTACCCCATTCGCAAAAGAGGAAGCATACGCGTATTGAAATGGAATGATCGTCTTGCCGGTATGATCGATATAACCATATTTTCCTCCTTTTGAGGCCAAAAAGATGGTCGGTTCATCGGAGAGCGCAAGATAATCGTAAGCTTGATCTGTTATTTTTTTGTTCCCGTGAATGGTGTAAAGCGAATATTTGCCATCGTTTTCCAATGTGGTGAAGTGGGTCTCCGAGTTTTCCAAAATGTAATCATGTGTTGGAGGGACAACTTCTTTTGCTTTCAAGTCCACCAGTCCGTACCGTCCATTTTTTTGAAATGTCGCCAATCCTTTTATAGGGAAGGAAATGTGTTCGTACTTGGCAGGGATAATGGTTTTGCCATTCCTGTCCAACAGTCCGTATTGATTTTCTACATTAAAAGAAAATGACGCGCTATTCTCATCGTATGCGAGGTAATCATAGGTAAAGGGTAGGATAGGTTCACCGTTGAGGTTCATCGTTCCATATTTATAGTTGCTGTTGGATGCGATGGCCTGCTCTCCATCATATTGGGCGATATAGGTGTACACGGCTTCTGTGATAGGGTTCATCAAGGAGTCCATCAATCCGACCAATCCGGATACGCTATCCGTGTAGAGCAGCCTATTGTCGGCGACAGCTTGTGGGCCGGAGTTGGAATCATCAAATGGAGCTTCTACCAGCGTATAATCCTCCGGAACTTGAAAAATAGAAAGATCCATATCTTCTTTGGTGATTTGGCGAGCTTCCAAGCCTATACCCATAGCGGAGATCTGTAGTGCGGCTCCTGGCAATTTGGCCAAATAGGCGTACTCTCCCCAATATAGTGTCGGAACCTCTTCGGTATACCAGATATCGACGTAGACAGGTTGTTCGGTGTTGCTTGCTACTTTAATCTGTGCCAGCTTACAGGGATATCCGGCAATGGTTTTTTCTTTGCCCTTGACAAACTCGACAGCAAGATCACTCAACAGGTCATAGCTGTCTCCTAAATCCAATATTTTGTCGGTTATGCTTGGCGTAAGGCTATATTGCTTCAACTGTGGATAGAGGATGAAAGACTCGTCCTTGGCTTTATTCGTAATCTGTATGCTCTCCTGCAAGAGTCCGGAGGATATCCATAGGTAATCTTTATTGACATAGGCCTGTGCCACAGGTTTGTCTTCCTCCTGAAATATGGAGGCCATCAAGGCTGTCATGGCGAGTTGTTTCTTAGCCTCATCCTTCTCGTTCTCTACATCTATGTTTTTTAGTCCTTCGGAGATGTAAAAACCATAATCGATTTTGAAGGTATTTTGTTGGGCAAATAACGTGCTGCAGATACCAATCCAAATGCACAAAAGCAGGAGTTTTTTCATCAATATTATATTCAGATAGTGTGATGTACAAAGATGAGAAAAATCCGCATCATTTGTTTGAGCCTGTTTAAATTTATAGGGTGAAATTTTTTATAGGCTCTTATGTATATCTTTAAAATTTGATGTGATAATTCGTACCTTTGCAAAAAATTTTAAATCAAGTCATGGCAACGAACAGAACTTTTACGATGATTAAGCCGGATGCGGTAGCAAATGGCCACATTGGCGCTATTTTGAATGATATTATTGCAGGTGGTTTCAAGATCATCGCGATGAAATATATCCACTTGTCGAGAGAGAATGCGGGTAATTTCTATGCTGTACACAAAGACAGACCTTTTTACGGAGATTTGATCGATTTCATGACTTCTGGCCCTATTGTGGCAGCTATCTTAGAAAAAGACAATGCTGTGGAAGATTTTCGCAAATTGATCGGTGCTACTGACCCTTCAAAAGCCGAACAAGGTACGATCCGCAATAAATATGCAAAATCTATCGATGCTAATGCGATACACGGTTCGGACTCGGACGAAAATGCCGAAATCGAAGGAAACTTCTTCTTCTCTCAGTTTGAGCGATTTTAAGATAAAAATCATTGTAGAGACGCAATGCATTGCGTCTCTACATTAAAAACCTCGTTTCGCTAAGTAGGTGTTCTCCTTGGCGGTCATCATTTCCTTATCTTCTTTTTTCTTGTCCCTGTAGCCGCATAGGTGCAACACACCGTGTATAATGACCCGATGTAGCTCGTCCTTCTCGGAAACTTTAAATTTTTGGGCATTGTCACGCACACGATCTACCGAAATAAAGATATCTCCGGCAATGACATCCTCGTTTTCCGAAGAATCGAAGGTCACGATGTCCGTATAGGTGTCGTGTTGGAGATACTGCTTGTTGATGTCGAGCAGGTAATCGTCCGAGCAGAAAATAAAATTCAATTCTGATACGCGCTTAAATCCCTCTTCGATCACTGTTTTATTGATCCATTCACGTATCTTTTGTTTCTGTGCTAGGGTAAAGACGATGTCCTCCGTAAAAAATGAGATGTCTTTAATGGCCATAATTCAATAACTTTGGGTTTCCATGTATGTTTGCAGGATAAGGGTGGCCGAGACGGTGTCTACCAGACCCTTTTGTTGTTTTTTCTGTTTTTTCAGATTGCTTTGTGCAATGGCGGCCGAAGCTATCTTCGAGGTAAACCGTTCGTCCACTTCCACAATGGGGATATGAGGGTATTCCTTTTTCAGTCTGCGGACAAAGCCTGTCACATGTTGTGCAGATTGGGAAGCTGTACCATCCATTTGTACGGGCTTGCCTACGATAAAAGTCTCCACAGCTTCCTTTGCCGTGTATTCTTTCAGAAAATCCCATATCTTTTCGGGATGTATGGTGTCCAGTGCCGTTGCAATGATCTGCATCGGGTCGGATACTGCAATACCTATCCGCTTTGTTCCATAATCAAAAGCCATCAATCGCATAAGCGCTTTTTCTGTTTCTGCAAAGGTACAATTCCAATATTAGGATTAAATCAATAATTTTGGAAAAAGTCATTCGTATGAAAGTTACTATAGGCTTGTTGCTACTCCTGTATAGTTGTTCGCCGCTGTTTTCAAAAGACGTGATCGGAAAGGAAATAGGGCAGGAAAATCATCTTGAAACCATTATCTTTGTTCAATCATACAAAAGCAACGTATCCGTGAATATAGACAGCGTCGAAAATTTTAGCGAGATCGAAAAAACAATCATCTTGTCCGGGGAAGCTACCGATAAACTCCATGTATATCAAATAACGGATGAAAAGGAATTGACCGTTCTGAAAAACCCCTCGCAAGACATTCGTCACGATTATCCATTGTTGCAAACTTTGGCAACCCGTATGCTGGCCACGGTACAGGACCCTGAGCATGCAGGTGTAGGCATTGCAGCTCCACAAGTAGGCATCAATAAGAGTCTGATATGGGTTCAGCGGTTTGACAAAGTAGATGCCCCGTTTGAATTTTACATCAATCCTAGGATCGTCTGGCGTTCCAAACTGTCTCGAAAAGGAACAGAGGGTTGCCTTTCTATTCCGGATCGCAAAGAAGACATAGAGCGCAGTTATGCCATACGCCTACAATATCAAAGTCTGGATGGAAGCCTAAAAGAAGAAAATGTCGAAGGTTTTACGGCTGTCATCTTCCAGCACGAAATAGACCACCTTTTTGGTGTCCTCTACCCCGATCGGCTCGAAGAACAACTCCAAGAGGAACGCATTCCCTTGAACGAAAAAATCCAGTTTTCTATGGAGAGGGGGGACATCGTTCCTTAGAATCCATAAGGTTTTGAATATCCTTTTTATTTGCAATACAATTGTTTAGGTACTTACATTGTAGAATACTGTCCCCCTTTGGAGGGAGTAGGGGGAGGTAAGAATATCAAGAAAATGAAAGAGGCTTTATTTGATTTTTCAGCCTCCCCCTCCCACGCTCATTGCAACCGCACTCCCCCTCAATGAGGGGGATATATTAAAAGCTAGGTTAAAGTTTGTTAAACTCGCCTTTGCACTGAAGTTTGAATCCCTTAAAACCATTAAATTGCGTGCTAAAATGTATGGTTTATAATTTTAATTGATGTATCTTTGCAAAATGTTATTAAATAGGCGTATTAGTGCACTTCTATTTGTGGTGTTGTTTTTTGTGCTTTTCACAGGCTGTAAGAGCAAGTTTGAAAAGCTGAAAAACAGTAATAACATCACTATGAAGTATCAGGAAGCCGTGAAATTCTATGAAAAAGGCAAATATTCCAAAGCCCAGATACTGTTTGACGATTTGGCGAGCAAGTATCGGGGACGTACGGAAGCCGAAGATTTGTTTTATTTCCTGGCTTATACAAATTACCGCCTGAAGGATTATACTTCTGCACGTTTTCATTTCAAACGTTTTGCCGAAACATATCCCAACAGCCCTAGGGCCGAAGAATGTAGATTCATGTCCGCATATTGCTATTATGTCGAATCCCCTCGTTCTACCTTGGATCAGGACAATACGCGAAAAGCAATTGACGAACTACAGCTCTTTGTCAATATCTATCCAGAGTCTGAACGTGCCAAAGAGGCTGGGGAGTTGATCCAAAACCTAAGGGACAAGCTGGAGAAAAAAGCATTTGATAATGCCAAGCTGTATTATAATATGGGTACAGCCGATGATTATAGGGCTGCTGTGATTGCTTTGGAAAATGTGTTGAAAACCTATCCCGACACAAAATATGCCGAGGAGATAGAGTTTTTGATCATCAAATCCCAATACCTGTATGCGGACAACAGCTATCCGAACAGGCAGGAGCAAAGGTTCAATGACGCGATCGATTATGCTGAGCACTTTTTGGAGCAATATGAACAAAGCAAGTATCGTGGAGAAGCAAGTAGCCTAAAGGAGAGTGCCGGAAAGAAAATCGTAGTGGCCATGCGTAAAATGGATGAGATCAATAAGATTCGTGAAGAGCAGAATAAAGAATTGGGCATTACGGATTTGAAGGATGTTTCGGCTAGTAGTGAGACTAAATGAGTAAAAATTTAAAGGAACCACATAGATACATAGAAATGTCTAAGTTGCTCATCATGGTTGGAAAATCAAGATAATATAGACGAAAATAAATTTTCAAACATAGGTCTATCCAAACTATGGTAATGCCTTTAGGTATCTTTGTTTGTCTGATATGTAATTTAGACGTTAAGAGCTATGTTCCTATGTGGTTAGAAATAAAAGTAAAAATACAATAATATATAAAGCATGAGTCAAGTAAAAAGCAATACTGTTCCGAATACGACAGTAACAAGAGACTTAAGGGATTTGGACAAAGGAACGGACAACTTGTACGAGTCTATCGTTGTCATCAGCAAAAGAGCCAATCAGATTGCTGTGGAGGTGAAAGAAGAGCTAAACTCCAAATTGGCTGAATTTGCAAGCAGCAATGACAATTTGGAAGAAGTATTCGAAAACCGTGAGCAGATCGAGATATCGAAGCATTATGAGCGTATGCCAAAGCCTACTTTGGTCGCTATCGACGAATTTCTGAATGATAAGGTTTATTTCAGAAATCCGAGCAAAACGCAAGAATAATTCCCCAACCCTTTAAAGCCATGTCTTTAAAAGGCAAAAATATTTTGCTAGGCGTATGCGGCAGTATTGCCGCATACAAAATAGCTTCCCTCATTCGGCTATTGGTAAAAGCCGAAGCAGAGGTGCAGGTCGTGATGACGCCTGAGGCAACCCAATTTATTACGCCTCTAACACTCTCCACCCTTTCCAAAAAACCTGTTTTTGTCGATTATTATGATCCGAAAACCGGCGAGTGGAACAATCATGTGCATCTGGCTTTGAAAGCAGATCTTTTGTTGGTGGCACCTGCCTCTGCCAATACATTGGCCAAGTTTGCCCACGGATTGTGTGACAACCTCTTAACAGCTTGTTATTTGTCGGCCAAGTGTCCCGTGTACCTTGCTCCTGCCATGGATCTGGATATGTGGAAACATCCCGCCACGAGACAAAATATCGAAAAGCTACAAGCTCATGGTAATGTGCTGATCCCTCCAGGCGAAGGTGAGTTGGCTAGTGGTCTTGTGGGTGAGGGTAGATTGGCCGAGCCGGAGGACATTTTTGCTTTTTTGAAAAGTTCACTTACTGTCGCGTTACCTTTGTCCGGCAAGAAAGCACTGGTCACAGCGGGCCCAACCTATGAGGCTATTGATCCGGTGCGGTTCATCGGCAATCATTCCAGTGGAAAGATGGGTTATGCTATTGCGAAGGCCTTGGCGCGTCTCGGTGCAGAGGTCACGTTGATATCCGGACCGACAGATTTGGCTACTCCGCCTTCCGTGTATCGTGTCGATGTGCGCTCGGCACAACAAATGTTTGAAGCAGCCTCGGCTCATTTTGGGGATAGTGATATCGTCGTCATGAGTGCTGCAGTAGCAGATTATACCCCTCAAGAAGTTGCCGATCAAAAAATCAAGAAAAAAGCAGAGGATTTCAATATAACACTCAAGAAAACCGTAGATATTCTGGGGACATTAGGCCAACAGAAAACGGCCAGACAGACTTTGGTTGGTTTTGCCCTCGAAACCAACAACGAACTGGAAAATGCCCAGAACAAATTGATTCGCAAGAATGCAGATTTCATCGTGCTGAATTCAATGCAGGACAAAGGAGCCGGATTTGCGACGGATACCAACAAGGTGACCGTCCTGCAAAAGGACGGGAAAGTGATACCGTTCGACCTCAAATCAAAAGACGATGTCGCAAGAGACATCTGCGATCTTATTGTTCAGCATCAGTTTAGGCAGTAGGCTATAGGCCCTATACTATAGGCTCAAAGCTTACAGCCTAAAGTCTATCGCTTATAGCCTAGAGCTTACGGCCTACAGCTATAAAACGGCTATCCTTAATTCTTTTGGGTAATAATTGTTGATACGGTTGGGCATGGCTTTTATCCACCCCAGATTGACGCCTTGGTAACGCATCAGCACCCAGCCTTTTAGATTGTTGGTATTGACACCGGGATCTACCGTTTCTTTTCGGAGATAATTCAAAGCCTCATCCAATTCCAGTTCAATAGCCGGTAAATCGGGCAATATACGTACACTCAAAGCCAGATCGTGTGAAGGCACCAGTTCCTTTCCAGTCAGTTTACCGATCGGTGTGCCTGCATTTTTCAGATAAAGGACCTGTTGTAAGGCTTTCAGATCAACTTCGTATAATTTGGGAAAAACATGTAGGTCATCGTGATGTGCAAAGGTGTATAAGCCTTCCATGTCTAGCCAGTTCTTGGCCAAGGCTTGTGGGGCATTGTTTCTGTCCAGCTTGATCTTCTTGCGGGAAAAAGTTGTTTGTTCATTTTTTTTCTGCAAGACGGCAAAGAAGAAACCTTCGCCACCCACCTTGTGCGGATAGAAACGATACCCATGTGCTCCGTGTAGGGGACTTTGCGTTTGGTCTATTCCCCACGCCTCATCTACCGATAGTGACAGAGGCGCCATCCCCCATTCGTCGATAAGCCAATCGACGATGTCCTCATTCTCTTCTTTTGAATACGAACAGGTGGAATAGAACAGATAACCGTCCTGTGTCAAGCTGTCCAGGCTATGGGCTAGGATACGTTTTTGCCGTTCGCTGCACAATTTGACATTGGCCAATGACCACTCATCAATGGCTGCATGATCCTTGTGAAACATCCCCGAACCCGAGCAAGGGGCATCTACTACCAAAAGATCAAAGTACCCCGGCAGATGCTTAAAGGCTGAAGGGTCGTTGTTGGACACGACCACATTTGGGTTTCCCCAGCGCATCAGATTGTCGGATAGTATATTGACCCTTGCTTTGATGATCTCGTTTGATACCAGTAAGCTTTGGGGATGCAGCGCGGCATTCAGCAAAGTCGATTTGCCCCCCGGAGCTGCACATAGATCCAATGCTTTCAAAGGCTTGTCCGCCAGGGAAAGCTGTGCGATGGCATGGGCGAGAAACATGGAGCTGGCCTCCTGCGAATAATAGCAACCGGCATGAAAAAAAGGATCTAATGTAAAAATGGGTCTCTCTTTCAGATAAAATCCTTCCGTACACCAAGGAATGGATCCTGCTATGCCCAACGAAGTGTAATCAAAGGATTTCAGCGGGTTGATCCGTATCGAATTTGTCTTTTCTTCTTCTTCGTGCTTATAGACGAAAGCTTCTATATCGAATTCGGGGTCTTCTTTGAGATGATTGATCAGATCATTGGGTAGCTTGTTGCTCATCTCCAAAAATAAAAAGTAAAAAGTGAAAATTCAAAAAGATCTCTTTGGCTGGAATGCACAAATATTAGTAAGTTATATAGATAGTACATACGCATGTCTCCTTTGGGGGCTATCGTGTACACACAATAAGCTCTACGAACAGGGTTGAATAAAGGCAAAATACAAGTTATCGACTTTCATTTTTTTCGTAACTTCGCAAGATATGTCGGATATTATTCAACTATTACCGGACGCCGTCGCTAATCAGATTGCTGCGGGAGAGGTCGTGCAACGCCCTTCTTCTGCCGTAAAAGAACTTATGGAGAATGCCATAGATGCAGGTGCAGATCGTATCAAGCTCATTATCAGGGATGCAGGCAAATCTTTTATCCAAGTCATCGACAATGGGTGCGGTATGAGTGTGACGGATGCCAGGCTTTGCTTTGAACGACATGCAACCAGTAAAATCCGCAAGGCAGAAGATTTATTTGCTATCCGTACAATGGGGTTTCGGGGTGAAGCCATGGCTTCAATAGCTGCGATTGCGCAGGTGGAGCTTAAGACCCGTCGAGCCGAAGACGAACTGGGTACGGTCATACAGATCGAAGGATCCCAGGTCGTGGACCAACAGCCCGAAGCGCTTCCTGAAGGGACCAGCATCTGTGTCAAAAACCTGTTTTACAATGTGCCTGCACGTCGGAATTTTTTGAAAAGCAATGCCGTAGAAATGCGCCATATCATCGATGAGTTTCAACGTTCGGCACTGGCACATCCAGAGATATTCTTCAGCCTGCACAGTGACGGGCAGGAAGTCTTTCACCTTCCGGCAGGAACCCTAAAACAACGTATTATCCATATTTTTGGCAACAATTACAACCAAAAACTGGTGCCTGTAGAGGAAGATACGACCATCTTGTCTGTGCATGGTTTTGTTGGCAAACCCGAATACGCCAAAAAAACACGTGGCGAGCAGTTCTTCTTTGTCAACAAACGTTTCGTCAAGGACCCCTACCTTCACCATGCCGTGATGAATGCCTATGACGGTATCCTTGCGGCAGATACCTATCCGTTGTATGTACTCTTTATTGAGATCGATCCGGCCAAAATCGATATCAATGTGCACCCTACCAAAACCGAAATCAAATACGAGGACGAAAAGGCCATATATGCTATTCTCCGCTCGGCGGTGAAGCGTTCGCTAGGACGGTATAATATTGCTCCGTCGCTGGATTTTGAGCAAGAGACCAGTTTCAGTAATTTTATCACCTCTAAACCTTTGGAAGAGATTCAAGCTCCAACGATTTCGTTCAACCCAAATTTTAATCCATTTCATACGGAAGACGATGCGTCCAGATCATCTGGTGTATCGAGATCTAGTCAGTACAGTTCTAGTTTTGAGCATAAATCCGGAATTCCCCAAAATTGGGATACACTATACAAAATTACTGAACAGGAGAGCACCGAGCAGCTGCATTTGCGACCGGAGGAAAAGGAAGATGATGGTTTGTGGTCTCCTGCGGTACGTCAGCGGCAGTTTTTTCAGATTCATAATAGGTATATCGTTTCGCAGATCCATTCGGGTTTTATTCTGATTGATCAGCAGGCGGCGCATGAACGTATACTCTTTGAACATTATCTCGAACAGCTGGATCAGCACAAAGGAACCAGCCAACAGAGCCTTTTCCCCGTTACTATTGATCTGAATGCTGCAGATTTTGCTTTGATGTCTGATCTTCTTCCCGATTTGCAGACCTTGGGTTTCCAATTGCGTCCTTTCGGAAAAACAACCTATATCATCGATGGTATTCCGGCCGATCTGGGAAATGTCAATGAAACTACTGTGATCGAGCAATTGCTGGAGGATGTCAAAAACAGCAAATCGGATCTGAAAATCAGTAAACGTGAAAACTTGGCCAAAAGCTTGGCGCGAAGTGCCGCGATAAAAGCCGGAACAGAGCTGGATAACGATGAGATGGCAGAATTGATCGACAGGTTGTTTGCTTGTCAAAGCCCTAATCTGTCCATTTCCGGAAAGCCTACTCTTGTGACGTTTACTTTGCAGGAACTACTCGAAAAATTTGATAAAATATAACGTAATAAAAATAGATGAACAATATCCTATCCAATCTCTCGCCCGTTGTCAAAAATCTTTTGATCATCAATGTGATATGCTTTGTCGGGACGTTAGCTTTTGAGCCGGCTACCCGTCTCTTTGGGGTTTATTATCCGGATTCACCATTTTTCAAGATATGGCAGCCTATTACGTACATGTTTATGCATGGTGGTTTTACCCATTTGTTTTTTAATATGTTTGCCCTTGTCATGTTTGGGCCTATTATCGAAGGGGTATTTGGTTCGAAAAGGTTTCTGAATTACTATTTGATTTGTGCATTAGGCGCTTTAGTACTACAATATGGGGTACAGGCTATCGAAGTACAGCAAATTGTTGGAAGTGTACGTGCAGGATCTTATCTCAACTATGATCTGGTGCAAAATAGGGTATCTACATCACTGAATATTTCCCAAAGCTCGTTTGACACATTAGTAGCTATATACGGTACGCCTATGGTCGGTGCATCGGGTGCGATTTTTGGATTATTGCTGGCTTTTGCGTATCTTTTTCCGAATATGCCGCTTTATTTTATGTTTATCCCGGTGCCGATCAAGGCCAAATATTTTGTTGGGGCATACATTTTGATTGAGATTTACCTGGGCTTTAACAATACGGGTTCGTCTATCGCACACTTGGCACACGTAGGTGGAGCATTGTTTGGGTATCTATTGATAAAGCTCTGGCGTATACGAAAAGGACGATATTAAAAAAGGACGATATGAAAGAAAATGTCGTAAAATCGTTTTTACGGGATACGTATCAGACATCTTCCCCGATTCCGTTTATCATCACGGGACAGGCTGTGGTATTTGTGCTGATGCATATCTTAGAACTGGTTGCTTTTGCAGAAATCACCGACGATAATCTGTTTTCTTTCTTTTTGGTTCAGTTGAGTTTACCGGCCTCATGGACAGGCCTTGTCCAGCAACCTTGGGCTATCTTGACGCACCCCTTTATTTATGAGGGTATTTTTGAAGTGCTCTTCGACTGCTTATGGCTATATTGGATAGGTACTCTATTTTTGAACTTGCTGGGTAAACGCCAGTTTTGGATGGTTTTTGGTGGAGGGCTGTTGGGTGGAGCATTGTTGTATCTCCTTCTCGGCCAGTTTGGTATTTTTCAGGAAGAGAGCTATTGGAATAGCACGGCATTTGGTCTTGCGGCCCTCATTGGTAGTATAACTGTACTGACTCCCTCCATGGAGGTCAGATTGTTTCTTTTTGGGAATGTAAAATTTAAGACAATCGCTTTGGTGTACCTTAGCTTGGACTTGATTTTTACAGGTCTTGTGAATGCACAGGCAATCTTGCCTTATGTCGCTATGGTGGGATATGGTATGACCTTTATGTACCAACTGAAAAAGGGTAATGACTGGAGTACTGTTTTGAAGCTGCGCAAAAGAAGAAAACTTAAAGTCATCCACCATAAAAAGGTCGAGAGAGTAACTGCTTCAGGGAGAAAGCATACCACAGACATGCCTAATCAGGAAGAAATCGATAGAATATTGGATAAAATTTCGCAAAGCGGCTACGATAATCTAACTTCGTACGACAAAGAAGTGCTTTTCAGGGCAAGCAAGCAAGATCAATGATGGCAGATAAACGTAGGCAAAAGCTTGGTTATTTTAGTAAAACCGTATTTATAGCGAATGTACTTGCCGTCATTGCCTTATTGTTGAGCTATGGTGCGGGCTATATCGATCCGGCTTCTTTTTGGCCCCTTGCCTTTTTTGGATTGGCTTATCTGCCCATACTTTTGGTCAATCTGGGGTTTGTCTTTTATTGGTTGGTTCGCAAAAGAAGATATATGCTTTTAAGCCTCGTCCCCATTGTAGCGGGGTGGACACTGTTGAGTAAGCATATTAATTTTAAAAACAGCCAAGCCAAGCTTGTCGTAAAACCTGAGAACAATATCCGTATCATGAGCTTTAATGCTCACCTGTTTCAGCATACGGGGGATATGAACGATGATTTTAAGGAAGAAACGATCGAGTTGGTCAATACCGTCAATCCGGATATCATCTGTTTTCAAGAATTTTATAGCCGGATAAGGGGTGATAAGCAGTTTGCCAAAATGCTGAAGGAACAAGGTAGCTTTGAAGACTACTATTTTGAACCTACTGTCAAAAATGATTTGGAAGGGTATGGACAGGCTGTCTTTTCGAAGTTCCCGATTATTCACTCCGGGTCGATCGCCAAACATGGCTACGGTGTCAATAGAATTATATTCGTTGATATCAAGCGGGAAGCGGATACCTTACGGATATATAATGTGCACTTGCGTTCGTTTGCCCTACAAGAGGAAGATAAGGAATTCATTCAGAAATCAGCCAGTGAGCAGGTCAAAGATGAAGCGGGGACAAAGCGTATAGGTCGTAAACTGAAACGGGCATTTACCAATCGGAGCGAGCAGGCAAAATTGCTTCGAAGCCATATCGACGGAAGTCCTTACCCTTGTGTCGTTGCAGGAGATTTTAACGATACCCCGATGTCCTACAGTGTCAATCTGATTGGCAAGGGGCTGAAAAATGCTTTTTTGGAGCAAGGTTTTGGCTGGGGAGTGACCCATTATGAAATGTTACCCATATTCCAGATTGATTATATTTTTTGTAGCAAGCAATTTCAAGTAGACAATTATGGTATCGTCAAGGAGCGCCTATCGGATCATTATCCGATCTGGGCGGATCTGGGATTGTAGTAGAGGCGAGATCTCGTCTCGCCGAGACATGGTGCTGTTTCTACAGTTGATCTGGTTGTTGTAGAGACGCAATGCATTGCGTCTCTACAGGATCGGTGGATCCGGCAAAAGAATCTCCAGAGCTTTCTCGACAAAATCGTCTGTACGATTTTTGACCTTAAAATAAGCTTCCCGTCCAAAGTAATAACGACCGACAATAGCCTCGATATCTGTTTGGATGAGCTCCAAAAGGTCTTTCCTTTTTCGCTCATTGACTACAATTCCTTTTGTGGCCAAGTATTGAATGAACATATCATACTCCTGCTGTGGCAAATGATAACCCTGTAGAAAGTTTTCTATCGAATATGCAGGCAGATGTGTGGTGAACCGTTCATAGACAAATTGCTCTAGATAGCTGGATCTCACGATCTCTTGGTACAATAGACTAATCGCGTTGGAGTCTAATGAAACAGGTACATCGGGATTGATGCCACCCCCACTAAAAAGCTGTCTCCCTTCGGTTGTCTCGTAGACCTGGGCATGGGCGAATGTAGTGTCCAATGCCCATAGACCTTTGTACATCGTCGCATGTTCGATCATATTCGACCAGTTTGCCGTATATTTTTTCTGTATGCTCCTTCCCAAAGGTGTATAGTATCGGGATATACTGAGATTGATCCGAGAGCCATCTGCAAAATCAAACTGTTCTTGCACGATGCCTTTTCCGAAGGAACGTCGTCCCACGATGGTCGCCCTATCCCAGTCCTGCACGGCTCCGGACAATATTTCTGAGGCAGAAGCCGTTGATTCATTGATCAGGACGACGAGTTTGCCTTCTGCAAAAGAACCATTGCCCTCTGAAAAATATTCTTTCCTTTGTTCGTGTGCTCCATCGGTGTAGACAAGTAGTTTTTTATCATGAAAGAATTCATTTGCTACACGGATGGCAATATGAAAATATCCACCACCATTGTCCCGTAAATCCAGGATAAGGTTGTTTGCTCCTTGTTTTTTCAAGTCGAGGATCGCGGCTTTGAAATCTTCGGCTGTTTTCAGCCCGAAACGACGGATTTTGATATAACCTACCGTAGGGCGGATCATGTACGATACATCGATGGAACTCACCTGGATCTGGTCTCTTATGACCGTAATAGCGGCATCCAAAAATCTTCCGTCCCGGATGATCTGTAGCTTGACACCTGTTCCTTTTTTTCCTCTTATCAATCTTTCGACGACCTTTCGGGCCACACTCTTGCCTGTCACTTGCACAGAGTCGATCTGAAAGATGCGATCGCCAACCTTGACTCCTGCCTTTTCTGCCGGTCCGTTGGTGATGATGCCTACAACCAATAATGTGTCGTTCAAGTTGAAGTACTCCAGTCCTATACCTTCAAAAGTTCCCTCCAAGACTTCGTTCTGCACCTGTGTATCATTGGGTTGCAAGTAAGAAGAGTAGGGGTCCAAATGAGATACAATATGGTTGATCGCTCCATTTTGTAAGGAGTCCAGATCCAGGCTATCCATATAGCTACGGGTGATCAGGTCGAGTGCCTGCTGTATCTTGTAGGAGTTGTCCGAAAGGCCAATAGGTACGAGGGAACTGCCGGGGTTATTGCCCTGCTGATCTATATAATTTTGTCCCAATATAAGCCCCAGTAATAGCGTCGCCGCATATGTAGCAGCTACGAAAATATTACGACCCGTACCTTTTTGCATTTGACTGCAAAATTAAGGAGTAATTTTAACATCTGCCACACTTGCAGACATTTAAAATTTTTTAAATTCCTCTTGACGTTGGACGACAAAAGAGTAGGAACGGCAAAAACGGACCGCTTTCTTTGTCATGTTGACGATAGGAAACATCTGTGCGGTATAGATTCCTCGGTGAGCCTCGGAATGACAAAACGACGAGAGATCGAAAAATTTGCCGCCCTCACGATAGTATAGAATAAATGATATAGAAAATTAGTAGTTTAGCAGATATGGATCACAATTACTTTGTATATATACTTACGAATTATAGTAAGACAGTATTGTATATCGGGGTAACTAACGATTTGCAAAACCGTTTATATCAGCATCAAGAAGACGCCAAAGGAGAAAAACGACATTTTACGGGTAAATATAATGTTGTCTATCTGATATATTGGGAACATTTTCAATGGATTCAACATGCCATTGAGCGAGAAAAAGAATTGAAAGGTTGGCGTAGGTCCAAGAAAGAGGAATTGATCAATGAATTTAATCCTGATTGGAAGTTCTTGAACAATGAAGTATAATGGATAGATTCCTCCTGGTGTCGGAATGACAAAAGAATAAGAAGACCAAGCATTTTATCTAAGTTTGGAAAACAGAACACTGCTATGCACGAGATCGAACCTTTTTACAATTGGCGCCATGACTACATCGCTGCGGACGATGAGCGGTCGCCTTTTTATGGTACGGTGTACAACGAGTTTGAGTTTGACAAGCAGGTGTATAATTTTCTTTTGCATCCGCAGTGGGATGAATTTGGTTCTCTAACGCTTTATCTCAAGATTTTGTATGTGGATTATGACGATCGCTATGCGATTATTGAGCTGATTGGCGAATGGAATGATGCGATATACAATGATATTATGTTGCTCAAGCGGGAAGTCATCGATGTGATGATCGGAGAGGGTATTACCCATTTTATCCTTATCGGCGAGAATGTATTGAATTTTCATGCCTCGGATGACCTCTACTACGAGGAATGGTTTCAGGATATTGAGGATGGTTGGATCGCTGCCCTACATTTCAGGGAGCATGTTATGGATGAGTTTTATCAGCACAATATTGACTACTATATCAATTTTGGTGGTTTTTTGAATGAGATTCCTTGGCGTACGTTGAAGCCCAAACAGCTTTATCATTATGTGCGGGAGCATTTGCAGAAGCGGTTGGGGGAGTAATTGTATGGCAAAAGAAAAGGTTCGTACCAAGCAGAGAGGCTGTTAATGGTTACACTCTTTTTATTCCAGTTAAAGGATTTCTTTTGTTGTGTAGAACTGCATGAACAAAAACAATGTCTTCTTCTATAGTATAATATAACCCATAAGGAAACTTGTTCAAAAAAAGAACCCTTATCTGATTATATCGTTTTTGAAAATACTCTGGATTTTTTGTTATGGTATCAAAACCCGAATCGAGTTCTAATAAGAATTTTTTGGGAAGATACTCTGATTGATTAATATACCATTCTAAGATTTCTCTAATATCGTTCTCAGCTAGGGATTTTACAATCAGCCTATAAATCATATTTTTGCATTAAGGAATTTTTGATTTCTTCCCAAGACTTTCCGTCGTTAGGGTGTTCATGATGAAATTTTACCCTCTCGTCCAAGATTTCCTTGTGGACTGGTGACAAACCAACCTCTTCCTCTTGATAACTATCTACCAATGCATTTATCATTCGTAACAATTTATCATCAGCTGAATTGATTTTTTCAACAATTTGTTTCTTTAAATCTATTGTTACACCCATTGTCATAACATTTGTTATCCAAATTTACAGATTTTTTTGATTATTTCTAATATACAAGATTTACCAATATATTATCTCTTTTTAAGCGATTCCCTTTTGTACAATCCGGGAGTGGCATGGTCGCCTTCTTCAAAATCAAAATGGACCATCTGTACCTCCTTTGGCTCGGTTAGCGTAAAGAGGGCGACAGACATATAAGCTCTTGCTCCGGCAGAGCCCATCTGTTGAGTAAGGACAGTGGCGGTATCGATCCTGACAAATAGCGTATCTCCGTTTTGCTTTACAAAATCCAACTGTACTTTGTCCTTGTACATGGTATTGATCGTCTGTATAGCTTCTTCAACCGTGAGGTTGCTCGATGCTGAATCTACACGTACCAAGCTGTCCGCTTCGTAGTCATATTCCCATATCGGATTGTATTCAAAGGTGCTTTCTTCTTCCACAGGTGGGGATGTCGGAGAAGTACTTTCGGAAGGTGTCTTTTTTGTATCGTGTACACAAGCCCAACACAAGAGCATTGTCAGCAAGAGAAATATGGAGAGCCGGATTGTTTGATACTTTTTCATATGCACAGTATTCTCCTCTAATTTAAGGATATTATTTTGTTTACCCCAAAAGTATCGATAGGTTTATATGATAAGGATCATTCCTCATTCTATTTAGAATTTCCTAACTTTGTTCGCAAACAATGAGCTTTTTTACTTTTTAACTTTAACTTTTTACTTAATACCATGTCATTCAGAATAGAAAAAGATACCATGGGTGAGGTTCAGGTCCCTGCAGACAAATATTGGGGGGCACAGACCGAACGCTCACGCAACAATTTCAAAATCGGTCCGGCAGCTTCTATGCCACGTGAGATCATCGAAGGATTTGCTTACTTGAAGAAAGCGGCAGCTTATGCCAATCACGAATTGGGTGTATTGCCTGTAGAAAAACGGGATGCTATCGCGACGGTATGTGATGAGATATTGGCCGGGAAGCTGGACGATCAGTTTCCTTTGGTTATATGGCAGACGGGCTCGGGTACACAATCGAATATGAATGTCAATGAGGTCGTCGCTAACCGTGCTCAGGTATTGGCCGGAGGTAAAATCGGAGAAGGTGATCCTGTACTCAAAGCGAATGATGACGTTAACAAATCTCAATCGTCCAACGACACATTTCCTACCGGAATGCATATCGCAGCCTATAAAGCTGTCGTGGAAGTGACGATCCCTGGTGTAGAAAAGTTGCGGGATACGTTAAAACATAAATCGGATAAGTTCATGGATGTGGTAAAAATTGGCCGTACGCACTTGATGGATGCCACCCCACTCACATTGGGGCAAGAGCTGTCCGGATATGTCGCACAATTGAACCACGGTTTGAAAGCTTTGAAAAATACGCTTTCACACTTGTCTGAGCTGGCATTGGGCGGTACAGCCGTGGGTACGGGCTTGAATACACCGCAGGGTTACGATGTCGTCGTAGCGAAGTATATCGCTCAATTTACCGGACATCCGTTTGTAACAGCAGAAAATAAATTTGAAGCTCTGGCTGCACACGATGCTATTGTAGAGACGCATGGTGCTTTGAAGCAATTGGCTGTGGCATTGAACAAGATCGCCAACGATATCCGTATGTTGGCTTCGGGACCTCGCTCGGGAATAGGTGAGATATTGATCCCCGAAAACGAGCCGGGCTCCTCGATCATGCCGGGCAAGGTAAACCCTACGCAATGTGAGGCATTGACGATGGTGGCGGCCCAGGTCATGGGCAATGATGTGGCCATCACGATCGGAGGTACACAAGGACACTATGAACTGAATGTATTCAAACCGTTGATGGCAGCTAATTTCTTACAATCAGCACGATTGATCGGCGACGCTTGTGTGTCATTTGAAGAGCATTGTGCATCGGGGATAGAACCTAACTATGGACGTATCAAAGAGTTGGTGGACAATTCCTTGATGTTGGTGACCGCTTTGAATACAAAGATCGGGTACTACAAAGCCGCAGAAATCGCACAGACAGCACATAAAAATAATTCGACACTCAAAGAAACGGCTATCGCATTGGGGTATGTGACGGCAGAGCAGTTTGACGAGTGGGTAAGGCCCGAAGATATGGTGGGAAGTTTGAGATAATGACTTCTAGCCCCATAAAATATATCATTATGAATGCATACCTGTTCCTTGTGACAGGTATGTCTTTTGCTTTTGTGTCCTGCCAACGCCATTCGGATATGCAAGGGAGAGGTGCAGATTTCTTGCAGGGGGTCTGGAAGCAGGATAGTATTCCGCAACAGGGGGAGATGCTCAGTTATACGCTCCACGAGTTTAAGTTTGTCTGTGACTCCTTGTACACGACTATGCATGTGCATAGTTCCGTACAAACGATCCCCGATAGTTGCTTCAAAGATGGCCAATGGATCGAATATGCCAAGGCTGTGTATGTCGTGCGGGGGGATAGTATCCTTGTCGAGGGGGTGTATACCAAAGAGAACGGAAAGCAAAAGATCTCCGGCTGCTATAAAAGCGGCCAATATCTTCCCCGTTTCAAAATTGCTTATAGCTCTTCCGACTCGCTCGTGTTGGAAAACCGTTTTGATTCCCGACCTATTGTCTTGCGGAAAACAGCTGATATCACCTGTGTGCCCAAGAAACGGTGGGAAATGTAATTACGCAATCTTAAAAAATAATTAACTGTCTGAAAATGATAAGTTAATGTGTGTTCTCTTTTTTTGTAAATATCCCATTTATGAAAAGAGAAGTTGACTTAGTCATTCTATCAGACCTTCATCTGGGAACCTACGGATGTAGGGCTCAGGAACTCCTGCATTATCTGTATTCCATACGACCCTCCAAATTGGTGCTCAACGGGGATATCATCGATATCTGGCAGTTTAAGAAAAGTTATTTTCCCGATCATCATTTGCGTATTATTCGCTATCTGCTCGATATGGCCTATCAAGGCTGCGAAATCATTTACATCACGGGTAATCATGATGAAATGCTTCGCAAATTTTCGACCATACATTTCGGTAACATTCAGCTGGTGGACAAATTGATATTGCAATTGGGTGAGAAGAAAGTGTGGATTTTTCATGGAGATGTATTCGACGCTTCTATCCAACACTCCAAATGGCTGGCCAAATTGGGTGGATGGGGCTATGATCGGTTGATTCAATTGAATTATATGGTGAATTGGTGTTTGGAACGTTTGGGAAAAGAGAAATATTCACTGTCGAAAAGAATAAAAAAATCCGTAAAAAAGGCGGTGAAGTTCATTTCTGATTTTGAACATACGGCTTCCGAGCTGGCTATAGAAAACAACTATGATTATGTGGTTTGTGGGCATATCCATCAGCCTCAAATCAGAGAAGTCTCCAACAAAAAAGGATCATGTGTCTATCTTAACTCTGGGGACTGGGTGGAAAATCTATCTGCCATAGAGTACCATGATGGAGCATGGGATTTGTTCCTCTATGAGGAGAAGAAAGCTAGCTTGGGTAAATATCCCCTTCAAGAGAAGCCTCTTCGGGTTTCTTTGGAAAGCCTGTTGGAAAGCATTCATGTGCAGGCTTAGAAATGCAAAGCCTCCTCGATCTGTTCGTTGACGAATTTAACGGTAATTTCGTCGTTTAGGATATTATCGACATTGATCTCGTTTTGGATATGGGGGATATGTATCTTCAGCGGCAATACGTGCATGCGTAGGTAATTGCATACACCTGTAAAATGGTCTACGCCTCGGATGTTGCCATATTTGCCTGTAGAAACCCCTACGAGTACAGCCTTTTTATGATAAAATGATATAGGAAAAGAGCAAGCATCTATAAAAACTTTCAGTACACCGGGATAGCTACCGTTGTATTCGGGGATGATAAAAATGAATTTCCTGGCTTTGGACACCCGTTCCTGTATAGGTAGGAAAGCGTCGCTGCGCTTGTTGTACAGGTCGGTAAATATCAGATCGTGGGGCAACTCTTCCAGTGACAATAGATCCCATTCTTCGCCTTTCTTTTGAAATTGCTGTTGATAGTATTTCGCAACTTTCAATGAGTTGCTTCCTAGCCTGTTTGTCCCCGAAATAATTAAATTCATTGTGTACTTGTAACTTATTTTAATCAATATGCGACTTTGACAAATCGTAAATCAATTTTTTGTATCTTAGCATCCTGAGTGATAGATGGCTCGAAAATTTTTCAAAAATAGTAATTTTAACATCATTTAAGCATTTTGTTTATCGTCTGAATGTAAATTTGGTGGAAGTTTCAGAATAAAACGAATACAGAAAAGGATCGTAATCTCATGGGAAAAATTATTGCGATAGCAAATCAAAAAGGTGGTGTAGGAAAGACAACAACGTCGATTAATCTGGCAGCGAGTCTGGCTGTGCTGGAATATAAGACACTGTTGGTGGATGCGGATCCGCAGGCTAATTCGACTTCGGGTATAGGCTTTGACCCACGGACGATCAAGGCAAGCGTGTACGAATGTCTGGTCAATGATTTAGATCCCAAAGATGCTATACAGTCTACAGACACGCCCAACTTGGATTTATTGCCAGCCCATATTGACCTTGTCGGTGCGGAGATTGAGATGATCAATCTCAATGAGCGTGAGTTCAAGATGAAGAAAATGCTAGCACCGCTCAAGGAAGAGTACGATTTTATTATTATCGATTGCTCGCCTTCTCTGGGGCTGATCACGATCAATGCACTGACGGCTTCGGACTCGGTCATTATTCCGGTGCAATGTGAGTACTTTGCATTGGAAGGATTGGGTAAGCTCTTGAATACGATCAAAATTGTACAAAACAGACTGAATACCGATCTGGAGATCGAAGGTATATTGTTGACGATGTATGACGTACGGTTGAGACTATCGAACCAGGTAGTCGAAGAGGTACGCACGCATTTCAACGAATTGGTGTTTGATACGATTATCCAACGCAATACCCGATTGAGCGAGGCTCCAAGTTTTGGGATCTCTGTCATCATGCACGATGCTTCCTGCAAAGGGGCTATCAATTATTTGAATCTGGCGAGGGAGATCTTGCAGAAAAACGGGTTGGTCGAACAGAATAAGGAACAAGTGATAGGGTAATATATGGCAGCATTACAACGAAAAACAGGACTGGGAAAAGGTTTGGGCGCATTGTTGCAGGATGATCTGAAAATGTCGTCCTCTAGCGGTGCAGCACAGAAAGGCGTGGAAGGCACGGCTCCAGGTTCAGTAGGTAGTATTAATTTTATCAAGATTGAACATATCGCTGTCAACCCTTTCCAGCCCCGGACAGATTTTGATGAGGACGCCCTGCGCGAGTTGTCCGAATCCATCCGTTTACAAGGACTTATACAGCCTATTACCGTACGGCAGGTCGGCAAAAACCAATACCAGCTCATCAGTGGAGAGCGTCGTCTCCGTGCATCAAAGTTGGCCAATATCACCGAAATACCTGCTTATGTCCGTACAGCCAATGACCAACAAATGTTGGAGATGGCTCTTATCGAGAATATCCAGCGGGAGAACCTGAATGCGATCGAGGTTGCTTTGAGTTTCCAGCGGATGATCGAGGAATGTAATCTGAAGCAGGAAGAGCTGGGAGAGCGTGTGAGCAAAAACAGGTCTACCATCACAAATTACCTGAGATTGCTGAAATTGCCACCTGTCATTCAGGCGGGGATTCGGGATGGACAGATCACGATGGGGCATGCAAGGGCGTTGATCAATGTCGGCGAAATAGACAAACAGTTATTTGTTTTTCAAGAAATAATCGACAAAGGTTTGTCCGTACGTATGGCCGAGATATTGGTGCGCAATATCCAACAGCAGACCAAACCAAAGAAAAACCAAAATGTCGGAAAACAACTGGACTTTCAGTATCAGAAAATCGAGGATGATCTGGCTTCTAAATTTTCTACCCGTGTACGCTTGAACATCAAAAATAGTAAAGGCAAAGGAGCTATAGAGATACCTTTCGAATCCGAAGATGATTTGAGCCGCATCTTAGAACTGTTGGATTGGTAATGAAAGTTTTGTTTGTCTTTCTTTTTGTTTTTTGTGCCTTTCTGCATGTAAAAGCGCAAGAGCCAGATACTATCCGGCAGCATGCGGATACATCCCAAGCAGAAACGGACATTCGGAAAGGACTGAACATACAAGATACGACCGGGCAGGATACACTAACGAATGCACAGGATACTGTAAAGAAGGAGACCCGGAAGGAGAGAAGGGAACGGGAGAAGGCGGAAAAAGAACGTGAAAAATATTATTACAAGGATATACGAAAAGATTCAACCCGTTTGGCCATCGAACACCTTTCCAGAATAGCTTGGAAGAGGTCGCTGATCGTACCCGGTTGGGGGCAGTACACCAATGGAGGTGCGTGGTGGATCAAGGTACCGGTCATCTACGGAGGCTTTATCAGTGCTGGTATTATCTTTGACTATTGGCAGTGGTATTATCGGAAATTTGGGGATGAGGCAGCCCATCGTATCAACAATAACGGGATGAAGGAAGACCCTGACCTGATGGGTATTGACCAGTTGGACTATTTGATACGCCAGAAGGATTATGGCCGTCGAAACCGGGATTTGACCATCTTGGCGACGATAGGTTGGTGGGGACTGAATGTTGTAGAGGCTTATACAACTTCGATTTTGAAGTACAGATACGATATAGGCGACGATCTGACGGTCAAAGTAGTGCCGACTGCTGTTCCTGTAGCGAATAGTTTTGGTATGACGGCAGCGATGAATCGCTCGTTTGTTCCGGGTATAAGGTTGACGATGAATATTAAATAAACCTGTTGGCATTATCAAATGAAGCCGCTATATTGTCATGCTGAGGGTACCAAAGCATCTATTTGCTATATGGTTTATAGATTCTTGACTACCGTCAGGCAGGCTTCCTTCGTCAGAGCCTGCTCCGAAAGTATTCGGGGATGACAAAAAAACGTACATAATGAACAATGGGTTAAATAGCTAAATTAGTGTACCTTTACGCATAAATAAGTTTCAACATGAAAATAATCTTACTCGGATACGGCAAAATGGGCCAACTGATAGAGAAGTTTGCTATCAAAAGAGGTCATGAAGTCGTCTTGATCGTGGATGAGCATAATCGAGCGGAGATCGATGCGGATAGTTTGACGGTAGGTGATATCGCCATAGACTTTAGTACACCTCATGCTGCCTTGGAAAATATCAATCTTTGTTTTGATGCCAATCTGCCTATCGTCGTGGGTACGACGGGTTGGTACAATCATTTGGAAGAAATCAAGGAAACTTGTTTGGAAGACGGGCAATCGCTGTTGTATGGCTCTAATTTTAGTATTGGTGTCAACATCTTTTTCCATATCAACAAAATGTTGGCCAAGGCCATTGCTCCCTATAAGCAATATGAGGTACAGGTAGAGGAGATACACCATATCCACAAGTTGGATGCACCTAGCGGTACGGCGATTACGATTGCCGAAGGGATCCTTGAAAACATCGATTCGAAGACTTCGTGGGTCAATGATCTAGTCGGTAGTGATCAAGAGATCATTGCCAAGCCAGACGAGTTGCTGATCGAGAGTTTGCGGATCGAGGAGGTGCCGGGTACACATACGGTGCTGTACAGTTCGGAAGTAGATCAGATAGAATTCAAACATACGGCACATAATAGGGAAGGGTTTGCATTGGGTGCTGTGGTGGCCGCAGAATGGCTGCATGGTAAAAAAGGGTTTTATCAGGTGACCGAGATATTTGATTTTAATAGATAAGGGAGAAAGGACAATGGAACAAAGATGAAAGACTATTTAGGAAGTCCTTACTCCTTGTTCTTTTATCCTTACTCCTATTTTTTAATTTTTACTTTTCAATACATGTGGTATATTATTTTTGCGATTCTGACGATCGTATCTTTATACGGCCTTTGGTTGCTGTTTAGAAAAGCTGGCAAACAAGGTTGGGAGGCCATTATTCCGTTTTACAGGGAATATGTCATGGCACAGTTGGTGGGACGGCCTGCCTGGTGGATCGTATGGTTATTGGTTCCCATTGTCAACATTTTTATTTTCTACGGTTTTTATCTGGACTTTGTCAAATCTTTTGGCAAACAGCGCTTTTGGGAAAATGCCGCTGCCGTATTGGTACCGTTTATCGTATTGCCGATGTGGGGTAGGGATCCACAGGTGAAATATTTGGGCCAGACCAACTCGGAAGAGTTTAAGAAGAAGTATCCGTACAAGAAGTCTGTGACGCGGGAATGGGCTGACGCGATCATTTTTGCTACAGTAGCTGCTTCTTTGATACGTGGGTTTATTTTGGAAGCCTACATGATTCCAACGGGATCGATGGAAAGAACCTTGTTGGTTGGTGATTTTTTGTTTGTCAGTAAGCTAAATTATGGGCCTCGTATTCCGAACACGCCGTTGGCTTTCCCTTTTGCACATCATACGATGCCGGTGACGGGAGGCAAAGCGTATTCGGAGCTTATACAGCTCCCTTACAAGAGATTACCCGGCTTTCAGGAAATTAAGCGAAATGATGTCGTGGTTTTCAATTTTCCGGCAGGAGATACTGTGGTCAAGGAAAATGAAGCACGTACATACTATGATTTTGTAGAAGCGATGGGGAAAGAATCTGTACATGCGCACTACACCATCATTACGAGGCCTATAGACAAGCGCGAGAACTATATCAAAAGGTGTGTGGGTGTACCGGGCGATGTGATTGAAATGCAAAATGCGCAGCTGTTTGTCAACGGAGAGAGGGGATTTGTACCGCCTGAGATGCAGACTTCGTATGTCGTGTACACCGATCCGTACGGACTATCTCCCAATATTCTTGTGGACAACCGCTTTGAGAAGGATGAGCTATATACCAATCCGGCCGAAGGCCTGTATGTCTTACATATTACAGCCGGGGAAGCAGAACGTGTGAAAAGCTGGTCGAATGTAAAAAAAGTGGTAGAAATAGTCCAAAATGTAGATGAAATTGGGGATAACACGTTTCCGCATCGCAAAAACTTCCCTTGGAACTTTGATAATTTTGGTCCGATCAAGATTCCGGCAAAGGATTGGACGGTGGAACTGGATAGTGTGACACTGCCTTTGTATCAACGTGCTATTACCGTATATGAAGGTAATACGCTAGAGAAGAAAGGGGAAGATATCTATATCAATGGCCAGAAAACAAACTCCTATACGTTCAAAATGAACTATTATTGGATGATGGGTGATAATAGGCACAACTCCTTGGATTCACGCAATTGGGGTTTTGTGCCGGAAGATCATATCGTCGGTAAGGCCTTATTTACCTGGATGAGTTGGGACAAGGACGGTAGCTTCTTGTCAAAGGTCCGTTGGAATAGAGTTTTTAAGGGGATTAATTAGTATTGAGTATAGCGTATTGAGATTTTAGCTTATTTATGTCTCAATACGCAATACTCATTACGCTTTCAGCGCGGCCAAATACCTTTTGATCGTTTCCTCCAACCCTAAGTATAAAGCATCGGCTATGAGGGCGTGCCCTATGCTGACTTCCAGCAAACCGGGTATGTTTTGGTTGAAGTATGCTAGATTGTGCAGGTCCAGGTCATGTCCCGCATTCAATCCCAAGCCTACTTCCCGAGCTTTCACAGCTGCTTTGAAATAGGGTGCTATTGCTTTTTCCTTATCATAACCATATTCTGTTGCATAGGCTTCTGTGTAGAGCTCGATACGGTCTGTGCCTGTCTCGGCCGCACCTTCGACCATCTGCTCGTCAGGATCGACGAATATGGATACCCGAATGCCTTGATCGTGGAATATTTTGACCATTTCTTTGAGATAATCTTTGTGCTTTAAGGTATCCCAGCCATGGTTGGAGGTGATCTGTCCAAGCGCATCGGGTACTAAAGTGACCTGCGTGGGTCGATTGGCCAATACAAGATCTACAAATTTCTGTTCCTGACAGTTGCCCTCGATGTTGAATTCGGTCGTGATATTGGCCTTGAGGTCATAGACATCCTGATAGCGGATATGCCTTTCATCGGGTCGGGGGTGGACGGTGATGCCTTGTGCTCCAAAACGCTCACAGGCCAATGCCGCCGCCAAGACGTTCGGTACATTTCCACCTCTGGAATTGCGAAGGGTAGCTATCTTATTGATGTTGACAGATAATTTGGTCATGCTCTTTGAATTGAATAATACAAAGATAATAAAATGTAGAGGCGAAAAATTTTTCGAGCCTACTTATTTTTTCCTAAATTGCATACGTATGGACAGTTTGTTTTCTTTTGGTACAGGTTTTGGATGGAAGGACTTTTTTGATGTCCTTTTGGTGTCCATTATTATCTATTATATCTATAGTCTGATCAAAGGGACGATTGCTGTCAATATCTTGTTGGGGGTAGGACTATTTTATGGTATTTATCTGGTCGTCAAACAGCTGGAGATGCGATTGCTGACGGAGATATTTGGCGGATTCATTTCAGTAGGTTCCATTGCGTTGATTGTGGTGTTCCAACAGGAAATACGGCGTTTCTTATTGCATATAGGTAAGAACATTTCCATACGTCGAAAGAAATTTTTCTGGACATTCCTCGGGGCTAAAAAAACAGCCACGCAGGATCATGCCGAACAGATCAAGCCCATTATAGAAGCCTGCCGATCTATGTCCAAATCCAGAACGGGTGCGTTGCTGGTGTTTTCCAAATACTTCGATGAGGAATATTACCAGACAAGTGGCGAATATATCGATGCTCCGTTGTCCAAGCGTCTATTGGAAAGTATATTTTTTAAAAATAGTCCATTGCATGATGGAGCCGTGGTCATTGTGGATTTCAGGGTCATGACGGCCAGTTGCGTTCTGCCTTTGTCGGATAGTGAGGATCTTCCCCCCCAGTTTGGACTTCGCCATAGGGCGGCGATAGGAGTGACAGAGGTGTCGGAAGCTGTGGCGGTGATTGTTTCTGAAGAAACAGGCGAGATATCTTTTGCCAAGGATGGAAATGTGAATATGAACCTCAGTCCGGAGGAACTGGAGAAAATATTGAAGGAGGAATTGTAGTAGAGACGCAATGCATTGCGTCTCTACGATAAAAATTATTTAATCTCTTTCAGCACTTGTGAATTTAATTTTACGTATTCCTGATTGTTTGCTTTTTCAGCCATGGCCAAGCCTTCTTGCGCGGCTTGTTTTGCTCCTGGGCTATCTCCTGCCTTTGCCAAGATCCGGGCTTTCCAATATTTGATATGCGGTGCTGAAGTATTGCCTTCATCAGCCAATTTGACCCACTCTGCGGATTTCTTGATGTCCAAATCATTGTTGAAATAATATTGAGCTGCTTGGAAATAAGGCTTCTTCTCGCCTTGCATGGCAGCATCGATACTGGCCAGTATCTCTTTGGATTGGTCTACGGCAATGTTAAAATCTACTTTTGTTTTTTCCCAAGCCAGCACGATTTTGGCAGATTTGGTCGTGACATCTTCAAAGCTCATCGTAAAGGTTTCTACCTTATTGGCCAAGGTTTGCGGTTTGACCTTAAAGCGCAACAGATCATCTGCGTCTTTGTACTGATAAGCACCCCATTGTTTTGGGTTTTTGCTCAGGATGATCGTCCATTCGGCTTTGTCCGGAACGGTAAACAGACCATATGTTCCGGCAGGAACTTTGTGACCTTCGATGGTTACCTCGTCTTCGAATGTCAGATTAGGGATGTTATTTGCTCCTGTACGCCATACCTGACCATACGGAACCAATCCTCCGAATATGACACGGTCATTGGCATTGGGTCTTTGATACGTGAGGGTCACGTTTTTAATACCCAAAGCCTGGGTAATGGTCTGTGTACTGCTTGCTGCCGGAAGTTTTACTTGTGCGTTGACAGTTTGTACCCCGATAAAAAAAGCGGCTGCTGCGGCAATAGATAAAATAGTTTTTCTCATGTTTTTTTAATCTTTTGTCACAGTGAATTTAGGAATTTTTTCGCATTTTTCACGTGGTTTGGAATCATTTCCCGTTTAATATTTTTGTTACTGAAGTTTTGGATATGTTGATTGAGCGTGTTGAGCGCTTCTGTTTTGCCTTCTGCCGTTAGCTTATGACGGATGATTCTGATCTTTTCCACGTCTTGTATGCCTTCACGCAGTCTTTCGAAGCGGATGCTCGTCGTGTTATTGGGGTATACCAGATAAGTATCTCCTCCCAGCCAAGACCCAAACCGGGTATCCTGATTGGGGTTTGCATTCCAGCAATCATATGCCCATCGCAGATACCCGTCAAAACCTCTCTCGACGGTGTTCCAGCCTAACCATACAGCTTCGCTATAACCGGAGTTCGTAAAGGTATTGGGGAAGATCTCGGTACAGCAGGTGTACATGGTCGTAGTGAAGCCTTTTGCTTTCCGTTGAGCCAATATGTTTTCGGGCATGTCCTCGTTCAAGGTGATACAATAGTCTATAAGTTCCATCGCCAATTCGTCGTGGTATGTTCCAGCCAGCGATATATTGAAATCTTTGTCTGCTTTTTTAATAACCTGGATGGCGGCTAACATGTCTTTCATCGGGCGTTCGTCCATAGCGATAGTGGTTTTTCCGAACCAACCGTTTTTCTTGAGATGCTGCGCAAAGTCTTTCAGAAAAGGTAGCCAATGCTGTTCATATTCTGTTGTGCCGGGTTTTGCTTTGAGCACCTCTGTTTTTGCAGAAGCCTCGTCGTAGTAGTAGAATGACAGGTTCCAGGGGATCATGCTATAGCAGTTGATAAACTTTTGAATGCCCAGTTCGTGCATGTACCGTACCCATTTATCAAAGTTTGTATAATCAAATTTCCAGGAACCGTCTTTGGTTCTGACCCACTTGACCATACTGTCGTACACGTCGTGTGTTTGACTGTTCCAGGGGTCATAGATCAATGTGGCTGTAATGGATTTTTGTCCGGTATTGGCCAGTATTTGGTAGTGTGGTTTGATAGTGGCCAGATGTTCGTCAGAAAGTGGAGTCATATTGAAATATCTGGCCGACGCATATGGATTTTGCCATAAATCCAGATGAAAGTGCCAATCTTTTGGATCGGGCAAGGTGTGTTCGCTGACCGTCACGGTATAGGGAAGCCTGTAAACGTGCCTGGCGGTGCCAATGCTATATTCTGCAATCACTTCTCCTTGGTATTTTCCTGCCGCAGCCTGTGAAGGAATGTGCACACTGAGCCAGAGCGGGCGGGTTTCTCCGGCGGTATGGTAGAATGATGTTGTATTGTCGATCCGATCAGCTACCAAAAAGGAATCCAATACATGTTTTATACCACATCCTTTTTTCAAGTCTCCCGGATGATCAGTCATGACGAAGGTAATGGGACTGAATTTGATATGTTCTGTGGAAATTTCGTGCTTACCGGATTTTAGAGAGCTGACTTTTAACTGAACCGATACTCCGGCATTTGTGTTCAGGTTGGAAACAAATGCCAGTTGTGTATGTATGGTTTCGTTTTTCCAACCTTTGGTTGTCCATGTGCCTTGTACTTGTGCACTTGTCGGTGGGACATATTTGGATAAACTGAATTCGGTATCTATAAAACTCAATGCACGGAATGATTTTTTTGTATTGATGTTTGTCACAGACACTTTAGGATCTGCCAGCTCACGGACTTGCGCAGTAGTGGATAGATAACATACGAATACAGAAAATAACAGAAGACAGATTCTCATGGATAGTAGGTTTTTATATATAAGTAAAACTCAATACATAACCAAACATATAGATAATGTGCTTGATTTGCAATAGAGTAGGTAACGAAAACGATTGCGTTATTTTGCTTAAATGTTTTTTTTAAACTGTTGTAGGGCGAAATATCTTTCGCCCTCATTAGGGCAAATAATTATTTGCCCCTACATAGATTCATTTTATTGTGCGACAATTTGAAATACGGCGCAGTAGCGTTACGCTTAAAAAATCCGTATATTCGGATATGAAAATATCTAGAATAGCTTTCTTT
Source organism: Parapedobacter sp. SGR-10 (assembly GCF_011030405.1). Classification (GTDB taxonomy): domain Bacteria; phylum Bacteroidota; class Bacteroidia; order Sphingobacteriales; family Sphingobacteriaceae; genus Sphingobacterium. The sequence continues at coordinate 57,218 of NZ_JAAJTJ010000004.1, forward strand.
TTGGTGTTGTTTTTCGGAAAAATGTCCTTGTCGGCAAAAGAAGTGAAGCCTGCTTTGCTTGTTTATGGTTCGGGTATTGAAGCTTTTACAGCTGCTATGCAGGGAGCACGGTCCAATGTGCCTACACTGTGGGTCATGAACGGTCATACGTTGGTGGAGGAACTGACCTTAAAGCCTTTGAAGATCACGAGCAATCAAGGCCTGGACGGTGGTATCTGGATGGATATTTTGATGGCATCGGCACAGCATAAGGGTTCGAGTGATTCCTTGGCTGGGGAGATCAAGATGAATATTACACCGACTTTGATGTTGAATGCAATACAACGGATGCTCGATGAGCAACAGCAATTGACCGTACTCCGTAATGAAAACATAACCTCGTTGACCCGTAATAAACGAGGGTGGACGGTTGTGTTAGGAAACAATAAGAAATATGAGGTCCGTGCGGTCGTGGATGCTTCTTCCGGGGGCGAATTGGGTACCAAGATCGTAAAGGATGCATTTTCTGTAGCAGAAGTGACCCTTCAGAAAACGGAGATGTTGACTCCGGAACAGATCCGAACGACGGTAGCATTAGGATCATATGAGGGAACAGATTATACTGTATTGGCAAAAGATGTACTGGATCAAAGTTTTCATGAGCTTTTTTTTGTACACGCACTTGTACCGGCTACCGAAGGAGCAGAAAGTATCCCTTTTCGGGCACATGTGGGACAGGCAGTAGGTGCTGTAGCGGCGTATTGTGCTTTTTTCAAGACTACGGCAGATAAGGTGGATGTACGTAAGCTGCAGACGGAGTTGATGAGCTTTAGAGCAAGACTGTTGCCCTGGAAAGATGTTTCTCAACAGGATACACATTATGGAGCTGTTCAAAGGTGCTATCTGGCCACGATACTGGAAGGTAAGGAAGACAATTTGCTATTCGATAGGGGAGATAGTGTACAGGTAGAAAGTGTCAAAATTATTTTTAACCGTTTGTATTCCCGAAGCCAGTTGTGGTTTGCAGATAATGCGACTGATTATTTTGCTTTAAAAGATGTATTGTCATTAGTCAAGTTTGTATCTTTCCGAGGCAAGGAAGTAGATGATCAGGTGCAGAAAGACTGGACAAAGAAATTGAAATTTGAAGGTGTGTATGATCCCGAGCGTAAGGTGACTCGGTATGAGTTTATGGTCTTAGTGGATCGCTATGCCAGCCCTTATACCAAGACTGTTACCCTTCAAGGGGATATTTTGCGGTAAGAGGGAAAAAAAGACATCTGAAGTTTTTCGCAAACTTCGGATGTCTTTTTTTGTGAGCTGTTCTTAGTAAGCTCCCAAGTAGAAACTACCGGAAGCGTTTTTTAATTTAGCACCTTTAGTGACGGTTTTTGTTGGCACATCGATGATATATAGGTTGCCATCTTTTCCGTTCGGTGTCAACGGGATGTATGCTTTATTTCCGACAACACCAATATTTTGGAATTGGGCAAACGTACCTGTCAAAGCTGTACCACCGTTTTGTGCAGCAGTAAGTCCGGAAAACCCGGAATCTGTTTCGTTGTCAAACCCTGTCAGCTTTGTAGCTGTTCTACTGTTCAGATCCACATGGGCGACAAAACCACCGTTTGTTCCTGTGATCGTATACAATACGATGCCCTCTCCATCTTTGATATATCTCCATGCTCTGATAGAAATGTTGCTGCCACCGCCAAGATCCGTTTTCAGATCAAAGTTGTAGGTGTTATCATATTGACCGGTAGCACCATCGATACGCAAAATTTGTGAACCGGAATTAGCTGTAGCCTGATAAATATAACCATCCTCAGCCAAATGTTGGGTCATTGTACGGTAAGAGTGATTATTGACGATACTATTTGACGAATATATCAATTTAGGGTTAGTTAATGAAGGATAATCTACCACCAATGTAGCTGTACCTAATTGATTTGTAGCAGTTGACCAAGCCTGATTTCCTTGGCTGTTCAATGTAGACTTTTTGGTCACATCCGTTCTTGTTAGGTTACACCCAATAAAAATTTTAGTTTTTGCGGCATTAAGCACAGGTACATCTATACGGCCGATTTGATAACCGTCGAGTGTTTGTTCCGGTGTAAAAGGAATAGTGAAATTTTGTGTTTGACGAGTTATTTCAGGATTGTCCAGATTCAGAACGGCAATTGATGCTGTGCTTTTCACATTAATAAAATCAGCATCGGCACCTTCTCCGCTAGCTTCAATCTTGGAAGAGGCATATACACCGATACCTATTCCCTCAGCTGCCACGACCCAACGAGGTGCAGTACCCAGAATAGGTTCAGTATCCAATTCTTCACGTGTATCTTCAAATGCAGCAGCACCATTCACACGGTATTTGTTAAAGATACCACCATCATTACCTACATACTGAATGTTGTAGAGGAAGTTGCCATTTTTTGAACCTTGTACACGTGCTGTACGTTGCGACCGCAATGTATAGCCTTTGCCTAATGCGTCTACTTCAAAATTAGGGTTAGCCGCTTGTTCAGGCGTGATAGCATACGCTCTTGTGCCTCCATTTCCGGCAGTTCCTTCATCATCTGGGAATGTTGCTGTCAGTGTGATATATTGTCTGTCCCAGATGTCCGGTCCGGAGGGAGGAATAGTATCTGGTCCATTATCCTTGTTACACCCAACCAAGGTTCCCATAGCTAATGCGGAGCCAAATAGCACTGTTTTTAAAAAACTATTTTTCATCTTGTTATTTGTTAAAATTATTTATTGTGTAATTTAATTTAATATAAAAAGCTCTTCCTGGTTTTTGAACACCAAAGTTGTCGTACATCTCTGCGTTCAAAATGTTTTTGGCATCTGCACTCACTACCAACTTGCTACTTGGGAATCGGTAGCTCGCGCCTATGTCATGTGAAAATTGTGTAGGTGTCGTGAACCAATCCGAATCAAACCAGATTGTATTAAATGGTGCTACATAGCCTGTATTGTAATATAAATTCAATACTGATTTTTGTTGGAAAATATTGTCCAATCTGTATTGAATATTGGCATTTATCGTGAAGAAAGGCTCATTCGGGATCTGCATATCGTATAAGCTATGTGGATTTCCTATTTCATCCAATGCTACTTTAAATAAGGAGTTGAATTTGGAAAAATTGAGCATCGCATTTAGCTTATTGTCATAGATATAATTGATCTCGCCTTCAAAACCGATAGACTGTGTCTTAGAAAGGTTGACATATTGCGATACCTGTATATCTTCTACCTGTGCTTCCCGTCCTTCTATGACAGGATCGACACGAGTTTGTAAGGTGATTTTATCATAGCCATTACGCCAGAAAAAATTACCGTATAGATTGATTTTGTGTTTGTCTGTATGGGATATTCCGTATCTTCCACCTAAGTTATAATTGATGGCCAATTCGGGTAAAATATCGGTGTTGGGCAATAAGTTGTTTTCGGGTTCTCCGTAGATGTGACGGTCGGTCGGCATAATGAATGACTTCTCTGCAGACAGGATAATAAAGCCGTCTTGTATAGCCTGATACGAAATGGTACCGCCAAACCCTTGATTGCTTCTCTCGCTGACAGGTCTTTCGTACTCCATCACACCGTTTACTTCACGGATAGGTTTGTTTTGTGTAGTTTTAATAGTGGCATGTTTGCCGAATATATTCGTTTTCAATTTCCTGTTTAATGCCTCAAACTCATAATTCATCGCCCAGATATTGGTCAAGACATCGTTTTGGGTGATCCATTTACTACGATCGGGCCTCAACAGATCTTTATCGTCTCTACCCGAATTTTCCAGCTTATGATTTAATGAGATCCGATGACCAGAAAAAAGTGTATACGATAAGTTCGAACGAATATTTGTAATTGTCCGGTAACTATCCAACATTACAGCATCATCCTGCTGTCCTTTGCCGGGTTGATGTGGATAAGGTTTGACTTCTCCCTCCGAATTTGGCGGAGCCAATATCAATTCTAATTGATCACTGCCGCTACCTTCTTTACTCCAATTGTACTTTTGACTGACTGTATCTTGCAGATAGGTGTTACGCATGCTGTGTACCGCATTGACATTGAGCGACAAACCTTTTATCAGCAGGTCACGTTTATTGTAATTCAAACTGAGGACATTTGCCTGATACTCGTTAAACCGACCGAGATAGGGCTTTGTCATTGTTAGTCCGTGTGGAATTTCTTTATAAGAATCCGAAATATTATACCCCAAGAAAAACTGATCGGCCCATTTCACATCTGTAAAACCAAATTCAAAACGTCCGCCTACCGTTTCAAACTTATCATTTGGACGACGGGTTCTGTTATACCGTTCGACACGTCCCGTTGACAACGTATATTTGGAGAACTTACCCCACATTTCGTAGTTATTGTCGGAATGGCTGTAAAATCCAGATACACGCGCTGTTAACCCGTTTTTTTGATTACGATATAGTCCACCTATGTCTGCTCGATACGTATTGAATGATCCATACGAAACCGCGGTGGTAATATTATTGGCCGAAGCATCTTTTTTCATAATGACGTTGATCGCCCCGCCAATATAATTGCCAGACAGATGTGCCGGAAGGACACCTTTGTAGACCTCGATACGCTCGATCATGGCCGGAGGAATATTGTTCAGATTGAAAGAAGACCCGTAAGTCGATATTTCGATTCCATCGATAAAAATACCGATAGTACTTCCGGACATTCCGTTAAGGTTGTATTCGATCGGTGCTCCTTCTCCTCCATTTTGCCTTACCCTTACACCTACTGCACGGTCCAAAAGTTCATTGGTGGTGAGGTTCCTTAAAGAAGCCTCTTTGGTCTCGATCACGGCTACGGCAAATCCGCTGGTCTCCATCTCCCGCTTCACGGTATTGCGCTGTACCCGTACTTCGTCCAAGGCCAGATCCCCTTTGGGACTGATGTGTATATGTAGATCAGGATAGTTTTTGTTGACTTGGAGCGCCAGTTTTTTCGGTTGGATCTCCACTGAGGATACGAGTAGATTGTATTTGCCTTGAGGCACATTCTCAAAGGTGTACCGGCCCCTTTCATCGGATACGGTTTCCAGAGAAGTCCCCTCGATTTTTAAAGTTACATGCGATACCGGCTCCCCATTTTCCTTATGCACTTTCCCCTTTATGCTGAAGATATTTTGTGCAAATACCGGCAGAGAAAACATAAATAACAACAGCACCAGGTAAAATTGTTTCATTATCTCAGATTAATATTTTATCTTCGAATATTCTTTAGAACAAGTCTAAATAAATTTCGACGCTGCAAATCTAGAATTATTCTAAATACGAAGATGACGGGAAACGAAAAAAAAGATTCAAATTCGGAAATAAATACACCGCTTGCCTTGTCCTACAAGGAGGATTTGACAAATTTCAATTTCCAAGCACACTACACAATTCTGAGGGGGAGTGATTTCGTAGTCCATGCTAGTCCGGTCGATGGATTTGTCAATGTGCTATTGGTTGAGGGGACCGGCACGAGTACTTATTTTGTAGATCAGACATCTTATCTCATCCGGTGCTGTGAGAATATACTGCACCCTATCCGAAAAGGTCAGCTTTTTGAATGGAAGAACCTGTGTGAAGAAAATGTTGCCATTCTCTTGTTTGTGCCATTGGTCGTATTGGAAGAATTTTATGTCAAGATGCTGACACAGGAGGAACGGTTTGAACATGGTTTCTTGACCAAGAGCGATCAACGTATCAATCTCATGGCCAGGCAGATTTTGGAGCATTCCGTACAGCAAGGTCATCTCGAAAGATTGCGTATACAGTCTCTGATTACAGAAATATTGATACATCAGATTGAAGGCTTCTATGCCGAAAATGCGAAGCACGAGATCATTGTCAATAAAAATCACTATGATAAGATTTTACAGGCGAAAAAGATTATCGATACGGATTTATCACGAAATTATACGATCCATGAATTGGCAAAGGCTGTAGGTACAAATGAACAGTACCTCAAGAAATATTTCAAGCAATATTTTGGCAAGACGGTCATGAGTTACATTACCGAAGCAAAGATGGAACATGCTAAAAACCTCATCATGACAGGGGAGTATCGGGTGTCGGATGTGGCGAGAATGACGGGGTACAAGCATTCTACGCATTTCTCTTCTGCATTCAAGAGATTTTTTGGTTTTATCCCCAATTCCTTGCGCTATACTTTCATGGTAGCGCAGGAAGGGGTGCAATTCTTTGCCGAGATGGAACAGTATATCAGTATGTAGTATTTATAAAGCAGAAAACTCTTCCAAAGTTCAAAACTTTGGAAGAGTTGAGAAGCTGTATTAAATACGATTTATCCCTAGAATTTATAACTCAAAGAAAATGCTGCATTTCTTGGATCGATTTGATTGATAAATCCCCCGCGGAAGTAAGAGTTTAACCCGACCTCATCCGTTAGGTTGTTGAGGAATACACGTGCCTGCCATTTATTGAGCTTATATCCCAACTGTGCATTCACTGTGGTATAGGCTGGCATGTCAAACGGTTCTATACCCGGATTGTACGTATGTCCGTCGTAATTGTTGCTATACTCATTGACCGGACGCTTGCCCACATAGTACACACCGGCACTGAGACTCAGATCCTTCAAAAAACCTTGGTTGAATACATACTGTACCCATCCGTTTGCTGTGTGGTCGGGAGCATTCATTGGCGCGGAGCCATCTACATACGAAGGAGAATTCTTGTAACGTGCGTCCAGATAGGCATACCCAACCATGACGGTCAGATTGTCCAATATACGACCATTCAATTCGACCTCTATACCGTCCCGAAGCAGATCCCCGGCCTTGAAATAGTAACCTGTCTGTGTAGTGGTACCCTCTTCGTATTCGGCGTTGGACAGGTTCGACGTATAGATATGGAAATAAGTGAAGTTAAAACGGAGCTTCTCATCCAACCAATCAGACTTGATACCAGCTTCAAACTGTTCGGTCGAAGATGGTCCTATTTCGGCGCCGCCGACCATCTTGTTTGCCGCACTTCGGAGACTGGTGGAATTGGTGTAGGATGCAAACACATTGGTATGTTTGATCGGAGTGACGATAAAACCTATGCTAGGGTTCCAGGCAGAGTGTCTCTGCGAGTTGTTGTCACCCATATTCTTTGTGTTGATCTCCGAATAGCGGAGTCCTAAAGCCACTTTGATATAAGGGTTAAACTCCACGACGTCTTGTGCCAGTATACCGAATGTATCGTAGTCTGCATCTACCGGCGTACCTGCAACAAAGGCAATTTTCTTTCCTGTGCGTGCGATACCATTAAAATCTAAATAACTGACCGATGCCAGGTCGGCAGACCAGTTTCCATGTATATTTATGGTATCAATTATATTTGTATTGCCTAGCGCCACACCGCTTTCAATGGGTGAGAGCTTCCCGCTATAGGAAGTCGTGTTGGCATCTACTATCCGAAAATCAAAGCCAGCTTGCAGGGTATGTTTGATTTTTCCGGTGTAGAGATCTTCGCCGATCAAGTCAAACTGTACGGTCTTGTTCTTATCGTCGCGAAGGCTTCTGGACATGGATCTGCTGAAAAGCTCGAAATTCGGATTATCCCCCCTCAGTAGGGAGACACCTGTAGACTGGTTGTCTACCCGGTACGAAGACGATGCATACGCTGCCCGCAACCGAAAATGATCTGTCAGCGAATGATTGATCGTCGCCATGAAACTGGACATGACGGTATTGTTATTGTCCGATGCAAGGCCCATAATTCTGTCATTGGGCAATAGATACAGGGCATTCACTCCTTGAGAGCTATTGAGGTTGACTGCCGAAGTGACCGGTGTCTTATTGCTATTTAGATAGTCTCCCTCTAAAGTAATAATGGTACGATCCGACGCTTTCCATTTCAGAGCGGGATTGAAGTATACGCTATTCGACGATACGTACTTGCGGTAGCTGTCGGCACGCTCATAAGAGCCGTTGAAACGTATCGCCAAAGACTCTTTTTTGTCCAGAACGGACTGTACATCAAATACCGGACGGAACTGTCCCCAGCTTCCGGCACGTACACCGACTTCACCTTCGTTGGTGAAATTAGGTGTTTTGGTGACGACGTTGATGACGCCACCCGCATTGCCCAGGTCGCTGATGACGCCTTGTGTGATCGCTGCTGAACCTTTGATCATCTGTATAGATTCCACTCCCTGCATATCGACTACACCGGAGGCTGTCTGAAACTGTGAATCCATACGGACACCGTTTTTCAATACCGGTACACCACGAAATCCACGTGTAGACATGGACTCTTTTACCCCTCCGTAGCTACCGAATAGGGTTACGCCCGGAATATTGCGTACGGCATCTGTCAAGGTAAGTGCGCCTTGGTCCTCGATCACTTTATGCGAAATGATTGATATACTCTGAATCTGATCGGAGGGTTTGAGCGGCATACGGGTGATATCTTCCAGACCTTTGGGTTGTTTTCCCCTTTCGCCAAACACTTCTACCTCATCAATATTATACTCCTGTTTGGAAAGGATGACTTCGCCTAATACTGTTTCCGAACCTGCCGGATCAATCACCAATTGTTTCTTCGGATAGCCGACGGCGGAAAAGGAGACCTTAAAACGGCCCGGTCTATCAACATAAATTTCAAAAGTACCCGATTGATCGGTTGTCACCGATTTATTTCCGGTACTGACGGTAATTGCTGAAATGGGTTTATGTTCCAAATCCACTACACGGCCCTTGAGGTTTGTCTGTGCGTGGACAAACGTCATTCCTAAGCCCATACCTACACAAGATAGTAAAAATTTTAAATCCATATCTTATTTAAACTAATTATAAATAATATTTGGTTGCAAAGGTAGATCAATTGTGTACACCGTGGAAGACGCGGAAAGTCAAAAATGGTTTATAATCGGAAATTTTTTTGGTAGGGTAATAATTGTAGAGACGTTGCATATGCAACGTCTCTACATAATTCTGGCGCGGGGGTGCCTACGTTTCTATAAGTTCACGCGACACGCGTGCGCTAGGATCATTTTTTTAATCAAACTTCCACCGTACAAAAGCCTCGATAGCTTCATAATCGGCTAGCCCCAGTTTGTGGTAAAGTCCTGCCGTTTCACTTGTACGGTCTTCGGCACGTACCCAGAATTCACGAGGATCATCACCAGGAAATACAGGAACATCTTTTTGGGATTGGTGCTTGAAGATAGCCAAACGTTTGCGTTTGACCTCTTGCGGCGAAAGCGGTACAGCCATTTCGATCTCATGAATCGGATATTCATGCCATGCGCCACGATACAGCCACAGCCAACAGTCCCTGGTCCATTCGTCCGTCTCGCGAAGGCGTAAGAGAGCTTTCAGTATAATGTCAAAACAAACCTTGTGCGTGCCGTGTGGATCAGCAAAGTCACCTGCAGCAAAGACTTGATGAGGTTTTACCTGACGTAGCAATTCCATAGTCTGCTGTATGTCATCTTCAAAAGATACGTCTTTGGAAAATTTGCTTCTGTCATAGAACGGAAGGTTTTGGAAATGTATGTTTTCGTCCGGAAGACCTACAAAACGAGCACCGGCAATAGCTTCGCCCTTACGGATCAATGCTTTGACAATACGAATGATTTCGGGATCAACCTGGTTGGGTTTTTTGGTCTTGAAAAACTCACGTGCTTCAGCATAGATCTTGCTTGTCAACCCTTTATCATCGTCGATCGCTATGGCAAAATCCTGGACAAACTCCAAGTAACGCAGTACATCATCATCCCACACGGCCGTATTGCCGGAAGTTTGGTAAGCGACATGTATATTGTGTCCCTGATCCGCCAAACGGATAAACGTACCACCCATCGAAATCACATCGTCATCCGGGTGAGGCGAAAATAAGATTACGTTCTTGCGGGCTGGCTCGGCACGTTCTGGACGGTTGGAATCATCTACATTCGGCTTTCCACCAGGCCATCCGGTAATCGTACGTTGCAGGTCGTTGAATATCTTGATATTGATGCTGTAAGCAGGCCCCTGTTCGGTTACAAGCTCTGCCATACCGTTGTTGTTGTAGTCATCGTCAGTCAACTTGAGGATGGCTTTGCCCAGTTTTAAAGACAACCAGACAACAGCTTTTTTGGTCAGGCTTTCGTCCCATACTACATCACGAGCCAACCAAGGGGTATCGAAGCGTGTCAGCATACCTGCCGCATCTTGATCAAGTATGAATTCCACATGATCGGACAATTGTAGGTAGGTAGCTGGTATTTCGGGAGAGATTTCGCCTTCGACGGCTTTCTTGATGATCTCTGCCTTTTTTTCGTTCCAGGCCATCAAAATGATTTCCTTGGCCTTGAAAATTGTGCCCACCCCCATCGTAATAGCCTTGGTTGGTACATTTTCCTTTCCACCAAAGTCCCGGGAAGCATCACGTCTTGTCAAATCGTCCAATGTGACTAGACGGGTTCCGGAGTTGGGTGCCGAGCCAGGTTCATTAAACCCGATATGTCCGGTACGACCGATCCCCAGAATCTGTATATCCAAACCGCCCAAATTGGAAATCTTTTGCTCATAGGCTTCACAATAACCTTGTATTTCTTCGGGAGCCAATGTGCCGTCGGGAATATTGATGTTTGCTGCCGGGATATCGATATGGTCAAATAAGTGTTTCTTCATGAAGCTCACATAACTTTGATCATCTGTCGGCTGCATAGGATAATATTCATCCAGATTGAAAGTCACGACATCCCTGAAGCTTAGTCCTTCTTCCTTATGCAATCTTACAAGTTCTTGGTAGACTTTCACAGGAGTGGCTCCTGTAGCCAAACCTAATACGGCTGTCTCCCCCTTAGCTTGTTTATTCTTGATAATGGAAGCGATGCGATGGGCAACATCGACAGAAGCGGTATTTTGATTTGGATAGACCTTTACAGGAACTTTTTCAAAACGTGTTTCTTCTAATAAGTTTAATCTTGCCATGTTATGTGTTGATTGAGGTGTATCTATAAAAAAGTAAAATAATATCAGGCTCTAACCAACAAAGATACAATTATTAAAATTTTTTAATAATTTTTTTTCAATGCAAACCATTGCGCTAAATTAAGAACTAGGTTTAAGTACACGCGGCACACGTGCCTACCGGTAGGTAGACGTGCTGCGTGTGTCTCTTTTAGATTTAGATTTTCAACAAATGGTCGATTGCTTCATCCAAGGTTTCTTCTTTCTTCGCGAAACATATACGCAAAAGACTTTGGTTGAGATTGTCTGTATAAAATGAAGAAACCGGAATCATGGCCACGCCGGCTGTTTGGGTCAAATGCACTGCAAAATCCAATTCGGAGAGGTCAGAGATGGAGGAATAATCCAATAGCATAAAATAAGTACCTTCGCAAGGCAATACTTTAAATCGTGTTTGTGCCAATGCTTTGGCCAGATAATCACGTTTTTCCTGAAAGTAGAGGGGTAAGGAGGAATAATAGTTTATATCTGACAAATATTCTGCTATGGCCATCTGCATGGGCGTATTGACAGAAAATACATTGAATTGGTGGATCTTTCTGAATTCTGCTGTTAGATGTGTATTGGCGACGACGTAACCTATTTTCCAGCCTGTGGCATGTAGCAGCTTACCAAAGGAGGCTACAACATAAGCCCTTTCACGCAATATCGGTGATTGGAGGACACTTTCATGGGATTGCCCATCGTAGGTGATATGTTCATATACCTCGTCACTGATGACAAAAAGCCCGTGGGTGACGACCAGATGTTCTAGTGCAATAATATCTGCCCTTGTCAAAATACGGCCCGTGGGATTGTTCGGATTGTTGATGATGATTACTCTTGTCCGTTCTGTAATTTTGTGTTCCACCTCTTCCCAATCAATTCGGAATGCAGGTGCCTGTAATGAAAAAGGGATGACCTTACCGCCAAAGGCTTCGATACTGGGACGGTACGAATCATATGCCGGTTCAAAGATGATCGCCTCATCTCCCGGTGATATCAGCGTACCTATAGCCGTAAAAAGAGCCTGTGTACCTCCGGCCGTAATCGTAATCTCCGTCTCAGGGTCCACTATGGTCTGTGCAAGGACTTGATATTTTTTGGCGATACATTCGCGCAAGGGGAATGTACCCGGCATTGGCGCATATTGATTAAACCCTTTTTGCATATAGGTAGTCACAAGTTGTATAAGCTCAGGCGCAAGATCAAAGTCTGGAAAACCTTGCGAAAGATTAACGGCTTGATGCGTTTGTGCCAACTGGCTCATTCGGGAAAAAATGCTGACAGGTGTCGCCGGCAATTTGGAAACAAAAGGTTTCATACGTGCTCAAACTTGTTTATAAAGGTGTGCGATAGATTGCGATTTGTCATTCTGAATGAAATGAAGAATCTAATTGCTATACAGTCTACAGATTCAGTGTTGCATCAGCCCCACATTCCCGCACTCGACCCTGATGCCTGCTTCGCAGTCGGCAGGCCTCAGAATGACAATAGTAGAACTTCTGACGTTGTTCCTGCCATCTATCATGCAATTTTTCATGTTTTAAAAAGCTAATGTAGGAGAATAATTTATCTTTGAATAATAAAAATACAGAATATGAAAACATTTTTGGTCTGCCTAATCGGGTTATTGCCTTCCCTATTGTTTGCACAGACAAAAGCGGAACTCATCGAACAGATAAAGTCCAATCCCGGAGAAAAAGAGAGTATCCGCTTGATCCAACGGATAGATGTGCAGAATCCGGATTACAAAGAGCTTGATAACCTGTTCAAGACGTTGGATAAAAAAATACGAAAAACAACCGAAGGTAAGTTTTTACAACATTATATAGCGTCTTTGGAAAAAAGTTCTCCCGGCAAAAAAGCTCCTGGCATCACACAATTTGATCTGGCAGGGGAGCCGTATGGATTGCAAAACCTTAAAGGGAAATATGTGTTGGTCAGTTTTTGGGCTTCCTGGAATGCACAGAGCCGTAAAGAAATCCCTTTTTACAAAGAGATCTATGCTGCATTTAAAGATAAAGGCTTCGAGATTCTGGGCGTATCTTTTGACAGTGATTTCAAGGTATGGAAGAAATATATCGATGACAATGGTTTGGGATGGAAACATGTCTCCGACTTGCAGAATATGAATAATGGGGCAGCATTGAGCTATGGTATCAAAGCTATCCCCCAGAATGTGCTTGTGGATCCGAATGGGATTGTTGTGGCGAGAAATCTGCAAGGTGAGGTGTTGCGGAATAAATTGCAGGAGTTGGTAAAGTAAGAGGGGTGGTATTGTTTTTTCTCTTATGTTAGCGCACGAATCCTTTCGTGTGCTTATTCTTTTATGGCACACGAAAGGATTCGTGCGCCAGCATTGGGCTTAAGCCCCTGGCAATTGAAATCTTACCCAAATAAAGCCCCAAAGACATCCTCCAACGTCGCTACCGGACGTATGGCGATATTGTATTTTTTTGCATCGAGCCCTTTGGTATTGTACTTGGAAATAAATATACCTTCAAATCCCAGTTTTTCGGCTTCGGAAATACGCTGTTCTATACGGTTGACAGCACGGATCTCGCCCGATAATCCGACTTCTCCTGCAAATGCAGTGCCGGTGGTTAGTGGGATATCCTGTTGGGAGGAGATAATGGCTGCAATTACAGCTAGATCAATGGCTGGATCCTCTACACGTAGGCCTCCTGCAATATTCAAGAATACATCCTGTACACTCAGCCGAAAGCCAAAACGCTTCTCTAATACGGCCAACAACATATTCAAACGTTTCGTATCAAAGCCCGTAGAGCTGCGCTGCGGCGTACCAAAGGCTGAATTGGAAACCAACGCCTGTACCTCGATCATCAACGGACGCATACCTTCCAGCATTGCGGCAATAGCGACACCGCTCGTGGGGGCATCACGTTGCGAGATCATGATTTCGGATGGGTTGGATACTTCACGCAATCCCGATCCTTGCATTTCATAAATCCCCAGTTCGGACGATGACCCAAAGCGATTCTTGATCGCACGCAGTATGCGGTAGACATGATGACGATCTCCTTCAAACTGCAAGACAGTATCCACCATGTGTTCCAGTACTTTTGGTCCTGCAATGGAACCATCTTTGGTAATGTGCCCTACGATGAATACAGGCGTATTTGTCTCTTTGGCAAATCGCAAGAGCTCTGCTGTACATTCCCTGACCTGAGATACCGATCCAGGGGCTGATTCGATCTGCGCCGAATGCAATGTTTGGATAGAATCAATGACAATCAGGTCTGGTTCGACCACTTCCACTTGTTTGAAAATATTTTGTGTGGAGGTTTCGGTGAGGATGAAGCAATTGGCTTTTGAGTTTTGCGACAGGCGTTCTGCCCGCATTTTGATCTGTTGCTCACTTTCTTCTCCCGAAATATACAGTACCTTGATATGAGGGATGGAAAGGGCCAGTTGCAACATGAGTGTGGATTTACCTATGCCGGGTTCGCCTCCGATCAGCACCAACGATCCGGGAACTATTCCGCCCCCTAATACGCGGTTGAACTCTTTGTCCGGGGTCAATGTACGATGCTCTTCGTGGTAGACGATCTCATGGATAATAGCGGCCTTGTTGGTACGTTTTTGTGTTCCGGCTGGAGCTGTGCTACGCCATTCGGGTACACGTGAAGAGGTTTTCTCCACCACTTCCTCCACAAAGGTATTCCATTGTTTGCATGAGGGACACTGCCCTAGCCACTTGGGTGATTCGTACCCACAGGACTGACAGAAATATGCTGATTTTGATTTTGCCATTTTACGAAAATAGGGAATTTCGTCTTGATGCATGATAAATTTTAAGCACACGACAAAAATCCGTTCACGTCATATCGACGAGGAACGAGGAGATATCTATGGTTAGACAGGAATATGTCCATAGATTTCTCCTCCTAACGTCGTCGAAATGACGATATATTTCCACAATAACGGTAATTTGTCGTGCGCTAGATCAATCTTAGTGCACGTGTGCCTTAATTCTCATTTGCTTTCAGAACCCTTAGAAAATTCAGCCCCATGATCTTGGATACATCCTCCACCGTGTATCCTCTTTGTAATAGTGCTTGCGTCAAAACCGGGAATTTGGATACGTCTTCCAATTGTTGGGGAGGAGATTCAATGCCATCAAAGTCCGAACCAATAGCCACATGGTCTATACCTGCTTTTTGGACGAGATAGTCGATATGCTCCAAAACTCTCTCAAAAGGAGTATTGGCCAAGTGTTGATTTTCGGTGTTTAATTTGCGATAAAGGAAAGATACGCTCTTATTCTTTTCGGGTTCTTGACCAAATTGCTTCCGGTACAGATCCTTTACACGGCTATCGTAGGCGGTGTCCAAAAAAGGTGAATAAAAATTGACGCCTACAACACCCCCGTTTTTCTTTAGTGCGGCCAACTGATCGTCGTCAAGGTTGCGAAAATGTGGTGTCAGGGCTGCTGCATTGCTATGGGAGGCCAATACGGGCTTTGTAGAAATAGCCATGACATCGTAGAAAGTCTTTTTGCTGGCATGTGACAGATCGACCATCATACCCAGTTCGTTCATCTTCTTGATGATTTTTTTGCCATGTTCTGAAAGACCTTTTTGCAGATCGGCTGGTTTTTTGTCTTCTACTGCTGCTGCAGTGGCCCAAGGTAGGTTGTAGTTCCACGTGAGGGTCAGGTAGCGGGTACCCCTTTGGTACAGTGCTTCGAGGTTTTCGATGGACTCTTCGATCATATTGCCACTTTCCACACCTATTAAGGCCACGATTTTGCCTTCATTTACGATGCGTTCGATATCTCGTGTAGATTTAGCTATCTCGATCTTGGAACTATTGCGCCGTACTACACTTTCGAGCGAATCAATCTGATCGTTGGCGTGTTTGAAAGCGCCTGTTCTCCATCTTTCATCATTGGAAAATACAGCAAATACCTGCACGTCTACACCACCTTTTTGCAAGCGTGGGATATCGGTATGACCTGAGGACATTTTTTTCCCAATGTCTTTTCCTTTCAAGACAGAACTATATATCACATCGTTGTGTCCGTCGACGACGATCATGTCCTTATGAATTTTTTGGTAATCTTGAGCATTTGCTAATCCTGCATAGGAAAGGCCAAGAAAAATAGCTAAACGGATTGTTTTCATCATTATCTTTTGTTTAAAATGGTTTCATAAATAGCATCTTGAATACGTCCTCTTATATTCAAGTCGATCAATTTGTTTGTGACCTGCGGATGTACCCGATTGGACAGAAAGATATAGACCAACTGGTTTTTGGGATCTATCCAAATACAGGTGCCTGTGTATCCAGTATGTCCATATACGGAATTGTTGGACAGTTTGGAAGGGTACCCGTTTTTGCTGTTTGGATCATATCTGTCAAAACCTAGCCCCCTTCTGCTACGTGAAGATTGGCGAGAAGTAAAAAGGTCGATCGTTGTACCTTGAAAGTATCGTACGCCACCGTATTCTCCTCTGTTCAATAGCATCTGCCCATAGATAGCCAGATCGTTGGCCGTTGCAAAAAGCCCTGCATGTCCGGCTATACCTCCAGCCATGGCGGCTCCTTCGTCGTGTACATACCCTTGCAACAGTACTTTACGAAAGACCATATCTTGCTGTGTAGGGACGATTCTACTACTTTCAAAACGGTCGCGTGGATTATAACCGGCGGTCTTCATCCCTATGGGTTTGTATAGAAAATCGGAGACGTACTTGTTCAAGGGAGTGCTACTGACCTGTTCGACCACTTCTTTCATGACATACATACTGATGTCCGAATAGACATAATTGCCCGTTGATTTTACGCTCGATTTTAGCATTTCGGGCCACATGACATTCTTGTAGTAGTCGGTCAGCAGGTAGACGCCATCGGCCACCTTTGTCTGATGTGTGTCGGAGAAATAGGTCTGTAGATCTCCCTTCTTCAAATCCTTATAAAAAGGAATAAAGGGTGTGAATCCGGCCTCGTGCAGCAATACGGTGCGTAGTGGAATATCGGCTTTGTTAGTCTCTGCGGCATCTTCTAAATAATCGCCTATGGTCTTTTCCAGATCGATTTTTCCCTGCTCCTGTAGGTGCATGATGACCGGTGTGGTACCCACGATTTTGCTGATGGAGGCCAGATCAAAAATGTCATCCAATTGTGTGGGCTGTTTTTTCTCATAGGTATGGTATCCATAGGATTTTTCAAAAAGAACCTGATTGTTTTTTAAAGCCATCACCACCATGCCTGGTGTAGCTTTGGCCTGGATAGCTTCAGCTGCTATAGCATCTATCTTTTTTGTCAGTTCTTCTTTATTGCGGATATGGAGGGTTGTTTGCGCATACTGCAAACGGGTTTGTTCGGTTCGGTTGATGGACAGCCCTTGTGTAATCGACATGCCGCCAAATATACTCATGGCCATGTTTTCTTGTGCTACACAGTCTTTTCCGTTCGATACCATCTCCGTCATTTGCCCTCCAAATCGGGGGTTTTGACCGTACAAGGCATATTTATTTTCTAGAAAGGAGCATACGATAACGTTTTTGCCAGCGCTGGCTAGCTGTCGATAGCGCAACAAAATGTTCTGGTTAAGTTCCTGAGCACTGCCGACAAGGATAATGGTGTTGAAGGCCTTGGTGTTTTCTGCATCGTTTGAAAAATCGAAAGATGTGACTTCTCCATATTTCTGTAACATCCGCACCAGACAGGGATAAGCCGATTTGTTTGGTGTCACAACCGCTATTTTCATGGTGTCCAAACGTTTGAAAGGGATAATACCGTTTCGGTTGTACAGCAGTATGGTATGGTTATCTGAGATACGTTGTCGCTGAGCATACGATGATCCTATCAAAACGATCCAACCTGCGAAAAGCAGAATGAATGGTTTTAGTGTGTTTTTCATTTGTTAAAGATATGCAAAAATCAAGCTTTTTTTAAGCTCTAAAACGGTGTTTTTAATATTTTTCCCTATATCGGGCTCAGGTTAAAACAGGAATTTACAATTTTTTGAAATAATTTTGGGAGTTTTGCTTACCTCAACCGACTACTATGTGAAGGGAAGTTATGAGCCATTGAACTCTTATGTGTTAGAATAGTTTTTTGAGTTGTGAGTTTGGATAAACTTTTATAAGTTTGTTAAAGCCGTTGTAGACCATATAGGTAAGGTCTGTTATAAAGTTATAAACCCTGTATTACACTATAATGTTGATTGTTGGTTTATGAAGTTTCCGTATTCCTTATGTACATTAGAGGAACTTTGGCATCGCATACAAGCTGATGACAACAAGGCATTTGATGAGCTCTATGCCAGAACCTGGAAAGATCTTTATATTCAAACCTACAGTAAGTTAAAAATAGAGGATCTGGCTAAGGACATCATACAGGACGTATTTGTAGATGTCTGGAATAAGCGAGCTGCCCTCGAAATACATAATGTGAAAGCCTATTTGATGCAATCCGTAAAATTCAAAGTGTTGGATGAATTCCGTAAGGCACGCTATGACTTTGTAGAGATAGATAAGTTTGTAGAAGAAATAAAAGCAAGCGATCTTACCGATACAAGAGTGACTGATAAAGAGTTTTTTGAGTCTTTACATAACTGGATCGATACTTTACCGCATAAAAGAAAAGAAATATTTCACCTGAAATATGAAGAAGGGTTATCTAATAAGGAGATTTCAATGCGGTTGAATATTTCACAAAAAACCGTTCAAAATCAAGTTCTTAACTCCTCCTCTGAACTACACAGGCTTCTCCGTCGAGCTCTTTTTATTTATTTTTTGATTTTTTTTGGGATTTGATCCTGTGCAATACGACTTAGTAATAGAGCGCATTTATAAATCTGAAGTGTATGTCTAATAGATTTCTAAAAAATAGATTTCGATCTATTATCGATAAATATCTGAAAGGAACGTCTTCTGTGGAGCAGGAGAAGATGGTGGACTACTTCTATGACTCCATTCCCGATGAAGATATTTCGGAGACAAAACTCTCCGCGATCGAAAGAGATTTGAAAGACAGCATAGACCGAAGTATAAAAAAAGAGAACAGGCTAAAAAGACGGATGATGTACCTGAAAATAGCATCCGCGGCTGTTGTTCTGATCGTTTCCTCTTTCTATATCTATAATAACCTTAATCAGAAATCAAACGTAGTCCCCCTTGAGGACATGCAGAGCAGTACAACGGAAATTAATACAGCACCGGAAACACCTGTTTTCGTATTGGAAGATGGACAAAGTTATACCTTATTAGACAGTGCATTCGAAAGACTGTCCTATAAACTTATCGATGGAGAGCGTGTATTTATACTCCCGGATGACCTTCCGATAACAGACGATAGCCGACAAAAATTAAGTCAGATCAAGAATCCGACGGATAAAGTATTTGCTTTCCGCTTGCAGGACGGAACGACAGCTTGGCTGAATCCGAATTCCACCTTAGATATTCTTCCTGAAACAGACGGAAAACGTCTGGTCCGCATTGAAGGGACAGTGTTGTTTGATGTACAAAAGATTAAAGAAGAACAGGGATACAAACCTTTTGTCGTGAAGACAGCCTTACAGACGATAGAAGTTTTAGGAACCAAATTCATTGTCAATTCGGTGAATACATTGGAGGATGTTTTGTTATTGGAAGGAAAGGTACGTCTGACACACAATAGATATAAGACCGCCGTTGTCCTGAAACCGAATCAAAAAGCATCGTTGAAAGAAGCTGAAGCGAACATATTAGTAACGAAATCAACCGATAACTATAAAATAGAAGCCTGGCATAAGGGACTCTTCCATTTTGAAAACGAAAAGATGGCAGACGTCATGGCCGAAATATCCCAGTGGTACGGGCAGACAGTTACGGTCGACCCGGCTATCAAAGATATACCTATTACCGGTATGATCAGTAGGTACAAACGTATCGAGGAAGTGTTAGAGCTTATCGAACTGACCAATAATGTAAAATATCATAGGGAGGAAGGGAAGATATATGTGGAATAAAATAGTAACCATCATAAACAAAACGATCTAAAAACGTAGTCAAATGCGAAAAGTACAATGCATAGGAACAGCTCTATCGGGAGCTGTAGGGAGGTTTTTTTGCCTCTCACTGCTGACATTTCTGCTTCATCTTCAGACGGTGTCAGCTCATCAACAAGTTATTTCCATATCATTTAATAACTTGACGATCAAAGAGGTATTCAAAGAGTTAAATCAGCGGACGGGGCTCAAGTTTATCTACTCTCCGCTCGATCTGAACGACAGCAAAAAGGTGACCGGTACGTTTAAGAATGTGCCTTTGGAAAAGGTGATGGAGCGCGTCTTAGCCGACTTGAAGGTATCGTATACCATCCGTGATAATACCGTTATCATCAAAAAAGCGCAACAGGAGCGGATTTTACAGGGGCGCGTCGTTGACGATAAGTCCATGCCCATCCAAGCTGTAGTTGTGAAAACAAACGCCTCCAATCAGACGGTAGCCACTGATGTGAATGGTCATTTTTCCATTCCTATTGACAATGAAGATACTGAGCTTGTATTCAGTATGTTGGGCTTTGGTAAGGAAACGATAAAAATAGGTGTGAATACGGAATATACGGTACAGTTGATGCCGTCTGTTGAATCGCTGAATGAAATTGTGGTAGTCGGTTATGGCGTGCAAAAGCGTAGCGATATCACAGGAGCGATATCGTCGGTGACTACCGAACAGATCAACAAGATGCCGACAACCAGCATCAACGAGATGTTACGGGGAGCCGCTCCCGGTGTGCAGGTGACGATGGGAAGTGCCGCGCCAGGCGGGAGTTCTAATATACTGATCCGGGGCCGCAGGTCGCTCTCGGCAGGGAATGACCCTTTGTATGTGGTCGATGGTGTTCCCATGGCCAGTATAGATGATATCAACGCAAACGAAGTGGCGTCTATTGAAATTTTGAAAGATGCCTCGGCGCAGTCTATTTATGGAGCACGGGCAGCCAACGGCGTCATATTAGTGACGACGAAAAGAGGTATTTCGGGTGAGACGAAAGTGAACGTCAATTCCTACGGAGGAGTGCAGAACCTCTATCGCAATTTTGAATTTTATGATGGCGAGCAATGGGCAGCTTATCGAAAAGAGGCTTTCTACAATGCGTACGGTTATTATAATGAAAGTGAGGCTTTTCGGGGTCTCATGCAGAAGGTGTATCATTCCAAGGATTATGTGGATTGGGAAGACGTGATGCTTAGCCCTTCCTGGCAGAATAAAAACGATGTACTCATTCAATCGGGAAATGAAAAGACAAAATATGCCCTGTCTTTAGGACATTTCTACCAAGATGGTATAGTCCCTTCATCGGATTTTAAACGGTTTACAGGAAGACTGAATATAGACCAGAAGCTATCGGAAAAAATAACGTTAGGTTCGAATATTGCCTATACAAAGTCGTTTCGGACGATTGCAGACGGGACATTTAGTTCATTTATTACCATGCCACCACTGGCGGAGGTATATAAGGATGACGGTTCGCTACGGGAAGATGTCACCGAGGCGGGTGAATCACACTATAATCCGCTATGGAACAATATGAATGCAAAAAACGATAATATTACAGACCGACTGAACTTCAATTTTTTTGCCGATTGGAAAATAGTAAAGGGGTTGTCTTATCGATTAAATACGAGTCTGAATACACGGAAAGTGCAGGAGAACTCGTATCTGGGAATCAATCATTTTACGGGTCGAAACAACGGAGGTAGGGCTACTTTGGGGGAAAGTACGTACACGGACTATCTGGTGGAGAATATCTTGAATTATACAAAAGATTTTGGCGTACACCATATTGACGGAACAGCTATGGCGAGTTTGAACGGTATTCAATGGAAACGTATTGCGAATACGGGATTTGGATTTCCCAACGATGACCTGTATTATCATGCTATTGCTTCGGCGGATGAGTACGCTATTCCGGTGTATGAATTTTCAGATCGAAAATTGTTGTCGTATTTGATGCGGGCGCGTTATAATTACGATAGCCGCTACTTGTTTACAGCAGCAATACGTGTCGACGGTTCTTCTGTTTTCGGTGCGAATAATAAATACGGTTATTTCCCGTCGGTAGCTTTTGCATGGCGTGCGAAACAAGAGGCATTTCTGAAAGATGTCGGTTTTCTATCGGATCTGAAACTGCGATTGAGCTATGGTCAGGTGGGAAACCAGGCAATCAGTCCGTATACGACATTGGGTCTGGCGACCAGATATCTGACCGAATTTGGCGAAGAAAGTGCCATCGGCTATCTGCCGAATACAGAATTGACTAATCCGAACCTCAAATGGGAAACGTCAACTTCGACAAACATTGGCTTGGATTATGGCTTTTTCAAGGGCCGGGTTACCGGAGCATTGGAACTATACGATACGCAGACGACTGATCTTTTGGTCGAGCGCTCATTACCTACAACCTCCGGGTATGTCTCCCAGTTGATTAATCTGGGGCATGTGCAAAATCGGGGTGTCGAGCTTGCAATTAATACGATTGCAATTGATAGGAATGATTTTACTTGGAATGTAGGGGTGAATTTCACCGCAAACAGAAATAAAATCAAAAAAATTGACGGTAAGCTGGATGAAGAAGGAAATCCAGCGAACGACTTGAATAACAACTGGTTCATCGGCCAGTCGATGAACGTGTATTACGATTATCATTTCGACGGCATCTGGCAATTGGACGATGATATCGCGAATTCACATATGCCCACAGCTACGCCCGGTAGTATCCGCGTGCGGGACATCAATGGGGATAATGTCATCTCGGTAGACGATCGGGAAATCATTCCAAGGGATCCGAAGTTCATCACCTCTTTTATTACGAGCTTTGATTACAAAAATTTCAACCTGTCCTTGGATGTCTATTATTTAGCGGGTGGGTATTTGTATAATTCCTATCTGACGGCGTTTGGGAATGGTGGAGATCTAACGGGAAAAAGAAATGGTCTGCGTAGAAACTATTGGACGACTAATAATCCGTCCAATGAGGCACCAGCACCAAATTTTATACAGCCACCTGCGTATTTGAGTTCATTAGGCTATGAAAAGGCAGACTATATCCGGTTGCGGAATATATCGTTGGGCTATACTTTTCCGGCAAATGTAGTAAAGGGGATTGGCGTGGAGAGCCTGCGCTTGTTTACCACCATGAGTAATGTGTGGACATGGACGGAAGTACAGGGGTACGGACCCGAACAAAATCCAGGTGCTTATCCTGAGCCCAGAACATGGTTATTCGGATTAAATTTTTCATTCTAACATCAAGACAATGAACAGGAACATATTTTATATTTTATCGTTAGCACTGCTATTCACTTCCTGCACCAAATGGCTGGAGGAAGAAAATAGAACGAAATATTCTTCGGATTATATTTACAGTACGGAAGGCGGTCTGAAGTTGGCCGTGAATGCGGTATACACACTGTTGCGCGATTACGGAAGTGATGATCCTACCGTTCTTGCCCTGGAGCGTGGCACTGACCTTGCTGTGACCAATGGCGGAACAGGGAACTATTTCGGTATTTATGACCCCAACAACCTCAGGCCCTCTTCTTCTCAGGTCGCATTCATGTGGAAAACCATGTATGGTATTATCGGAAAAGCCAACGAAATCATCCATGCCGGCGAACAGCTGCCAGATACGGATGTTTTGCGGGCGACGATTGCAGAAGCACGGTGCTTCCGAGCGCATGCCTATTTTATCCTATACCGGACCTACGACAGAATTTGGCTAAATACAGAACCTACGACCTGGCAAAATGTCGACGATCCGAAGACCTATCGGGCAGCAAGTACGGCAGAGGTGTTCGACTTGCTGTATCGGGATCTGGATTATGCTATCGAAAATTTGGATTGGCAATCGGAAGAGCCAGGTAGGTTTAATCAGGCTACTGCCCGCCATATCAAAGCCATGGCTGCGCTGTGGATAAAGGACTGGGATGAAGCATTGAAGCAGGTCGATGAGATAGACCGGTCCGGGCACTATGAATTGATTGCGCTCGATGACGTTTTCCGAGGTGCGGATCTCAACCATAGGGAGGCCCTGATGGTGCAGCAATGGAGTCGGAATCCGGGCGGAAATCTATCAACAGGTACGCCTTTGGGTAACTACTTTGGAGCGTATTTTATTGCATCTTATCGGCAGGAAATCGGTGGAACAGCAGAGTATGCCTGTAGCTATGAAAACTGGGGTTATACCTACGGACGGTGTTTGCCAAGTCCGTATCTGTTTTCTTTATATGACCAAAGTAAGGATAAAAGGTACAATTCGTATTATATCCATCGGTATAAAAATACAACCGACCAACCCATCGCTTATGGATCTGTTACAGTTCAACCGGGCGATTATTTTCCTTTGTATAAAAATGGAACACTGAATAGATTCGTCTACCCGGGCAGCACGAAGCTGGGCGATATATGGACCCGGAGCAATCCAGCAGAAACCCGAAGTTATAAAGACTTCATCTTATACAGGCTGGCAGAGACGTATATTATCGGCGCGGAAGCTGCACTGATGAATGGTGACCAGGCTTTGGCAAAGAAATATTTCAACAAAACTTGGGAAAGGGCGGGGAACGATGAGTTTACCGGCACATTGACCATCAAAGATATTATTGATGAGCAGGCGCGTGAATTGGCCTTTGAAGGACATAGTGAGCGCTGGTATTTCCTGAAGAGGTTGGGTATCCTAATCCCACAGGTTAAAAATTACGCCGGACATCCGGAGATAGCCAGTTCTTTGGGTGGAAGAACGAATCTACCTGCCAACCCGCATTTTATACGCTGGCCAATCCCCGAAACGGAGATTATCAATATGGGACCGGAGAATTTTGCACAAAATCCGGGATATAATTAGCGTATCGGATGTATGTATAAAAGCTAAGACAGTTATAATTTAAAACGATAACAAACTAAAATTGAGATAGAAATGAGAAAAATAACGGTATTGATGTTGGTGTGGGTAACAATATGTGGTAGTAATATGCAGGTATTCGCGTCCAGCAAGGAAAACGTTTTTGATATCTGTGTTTATGGAGAAACGGCCTCTGGCGTTATCGCGGCCGTTCAGGCAGCGCGTATGGGTAAAAGTGTCGTATTGATTTCTAAAAACAAGCATGTGGGTGGTTTGGCCACCTCCGGACTTACCGCGACGGACATGAATAGAAACGACATGGTTGGTGGTCTTGCCCGCGAGTTTTATCAACGTGTATACGATTATTATCTTAACCCAGCTGTTTGGCGAAATGAAAACAGGGAGGTCTTTTTCGAAAGAGCGTTCAAAAGGACGTATCGGGGCAAAAATGACGAACGACGTATGCAATGGGTCTATGAGTCTAAAGTAGCCGAACAGATTATGCTGGATATGCTCGAAGAAGCGGGTGCCAAACTTTGGACCAACGAGCGCCTGGATCTGGACAAAGGTGTCCAGAAAAGTGGAAGGGAAATCAAACAGATCTTTTTAGAGAGCGGGAAAACAATTCGCGCTAAAGTATTTATTGATGCTTCTTATGAAGGCGATTTGTTAGCAAAGGCTGGTGTATCGTATACAGTGGGCCGGGAATCCAATGATACGTACGACGAAACATATAATGGCTATCACGTGAACTTTACAAACGGTACGGATTTGACGGCTATTGATCCTTACGTCGTTCCCGGTGATAAGAGTTCGGGCTTGCTGCCGTATATCGACGCTAACGTACCAATCAAACAAGGACAGGCGGATAAAAGAGTTCAGGCTTATTGTTATCGGGTAACATTGACCGATGATCCGACGAATAGGGTTAAAGTACAAAAGCCGAAGAACTATAATCCATTATGGTACGAAGTATTGGTACGACGCATTCAATCAAATCCCGATTTAACGCTGCAAAAGATTATCACGTTGACACCTATGCCCAATCGCAAGACGGATACCAATCATCTCGACTTCTTTGGTGCGAGCTATGATTATGCGGAAGCGGATTATAAGCAGCGGAAAGAAATTGAGCAATTGCACCGGGACTATGCACTGGGTATGTTGTGGCTGCTGGAGCATGACCCACGTATTCCTCAACATATACGGTATGAAATGAAAGACTGGGGCTTAGCGAAAGATGAGTTTGAAGAAACTGGCAATTTTCCGCACCATATGTATGTCCGTGAGGCAAGAAGAATGATTGGCGAATATGTAATGGTTGAGAAGAACGTGACCAAGAAAAATAGAGTGGGTGTATCTCATCCGATAGGTGTAGGCTCTTATCCCCTGGATTGCCATTATGTGTCGAAAGTACTGGACGAAAACGGAAAATTGAGGTATGAGGGAACGATTTTTGAACCGGTTACACCGTATTCGATCAGTTATTACTCCCTCACACCTAAGCGAGAAGAATGCACTAATCTATTGGTGCCGGTCTGTTTGTCGGCTTCCCACGTAGCGATCAGTTCGCTGCGGATGGAGCCTGTTTATATGGTGTTAGGACAATCGGCAGCAGTCGCTGCTTCTATGGCCATTGATGCAAGGCAATCGGTTCAGGACATTTCCTATGAACTTCTTGAGCAAAAGTTACTCGATTTGGATCAGATTATTATACCCGGAAACACTAAACCCCATTAGTCATGAAATATTTAGTAATACATCTAAAGACTACCGTATTTTCTGTATTGATTATGCTATTATGTAGTTGTACAGACCGCTACGACTACCCCATACCTCCGGCTTCTTTTGAAGAGACCGTGCTCCCGCCACCGGTGAAGGTAACGCTCTCGAAGGAGAGCAGTGAATGGAAAATGTTTGTGGACGGCGAAGAGTTTTATATAAAAGGAGCCTGTACAAATGGTTTCTATGGTATGCCTGCTGAATTTGGCGCTAACGTGATAAGAACCTATGGCGTTAGTGATGATAGCCGTAGAATATTGGACGAGGCTTATGAGGCTGGTTTGTATGTTAATTTCGGATTGTATATGAAAAAAGAAGCAGATGGGTTTGATTATGATAATGAAGAAGCCGTCGCCCAGCAATTGGAAGCCATGAAAAATGATGTGATCAGGTTTAAAGATCATCCGGCATTGTTGTGTTGGTCGATTGGTAATGAGGCCGAAGCAAGCTATACCAATATAAAGCTATGGTCAGCTATTAATGATGTTGCAAAATTTATTCACGAAGTAGATCCAAATCACCCGACAACGGTTGCCTTGTCTAATTCTGACCCGGCCAAGATTCTACACATCATCGATATGGCACCCGAAATAGACATATTATCGATAAATGTGTATGCTCCCACATTGCCCAACGTAATCAATAACCTTGCAGCAGCCGGTTGGGAAAAACCCTATATGATTACTGAATTTGGTCCGAGAGGAACCTGGCAGATGGCTCCTGAGCCAACCCGAATACTGGACTGGGGCGGGCTTGTCGAACAGACAAGTACAGAAAAGGCCACGATCTATTTACAGTCGTATCAAGACCATATTTTTGCAAACAAGTCAAATGGCTGTATTGGATCCTTTGTCTTTTTATGGGGGTATCAAACGCATGGAGCAGTATTGACCTGGTATAGTCTCTTGGATAAGAAGGGCTACACATCCCCGGCCGTAGATGCGATGCAATATGCGTGGACGGGGGCATACCCGGCTAATCGCGCACCTATTATTGAAGATAGAGATGATATCCTTATGAATGGGAAGAAGGCGGAGGAAAATATTAAAGTAGCGAAAAATTCGGATAATACGGCTTCGGTAGTCGCATCGGATCCTGACGGGGACCCACTGACCTACGATTGGATGATTATGAAAGAAGGGACATTTAGTTCGGATGGAAGTCTTCCACCTCCAATGGAAGGACTGATAACCGACCATACTGCGGCAACTATCTCTTTTAAGGCACCTTCAGCCACAGGGGGCTACCGCCTTATCGTATTTGTACGGGACGATGCCAATAAGAAAGTAGCAACTGGTGTCATTCCATTTTACGTTAATTAAAGAAGTTATGAAGAACACATTGACAAAATGGTACGTCCTTATCTTCGTACTGGCTCTAGGAGCCTGTAAAAAAGATGAAGGCGAATTGCAACTTCCGAATGGGTTTGCGGTGAACGTTGAACAGAATGTCGATATTCCGTATGCGGTGACTTCAAAGGACGAAATCGTATTTGACCTGACGATAAGTGCAAAAGCTGAAGCAAAGATTCAGGAAGCGATATTACGTCTTGACGAGGTGGATTTAGAGACTGCGTCGGCAACGGCGAATGCGATAGATCTGAAATATACGTACACAGTAACAGCAGCGGATGTCGGAAGGAGCTTAATATTCCGGTTGACCATAATAGATGCCGAAGGCAAGTCGGTAGATAAAGATTTTACGATATATGTACAATCTGCTCCTGCTGATATCCAGGTGAGCATTCCCGCGGAAGCACCCAATGAGGTGAAAGATAACGAAGAGGTCGCATTTACAGTGTCAGTGACGTCTGAGAACGAAATCAGGTATATCAAAACGCTGTTAGATCAAACTGAATTGACGGATTTAACAAAAGAGACTTTTGATGATCCGAAAGAGGATAACTACGACTTTGCCTATCAGCCGACAGTAGCAGATGCAGACAAAACGTTGTCTTTTACGATAGAGGTGATGGATGTGTTGGGTAATATTCACCGACAACCCTATTCCTTGTTCGTCGAGCGGTCTGTGGAAGCTGATTTTACTGCCTACTACGGCGTGAACATGGGAGCACAATTTAATACGGTCCACGGACATTTTTTTAACACCGCTACGGGGGAGACTTATGTGGCAGAAGGAATTGCTGCGAAATCAGCAGATGTTGATTTGGTCGTCTTTTATAGTTCAGGTACAGGGTATAACGTAACTTCACCTACGATGGCTACGGTTGCGTCGAATATCTATACTATCGCCAGATTTGGTGATGATGGGCTAGAAAATTGGCCTGTCCGGAACCAAACATTATTGAAGAAAATAACCACGTTTACCCGTGAAGAATTTGATTTGTTGGCCTCTGCGGCGGATATTGAAGCTGTATATGAGGAATCAAGCGCGACAGCGAGTGAGTCTTCTGGCGGACTAGGGAACGGTCACGTTGCTCCGTTCAAGACGGCTGATGGAAAATATGGTGTTTTATATGTTGTTAATAGGTCAGCAAACGCCAATTCAGGTTATCTAATCGTAGATATTAAGATGCAGAAATAAGAGAATGGGCTATAGAGATAAAAATATAGAGATATGGTAAAAACGAAAACCTCATCATTGACTAAACGGCTTAAAATAGCCGGCATAGCAACGATGATTTTAATCGGGATCATTTTTGACGGACACGCTCAAAAGGAAAGTTCGATATCATCGAGGCAAAAGGAAAAGCCGAATATATTGCTGATTATCAGTGATCAGCTGAACTGGGATTATATGTCGGCGATGGGTAACCCGTATGTCCGGACACCGAATATAGATCGGTTGTTAAACGCAGGCATCCGCTTTGACAAGGCGTATACTGTCAATCCAGCGTGTCTTCCATCACGAGTAAGTATGTTTACAGGGGGGCGTCCGAGCAAGTTTGGTGTGCATGTACCCAAAGGAATTGACATACAACGAACGGACATGGTAGCGTATGCAAAAGAAAAGAAAATAGCGCATAAAATACAGGAACAAGGGTATAAAACCTACTATGGAGGTAAAACGCATTTTGGCCCGCGTGGGTACAAATTTACACCGGAAGATATGGGATTCGAGGTGTACGCTGGTGAATACGAGTATCGAGGGATGGATTGTGTACCACAAGCTATTAACACGTTGCAAAGACATCGAAGCAATTATCCACACCACCCTTTTTTCATGGTAACTTCGTTGATGAATCCGCATGATATCTGCTATGCACATATTCAGAACAACGGATTTGATATGGAGAAAATTCTGCAACGCACAAAAGGTGAGGGCTGGAAGGCAAAGTTAAGGACATCCGTATTAGAGACACTTAAAATTCCTATCGGCCATCCGGGTGCCGGTGGATATGAGCCCGTTGATTACTACCTGCGTCAAGCACCCCCTTTGCCAGATAATTATTTGCCTCAAACTGATGAACCGAGTGTCATCTCGGGTATAGGAGAGGAGAAAGGAATGGCACCCGCTTTCGGAAGATATAGGGGACAGTACAGCGATACGGAATGGCTGCTCCACCGCTATGCGTATTGTAGGTTTGTCGAAGAGTTTGACAAAGAGCTCGGTCTCTTATTAGATGGCCTGGAAGCGAGTGGAATGGCAGAAAACACCTGTATTATCTTCACAAGCGACCATGGAGAATCATTAGGAAGTCATCAAATGGCCGGAAAAGGGCTCTTTTTCGATGAAGTGTGTCATGTTCCATTTGTCGTGATTCATCCTGACCTAGAAGGTGGTCGCATAGACTCCGTGAACCTCATATCTAACGGCTTGGATATCATTCCTACTATTTTTGAGCTTGCAGGAGTAGATAAGGATCCTGGACTAGAGGGCCAAAGCATTGTTCCTTTACTATACCGGACAAATG
Organism: Parapedobacter sp. SGR-10; assembly: GCF_011030405.1. Classification (GTDB taxonomy): domain Bacteria; phylum Bacteroidota; class Bacteroidia; order Sphingobacteriales; family Sphingobacteriaceae; genus Sphingobacterium. The sequence goes on from NZ_JAAJTJ010000004.1 coordinate 87,682, forward strand.
CTCGGATGGATAGAAAGGCTGTTCCTATAGAATTTTCTACAGGGTTGGGAATTGTTACCAACGATTTTTATTATGGAATATATTATAACGGAAAAGACAATAACGAACAATTATATGACATGCGGAAAAGGCCTTTGCAAATGGTGAATGATGCGTTGGACCCAAGCTACACCGAGCACCTAAAGCAGCATCGGAAGCAGTTTAAAGAGACACATCACAAAACGTTGGTACATTATGGACAACCGGATGGATTTGTTAAATGGATAGATGGCAATAATGACCAGCGCTAAAGATATAACACATGAGAAAAATTAAGACATTCTTTCTTTTATTATTTGTAATACCGGTATTTGGTTTTGGAGAAATCAGGGAGGTCTCTGTTGATATTTGTATATATGGTGGCACCTCCGCAGGGGTAATAGCTGCCTACACGGCTGCTAAAGCTGGCAAGAAAGTGGTCATTATTGAACCAGGAAAGAGATTGGGAGGTTTGAGCTCGGGTGGATTGGGCATGACAGATATTGGCAATAAGTATGTCGTCACCGGCTTGGCACTGGATTTTTACCGAAAATTGGGTACCTATTATGGAAATCTGGAAAACTGGATTTTTGAGCCAAAAGTGGCGTTATCTGTTTTTGAAGAGTACATCCGAAACGCCAATATTAATGTTATTTATAACCGGCAGCTAATCAATGTAAAGAAGGAGAAGGGGTATATTCGAGAAATTACCGTCACCAATCTGGATGAGCAAAATAGTCCAACGCTAACCGTGAAAGCCAAAATGTTTATGGACTGTACGTATGAAGGAGATTTATTGGCAATGGCCGGTGTCAGCTATCATGTAGGCCGTGAAGATAACAGCGTCTATAATGAAACCTTAAACGGTGTGCAATTACTAAAAGGACATCAATTTCCAGATGGAATAGACCCTTATAAAGTCAAAGGTGATCCATCCAGTGGACTGTTGTGGGGCATCAGCAACGAAACGTTGAAGCCGAACGGAACAGGGGACAAAAAAGTACAGGCTTATAACTTCCGCATCGCTTTGACGAATGACCCGGACAATATGGTGCCGATTACAGAGCCGGACAACTATGATCCGAAGCGATATGAGCTCTTGGTAAGACAAAAGGAAATCCATCCATGGAAAGAACTAAAAGATGTATTTATTTGGAGTTTGATGCCCAACAACAAGACGGACATCAATAATCGTAATGGCATGTCGACGGATATGATCGGTGCCAATTGGGAATATCCGGAGGCAGATTACCATACCCGTAAAAAGATCATTAAAGAGCATGAGGACTATACCAAAGGGCTGCTGTATTTTGTTGGGAATGATCCTGCTGTCCCAGAATTTATCCGAAAAGAGATGAAGAAGTGGGGATATCCAAAAGATGAGTATTTAGAGAATAAGCATTGGTCGCCACAGTTGTATATCCGCGAAGCCAGGAGAATGATCAGTGATGTGGTCATGACGCAACACCATTGTCAGGGCAGAGAAGTCGTTACGGATGATATCGGCTATGCGGCTTATACGATGGATTCGCACAATTGCGACCGACTGGTGGTCGATGGTATGGTGAAGAACGAAGGCAACGTAGAAGTAGGAGGTTTCCCACCGTTTCCGATTTCCTATCGCGCCATTGTCCCGAAAAAAACAGAGGTAAATAACCTGTTGGTGCCGGTTTGCCTTTCCGCTTCGCATATTGCCTTTGGTTCTATCCGCATGGAACCTGTATTTATGGTTTTGGCACAATCTGCTGCGGTGGCGGCCAGCTTGGCCATAGACCAAAAAATCGCGGTTCAAGATGTGGAAGTAGCAGATATAAAAAAGGTATTGAAAGAAAATCCAAAAGCAGATTATCGACAACCCGACGTTTTGGTGCAGGTCACGGATACGGAAAATATTGAAGTAGTTGGCGAATGGGAAACGGTACCGTTAAAAGGGTACGGTAAACATTATTTTAAAAATAGTTTGGCTACGGATAATGAATTTATTAAGTTTAACTTCGACACGGAAGCATCGGTAGGAAAATATAATGTTTACTATTATTACCCGAGAACGGTTGATGATGTGGAGCTGGTTAACATGGAATTGTTTAATGGGCGGGAAGCGAAACCCGTATCATTGAATCTAAAAGAAGTTGAAATTTCGGGGCAGACAACGAGTACTTGGGTTAAGGTAGGAGAATTTGACTTCCATTTTGAGCGTAATCCGTATGTGAAGGTTTTTTCGAGTAAAAAAGACGGTACGGTTCCTGCGAATGCTATTTTGTTGGTTCCAGTTGAATAACTGATTAATAAACATACATGGAATATTTAAACGGCGTTAATGCCCTTACCCTAGTGTTTGTAGCGCTATTATTATTTGCGATCGCTTACCGCTTTTATGGCATTTTTATGGCGAATAAAGTGTTGCGCCTCAATGCAAAGAATGTTACACCTGCAGTGGAGTTTGCCGATGGTAAAGATTACGTGGTGACCAATAAGAACGTACTATTCGGCCATCACTTTGCAGCGATTGCAGCAGCAGGTCCGCTCGTGGGACCCGTATTGGCTGCACAGTTTGGCTATCTTCCCGGTGCCCTGTGGATATTAATTGGTTGTGTGTTAGGCGGAGGAGTGCACGATATGGTCGTACTCTTTGCATCGGTAAGACATAAAGGGGAAAGTTTGGCAACTATAGCGCGTAAAGAGATCGGAAAAGGAACGGGTCTTATCGCAGGGTTAGCTATTTTGTTTATCCTTGTTCTGACCTTAGCCGGGCTTTCCTTAGCCTGTATCAGTGCGATGCACGAGGCTTCGTGGTCTCTTTTTACGGTGATCATTACGATGCCCATCGCTGTGATCATGGGACTCATTATGCGTTATCATAGGGATAGTGTAACCTTCGCCAGTATACTCGGAGGCTTGTTGCTGTTGGCCGGGATAATCGGTGGACATGACCTCATGCAGCACGAGTACATTGGCAATCTTTTCCACTGGAGCGTACCGACAATTTCTATCGCTATTGCAGTATACGGCTTTTTAGCTTCGGTTCTGCCGGTATGGCTTCTGCTCGTGCCGAGAGACTATCTCTCTACTTACTTGAAAATCGGCACGATTCTGATGCTTGCCGTGGGCACCATATTCGTCAATCCGAGCTTGGAAATGCCTGCGCTTACGCAGTTCATTCATGGTGGTGGTCCTGTAATCGGCGGAGCGGTCTGGCCTTTTATTTTTATCGTGATCGCCTGTGGTGCTATCTCCGGATTCCATGCGATCATTGCCACAGGTACGACGCCCAAGATGCTGGGCAACGAGAAGGAGATTCTGTTTGTTGGGTACGGAGCGATGTTGGTGGAGGGATTCGTTGCGCTAATGGCTCTGATTGCAGCCTGTACGCTGATGCCGGGCGATTATTTTGCGATCAACGTGCCCACGGATGCTTATGAAAATTTTCTGGCGAGCAATCCCGGACTTCATGCGGTAGAGTTGCAGAGCTATGTGGACAAGATTGGAGTTGAACTACAGGGACGTACCGGTGGTGCGGTATCCTTAGCTGTGGGGATGGCACACATCTTCAACAGCATCCCCTTTATGGATGAGTTGATGGCTTATTGGTACAATTTTGCCATTATGTTTGAGGCGGTGTTTATTCTGACAGCGATCGATGCGGGTACTCGTGTGGGCAGATTTTTCCTTCAGGAGATGCTGGGAACGGTCATCCCCAAATTTGGAGACAAGAACTGGTGGCCAGGCGTCATGATGAGTAGTTTTCTGTTCACCTCGGCATGGGGTTATCTGGTCTTTACGGGCAACGTGAGTAGCATCTGGCCACTGTTCGGCATCAGTAATCAGCTGTTGGCCGCCTGTGGCTTGATTGTCTGTACGACGATGCTCTTGCGGTTGAACCGAGGGAAGTATGCGCTGTGTTCAGCCATCCCGGGAGTATTCATGTCGGTTATTACCTATTGGGCAGGTTATATTCAGGTGGTGGACATCTATATTCCGAATGGACAGTATATGCTGGCTTCACTTGCCGTATTGGCATTAGTGCTGATGTCGATTGTCTTTGTTTTCGCATTCCGTAAATGGTTCCAACTAATGGGCATGAAGGCAGACAAAATGGACGAATATGGCGAACCGGTCAAAGAATTAGTAGAAAGGTAGGAGATAGCATGGACATCTTTATACCAACTCCATCGCGAATAAGGAGGCTATATGGTGTTTCAGTTTGTCCTTTACTTCGTTGATGTCCAATTTTCGGCCCAATTCACGTTCCATTGACGTGACGTCTTTATCATCTATGCCACAGGGTACGATATGACCAAAATAACCTAAATCTGCGTTGACATTGAAAGCAAAGCCGTGCATGGTGACCCATCGGGAAGCTCTCACACCCATGGCACAGATTTTACGGGCTTTTTCGTTGTCCGCATCTAGCCATACGCCTGTATATCCAGGATAGCGTCCTGCAGCAATGCCATAGTCTGCGAGGGTCAATATGATGGCCTCTTCGAGGGTACGCAGGTATAGATGGATATCCGTAAAAAAATTGTCCAGATCCAATATGGGATAACCAACGATCTGCCCTGGACCATGATAAGTAATATCCCCGCCTCGGTTGATTTTGTAAAAGGTGGCCTCTTTTTCCTTCAGCCCGGCTTCATCCAGTAGCAGGTATTCTTCATGACCGCTTTTGCCCAATGTGTAGACATGGGGATGTTCGGTAAATATAAGGAAGTTGGGGGTAGGCTCTTCCGTATTATTGATTCTGTTTGCATTTTTGATGGCTACGGTTTGTGCAAACAGTTCTTCTTGCCTGTCCCAAGCTTCTTGGTAATCGACCAAACCCCAATCGATGAATGTTGTTTTTTTGTTCATTTTATGCTGTAGGCTTTAAGCTGTAGGCGATAGGCTTAAAGCCTATAACTGCTTTAATTTTTGACTTAATGAAAACAATTGCTTTTTAACCATATTTATTTCTTCTATTAATGTTGAAGATACGGTTATATCAATAAAGTTTAAATCTTTCGATAGAATTACAAAGTACTCTAATTCGTGAGCCGAGCCTAAACTTATTTGTATAAACCGATCGAAATCTTTGTCAGAACGTCTTCCACATCCTTCTGCAAAATTACTTGGAATAGAATAAGCCGCACGTTGCATTTGAGATATTATTCTAAATTTTTCATCAGATGGAAAAGATTTAGTCACTTCGAATATATGCAAAGTGAGCCTATGGCTCTTTTCCCATACTTCATATCGTTTAAAATCTCTCATTGTTTTGACTTTAGGAGATAGGCTTTAGGCCGTAAGCAATAGGCTATATTGGCCTACAGCTTATTGCCTATAGCCTATAGCTAATACAACAAATTATTATACGGATATCGTGCGGTATGTAGCTCGGAAATAATCTCGTACAATTTCTGCTTGAACTCTTCGACATTGGTTTTTTTTGTAGCAGAGAGGAATATGGCGGGATCTGAATTCTTGGCCATCCATGAGTTTTTGAAATCTTCTAAGGTAACCTTGATCTCTTCGCCATATTCGTCTGTTTCGACCGGGGGTTTGTAGGCATCGATCTTGTTAAAGACGGTGATGGTAGGTTTGTCCAATGCTTTGATGTCTTTCAATGTCTCGTTGACCGCTATGATATGGTCTTCAAAATTGGGATGGGAGATGTCTACGACATGGATCAACACATCTGCTTCGCGGACTTCATCCAAGGTGGATTTGAAGGATTCGACGAGATGATGCGGCAACTTGCGGATAAACCCTACTGTATCAGAAAGCAGGAAGGGGAGGTTGTCGATGACGACTTTGCGCACAGTAGTATCCAAAGTGGCAAAGAGCTTATTTTCGATCAGTACATCCGATTTGGAGATCATATTCAAGATGGTCGATTTGCCCACATTGGTATAGCCGACCAAAGCCACACGAATCATTTCCCCACGGTTTTTGCGTTGGGTTTCGTTCTGTTTGTCAATGATTTTTAAGCGTTCCTTCAGTAAGGATATTTTATTGAGGATAATACGTCTATCGGTCTCGATCTGGGATTCCCCTGGTCCCCGCATACCGATCCCTCCACGTTGCCGTTCCAAGTGTGTCCACATCCGTGTCAATCTCGGTAAGAGATATTGTAGTTGTGCCAGTTCGACCTGTGTTTTTGCCTGTGCGGTTTGCGCATGATTGGCAAAGATATCCAGAATCAGGTTGGAACGGTCTAGGATTTTGCATTTAAGTTCCCGCTCGATGTTCCGCAATTGTGAAGGGGACAACTCATCGTCAAAGACGACCATGTCGATTTCTTCCGCCTCCACATATTCCTTGATCTCCTGCAATTTACCGCTTCCAACGAAAGTTGCGTGTTCGGGTTTGGGCAGTTTTTGCGTGAATATTGCTTTTGTCTCACCACCTGCTGTCGACACGAGAAATTCCAGCTCTTCCAAATAGTCCTTTGCCATCTGCTCGGACACAGCCGGGCTGATGACGGAGACTAAAATAGCAGTTTCGCGTTTGGGAGCGGTATCGTATATTTTTGTTTTTGCCATGTATAATATTAAAGATAGGGGAGAAAAGTCCCAATTAATCTTCTTTGTTTCCTAGTTTAGGAACAAACGTACAAAGATAAATGTTTTTGTGGGTAGAAGTTGTCTGAAAAATAAAACATCAACGTCATTCTGACCGGAACGAAGTGGAGTGGAAGAATCTCATCATCAGAGGAATTCTTTTTTATATATTTGAGTATATGGAACGAGGAGGTTGTGTATATATAATGACGAATAAAGAGAATAGCATCTTGTATATTGGTGTTACTTCAGACCTGCGTGCTCGGGTGTATGAACACAAAACACATGAATATCCTGATTCTTTTACGGCCAAATATAATTTAAGGTTTTGTGTTTATTATGAATGTTTCAATAGTATAGAAGAGGCTATTACTCGCGAGAAACAACTAAAAGGTTGGACACGAAAGAAGAAAATAAGGCTAATCGAATCCATGAATTCAGCATGGGAGGATTTGTGGAATGAAATAAAGGACTTTTAAGGTGTTAGGAAAGGGGTACTTTAATTATAAGTGAAATATTCCTAGATGAGATCTTTCGACTGCGTTTCACTCCGCTCAAGATGACGATTAATTACGAAATCTTATCCCAGGAGATACCGGGCGAGCGTTGGTTTAGATAATCCACAAGCAGTTGGTTTTGTGATAAAGCCAAGGTCGGGTCTTCGGTAAAGATGGCAATGACTGATTGACGGGCTTCCACCAGCAACTGCTGATCTCTGGCCAGATCAGCGATTTTCATATCTAGCACACCAGATTGTTGGGTACCGGATATGTCGCCGGGACCACGTAGTTGTAGGTCTACTTCGGCGATTTCAAAACCATCGTTGGTACGTACCATGGTCTCTAATCTTGTTCGCCCTTCCTTGCTGAGTTTATTGTTGGACATCAGAATGCAGAACGATTGTTCGGCGCCCCGTCCGACACGTCCCCGCAACTGATGCAACTGCGACAATCCGAATCGTTCGGCATTTTCGATGACCATTACAGAGGCGTTGGGCACATTGACCCCTACTTCGATGACCGTCGTGGCCACCATGATCTGTGTCTCGCCCTTGACGAAACGCTGCATTTCGAAATCCTTGTCCTTGACACGCATCTTGCCATGGACGATGGATATACGGTATTGGGGTAGGGGAAATTCCCGTTGTAGGCTTTCCAATCCTGCTTCCAGATGGAGCAAGTCCATTTTTTCACTTTCCTTGATCAGTGGATAGACAATATAGACCTGCCTTCCTTTGGCGATTTCTTCGCGCATGAAACCAAAGACGCGTAGACGTTGGTTTTCGAAAAAGTGTACGGTCTTGATAGGTTTTCTGCCGGCGGGCAACTCGTCAATGATCGAAATATCCAGATCACCGTACATGGTCATGGCTAAGGTTCGAGGGATAGGGGTAGCCGTCATGACGAGCATGTGGGGCGGGATGCGGTTTTTGCGCCATAGCTTGGCCCGCTGCTCTACCCCGAAGCGATGCTGCTCGTCTATGACCACAAAACCGATATTCTTAAACTTAACCTTGTCTTCGATCAAGGCATGGGTACCGATGAGGATGTCCAAGGAGCCTTCTTCCAGCTCCTGGTGGATGATGCGCCGCTCTTTGGCGGAGGTAGAGCCTGTCAATAATTTGATGCGACAGATATCCTCTCCCAGCAATTCTTTCAGACCGTGGTAATGCTGTGTAGCCAATATTTCCGTCGGGGCCATCATGCAGGCTTGATAGCCATTGTCGATAGCCAGTAGCATGCTCATCAACGCAACGACGGTTTTGCCCGAGCCGACGTCTCCTTGTACGAGCCGGTTCATCTGTGCTCCGGTATGGGTATCCTGTCGTATCTCCTTGATGACCCTTTTTTGGGCTTTGGTCAATGGAAAAGGAAGTTTTTCGTTGAAGAATCTATTAAATTTGTCGCCTACCTGCCCAAAGACATGCCCTTTGTATTTCTGTGTATTGAGCTGTTTGTTGCGCAATAGCCTTAGCTGGATGAAAAAGAGTTCTTCAAACTTCAAACGACGTGTCGCCGCCTCGAGTTCCTGCGTATTTTGGGGAAAGTGTATGGATAAGAGTGCTTTTTGATAATCCAGTAATCGGTGTTTCTCCAAAATATAAGCAGGCAGACTCTCTGTCAGAGTAGGATAGACAGCTTCTAAAGCTGTTTGTTGGAGCTTTTGCAATCCTTTGGTGTCGAGGTTGAACTTTTTGAGCTTTTCTGTTGTTGAATAGACAGGCTGCATGGTCATGTTGCCGATCTTTTTTTCCGATGCTTGATACAGTTCCATTTCGGGATGGGTCATGGACAGCATCCCGTTGAATTCAGAAGGCTTGCCATAGATGATATAGGCGCCTCCCACCTTGAGGCTTTTTTTGAGCCAGGTTACAGCCTGGAACCAAACGAGTTCCATCTGACCGGTATCGTCTTTAAAGACTCCTACCAACCGCCTTGCGCGTTTTTCGCCGATTTCCTGTAAGGAGACGAGCCGTCCGATGATCTGCGCTCCGACCATATCGGGATAGACCTGTTGGATCTTGTAGAATTTTGTACGATCTATATAACGGAAGGGATAATGCTGCAATAGGTCGCCTATTGTAAAGATCTGCAATTCCTTCTTGAGCACATCGGCTTTTTGAGGACCTACACCTTTAAGGTATTCTATGGGTGTTATGAGTGATAAAGCAGTCATTCCTATGGAAGGCCAATTTACGAAATATTAGTAAATAAAAGCATTTGTACCGATGCGCCTTCAAGACAAATGTACTTATAGGTATGTTATGGTAATGTGTTGAGGTGAAAAATAGAAGGTTTAATTTAATCGATGATTTGTATTTTTTCCATTCCACCGCCTTTCCGTCCTCACCGGCGGACGGCCTCGTGACTTTTGAAGCCCAAAACCGAGCGGAGCGAGCTCATGGATTCCATTGAAAACAAACACTGATCCATAACTACCAAAAGGCTTGTCCATTTCAATGCATCTTGTCACACAGGCCCATTGCTCAATAGCCCTGCAACTGCTGCCCTTGGTTTTGTCTCCCTAGGGCCTTTGCCCTCAATCCCATAGACAAAACTGAACGGAGCTAGGGGCATCCCACCGCACAACCTCCCGTTGCAGGGCTATTCCTGCCGATGCTGGTGAAATGGACGTGCGCAGTCCACAACGCTTGGCTTTACCTGCACATCAATACGCTGTCTGCAAACCAGAGTAAGAAGCACTATCCTCCATCGACCTTGATTCATTTGGACAGCAAGCCCGTGAAGATCCCGTCTTGACGGCCTTACAATTTGCAGTATGCAAGCCATACGCAGTCCAGCGCGGAGGGTTGTGTGTCGGAGACGTTTCATCAGCCCCACATGCCCGCACTCGACCCTGATGGCTGCTCCGCGGTGTATGGCGGTTCGGGATTGGAGCTTGGCGGCTGGAACAAATTAATCACAGTCTTGCCCTTTGCTTACTTTGGGGCAAACCAACCTGAGCGAAGCGAAAGCATGTGTACCTATGAAAACAAACACGAACACATAACTAAGTCGCCATGCGCCGGCGACAGAGGCGCATTAAAACTGTATAAATTAAACCTTCGTTTTATTCCATCAATCCCCTTTAGCTATACCTCCTGCTGATAAAGCCATTTTTCAATTGTATTTAAAGATAAATTTATTTAAGTTTGGGTTATGCCTGAAGTTGTCAATGATAGAACTGTTTTTTCGCTATTGGAGGTCACGAAGAGTATCCAAAAGACGATTGCCGATCGTTATAGGAGTCTATATTGGATCAAGGCGGAAATGAACAAGCTCAATTATTACAAACATTCGGGACATTGCTATCCGGAACTGGTCGAGAAGAAAGATGGCAAGATCGTAGCCGAGATTCGCTCCATTTTATGGCGTAACGACTTTGAACGCATTAATCAACAATTTATCAATCTGTTGAACGAACCTTTGCGGGAAGGTATTACCATCCTTTTTCAGGCAGGAATTTCGTACGATCCTTTACACGGACTGAGCCTTCGGATTGTGGATATCGATTCCACTTTCGTATTGGGCGAATTGGAAAAAGAAAAGAAGGAGAGTATCAAACGGTTGCAGGAAGAGGGACTTTTCGATGCCAATAAGCGGTTACCCTTTCCACTTATTCCGAAAAGACTGGCCATTATCTCCGTAGAAACGAGTAAAGGGCTATCTGATTTTTATAAGATCATTCGAAACAATCCCTGGGATTATTATTTTGAAACTACACTTTATCCTGCGCTCCTTCAAGGGGACAAGTCCATTCCTTCGATCATCAAGCAGCTGGCGGTGATCGCCGAGCGTATCGAGGAGTATGATGCGGTTGCTATTATCCGCGGCGGAGGTGGAGAAGTCGGTCTTTCCAGTTACAATAATTATAATCTGGCCAAAGCAATTGCCATCTTTCCGATACCTGTATTGACGGGAATCGGCCATTCGACCAACGAAACGGTCAGCGAAATGGTATCGTACAAAAATGCGATCACCCCTAGTGAGTTGGCCGATTTTCTGATCCAAAAATACCATAACTTTGCCATTCCATTGGATCAGGCGCAGGAGAGATTGCATACGACGGCCAAAAACAAATTTTCGCAGGAAAACGAGAAATTGCAGCTTTTTGCGCAACAAATGTCGTGGAACAGTAAAGCACTATTGAAGAATGAAAGCCACAGTATCCAGATACTGATACAACGGCTGAACCTGTTCAGCCAACATCTTTTGAAAGAACAATATGCCAGCCTGGCGCATCTCAGCCGGATGGTAAAGATGGCTGATCCCACACTTTTGTTGAAAAGAGGGTTTAGCATCACCTATCTCAATGGCAGAGCCCTCACGCATACTGCACAAGTCCAGGAGGGGGATCAGATCGAAACAACTTTCTTTGAGGGCAGGATAATAAGTACAGTGACTTCCAAAAATTAGAGGATATGGAACAGAATTATACCTATACAGACGCATTCGAAGAGCTACAAACTATCGTTCATGACATCGAGACAGGAGAGGTTTCTGTGGATGTACTTGCAGAGAAAATCAAGAGGGCTTCACAGCTGATCGCCATCTGTAAAGCCAAGCTGACCGCTTCGGAAGAAGAAGTAGATCGTCTATTGAGTCAACTGTCCCAAAGTAACAAAGAGGAAGATGCGGAAGAGGATCCGGAAGATACCGAGGAGGATGACGATGATTTGGAAAAGTTTATGGATGAAGAAGGTTAAAGAGAGTCATCCTATATCATTGTAACAAAGTCCATCTACATGGAGGCAACGGCTGTATACATAAAGACAAGCTCCCCATACATGGGCACAAAGTCCACATACATGCTGACGATGTATGCGGACATGGGGACAACTGTTGTATACATAAAGACAAACTCCACATACATGGTGACAAAGTCCATATACATACTGACGATGTCTACGTACATGAAGACAAAGTCTATATACATCGAACCTAAGTGTATATACTTTGGCTCAATCTGCATCAACAATATACCCTCGCTACGTAACATGCTTTTAAAGAAATCGAGCTTTACTTCATAGGAACATGAGTTTCTTCCAAAGAACAATTGAGTTGTGCCAATGACAGTGTATCTTGCGATAATGTATGTTGCTGTTCTAGCAGATCGATCATACTTCGACGCAAAACTGGTTACTTTTCACAACAAACACATGTACAACGCTAAAAAAGCACTTCGGTCTGACACAAACGCATTTTACTGCCCTAAAAAAGAGATTGTGTTCGTCGTAATGTGCCCTGCGTTTATCAAAAAAGCAAATGACTTATTGACAAAGGCAGTTGCGTTTGAACCCTTGTTACGTAACATTGAAACGGCATATTTCAGTGATCAGATGGTACTGACGATCAACAATTGCCAACGTTTGTGTATTGATTATCAATCTATTCCAAAAACGACCTTGACGGGTCTATGGTCAGAGGCATAAGTCTCCGCGATGACCTCTATGCTTTTCTGTTTCCACGATAGATTTTTGGTCGCGATGTAGTCTATCGTTCGCCGGGGATTTGCTTGTGGAGAGGTCGGAAGGCAATCGTCCATACAAGTGCGTTTGAACTGCGTATCGAGGAGGCGAATGGTTTCGGAAGTGGGTATGCTGTTTAGGTCGCCGCACAATATGACCGGAAGATTTAGTCCTGCGGTCTTCTCCAGAATAAACTTCATTTGTGCTACCCTGTTCTTGTCCGATCGGGAAGCGTCCAGATGTGTATTGGCGATGTATATCCACTTATCCTTTACTTTGACCTGTAACAAAGCAAGTGTTCTTCCTTCCGCTTTTACTACTTGAGGTAGGGAGATGTTTTCCGGATTCCGGATCGGCAGTTTACTTAAAAAAGCAAGACCATATTCACCGTCGTCGTAATCGATGGCTTTGAAAAAATGGTAGCTCATACCCAACTTTTCAGCGATAAGCTTTGCTTGGTCGATCTTGCCGCTCCTGTCTGTCTGTATATCGACTTCCTGCAAAGCGACTACGTCTGCATCGGATTGTTGGATCACTTTGCAGATTGCCTCAATGTCGATCGCTTCCGGTTTGGAAGGGGGATTGGCATGATGGATATTGTATGTCAATATCTTAAACTCGTGGTCTGTATCCGTGTTATGGTTGGTCTTTTGCGTTTTACAAGCAGTATGCAGCATGGTAAATATTGCTATTAAGCCGAATAGCCGTAAATCTGAGAAAATTTTCATATCATTTGTGGTATTTGATGAGGATGAATATACGTCATAATATTTATTTGTTTTAAAAAACAACTGTAGCCATCTGTGGATTATGATCTGAAGGATAAAGATCTCCTCGTTGCTCTGCAATATTGACGTAATGTGTTACTTTCACTTTTTTGTTCGTAAAGATATAATCAATGGTTGGCCGTTTTTCTACCGGTATGGAACCAAAATCGTGCAACGTCCAGGAAGGACCTTGATACGTTTCGGCCAATATACGGGTGTCGTACAAGGGAGGAACAGTATCATATCCGGAAGTGAGTAGCTTATAGTATGGACTCGTTGCTCTCATGTTAAAGTCTCCTGCAATAAAAGCATGGGCATCTCCAGCTATTTCCTGTACCTTCTTTAAGAGGAGTTTGGAGCTCTCTTCTTGGGCTTTTTTACCCTTGTGATCAAAATGTGTGACGAAAAAATATACCTTTTGGTTGCTGGATCTGACCTTAAATGCACCCCAACAGACCGTTCGCCTCAAACTGGCGTCCCAACCTATACTTTGTTTATCGGGTGTTTCCGACAGCCAAAATATACCCGAATCTATCCTTGTCAAGTGTTCTTTACGGTAAAAAATAGCGACTGACTCTGCACCTTGCCAACCTTCTGCCGGACCAAAAGTCCCGTAATCGGTAAGCAATGATTTCATATCCTTATATTGAGGATAATAACTCTCTTCGGTGCCCAATAGGTCAGGCTTGTACGACTTGATAAGGTCTGTCATATACTCCCGCCGAAACTGCCAGTTGTTTGTGCCATCGTCCTTATAGTTCATCCGGATATTGAACGACATAATGTCTAATGTCGTCTCGAAATCCCTTTTTTCTTTTTTGCAGGTGTTCCCTGCATTGACCAGATATATAGATAGTAAAAAGATAAAAAACAGGTTTTTCTTCATTTTATTTGAATTAGTCAAGGGAAAAGAGTGTCCGGAGAAGTATCTCGCAAACACCCTTTTACATACACTACTCCACTACCTTTGTCGGTAGCCAACCTTCAGACGTACCATTTGCCAAGGGAAATTCTTTCTCCAACTCGTCTAATGTCGATTCCAATGTCAAAAGCAAGGCTCTATCCATCCGTGCTTTGACCCAACGACCTAAACGGATATTGTACTCTCCTCCCAGTTTGTAAAAATAGCCGGCTCCTTTACGGGATAAATAAATCGTATTGGACCCTTGCTTATAGAAAGGTTGCTCTTCCAATGTGACCGGATTGATCATATCATACCAATCTGTATTGGTGATACGCAGTCCGGCCTGTTGTGCAACATTCAAAATAGCACCATTATAGCCCGTCACGATCACATCGATAGGAACGGAATATTCGTCTACCGTTGTTCCTTCGAAGACCCCAATAGCATCTGTAAAGGCACTTGTTCCATTGAGAAACAGATCTGTGCTAACTGCTCCAATACCATCGCCCGGTACCGATCCTGTTTTGCGGGATACCATCCATTTGCCGTCGGCCATAGAAGTAGACCCTACACCATTGATGAGTTTGGCCGAGTTTCCGATATAAAAATATTCTCCTTTATTGACCGTGCCGCTGGTTAGATCAAATTTGTACGCACGTTTCCCTGTTGTACCTCCTGTTGCCCAACCTTGTAGAGGTACCCCTGTCGGCTGATAGCCCGAGCTGGTATTGTGCGTGACTACTGAGAATGGTGTTTCCGAAAAATCAATGTCCTGTGTCGCCAGAAACTGCATATACTCACCGTCCAAATCAGTGCCCTGTACGTCACCTATATAGCCCGAAATGACAATAGGCGAGCGGATAACCGTAGAGCTCAGTACCGTAATGTCTTCCGGTCGACGAATACGCAAATGGGGTTTAAGATTTCCATTATCGTCCTTACCGTAAGCCACCACACCAAAAAAATTGGCCATCCCCGGTAGTGGATCATTGGCAAAAGTTGCTTCCGGTTCCGTGTGCAGGACAAAGTTGTCAAAACCATCATTGACGAGTCTGTCACCACTGTATGTATCGGTCGGCTCGGGTATAGGATCAAACCCTCCTTTTACAATAACCAACTCGGTGCTTTCGTATTTGTCCGGATCTGCCAGAATATAACTACTCGGTATCCTGTTGACCGCTATGGGTCTTCCCGAAGCGATTTTGGTTACGATAGAACCATCCAAACCTGTCACCTGCAAAATTCCATCTACACGCTTCATCACACCACCAACTAGATCGACCGTGACCGAATCTCCAGGAACATATTGCGCCGCATCGGCTCCGATTGTTATAGCAATCCCCCGCAGTTCATTTAGCCGCATCTTATCCTGTACCATCAACAGTCCGGGAGGCAGATTCTTTCCGCTATGATCAGAGACAACTATGCCTGTAATGCCTCTTGCTCCCATCATGGATTCTACCGTCAATGGATAGTCTGATCCTTTATAAAAACTGCGTAAATCGTAGATCGCAATGTGTGGGTTAACTTCGGCTCCGGGGAAGTTCCCTGTTTGGTCGCAAGCTCCAAGTATCCAGAGAAAGGACAGCAGCGACATGATGTTTACTATTAACCTGTTCATATACAATAATATTTTAAAAATAGAACATTCAATTAACTACGGCTTCTGCCACCAAACCAATGTATTGATATTATCACCTCCCATATTCTCTACGGCTTTTCTATAGTTGAGCGAATTGGCCGACTGCACGTATATTGGATAATTCAACCTTACGGGTAAGTTACCGCCATTTCTCAGTCCAGGCCCTTTTGGCAATATCGGATGGCCTGTACGTCTATGCTCAAACCATTGCTGAAAGTCGGTCATAAAGAGACAAAAATACTTTTGCACATGTATACGTTCCATTTTACTATCTCCTGTGGGTGCATCCAATGGCAGTGCGTCATTCCATTCAATCCCTGCATTTGTCACATAATCCGTGAATTCGGTATCAGAGATGTCTGCCGTAAAAGTGGGCACCCAATAGTGGATTGCATTGGCTATTCCGCTGTGGTAATGCTCGGCAGCCGAACTGCTTATCCAGCCTTTTGCCGCAGCCTCTGCCTTGATAAATTCGACCTCTGCATATGTCATGAGGATACCTGTCAGTGGATTTTTGTGCAGGGAGAATTCAGAAGTACCAAAAGCGTAAAAGTAAGCTTGCTTGTCCTCTGCTGCCCCGGGCTCATAGCCGCTGTCTATGCCGATGAATCCTCCCGAACCAGGGGCTATTCCTAAGCGGTTGCGTGTGCCGCTACCGTAAGGGGTGGCCATATCGATCCGTGGATCATTCCAACCGCTTAGTTTAAGGATAAAAAAATTGCACAAGGAAGGAATCGTAAAATCCAGTTCGCGCAATAAAGTAACGTAAGGGCTTGTAAACGGATCCGTAGTCACGATATCGCCTGTCCATTTGAGCACAGCAGACTCGTCATTGGAAGTGAAGGTGGGGTATTTGGTCGGATTGTCTTCGATTATTTCCTTGATTTTGGCAAGGACATCCGTAGAGAGATCTACTTTGCCCGACACTCTCATCAGTAGCCTCAGGTACAGGCTATTGCCAAATTTTTGCCACGAGGCCACATCACCTTTATAGATCGGGTCACTGGATTCCACCACGTTGGCTGTACTGTTCGATAGCAAGGTATTGGCCTCTTCCAATTTATCAAATAGACCCTCATAAATATCCTTTTGGCTGTCAAAAGCGGGCTCGACTATACCTTGTTTCCCTTTATTGGCTTCTATAAATGGCACGTCACCATACGTATCCGTCAATAAAGAGAAGCCCCAAACTTCGCAGATCAAAGCGATACCTTTATAGGAATCGTTTTGGTATTCTTCGGTAGAAGCGATTTCATAGATATCCCTGAAGTTGGTCAGTTCGGAATACCATCCGTTCCAGGTATAGTCGGCTATATTGGGCCTAAAATCGTACCTGAATACCGCGTTTTCGTCTTCACTTCGTGTGACTGTAACCTGCATGAGCTCGTTGTTGAAATTACGATTGCGTACCATATTCGTACGCAGCATGTTGACCAAAGCCGGTGCCAACAATTTTTCAGGTGCAGCACTTATGATACTGATAGGATCGGTGTTTATCTTCTCAAAGTCTTTTGTACATGCCGTGAAATACAGAACGGTATATAAGGCTAAGATGACAGTTAGAATCTTTTTCATGTTTCTGATTATTTAAAACCTACAACTAAATTAAACCCATATGTGCGGGTAGAGGGAAATTGTCCCACTTCAAATCCCTGCACAATGTCCGTACCGCTTAATGTTCCAAACTCGGGATCAAACATGGGCCAGGTAGACCATATAAATAGGTTGCGTCCATACACACCGATACTGGCTCTTGACAACTTAAGGGGTGCGAGTACAGATTTTGGCAACGAATAATCTAACCTCGCCTCCCTGAATTTGATGAAATCGGTTTTATAGGTCGCTCCTTCGGCATTGGCCGTACCCATAGTAAAATTGTAAAAAGAGGTAATATCCCGGGTAATGGTGGTATTGGGGCTAAAAGTGCCATCGGAATTTTGTACTACTCCATTACCTATAATGCCACTGTACCTTCCGGGTAATGTGGCAGTTAGTTTACCAAAATCTGCCAAACGTCCGTGTGTATAGGAATGTGCTACACCTCCCTGTTGTCCGTCGAACAAGACTTTCAGACGAAAGCTCTTGAATGAAAATTCCGAACCGATGCTGGCCTTGTATCTGGGGATGGTGTTGCCCAGATAAATAGGCTCAGAAGTCAATTGGGCAAGACCGGATGTCGCATCGTATATCACCTGTCCATCTGGCGAACGTTGAAAGCCTATGCCGTACATATCGCCCATGCTGCCTCCGACCTTGGCCACGATCTGTGCTCCTCCGACTGCACTCGTACGTAAGATGACCGTGCTGTCCTGTTCGGCCATAGCCACGATCTTATTCTTGTTGGTAGAGAATGTGGAGAAGGCTTTCCATTTGAAATTTTTGGCCTGTACCAACGTGCCGTTCAGAGCGATTTCCAATCCCGTATTATTCACCTGTCCTGCGTTGATGATCTGCCTAGTGTACCCGGACGAACGGTCTACTATCCTTGTTAGGATTTGCTTTTTGGTATTTCCACTATACCAGGCAATATCCAATCCCAAGCGATTTTTGAACATCCGTATATCCGTTCCTATTTCAAACGTCGTGGTCAACAAAGGTTTTAAATCGGGATTGGGTAGAATTGTTGGATTCTGCAAGGATCCGTCCGGATAAATACCGTCAGCCGCCAATGGATAAGCATAGGCGGTCAGAAAAGGCGTCGTGCCTCCGCTACCCGTTTGGGAGAGGGAGGCACGTATCTTGGCTAGATTGAAAGCCTTTGGCATGTTGAAATAATCCGACGCAACGAAACTCAAGTTTGCTGAAGGATAGAAGAAACCTACATTATCTTTACGTGTAGGTGTAGCTAGAATACTGCTCCAATCCTGTCGGGCTGTCAAATCCAGAAACAGATAGTCCTTGTAGCTGGTAGAAATCAATGCATACAAGCTGTTGATATTGAAACGGGAGATATAGGGAATCTCGACCAGAGCATACGCTGCATTGTCAAAACTGTATACATTCGGTTCGGTCAGACCGTCTGCCCGTATTTCGTCTCTATCATAGCGGTTTCTCAGCATGCTACCTCCTAATGTGGAAGTCACACGAATATCTTTATTTAATTCTTTGTCGTATTTCAGCAGGAAATCAGCGCTTGTCTCATTTATATTGATGTCCTGTGTACGATAGGAACCCAAGGGTAGACGGGCTGCCGTCCAAGGACGTTTTTGATGCCTATCGTCATTCGATTTGTCCAATGTGGCCCGTACTTGCAGGCTCCACTCCTTTGAGAAGGCATAATTAGCCTGTACATTACCCGTGATACCGTTGCGGTTGGATCCATTGATAAACTCATACGATATGGCATAGGGATTTTCGGGAGCTGTCGTAAAGATATCGTGCAGTTCTTCGTATTCTTTGTCCTTTACCCAATAGTTTCTCAACCAGTTGATGTCGCCGTTGGGCACCCAAAATACATACCAATACATGACCGATTGGTTTCCATAGCCCATTCCAGGTAGATTGCTGCTGAACTTGTTGGTATAGTTTGCCTTGACGGACAAATCGAGCTTTGGTGTGATCTTGCTATTGGCCGACAAAGAAATATGGGTTCGTTCATACCCTGTGTTGGGAATGATCCAACTATTCTTGCCATGTGTTGCAGACAGCCGGTAGTTGGTATTTTTGATATTTCCATTGATACTTAGGGAGTTGGTAAAGGTGTTCCCCGTTTCAAAAAACTCACGTATCTGATTACGATAGGGGACCCAAGGTGTGGGTTCTGTTCCTGCCCGTTGTGTTTCGGGATCGTACTGGATGAAAGACTGTCCATTGAACCGCGGTCCCCAAGTCAAACTGGTACCGCTATTCGTGCCATAGGTGTAGGTTGCCGCTCCGTTTAATCCCTGTCCATATTCGTATTGCAGGTCGGGCCAGCGATTGGCTTGTTCAAACGAAGCATTGGAGGTGAAGGTGATGCTAGGTATAGCTGTTTTACGTTTACCACTACCCGATTTGGTCGTGACGATGATAGCTCCGTTGGCTCCACGCTGACCGTAAAGAGCTGATGCGCCAGGACCTCTCAGTACGGTCACGCTTTCGATGTCTTCGGGATTGATATCGTTGATTCCACTACCGAAATCCGTAGGTTGGATACCGTCTGTAGGTCCTGCAGCATTCCCGCCAGTGGCCGTTCTACGTCCACTGCTACTATTCAGCACCACACCATCTACTACGATCAGGGCTTCGTTTTCCCCAGTAAGGTTGTTTTCGCCGCGCAGTATGATTTTATTTGAACCTGTAGGCCCCCCGTTGGCGCGTATCATGTTGAGACCCGGTACTTTCCCTGACATGGCATCCAACCAGTTTCCGGCTGGAGCATCGGTAAATTCAGAACTGTCCATTTTGGTAATGGCATACCCTAGTGCCTTTTCTTCACGTTTGATGCCTAGGGCCGTGACGACCA
The DNA here is from genome assembly GCF_011030405.1 of Parapedobacter sp. SGR-10. Classification (GTDB taxonomy): domain Bacteria; phylum Bacteroidota; class Bacteroidia; order Sphingobacteriales; family Sphingobacteriaceae; genus Sphingobacterium. The sequence continues at coordinate 107,964 of NZ_JAAJTJ010000004.1, forward strand.
CCTCGTTCAGCGTCTCTATACTTTCCTGCAACACTATATTTACGGTTGTTCGGTTGTTGAGAGCAATGTCTAAGCTTTGATAACCTACAGCACTGAATACCAAAATGGAATTGCGGTCATCCACCCGTACCGTATATTCTCCCGAAGCATTGGTGACTCCCAGGACGTTGCCCTGCTTGTTACTGATAGATACACCTTCCAAAGGCACATTGTTGCTGTCTACGACACGCCCTTTGATATTTGCTCCCGGTTGGGAAATTTGTGTAGACGGAGGTAGTGGTTTGGGAAATACCACAACCGTTTTGCTCTCGATTGTATAGTTAAAGGGCTGATCTTTGAAACTCTGGTCCAAGACTTCTCTTAGGGGCTTGTTATGCACGGCTATACTTATCCTTTTACCCTTGCTTAGTAGATCGTGCTTGTACACAAAATCATAACCACTTTGTCTTTTGATTTCCTTAAATAGTTCGGTCAGGGATATATTGTTTTTGGATAAAGTAATGTATTGTGCTTTTGCGGCAAAAGAAATCTGTAAAAATGCAACCGACAGAAAGATACAAATTAGCTTAACCCGCATAATCAAAGGTTTTAAATCCAGGAAAGGGTTTGCCATGCTGTAAACAAACATTCGGGATGCTGACAAAAGAGACTGCCTACCCTTTCTATTTGCATAATTTTTATACATTTGTTTTTAGGTTTGTTTTTGATACTCATTGTTAGACACTCTTGGTATTTCAAAGCAGCCTATTGTAAGACGGGGACGCGCCAACGTTCCCGTTTTTTTTGTATAGTCTGCCGTTATATCGTAATTTACTGCATAACCCAGACCCTCCTTCCTTCGAGTTTAAAGTTGACACCTTTGGTCATAGAAAGTACGTTGAGTACTTCGTTGATATCTTTGGTTCTAGATATGGAACCACCAAACTTAATGTTGCCTACGTCACCTTGGTATACTACTTCTACATTGTACCATCGGCTGATCTGTCGCATGATATTTTTCAGTTCCACGCCGTCAAAGGCAAAATCCCCTTTGTACCAAGCTGTAGCCTGCTCGGTATCTGCCGAATGGACCCGTATATTCTGGTCTACGACAGTAGCCTGTTCTCCCGGCCGTAATATCTTGGATGTATTGTTTAAAGAGATTTTTACACTTCCTTCCAAAAGGGTGGTCTTTATGGCAGGTTCATCTTCATACGTGTTGACATTAAACTTAGTGCCCAATACTTCTATAATCTGTCCTTTTGACACTACACGAAAGGGTTTTCTCTTATCGGATTTTACTTCAAAATAACCTTCACCGTGCAGTGTAACTCTTCTTTCGTGTGCCTCAAATCTTATTGGATATTCCAGCGAAGAGGAAGAATTTAGCCAGACTTTTGTACCATCTGGCAATACGACTTGATATTGTCCACCTATTGGGGTTTCAACGGTATTGTTGCCTGTAGGGAGATGGTCTGTATGTCCGATGTTCGAGGCTTCGTAAACCAATTCTCCATTCGTATTTTTGATGATGCGTATTCCGGCCTGTTCAAGCAGCGTACCATCTTCTTTGTCACTGAGATTGATCTTTTTGCCGTCTGCGAGCGTAAGATATGCTTTATTGCCCCCCGGCTCGATAGCTTCTGTATCGGTTATAGGCCTTTTGCTGTCCGAAGAAATACGGTTATTGTTTAGGAAATAGACAGTAATGCCCATGGTCAGCAGGATTGTTGCGGCTATGGCCGTTTTATAATATGCTTTTATTATATGGCGTCTTGTGAGGGATACATTTGGTCGTTGGGAAACAATGCTTTTCCAGATTTTCCGCTTGGCTGATTCCATTTCAGGTTCATGCAATTCAGTTGTGTTCGAATCCTCTGGAAGAGTCAGATACCACGATTCGACCCATGCTTTCTCCTCTTCGGAGCATATACCTTCTTGATACCGTTTTAAAATTTCCTGTATTTCCCTATCATTCATGCGCATACTTATGCTATTATATAGGGTATGACAATATTAAGGGTAGGGTGGTAGTAGATTTTTTTTGAAAAAATATTTTTAGCATAAGATAAGCCAAATGGCTAATGAAATAAATCCACTCAATTTTAATCGAAGGATCTTAATCGCATTGCTGACCTGTTTTTTGACTGTCTTGTCGGAAAGGTTCAATTCCTGAGCGATTTCTTTGTAGGAAAGGTGTTGTGTGCGGCTCAATTCAAAGACATGTCTCATCTTTGTCGGGAGGTGAGCCACTTCCCGTTCTATTCTTTCTCTGAGCATCTGTTCGCGGATCCGATGGTCGGTGACCGTTTCGGACCTTTCTATGAAATGGCCAAAGGATGTGATATATCTTTCGTGGATCTTTTCTTTTTGGATCACGTTGAGTATCTTGTTACGGACGGTCGTATAGAGATAGGAACTCAACGAACTTTGCAGTTCCAAATTGGGGATTTTGTCCCAAAGCGTGACAAACACCTCTTGAACAACATCTTGTGCTGTTGGCTTTTCTTTGAGCAATTTATAGGCATGGCGGTACAATACGGCCCAGTATCGATCATATATTTCCGAAAATCCTGTTTCGTCCCCTGCCTTGCATAAAGCCAATAGTTCTACATCGCTATATGTTTTATAATTGTCCAAAACAAAGGCTTTTAATCAGCTATGTTAAAGTTAGAAAAAAGTTATTGATTTCAAAAATTAAACCATTCAAAGCTACGACTTTGTCCTGTGTTGAATATTATGCAAATATTAAGTTTCTATATAGATTGTTTTGCTGTAGATAATTGCCTTTCTCCTGAGCACCGTCTCCTTAAAAATCCTTAACTTTGTAAGTTATGCAAAAAAAATCGGTGGGTAATGCCAAATCCTTGATCCAGATCAAGGGTGCTCGTGTCAATAATCTGAAAAATATAGATGTCGATATTCCAAAAAACAACCTCGTAGTCATTACAGGTCTTTCCGGGTCTGGCAAGTCTTCGTTGGCATTCGACACGTTGTATGCGGAGGGACAACGTCGCTATGTAGAAAGCCTGTCTTCTTATGCCCGACAGTTCATGGGACGGATGAACAAGCCGGAGGTAGATTATATCAAAGGTATTGCTCCCGCTATTGCGATCGAACAAAAGGTCATCACGAGCAATCCCCGTTCTACGGTGGGTACTTCTACCGAAATTTACGATTATCTCAAACTGTTGTTTGCCCGGATAGGTAAGACCTATTCCCCTGTATCCGGACAGCAGGTCACCAAGGATACGGTCACTTCTGTGGTCGAAAAAATAACAAGTTATCCACTTGATACCCTATTTACCGTTGTCTGCCCCTTGATTCCCTCCAAGGACAGAAAGTTGAAAGAAGAACTTTCTTTGCTGTTGCACAAAGGATTTGTCCGGGTAAATTATCGGGGGGGAATCCAGAAGATCGAAACCTTGATCGAAGATCCTCATACACCAAATGGAAAGCTTGATGCTGATGAGGTAGAAATCGTGATAGACCGGCTCCGTTGGGATGGAGAAGAGGACACCATACATCGTATTGCCGATTCGGTGCAGACGGCTTTCTTTGAGGGAAAAGGCCAATGTACGATTGAGATCGACGGGCAACGGCTGGATTTTTCCGACAAGTTTGAGTTGGATGGCATGACGTTCGAAGAGCCGTCACCCAATTTTTTCAGTTTCAATAATCCCTTTGGGGCATGCAAGCGTTGTGAAGGATATGGAAAGATCATCGGTATAGACCCTGATCTGGTTGTCCCGGACAAGAGCAAGTCGGTGTATGACGGAGCCATAGCACCTTGGCGCGGAGAAAAAATGGGCGCTTGGCTGAATCAATTGGTGCGCAATGCGTTGAAATTTGATTTTCCTATACATCGGGCCTATAGCGATCTTACGCCCGAACAACAGGCCCTGCTTTGGACCGGAAACAAATACTTCCAAGGATTGAACGAGTTCTTTCGGGAATTGGAAGAACAAACCTATAAGATCCAGTATCGAGTCATGCTTTCCCGTTACAGGGGTAAGACGGTTTGTCCGGAATGCCAGGGCAGCAGATTGCGGCATGATGCCGCCTATGTCAAGATTGCCGGCAAATCCATTATCGACCTTGTGCTGATGCCCCTTGATCAACTGTTGCTTTTCTTCCAACAGATCGAACTGTCTGAAAATGAGGCGACCATTGCTAAACGTTTGTTGTTAGAGATCACCAACCGTGTACAGTTTCTCTGCGATGTAGGGTTGAGTTATCTGACTTTGAATCGTCTCAGCAACACGCTTTCGGGAGGAGAATCGCAACGGATCAATTTAGCAACGTCGCTTGGAAGCTCTTTGGTCGGCTCTATCTATGTCTTGGACGAACCTAGTATAGGGTTGCATCCCCGTGACACGCAACGATTGATCGGAGTGCTGAAATCCTTGCGGGATGTGGGCAATACGGTGATCGTCGTCGAACATGAGCAAGAGATGATGGAGGCCGCCGATTATCTTGTCGATATTGGACCAGAGGCTGGTGTGAATGGTGGAGAATTGGTTTTTGCGGGCAATTATGGCCAGATTATCAAAGACAATAAATCGCTTACGGGGCAATACCTCAGCGGGAAGCAAAAGATACCTGTTCCTTCCCAACGTAGAAAATGGACAGACAAGATCAAGGTAGTAGGGGCACGAGAGAACAATCTCAAAAGTATCAACGTTGAATTTCCATTGCATGTCTTTACCGTCGTTACGGGTGTGTCTGGTTCGGGAAAGACTTCTTTGGTCAAACGAGTGCTTTATCCTGCCTTGCAAAAGGCCATAGGAAATTATTCAGGGGAGCAGACAGGTAAATTTGACCAATTGGAAGGCGATATTGCACAGGTAGAGCAGATCGAATTGGTCGATCAGAATCCCATAGGGCGCTCCTCGCGTTCCAACCCGGTCACATACGTGAAAGCTTGGGATGAAGTCCGTGCACTGTATGCAGGGCTTCCGGCAGCGAAAGCAGCAGGTCTGAAGCCGGCGGCATTCTCTTTTAATGTAGAGGGGGGACGTTGTGATGTTTGTCAGGGTGATGGGGAAGTGAAGATTGAAATGCAATTTATGGCGGATATCGTACTGCCCTGTGAAGCCTGTGGAGGCAAGCGGTTCAAATCTCATGTCTTGGATGTACAGTATAAAGAAAAGTCTGTGGCCGATGTGCTGGATCTCAGCATAGATGAAGCATTGGCGTTCTTTGTGGAACAACCTAGGGTATTGGCCAAATTACAGCCTCTACACGATGTAGGCTTAGGATACATCAAACTTGGCCAATCTTCCAGTACGCTTTCCGGTGGAGAAGCCCAACGTATTAAGCTCGCCTCATTTTTGATCAAGGGAAACAACCCTAAGAAGACGTTGTTTATCTTTGATGAGCCTACGACAGGTCTGCATTTTCACGATATCCAGAAGTTGTTGCAATCTTTTGATGCATTGCTCCGGCAGGGCAACAGTATCCTTGTGATCGAACACAATATGGATATGATCAAATCGGCAGATTGGGTCATAGATATCGGGCCCGAAGGTGGGAATAAAGGAGGAAATGTGGTCTTTGCAGGTACCCCTGAGAATTTGGTGCAGTGCAAGGAATCCTATACGGGGCAGTTTTTGAAAGGGCATTTGTAAGGGCGAAACATCTTTCGCCCTTACATTATTTTATTTATACAAAATCCTAAACTTGATCGTATCCTCGATCTGCTTGAGTTGTTTGAGCAGGCTTTTGTCATAGTTTGAATCAATGTCTGTCACGGCATAGCCGATATCTCCACGTGTCATCAAAAACTGGGATAGGATATTGATCTCGTTCTCGGCATAGACGTTGTTGAGCTTTGCCATGATACCCGGTACATTTCGGTGGATATGCAGCAGCCGATGGCCCTTTATTTTTTTTGGTAAGATCAGATTTGGGAAATTCCGGCTCTGATCGGTATCGCCGTTGTTGATAAATTCGGCCATACGACGTGGAATAAATTCAGCGTTGTGTTTTTTGTTCTTTTTGTCGTCAAATACTACAATGCCTTTTTCGTTACAGATTGTTTTGCTGACGTGACCTTTGATATCACCGAGAAATCCAATGGTTTTTAATTTGTCTGCTCTGGACAATTGTTCGTCGGATACCTTGACATTGGGCCCCAAAAGCAACAGACCTACATCCTTGGTGTATTTCTCTTCAAATGTATTTTTTACGCGGATGGAAAAGCCATCGTTTTTGAGGATATGTGCCGAGATCTCGGGTACATCACCGACGATCAATGTCAATATTCTGTTTTTCGGGTAAGAGATTGCCCTGGGCAAATCGTTGACGTATAGGAATTCGTCGAAACTTGGCGTGACATGATCCGCTTTGTCTGTCACACTCTGGCGTGCGATATTTTCTGTAAAGGCATAAAATTTTTCGATTAATCCCGATTCTTTGAGCTGGAAATCTGAATATCCATCGCCTATTCCAAAGATCCGACCTTCTATTCTTAACTCTTTAAGCAGTTTGACTTTTCCGCCTTCGTCCGAGAGTGGGTTGGTATCGTCGTAGCCTATGATGTAGCCGTCTTCATCAAACTTAAACGTATTGGCATAAATGTTTTCTTTTTTGATACCGTATGGTGAAACTACAGGTGTGATGAACTCCTTGAAACCGCCCGATACGATCCATGCCGTATCACCGTGTTGTTTGAAAAAGTCCCTATTGCGATCAAAAGATTTCGATACCTTCTTTTTGAGATGGCTGACGAGTTTCTGTAAGTGGGTTTTGTTGGCTTTTAGGAGTGCCACACGTCCGGATAAGCTTTCACGGAACGAGATTTTACCTTCCATGGCCAGATTGGTGTAGCGTTCGATCTCTTTGTAGATTTTTTCTTGATCGGGATCGCCTTTAAGAGAAATACGAGCCAGCTCGTCCAATGCTTCAACTTGTGTAAATGTACTGTCGAAATCAATGATATAATAATTCTTCACGATGTTTATAGTATTGTTTGTGTTTGTTTATAGTATGTATTTGCTATATCTTCCAATGTCTTATTGACCGGTTTGAACTTGTAATCAAGAGTTTCTGATATTTTCTTGTTGGAATAGGCCAGTTTAGCACTGGCCGCCTGGGCGGATTCCTTTGTCAAGCTAGGTTTTGATCCTTTGAACAACGCGGCTATGTAAGCCAATCTCCAACCTATGCTGAGCATATAGGGTTTTGCTTCAATGCTTGGGGCTTTCTTGTTCAATAGTCTGGCAATGCGCTCCATCAACTCCTTATTGGTGAGGTTTTCACTGTTCAGGATATACCTTTCGCCAGAGATGTCTTTGTTTTCCATTAAGACTATCATCACGTTGGCTACGTCTTCGACATCCACGACCCCGACGGAACCGGGAGGATATATTTTTATACCTTTGTTTACGATTTCAAATATAGCGCCAGAACCTTTTTTGTAACTGCCCAGACCCATGATAACCGAGGGGTTCACAATGACGGCATCCAATCCTTCCTTGATGCCCCGCCATACTTCTAGTTCGCTCCGGTACTTGGATAGTGCATAGTTGGATATCGTTCGGTCGTATTCCCATTTGTCGGTCTCAGAAACGGGAAGTCCGGCTTTGTTGGTTCCCAACGCGGCTATAGAGCTGACATGCACAAGCCTCGTTCCGTGTTCTAGACAGAGGTTTACGATATGCTGTGTGCCTTCGATGTTGATTTTGTGCATATTTACCGCTTCTTTCTTTTGATAAGATACGACTGCTGCACAATGATAGACCTGGGATATTTTAGAAAAGAGATCGGAGAGCGCAAAATAATCTGTTATATCTGCATCTACCCATTCGATCAGCGAAGAGCTCCTCAATCTTTCCGGTATGACAGAAGAAGGTCTTTTGGTCGCCAGGACAGTTTTTCCGGCATTGATTAATAGGTTAATCAATGTTGATCCCAAAAAGCCTGTTCCGCCGGTTACTAAAATCATCATTCAAAGATAGCTTATTTATTTTTGTAGGCAAATAGGCATAGGTGTAAACAAAAGATTTTTTGCCCCTACAGATTTAATTTTTAATTATTGATATCTTTGTATGTTTTTATTTAAAAAAATGGTATCAATGAACCTTTTTTTAGGTTTTTGACTTCTTACTTTTCATATACTATGTCTTTATCCGATTTCTTTGCACCTATTATTGTTCCTCAGGCCAATTCTTCGAGTGGAGAATTTTACAATTCCCAGTTTGGCAAGATCATCACCGCTTTTGCCTCCGAGTTTCCGTCGTGGGACGAAGAGCATAAGCCAAACCTAGCTATTGTTGGGGTAGAAGAAGATCGGGCAGCTATAGGCAATAAAGGGACGGCGAAGGCACCGGATGCTGTTCGCAAGCATCTATACAATCTGTATCAAGGAGACTATGCTGTGCGTATGGTGGATCTGGGCAATATCAAAGCCGGTGAACAGATTACGGATACGTATGCAGCACTGCGGTTGGTGGTGGAAGAGTTGGTCAAGCAGGAGATCGTCCCTATCATCATCGGTGGTGGACAGGATCTGACATATGCACAATATAGGGGGTACGAAAACCTGGAACAACGTGTGGAATTGACTGTCATAGATTCCCGGTTTGATCTGGATCAGGACAATGACGAAGGAACTACACTGGATTCGCAGACCTATCTGAACAAGATTATTTTGCACGAACCGGATTATCTGTTCAATCTGAGTAACATGGCCTACCAGACGTATTTGGTTAGTAAAGAATCGATCAATATGTACGATAAGCTTTTTTTTACGACACAGCGTATAGGGGCTATATCGGGTCGTCTGGATCAAGCGGAGCCGGTGATACGTGGAGCAGATATCGTGAGTTTTGATATAGGTGCTGTTCGGGCTTCGGAGGCTCCCGGCAATGCAAATGCACAACCAAACGGCTTATATGGTGATGAGGCTTGTCAACTGGCCCGCTATGCAGGTATGTCGGACAAGTGCAGCTCGATCGGTTTTTATGAGTTCAATCCAACGTTCGATCCAATGGAACATACTGCTATGTTGATGGCCCAAATGATTTGGTGCTTTGTCGATGGCTATTACCAACGAAAGCAAGATATGCCGCTCTATCCTAAATCAGCCTATATTATTTATCGCACACCGTTGGAAAATGAAGATCATGAGCTGGTATTTGTCAAGAGTAAAAAATCGGATAGATGGTGGATGCAGGTGCCCTACTTCGGCACAAAATCTGTCAATGAGCGGTATTATCTGGTTCCTTGCCGTTATGAGGATTACCAATTGGCAGTGGGGGGTGAGATGCCGGATCTTTGGTGGCGGACGCATCAAAAGTTGCAATAGAAAACAAAAAAGCACCGAAAAGGTGCTTTTTTGTTTTAATATCCCATCGCTTTGTCGTCTCCTCTCGGGTCTGCTCCGGTTTGTAATCTGCCATTGGGCAATACCAGAATGTTCTCTACTCGACCTATCGCCCCTCGTTTATGTATTTGATAACCATCCTTTTCAAGATTCTGACGGATTGATTCGCTGATTGCACCTTCCTCGACATCTATACGATCCGGTTTCCACTGATGATGAAAGCGTGGGGCCGATACCGATTCCTGGGCACTCATGCCAAACTCCAATACATTCAGAATTGTTTGGAAAACAGAGGTAATGATCGTAGAGCCTCCCGGTGTGCCGACCACCATCTTTAACTTACCATCTTCTTCGACGATGGTGGGCGACATGGCACTCAACATTCTTTTGCCCGGTTCAATGGCGTTGGCTTTGCCACCTAGCAGACCATACAAGTTTGGTGTGCCAGGCTTTACGGAAAAATCGTCCATCTCATTGTTCAATAGAAAACCTGCTCCATGTACCCATACAAGTGAACCATAGGAGCCGTTGATCGTGGTGGTCAGTGATACTGCATTTCTATCCTTGTCTACGATGCTGAAGTGTGTTGTCTCCTCCGATTCATATCCCGGAAATTTCGCAGCTTTTACCTGTTCGCTCGGAGTAGCTTTGTCCAGAGATATCTTGGACATCCGCTCCCGATTGAATTGTGCGTCGGTTAAGGGGGCAAGGGGAACGTTGTAAAAATCGGGGTCGCCAAGATGTGTCGCCCGATCGGCGTAAATTCTGCGCTCGGCCTCGACCATTGCCCGTACCGTACTGTCTGACTGAAATCCCCATAATGCCAATGGATAGTTTTGTACGGATTGCAATAATGCTAGCAATGCAATACCGCCGCTAGACGGCGGAGGCATGGAAATAATGGTATAGTTTTTATATGTTCCCACAATGGGGTCACGCCACACCGCTTCATAATCGATCAGGTCCTGATGGGTGATAATTCCGTTTCCACGCTTCATCTCGGCGACGATAAGGTCCGCTGTCTCACCTTTATAAAAGCCGTCCCGACCTTGTTCTGCAATCCGTCCTAATGTCTCCCCCAACTCTTTCTGAACAAATAGGTCGCCGGTACGCCATTTTTCTTCCTTCAAAATAGCTGTTCCGTTTGGATTAAACTTGGCAAAATCCGCTTGGTGTTGATTGAACTCTTCAGCTTGCTGTTCCGTAATTTCGAAACCGAGTATTGCCAAGTCTATTGCCGGTTGGAGTAAAGTTTTCCAAGGTAGTGTACCATACTTCCGGTGTGCTGCTTCCATTCCTGCGACCGATCCCGGAACACCTGCGGCCAAGTGTCCGTACAAACTTAGGTCAGTGACAGGGTCGCCGTCTTCGTCTAAGTACATATCCCGGTGCGAGTTAATAGGGGCTTTTTCGCGAAAATCTAATGATGTGCTGTTGCCTTGGCTGTCCCGGTAAACCATAAAACCACCACCACCTAGATTTCCAGCATTAGGGTACACTACGGCGAGTGCAAATTTGACCGCCACTGTTGCATCAATGGCATTGCCGCCTTGTTCGAGGATATCCAGACCGACTTGGGAAGCAAGTGGATGAGCCGTGACAACAGCGCCGTTTTCAAATTCGCTGACCGGAATGACCTCTATCTGTTTTGCATTTCGGCAAGACAAGAAAGCCAGTGAGATAAACAGGGCATAAAGTGTTTTTTTCATGGTATAATGTATTGTCGTATCGTTGTATATTGTATGGTGGTTACGATGTTATTTCAATTTTTCGTTGTTTTTATGGCGTTCAGCATCTCGCATGTTTTTCTTGTCCAGATTTTTTTCCAATGCTGTCGTAAGGTCTATTCCCGTTTGGTTGGCCAGACAGATTAATACAAATAATACATCTGCCATTTCATCCGCAAGATTCACTTCTTTATCGGACTTCTTGAAGGACTGTTCGCCGTATTGGCGAGCCATGATGCGGGCGACCTCACCGACTTCCTCCATTAACATGGCGGTATTGGTCAATTCGTTGAAGTAGCGTACCCCGGTTGTGGTAATCCATTTGTCTACAGTTTCTTGTGCTTCTTTTATGGTCATGTTTCTTTAGTTATCAGTTATCAGTTATCAGTGTTCAGTTATCAGTGTTCAGTTATCAGTGTTCAGTTGTCAGTTGGTTGCAAAGATTTAATCAGTCCTGTGATAATCTTGGACACTTCTATACTTTGAGCATGAAGTTTATTGATATCGGTTGTGCTTAGATAGTTTAATCTTTGAGCTAAATAGAGCATGGACTTTACCTCGCTAGTGGAAGCTAGGGAAATATATAAAAATCTAACGAACTCTTTTTTGCTCTTTCGATCAAATCCTTCCGCTATGTTGTTGGAAATTGAAACTGCGGCACGACTGATCTGATCTTTGAAGTTCCAATCTTTTAATTCTTTGAATGAAGCATATACATCCACAGCTATATCTTGTGCTTTTTGCCATGCAATAAGATCTTCAAATTTTTGTATCTTCATATCTGTTGGTTTAAATATAGTTCCGATTTACTGGTCATTGTCCAACTTTTTACTGACGACTAATCACTGACGACTGTCCATTAGTAATTATCCCTATCCTTTGTATTCATTATAATGGTTACCGGACCATCGTTTCTCAGATCGATTTTCATGTCGGCACCGAATACGCCGAGCTGAATATCCTTTTGCAATAATGCCGAAAGTTGTGCTGCCATTCGTTCATAGAGCGGTTTGGCCTTGTCCGGTTTTGCTGCCCGGATAAAGGAAGGCCTATTCCCCTTTTTCGTTTGTGCAAGCAGTGTAAATTGGGAGATAAGCAAGATATTGCCCCCAATATCCTGTATGGATTTGTTCATCAGACCCTGCTCGTCCGAGAAGATACGTAGATTGACCAGCTTTTGTGCGAGCCACTTTATGTCTTCTTCTGTATCTATTTCTTCTATGCCGATGAGCACCAAAAGTCCGCTTTCTATGCTTCCTGTAACTTGTCCATCTACCGTACATGAAGCCTGTGTCACTCGTTGTATTACTGCGCGCATGGTTATAAAAGTAGAAAGTAAAAAGTGAAAAGGCAAAAATCGGTAGAATTCTTTAGGGAACCTAGATCTATCTCTGACAAAGCAGCGTAGGTCGGTAGTATTCGAAAAAGCTTAAGCCCGAAGGCTTGACTTCTTGCATTAATCTGATTTTTTGCCGTTATTAGCGTTTTGTTATGATTGTGAACCTGTCAAATGAGTTGGTTGTGAAATTCCAGCAGGGCGATACATTGGCTTTCAAACAGCTTTTCGAATCGTTCAGCCGGCAGATGCTGTATGTCGCACAGAATATTGTGAAAGATTCGCAAGTTGCGGATGAAATCCTCTCGGACGGTTTTTTGAAATTGTGGGAGGCTCGTGACCAGTTTCACACGATCAATAGTGTCAAGGCTTACCTTTATGTCGTGATACGTAATGCAAGCCTAAATCATGTTCAGGCTGCTCGACAACGCATTGATCACAAACCATTGGATGAAAAAACACTTATTGGAGAACCTGAGGCTTTGGCCAATATCCTTCGTGCCGAACTCTTCGAGGCGATCCGCCAAGAGCTGAAGCACCTGACCCCCAAGCAGGCAGCCGTATTTCAAATGAGTGTCATTGAAGGAAAGGAAACTGATGAGATATGCAAAGCACTCGATATTTCGCCAGGTTCAGTATTTACCCACCGATCTGCGGCTATCAAAGCTATCCGAAAAGCACTGCGCGAAAAACATCAGTGGATCTTACTTTTATATTTTTCTCAACTTTTTTCTTGAGGTCTTCCATTCTTTTTTGTCTATACTAATGAATGGAAGAATTAAACGATATCGTAATCCTATTAAGAAGTTATCTTGCCGGTAGCTTGACCGAATCGGAACGAGAGCGATTGGAGAAATGGTCTGCGCAACACCCTGCTAATAGGGACTTGTTGGAGAATCTTTCGGATGAGGAGAACCTTTTTGCCGGATACACCGATTATTTACAGGTATATGATGAAGCCGTTTCAAATCGGTTGCAGCAGATTGAAGACTCGCTGATGAAGTCCATAACTTCTCCGACAGACCGCGTTTATCTGAGGAAACGTCAGTTCCGTTGGCTGCCTTATGCAGCGGCTATTCTACTCGCCGCATTAGCCAGTACATGGTTTTTCTATGGTGACCAGATTGGAAGTCAAGAAATTAGAATCGCAAATGTACAAGATATCCCGCCGGGGGGGAATCGAGCCACGCTTACCTTGGCCGATGGTCGAACGATAACGCTGGATGAAGCCCGAGACGGTATCGTCATCGGAAGTGATGAGATAACTTACAGCGATGGGAATCCGCTTGCTAAAGTCGCAGAAAATGAAGTTGGGCGAGAAGAACTCACTTTGTTAGAACTGACTACACCTATAGGAGGCACTTACCAGATTACACTGCCGGATGGTACCCAGGTGTGGCTCAATGCGGCCACTACATTGAAGTACCCAATGCGTTTTTCAGATGCCGAACGTATGGTCGAACTCTCTGGCGAAGCTTACTTTTCGGTGGTTAAAGATATTGGAAAACCGTTTAAGGTCGTCAGTTCGGGGCAAGAGATTCAGGTACTGGGTACGGAGTTTAATGTTTCTGCTTATCCGGATGATCCTGACACCAAAACTACACTGGTGGGAGGAAAAGTCCGGCTTTCGCTAGCTTGGGGGACAGGCGGAGAGACTCGTGAACATGATAAGTATGTAGAACTTGTTTCTGGTGAGCAAGGAATCGTTAAAAATGGAGGCCTTGTTAAAACCCATGTTGACACTGAACTTTATACTGCTTGGAAGGCCGGCTATTTCTATTTCGAGAGAACACCGCTCGAAGATATCCTTCGGCAGGTGGCGAGGTGGTATGATGTCCAGGTAATATACCAAAATGGCGTACCCCGTGAGACGTTTAGTGGGGATATCAAGCGCGATATTTCACTACGTGGTTTGTTGGAGATATTGCAGCGCTCCACTATTAGTGTCAGGTTGGAAGGTAAGAATTTGATTGTGAATTGAGAAAACAATATATAACCAATGTATAACTAAAAAAGGGCAATTATGAGAAAGAAAACTTTGAAAAATTAAACGAACAAGGGAAGCGCGGCTAACACTTCCCTTTCGTTCAGACAGTACTAATGTAAACTTAAGTATTAAATCAGTCTTTAAGACTATCTAAACGTACAAACGTAATGATAAATTATGGGTTTTCCCAATGGAGGGAGAAAAAGGACATGGTGCGGATTTTTGGCACCGGTCAATTATTTCGGATTATGAATTTGACTTCATTGCTGCTTATTATTTTTTGTATGCACCTCACTGGCGCTACACATTCGCAGACCGTTAATCTGGACGCTAAAAATCAGTCACTCAGTAGTGTACTTCGAACAATAAAGAAGCAAACCAATCTGAGTGTCGTGTACAACGACCGTTTTGTAAAACCCGATCGAAAGGTTTCCATACATGTTGAGAATGCCTCGTTGACGAATGCATTGGAATCATTGTTAAAGCCGTTGTTGTTAACATACCACATTACAGAAAACACGATTGTGATTACGGCGCTTCGTAGTGATAACACCAGCGGAGTTTCCGATCTCGATCGTTTGTCAGAAAAGCAACAGAAGATAATCACCGGTCAGGTGATAGATAAGCAGGAAAACCCCATATCTGGGGTGAATATAACGGCAAAAGGTACAAACCGGACAGTATTGACAAATGAAGAGGGGCGGTTTACTATCTCGGATATTTCTCCAGAAACCGTTTTGGTCGTGTCTCACTTGGGCTTTAAAACCCAGGAGATAGCTGTGAGAAATAGGCAAAGCATTTTAGTAATTATGGAAGTGGGACTCGCACATTTGGATGAGGTAATGGTGATCGGATATGGAGAGGTGAGCAGGGGCGACCTCACTGGGTCCGTGGCAGAGGTCAAAGTTGAGGATATGCGTCGGGCACCAGTGGCATCCATTGATCAAGCGTTGGCTGGCAGGGTTGCCGGTGTACAAGTCCGAGCAAATGACGGACAACCCGGCAGCGAAATGAACATTGTGATCCGTGGCGGGAACTCGCTTACACAAGATAATTCGCCCCTGTATGTGATCGATGGGTTTCCCGTAGAAGACCTGTCACTTATGGCCATCAACCCAGATGACGTGAAATCGATTAATGTGTTGAAAGATGCTTCCGCAACAGCTATTTATGGATCTAGGGGGGCAAATGGAGTAGTGGTAATCGAAACAAAAGGCGGAGAAGAAGGCAAGACTCAAGTAAGATATGAAGGGGCAGCAGGTATACAACAAGTCACCAAAACCATGGAGTTGATGGATACCTATGAATTTGTGAAATATCAGATAGAGCTCAACCCAGCTATAAGCGAGGGAATCTATCTTACTGGGCCAGAAATGACGTTAGAGGATTATAGGAATGTGCCCACGTTTGATTGGCAGGACCGGCTTTTTAGGACATCAAACACACAGTTGCACAACTTGTCGATTTCGGGAGGCAATAAGGCGACTAAATTCTTGGTTTCAGGGTCACTGTATGATTTTGACGGAGTTATCATCAATTCAGGATATAACCGGAAGCAAGGGCGCATTAGGCTGGATCATCAATTTCACGATCGGCTCCGTGTGTTTGCCAATGTAAACTATTCTTCGGATGAAAATTATGGCCAACTGGCTACTGCTGGTCATAACTCGAGCTTAAGCTGGACAACCCGAACGATGTATCAGACGTGGGGATACAGGCCTGTGGCTATCGGTAGTGATTTCGTAGAGCTGGAAGATGAATTTATCGACGAGTTGGCCACTGACAATAGAGTGAATCCGGTGATAGCGGTGCAAAATGAAGTCCGCAAACGTTTGGCCAATACCTTGAATGCGACTGCCTTTGCTGATTACAGCATCAGCAACGAGCTGACACTGCGGGTAAGTGGAGGGATTAGGAATCGTACGACACGTAGCGAAGAGTTTTACAATTCGCTTACAAATAGGGGATTCCCTCGGCCCACAAATACCAGAGGAGTCAACGGAGCCATTTACAACGATGAGTTTAGGGATTGGATGAATGAAAACCTGCTCACCTATAAGAAACGTATAAATAAACAGCACCGGTTCGAAGGATTGCTTGGCTTTACATTACAAGGGAGACAACGCTTTAGAGATGGCTATGAATCGCATCAAATTCCCATTGAGGAATTGGGGTTAAGTGGGATTGACAATGGTACCCCTGTCAATATACGGGCAGAAGTCACTGGGCACACGCTAATGTCCTATTTGGGAAGGGTCAACTACAATTATGCCGGGAAATACTTGTTGACGGCCAGCCTGCGCAGTGATGGGTCGTCCAAATTTGCCGAAGGCAATCGTTGGGCTCATTTTCCTTCGGCAGCCTTTGCATGGCGTATGAGCAGGGAAGAGTTTATGCGCAGTATGTCGTTTATTGACGATGCAAAACTGCGGTTCAGCATAGGCACCACGGGCAATAACCGTATCGGAGATTTTTCTCGGTTTGCCTCCCTAAGCCTACCCAATAGTTCGTATTATTCATTTGACAACGCTACCCCCTCACCATCCATATTGATGAATCGGATGGCAAACAACGACCTTAGATGGGAGACCACTACCCAACTTGATGTCGGCTTGGATCTTTCATTATTTAAAACCCGGCTCAATTTGGTCGTGGATGTGTACCAAAAAACAACCCGTGACCTCTTGCTAAACGCAAATGTGCCTCGGAGCAGTGGCTTTAGCACGGTACTCCAAAACATAGGGAATATGCGCAACCGTGGATTGGAAATAACGTTGAATACACTGAATGTGCGAACCCGCAACTTCACTTGGACTTCCGACTTCAACATTAGCTTCAACGACAACAAAATCTTGTCATTGACCGATGGCGAGACCAGTTTTCTTTCCCGGCCCGATAACTGGGCGGGAGAATTCAATGCCAATTTCCTTTATTTATCCAAAGTTGGCTATCCAGCGTCCGTATTTTATGGGGTGGTATGGGATGGGGTGTACCAATATAGTGATTTTGACGAAGTTGGAAACCTAAACCCTGATGTGCCTGATAATGGAATGGGGCGAGACGTTATACAGCCCGGAGACATCAAATATAAGGATCTCAATGGCGACGGTATAGTCAATGCTATGGACTATACTACCATTGGAAGAGCCATTCCTATCCATGGAGGAGGTTTCAACAACAATTTTGCCTACAAGGGATTGAGCCTGAATGTGTTTTTCCAATGGTCGTACGGCAATAGTGTATACAATGCAAACAGGCTGGTATTGGATGGGAATGCCTATGCGTACCGTACGCTGAACCAGTTTGCCACCTACGTGAACAGATGGACACCAGAGAACCCCAGCAATGAGTATTTCCGAACAGGAGGTCAGGGGCCGAGAGGTGTCTATTCGTCTCGGGTGTTGGAAGACGGTTCTTTCCTTAGGCTGAAAACAGTATCGCTGGAATATGCTTTGCCCGAGCGGGTGTCGCAGAAAATCGGAATGCAACGGATGTCTGTCTATGCTGCTGCGCAAAACCTATACACTTGGACAAACTATTCCGGCATGGATCCCGAAGTGTCTACGAGCAATTCCACGCTCACACCGGGATTTGACTATTCGGCCTATCCCATGGCACGCACAATCAATTTTGGCGTAAAAGCAACCTTGTAATCAAGATCATCTAAAATCAGATTTAACATGAAAAGGTATTTTAAAGTTATAATAATGGGGCTCTTGATGCTTGGAGCCTCGTGCAACAGCTTTCTGGATATGCATCCGGAAGATTTTCTAACCCCTAATCAGTATTTTGAAACAGCAGAGCAGGTAAATTATGCGTTGAATGGCGTTTACACCACGCTTGGAGCCACAGCTTTATATGGTGGACATATATTGGGCAGGTATGGACTGGATGCTGATTTGGGCTTCAGTAGATGGGGGAACGATATTGCTTCTGTAGGGGATTACAATGTAGTACCCACAGATGTACGGATATTGAATTATTGGGAAACATTGTATGCCGGCATCAATAGGGCCAACTTATTGTTGGAGAATATAGGAGAGGCCAATATCGATGAACACCTCAAAAGTACTATCATAGGGGAGGCTTTGTTCCTTCGGGCTTATTTCTATTTTATGCTCACCATCCGCTTCGGCGATGTACCGCTGATACTCCATACAGCGCAGGCACCATCTGCTGAGGCACTACAGATTCCTGCCGCAAAATCAAAAGAGATATACGACAAAGTGCTCTTAGACATGGAAGAGGCATCGCTCTTGGTAAGAGACGTTACGGATATTGCGGGAGGAGGTCGGATCAGCAAATCGACTGTCTGGGGAATAATGGCCCGTGTATGCCTCTACATGGCAGGTAATCCGTTGAATGAAACTAGCAAATACGAAGATGCCCGTAAATGGGCCAAAATGGTAATAGATGAAGAGCATCATGAGCTCAATCCGTCTTTCCAGCAAGTTTTCATGAATTACATCCGGGATATTTATGATACGACAGAGAGCATCTGGGAGGTGGAATTTTGGGGAGATGGTGTGGGACTATATGGTGGGGCAAGCGGGTTGGTTGGTATCCACAATGGGATCGCTACCACAGATGACCCCGAATATGGATGGTCCAGAGGGATTTTGTGTACGACAGATTTTTTCTATCGGTTGTTTGAGACAGGCGATCTGAGAAGAGATTGGACGATTGCCCCTTATGGGTTTTCCGGAACTCCAGCAACGATTAATTATTGGGCAACTAACCGAATCTACGACCGTTATTGCGGTAAATTCAGGAGGGAACATCAACTTGGACCTAAAGAACACCCATATACATCGATCAATTATCCCATTCTGCGTTTTGCAGACGTGTTGTTGATGTTTGCAGAGGCCGATGTTCAGGTGAACGGCAGCCCAACGCCCGAGGCGTATGAGGCAATTAACCAGGTACGCAGAAGAGGTCACGGTTTAGCTATTCACGTTGAAAACCCTACCGTTGATCTGCAAGGGCTTGATGCCTTTTCTTTTATGGATGAGCTGAAAGACGAGCGGGCGCGCGAATTAGGGTTTGAGGCATTGCGAAAAGACGATATTATCAGGTGGGGCGAGTTTTTGCCCCGAATGAAATTCGTCCATCAGCACGTTGCAGGCGACGGTGGAACACGGAATGTATTGGTAAGGGCAAAGGAGTACTATGACAATGCTGCTGCCAGAGATGTACTGTGGCCCATACCCAATAGTGAATTGATCCTGAATAAAGAACTTGTTCAAAACCCAGGTTGGTAGTTAATTAATTAAATTTTTTTTTAAAAAAAATAGAACAGTGAAATTATGAAAAAGTTTTGTTTGTATGCAGTGTTGATCGTGGTATCGATGAGCTGTAAAAGGGAATTGGAGCTTACATCGTTTGATTTTGAGGTAGAGGTTGAGCAGGCCACTCATTATGCCGGAGACCCCGTAACCTTCCATTTCACGGGTAACCCTGAAATCATTTCTTTTTATTCCGGCGAGGTGGGGAATGACTACGATTCAATCGGGGGACGTGTTGTTTCCGCTAATTTGCTGTTGTCTTTCGAGTCCCGCATTTTCGATGGTACACAGGATAACAAACCCAGCGTGATTGTGTCCACCGATTTTTCCGGCAACTATACGTTGGAAGATGTCGAGGCAGCTGAATGGATTAACATTACCGAGAGGTTTGTACTTCCACCCATCACAGGTGATGTTGACGGTTATTACCAGTCTGGCAGTGTAGATATCTCAGATTTGAATACAGGAGCAGACCCACTGTTTATTGCTTTCCGGTACGAGCATAGACCCTTTGAGCTTTTTGGACGGAGAAATACTTGGCGCATCAGGCAGTTTCGGGTGGAACGTGAGACTGATCTTGGAATTACAGAAATTGTCAATAGCTCCAACGTGAATTGGTCGGTCGTTCAGAAAGGCCCTTGGGACAATAACCGGATAACACCAGGGGCCACCATAGTTTTCAATGGGAATCTTACCAATCCCGAGGTTTACCTGACGGGTTGGGTAATCTCCGCTCCACTTCATATCGATCCTTTTTTGATGGATCTGGGGCCGGATAGGGCTGTACCCATCAAATCTATTGCCGATGCAGACAGGCCGAGTTATACCCACACCTATACCGAGCCAGGGACTTACACAGCCACGTTTGTAGCGGCCAACCAGAGCTTAGATGAGCGGAAAGAGATCATTAGGCAGGTGGAAGTGGTGGTTTTACCCAAATAAGCATGAATGTTCTTGATTTTCAAATGATTTAACACAGTACAGTAATATAATTTTAACTATGATGATGTATCTTTTAACTTGTTTTTTGGTCGTAACGAATGTATTGTATGCTGGTTTGGGGACACAGTTGATGGCAGGTAATTTGCCGAAGCAATTATCTCTTGGCTCTCAGGTTTCTCTCGAAGCAGGAGCTGTACCCCAAAATGATCTGGGCTTTGATAGGCGTATAGACAATATCGCAAGAAACAAGGGCAAGCTCATCCCTTCTGATTGGGATCCCCTGTCAGCAGGGAGCAAAGTGTTGGACCGGCTTATTCCTATTACGGCTTTGCAAGTAAAGGGTGCACATGACGCCGAAATGGTTTTGGTAGGTAACCGTGCATATATTGTCGCTGAAGTAAACGATATAAAACCCGGTGAACATCCGAGATGGCCATTTGTATACGTGACAATGTCGGTTGTCAACCTTGAGACGCTGGAGCTGGAAAAGATATATAATGTCGCGCAGTCAGGCCAATCTTTTGAGAATGAGACACTGCCATTGGGAGCCTGTTTTGTGCCTCGGATTATCCAAAGAGACGAACAAACGCTTCGATGCTATTTTTCGAGTGAGAACCCGGATGTCAGGCAATCTCAAATTTGGTATATGGATTTTGACCTGACAACACATAGATTTACCAACCATATTTTCAAGGCAAAGATTACAACAACTGATGGAACATTTGATATGCAGCCTCGCCATTTTCACGCCGATGCAGCGAAACATGGATTCAGAAAGCGCCCTCGGGATTACGGGCTATGTATTTTTGATTCCTTCAAGTCTTTTGATGGAAAGATATATGTGGCATTGAATAATTACCCGGGACGGCAGAATGCCTTGGCTTCGCTCAATGACGATATGGATACGTTTGAGATCATCGGACACTTCAACGAGCCACAGAAAATGGCCTTGTCAGAAGCATCGGTAAACCGCTTGCCCGATGGCACGTGGATGGCAATAATACGTCAAAACGGGGGCAACTATGTCTTTTCCACCAGCAAGGATGGCAAAACATGGACAAGAGCCGAATACCGTGATTTTGTGCCCAATGGGGGAGATTCCAAACCGACTTTTGATAAATTCAATGGCATTTATTACTTGGGATGGCAAGAATCCACATTGATCGAAGGTGTCAAGCGCTCGGTATTTAATATCGACGTTTCCCGTGACGGTATAAATTGGGAGCGCAAATACCGATTTGAAACGCCTGAAACGTTCCAATATCCCACATTCATGGAACATAATGGCAGTGTTTGGCTTTGTGTCACGCAAGGCCAAAAGGAACGCATCATGTTTGGTAAGCTGGAAGACCTGTAATAGGGCAGCAATATGTTGCTGTTTTCTATCAATAAAATCTATAAAGACGAGTTAAATGAAAAGACGAAAATTTATACAAAACGCCTCCTTGGCAAGTGTAGGGACACTGTTGTTCCCTTTTTGTAAGCCCTATAGTCTCGGCGATCTACTGGCCAACGGTCAACCTGGAGGCCAAGGAGAAGAATTGCTCTACAATGGTATCAAATTGCCATGGGTATGGCCTCCACGCAATTTCAGTCCCGACAATTTTGACCCGATGCCTGTTCCCTATTTGGAGGCTCCTCCCGCCACGATTCCTATTGATGTAGGCCGTCAGCTTTTCGTAGATGACTTCTTGGTCAAGGAAATGACATTGAGCAGGGAGTTTCACTTGGCAAAGAAATATGAAGGCAATCCAGTGCTCACCGCGGAGAAGGAATGGGAGAGTTGGTTGAATGTGACCGGAGCTGCACCAATAAGTGGTGGAGTGTATTGGGATCCGGCAGATAGTCTTTACAAAATGTGGTATGAGGCCGGTTGGAATGGCTCGTTGGCCTATGCGACCAGTACTGATGGCATAAATTGGCAACGCCCAAATGTCGGGGTTGAGGCCGGCACAAATATCGTGGTCAAGAACATCAGCGCAGCCAGCACCTTCGTTATACTGGACCACGCTGCTGACCATCCGCGGCAACGGTTTAAGTTGTTTTCACGTAGTTCAGGTGGTGGCATAGTTTCCGGAGAACTACGTATTTCCCCTGATGGAATACACTGGTCGTCACCAGTAAAAACCGGAGAGATGGGCGATCGCTCCACTTTAATGCGCAATCCGTTTCGAAATAAATGGGTCTATGGTATTAGATCTAGTGGACGTGCAGAATTGAGGTCAGGTATTGGACGGGCGAGGTATTACATAGAACGTGACCGTTTTCTTGAAGAAGCGAATTGGAGAGCTGACGAACCTGTATTTTGGACAGGTGCAGACCGACTGGATCCACCAGATCCAGTCATTGGTGACCGTCCCCAGCTGTATAATTTGGATGCTGTGGCCTATGAGAGCCTCATGTTAGGGGTCTTTCAAATTCATAGAGGACCACACAATGACGTTGGAAATGAAACCGGAATTCCAAAAATCACAGAGCTGTCACTTGCTTATAGTCGTGATGGTTTCCATTGGCACCGCCCAGATCGGCGGTCATTCATCGAAGCCACACGCAAAAAAGATTGGGAGCGGGGCTACCTGCAATCTGCTGGGGGTGTCTGTCTTGTCGTAAACGATGAACTATGGTTTTATTATGGCGGGTTTGAAGGCGATGAAGGGGGAACAAAACCCAGGGGTCAATACCAAGGGTCGGGCACTGGACTGGCAAAGTTAAGGCGGGATGGTTTCGCCTCGTTGAACGCAACCGAAACAGGGGGGACAATTACCACACGGTTAGTGACATTCAAGGGCCATCACCTATTTGTAAACGTGGATTGCCCGGCAGGCGAGTTGCGGGCTGAGATATTGGATGAGGGAGGACAGGTAATCACACCATTTTCTTTGGCAAACAGTGTGCCTTTGGTTGTGGATAAAACATGTGCCGCGATGACATGGGATGGGGGAGGCGATCTTGCTGCCATTGCCGGACGTAAGGTGAGTTTTCGATTCCACCTGAAAAACGGGAAGTTTTACGCATTTTGGGTTTCTCCTGATACGTCGGGAGCAAGCTATGGGTATGTGGCTGCTGGAGGACCAGGTTTTACAGGTGCTATCGATGACAAGGGCACATCGGTGTAAGCTCAAGTCCAAACTTCTAAGATAGATATTGTCAAACTAGTATAGTTTTTGTCATACTGAGGCTTGCCGAAGTATCTAAAAATATGATTATCTGTATAGTTTTTAAATCCCTCCAAAGTCGGGATGACAATACCTATCTAAATTAACAATACCCTAAGATACAGAGATACTGGAATAAATGAACAAATAATAAAAGAATATGAATTTGAGTAGTATAATGTTATTGATTGCCATGACGTTGTGGAATGGCGTGTATGGACAGCAAAGTCAAAAAGTTACAGAAAAAAGGCTTTCAATAGGTATGCAAAGCCAGAGATCTCCTTATGGCAGCTTTGTAGATCTTCAGGCAGGAATGGTTTACAATCTGAAAGATGCCGGAAATCACCAACAAGACATAGATTTGGTGTTTGGATATAGCAAGGTGTCGGCCATGAACATAATGGCACCGTCTAGTAAAAGTCTTAAATCCTTTAAACTATATAGGGAAAATGTTCTTTCGGAATGGCAGTACAAAAATAGGGGAGTATTGGTTGTTTTAAAAGGAGGCGAAAAGAACCGGGAAATTTTTGAAGGTATTAAGACAGATGGGGAATTGAGAGATGCATTTGAAGAGTGGACGAAGCCATCAGGACGTAAGAGTTCCGATCGGATTGAAGATGTGAGTGTTGGTGATTATATTTTATTCAGATCTAACCAAAAGGAAATGTATGCTGTGGGATATATTGCCGATTTTCAGGCGAAGGAAGGGGCGGAATACCAAGGTCATGTTTTGATTGATTTCAAAATAAGTGGCCGTTAGCAATGGCATAAGTAGTAAGATAATTTAAATTAAACACAAAGTATATCCGAAACATTGTGAAAAATATCAACTTGTACAATCTGATACTCGGGTTGTCAGCGATTATGCTATGCACAATAGCAATCGTTGTGTCTAAATATGGTTTAGCGTCAGCGGGACCGCTTATGATTTTCTTCTTGCTTATATTGGCCATCGGCTGCCGAGGTTATGAAAGGCTCAAAGGATTCTCCTATTCTTTGGTAATCTTTTCGGCAGTCACGTTGGCGCTGTATTATCCCGATTATTTCATACAATATGATGGATTTGCGTTCTCTGGTTTGATCACCCCACTGATTCAATTGATCATGTTTGGTATGGGTACGTCCATGAGCGTGAAGGACTTTGTGGAAGTAATCCGGTCGCCTAAGAAAGTTGTTCTGGGAAGTATGGTACAGTTTACGGTTATGCCCATAATAGGGTTCACGTTAGCCCAATTGAGTGGCTTCCCACCTGAGATTGCGGCGGGAATGATTCTCATCGGCTGTTCACCCAGCGGGATGGCTTCCAATGTGATGGCCTATCTTGCTAAGGCGAACTTGGCGCTATCTATTACGTTAACCTCTGTAAGTACGCTCTGTGCACCATTGATAACACCATTGCTAATGAAACTACTTGCAGGTACTTTTATCGAAATTGACGTCATGAAAATGATGTGGGATATTGTTAAGATGGTTATTCTCCCCATTGGCGGAGGGTTGTTGTTTAACTGGATTTTTATGGGAAAGCTGAAATGGATGAATACAGTTATGCCGTTTGTGTCTATGACAGGGATTGCCTGTATCATTGTGATTATCACTGCCGCCGGTCGCGATAGCTTACTCCACATTGGTGGTTTGTTGGTACTTTTTGTCCTCATTCATAATGTATCTGGCTATCTATTGGGATATTGGATGGGAAGAGCCTTTAAATTTGATGAACGCGATTGCCGTACCTTGGCCATCGAGACGGGTATGCAAAATGGAGGGCTGGCCTCGGGAATTGCAAAAGAAATAGGGAGACTAGCCACTACTGGGCTTGCGCCTGCCGTTTTTGGCCCATTGATGAATATTACGGGTTCTATTTTGGCTTCTTATTGGCAAAAGAAGACAATTAAAGAAGGTGTTGAACAGAAAAATGAGGTTGAAAGAACCTGATAATATCTACTGTTGTTTTCCCTTTTCTCCTCAAGACGCTTACTTAGGTTTTCTAAGGTATATTGGTAATATGCATTAAAAAACCAGTCAGATTTTTGAAACCTGACTGGTTTTTTAATATTTCTCTCCTTTCCCCACCCTGATGAGGAGCAGGACGAGATCAGAGGAGAACTAAAACCGGATATTCAGACCCAACATAAAGTTGGTGCCGGCCTGTGGGTAATAGTAATTGTAATGTGCTATATCCGTAGAGCCTTGGTACATTTCGCGCCAGGTATAGCCCGATGTTTCGTACTTGCTGTTGAAGATATTATTGACCGTGAGGTTCAGGTCGACGCGCTCCAACCCTAAAGCTTTGAAGGTATATAACGCTCGGATATGGTTCACAAAATATGGATCTATGCTACGCTCCGTGGCAGAGGTGTTGTCCAGATACAGACGAGATACATATTTGGTCAACAAGCTGAAAGACAGTGTATTTGTTGCTTTGAAAGTGAAATCGTTGGATAGTACTGTCGAAGGGGACATCGCAATATTCGTTGTGCCGTGTTCGACTGTTTCTTCGTGCAATTTTTCCCAATCTTCGTTGTAGACAGGGATATACTCCACGAAATCCTTGATTTTGTTTTGGCTCAATGCTGCTGTGGCGCTCCAGGTAAACATGGGATGGATAGCCCATGATCCGTCAAGTTCTATACCGATTCTGTAACTGTCCGGAATATTGAAACGCAAAGCTCCTCCTGTATCGTTCAGTGTCCCTGTCGGTACCAGTTGGTCTTTGTACAGCATGGCATATAGGTTTGTACCGACATTGAACTGTTCGTTGCGGAAGCGATATCCAGCTTCAATGTCTTGCATTTGTTCTGGTTTGGGGAATTCATTCCTCGGGTTTTCTACGTAATCCTTACGGACGGGTTCTTTACCGGCATAGGCGTAGGATACGTAGATATTGGAATGGCCATTGATAAAATAGGTGGTTCCGATTTTCGGATTAAAGAAGGATAGGTCGTCCTCAAAGCTGAAGTTTTTGATTTTATTGTCATCTCCCGAAGCCTTGTAATTGACGTGACGTCCCTGCAGATCCAGATTGAACAACCAATTGTTTACGCGGTAATCTGCCTTTGCGTATAAGTTGATGTCGGTTTTCTTGGCATCGTTGAGGTAATATTTGCTGTCTATTGTCGAGTTTGAGGCATATTGTGCCCAAATGACTTGTCCGTAGTGGTCACCCAGGTATTGGTTTGCGGCACCTCCAAAAGTCAGATTGAGCTGATCGGAAGCCTTGTAGTTCAAGGAATAAGTCAGGCCATAGAAGTGATTGTCAAGCCATCTCCTGCGCACCATATCCGACCTTTTTATCTCAGACAAGACATCTCCGTCCTCGTTGCGGATAAAAACATTTTCTAGGCCGTAGTTTGAAAATTTATCATTTTCTCTGTATTCTTCATAATAACCGGCTCCACGGGTATAATGTGCCGCAACATTCAGATTGACTTTATCATTAAAGTAGCTCGTATAATGCAGGTGAGCATGTGTCTGTGTATAGTTATCCGTCTGGTTATCATAGGTGAATCCGTTATACGTGCGATCGCTTTCCAGTTTATCCTCAGAGATACCGTTCCAAGCCTGATAGGTTTTCTCCTTGCCGGAAAAGACGGTGGCTTTCAGGATATGCTTGTCGGTGTAAATCCCTCCATCTACATAGAAAGACTTGAGATCGGATGTTGCCCTGTCGACATAGCCGTCCGAAGCAATACGTGACAATCGCGCGTTGAAAGCATATTTGTTTTGAATCAATCCCGACCCTACCTTAACCGTGTTTTTCCAAGAATTGAAAGACCCAAAAGAGTTGTTGAGTTCAGCATACGGGCCTTCTTCCAAAGCGTCTGTCTGGATATTGAGTGAAGCACCAAAAGCGCCTGCACCATTGGTCGATGTACCGATACCGCGCTGGATCTGGATGCTTTCTACACTGGATGCGAAATCCGGTAAGTTGACAAAGAAGGAACCCATGCTTTCCGCATCATTGAGTGGGATGCCGTTCAATGTCACATTAATCCGCTGATTGTCTGACCCTCGGATACGCATGGAGGTGTAGCCGATTCCGGCACCAGCATCCGAACCGATGACCATACCGGGAGTTTGTTCCAACAGGTATGGAATGTCCTGGCCCAGGTTATTTTGCCGTAGTTCATCCTTGTTGATATTCTTGAAGGTTGTCGCAGCATTTTCTCCGGCACGTGTAGCGGACACAAACACCTCGCCCGTTTGTAGATGTAGGGCTTCCAATGTGATGGAGTGTTGGGCCTGGTTGGTCGAAATTCGACCATTGTGTGGCCGATAACCCAGATAGGTGACCTGTAGTGGGAGCGTCTTGTCACTCGTTTGAGCAAAAGAGGCTATACCTCGTTCGTCAGTTTGTTTGCTGATCCTGTCCAATGTCACGGTAGCACCTACCAATACTTGATGATGATTGTCGACGACCCTGATAGATACGTCATGTTGTGCGAAGCCTAGCAACGCCATGAAGCAGAATGCCCAAGAGGCATAAAACTTTTTTAACATAATAAAATAAAATTTTGAGTTAAACCTCACTATTGCAAGGGGTTACAATAGCGCTTAATTTAACCGCCCTTTCCCTACGCTGGCATTACCCAGATCAGGTATGTCCTGCATTTTTGGCAGGACAGGGTATAATCTCAGCCTTTATTCGTGTTCATAGAACAAGGCACCCCTATTTCGATGATGCAAAGATAGTTGATTTTTTAATTATAAAAAAGTATTTGGTTGAAAGACTTCTAAACCTTCTAAAATTCCGGAAGTCTTACTCTATTATTTACCACGATTTAAAATAAATTAACTCGGGCTGAATTTAGTTTGGAATCTTTTTTGCAGTATTTAATTTAATAATTAGGGATATTTTGGTATTTTGTATAAAATACAGTGTTTGGATAAGTGTTATAATATAGAGAGAATGTTAAAGTATTTTTCAGCAGATTATGTCTTGCCTATCTCCTCGCCACCGATACGAAATGGTGTTGTAGCGATCGATCAAGACGGTGTGATCAAAGGAGTGTATAATAGTGATGAGGCTCCGATAGAAGCAGAAGTGCGTAAGCTGTCAGGAGTATTGGTGCCCGGTTTTATCAATGGACATTGCCATCTTGAGCTATCTTATCTCAAAGGGCATGTACCCGAAAAGCAGGGATTGGTGGATTTTCTTCTGTACGTGATGCGTCATCGCAATCCGACGGCTGGTGAGGAAGAAATTGAAAAGGCCATGAAGAAGGCAGATGAGATGATGTACAACAATGGGATACAGGCAGTCGGTGATCATGTGAATACCGCGCTGTCTGCCAACATCAAAGAAAAAAGTAAAATACAGTACCATACGTTTGTAGAGATCATCGGATTGCAGGAAGAGGTCGTCGGACAAAAAATAGATGAAGCAAAAGAAATCGAATTTTATTTTGACCATCTCCATTCGTCTATCACATTGCATGCACCTTATTCCTGCTCAAAGTCTATGCTGACAGCTTTTAAAAAATCCGTGTCTGAAAGAAATATCATCAGTATACACAATCAGGAGAGTGAAGAGGAGAATATATTGTTCCGGTATGCAAAAGGGGATTTTATAAGATTTTATAAAGAAATAGGAGTAGATATATCCCATTTTAAACCACAGGCCCGGGCTTCTCTGCAATATTTCCTTCCCTATCTCCCCTCCACCAACAGGGTGATATTGGTGCATAATACCTATACGACAGTGAAAGACATTGATTTTGCCCTTCGGACGCGGCGAAATGTTGCGTTGTGTATTTGTCCCAAGGCTAATCTGTATATTGAGGATACGCTACCTAGGTTGTCCGTCATAAATCACGGTGCGGATATAATTATCGGTACGGACAGTCTGGCATCCAATGATACGCTGGATATTTTGGAAGAATTGAAAGTGTTGCACCGGCATTATCCTGAACTGGATTTTGTCAAGACCATGCAATGGGCTACACTCAATGGCGCAAAAGCTTTGGGTATGGGAGATCAATTGGGATCTTTGGAAGTCGGGAAGACTCCGGGCCTGGTGTTGCTCAAAAATATGAAGCAGCTTCACTTGACAGAGGATGTTAAAGTCGAGCGTATTGTTTAGACAAAACTTTTCCAAAGTTCAAACTTTGGAAAAGTTCCCCTAATAAATTGATTACATTTGCTTGCATGAAACATTGGAATATCCGAGTCAGGGGAAAGGTACAGGGTGTGTATTTTCGATTGACGACCAAAGCTGTCGCTGACCAGTTGGGCATTAAGGGTTTTGTGATGAATGCAGATGATGGTTCGGTCTATATAGAGGCCGAAGGGGATGATTTTGGATTGGAGGCTTTGTTGGATTTTTGTAAGGAGGGCCCCGAGCGAGCAGAAGTAGAAGCGGTGGATTATACCGAAGAGAAGATCGTACGAGGTTTTAAGAATTTTGAAGTCCGTAAAAGGATTCGTTAAATAACTTCTGGGGGTGTCAAGTATAAAAAAATTTGTAAGCGATACGGTGATATATGGATTTACGACCATTGTATCACGGATGCTGGGTTTTTTGATGACCCCAATATACCTGGACAAGTTCAAAAATGCAGGTGTCTACGGGGTTTATTCCAATTTTTATGCATGGGTGTCCATACTCAATGCCTTATTGGCATTTGGGATGGAAACTACTTTTTTCCGTTACCTGCAAAAGGTAGAAGAGAAGGATAAGAGAAAGGTCTATAACAATAGCTTCGTGGTCACACTGCTGACCTCGTCACTGCTGCTATTGACCGTGTTCTTGTTTACCCGGCCACTCGCCACATGGTTTGCAGATGGCGACCCCATAGATGATTATGTAAAGTATATCAAGTATTTTGCGTTGATATTGGTTGCAGACGCACTGGCCGTAGTGCCTTTTGCTATGCTGCGGGCCCACGGTAGACCTATTCGATATAGCTATCTCAAGTTTATCAATATCTTTATTACGGTCTTTGCCAATTTGTTCTTCATTGTATTTTTGCCGTCTTGGGTACACACTTCACCTTTTTGGGCCAGGTTTGCGGAGGGGTGGTTTATAGAGGGATGGCTAGGCTATGTGTTTATTTCCAATTTATTGGCCAGCAGTGTGACCCTGCTGTTGTTGTTGCCCGAGATACTGACCTTCCGATTACGGATTGACAAGGCTCTGATGACATCCATGCTGAGATATAGTTTCCCGATTTTGGTGGCTAATATTTCGTTTATTATCAACGAAAATCTCGACAAGATGTTTTTTCCGAAGCTATTGCCGGGAGACCAAGGTAAGATTGAGCTTGGTATTTATGGTGCCGTGGCCAAGATTGCCGTATTTTTGAATTTGTTCGTGACGGCCTTTCGGTTGGGGGCGGAACCTTTTTTCTTTTCCTATGCCAAGCAGGAGGATGCTCCGAGAACCTATGCCCGAATTATGGAATATTTTGTATTGCTGATGGTGTTGGTCATGGTAGGTATGACAGTCAACCTGGACTGGCTTAAATATTTTATCAAAGGTAATGAAGCAGATCCGGGGGTGTACTGGTCGGGGCTTAAGGTGGTGCCGGTCATTCTATTCAATTATGTGCTGCTGGGTATATATATGAACCTATCTGTATGGTACAAGCTGACGGATCAGACCCAATATGGATTGTATATTTCCGGTATAGGGGCCCTGTTGACGATCGTATTGAATGTCCTCCTTATCCCACGCTATTCTTATGTAGGGGCGGTGGCTTCCACGAGTATTGTCTATCTGGTTATGGTCGGTCTATCTGCGTTTTGGGGACAGAAATATTATCCGATCCCTTATCGGTTTTTAAAGATAGGATCCTATCTTGTCGGGGGATTGGCGGTTTCGTTGGTCAGTTTCTTTGTGTTTGATAGCAATTTTTGGATAGGGAATTTCTTGTTGCTGGCGTTGTGTATCATTATTCTTTTTGCGGAAAGAAAATTTATCCGCACCTTCTTGGTGAAGAAAGGAAAATAAACTTAAGGGCTGTGGCGTTGTGTAGGGTGAACGCATCAAAATTGTTTTTTTGTAATAAAATGATGTGGGATTAAAACGGAGGTTTATTTTAGATACATTTTGTTGTCGTTTCCTGCCCATATCCTCTCCGTCCTCTCCGGCGGACGGCCTCGTGACTTTTGAAGCCCAAAAGTCACCAAAAGGCTTGTCCATTTCAATGCATCTTGTCACAGAGGCCCTCGCTCAATAACCCTGCAACTGCTGCCCTTGGTTTTGTCTCCCTAGGGCCATTCCCCGGCAACCCTTCGACAAAACTGAACGGAGCTAGGGGCATCCCGCCGCACAGCCTCCCGTTGCAGGGCTATCCCTCCCGATGCCGGTGAAATGGACGGTTCGTCATCTAATACGGATTTGCTTTACCTGCACATCAGTACATTACATGCAAGGATAAGCTATCCGATGTAGAACGTATCCCGTCCAATCACAAGTGGTGGCAGACGACAGGAGATACCGGGGGCGGTGGGTAGGCCAAGGCCTAGGGGATATTTCCGAAGCCCCACCCTAGCTTCGGAATTCTTCCCAGCCTTGACGGTATGGCTGTCGTGAGCGGAAGCCTGTGCGACAGACCACATTGATTGGACACAGCACCTTGGTCCTTGGGTGCTTCCAAGGACTAGGCCTCCGCGGCCATTGAGCGGTATGAAAGTGATAAAGAAAACCTCCCTTTATACCATCAATAAAAAATAAGATGCCTGCCTACCGGACAGGCAGACATTTACCCTGTAGCGCTGAGCTTCTTGGAGCCGTTATAGCAGGATAAACTTATATATTTGTAGGATGAGAAAAAATTTACTTTTAATTTGTTTACTATGTATTTCAGGGGCACTCTTTGCCCAGGATTCAACCCGTACTGTTTCGTATGAAAGAAAGAACGATGTGCTTATTGACCCTATCTTTTTGATTGCTGCACCTGCATTGAATGCTTCCTATGAACGGATCTTGAATGCAGATTACGGTGTGGGTGTACATGCGCTTTTGGGACTTGGGGCCATGGATGAGATTGTGCAGATCTCCCCTTATGCCCGGATGTACCTGGGACAGCGATATGCGAGTGGCTTTTTTCTGGAAGCGTTTTTTCCGATTACGAGCAGTGAAGAGTATGAGGAGTCCTTTGAGAAGGAAAATACACCTTCTACACGCGAGACGACGTTTGGTTTTGGTGTAGGCATGGGCGGTAAATGGGTCTTGAAGAAAAATATCATCTTCGAAATAGGCGGTGGTGTAGGGCGAAGGCTTTTCTACGATGGCCCGAATGAACCCCTGGTCGGAAAATGGATGCTCGGTGTAGGGTATAAGTTTTAAGCTTAAACAGCTTCTTCCGCAAAATTGTATTTGATTTCTTCCAGTGCCTCCAATATTTCCGTATAGGATGAAAGGCTTACTAACTTCATGCGGTATTCCTTAAAATTGGGGATACCTTTGAAGTAATTGGCGTAATGCCTGCGCATCTCGAAAATACCGGTTTTGTCTCCCTTCCATTCAATAGATTTGATGAGGTGGGTACGGCATACTTCCACACGTTCGGCAATAGTAGGGCCTTCGAGACGTTGTCCGGTCTCAAAAAAATGCTTGATCTCCCGGAATATCCATGGATAACCGATAGAAGCACGGCCGATCATAATGCCGTCGACTTCGTATTCCTGACGCCATGCGGCAGCTTTTTCGACCGAATCGACATCACCGTTGCCAAAAATCGGAATTTTGATCCGGGGATTGCGTTTCACGTCGCGGATCATTGTCCAATCGGCCTGGCCTTTGTACAGCTGTGCACGTGTGCGTCCATGTATGGACAGTGCTTTGATACCTACATCCTGCAACCTTTCGGCTACTTCGTAGACGTTCTTTGTGTTGTCATCCCAACCTAGCCTCGTCTTGACCGTCACGGGGAGGTGCGTAGCATTGACCACAGCTTTGGTCATAGCGACCATCTTGTCTATATCTTGTAGCAAGGAGGATCCGGCGCCTTTGCAAACTACTTTTTTGACCGGACAACCGTAGTTGATGTCGATCAGATCTGGGTTTGCTCTTGAACATATTTCGGCAGATTGGCGCATGTGTTCGATATCTCCTCCGAAGATCTGTATGCCTATCGGTCTTTCGTATTCGAAAATGTCTAATTTTTGGAGGGATTTAGCCGCGTCACGGATCAACCCCTCAGACGAGATAAACTCCGTATACATCAGATCCACACCATTTTGTTTGCATACGTAACGAAATGGTGGATCGCTGACATCCTCCATCGGAGCCAACAGCAATGGAAACTCTCCCAGATCAATCTTATCGCCAATCTTTATGGACATTTTGCAAAGGTACGACTATTTGCCGAAACCTAAACAGAAGGCTGTCCGAAATGATGACCAGGTATAAGTTCTCAGACCTTTTCGGACACCCCATGGTGAGACCAGTTGTCTTGAAAAAGTTTTAAACGTTAAGTCTCTTCACATAAAATTTGTAACTTTGTATAAGACAGCGATTAGGGAGTTAAAAAAAGAACAGATGAAAGCAATAAATATCACAGCATATACGGATGATACTTCCCAAATAGAAGCATTAAAGGCTGTTATGAAGGCGTTGAAGATAAAATTTGAGTTGACTAAAGGAGAAAACCCTTATAATCCGGAATTTGTTGAAAAAATCCAACAGGGCGATGAAGATCTCAAAAACGGAAAAGGAAGGGTTGTAACCTTGGAAGAGCTTGATAGCTTATGGAAATAATCTATCTTCCAAAGGCTGATGAGGACCTTGCATATTGGGTAAAAACAGGAAATAGAGCTGTTCTCAAAAAAATAGCTGAACTCACAAGAGCAATTTTGGATAAGCCCTACTCAGGTATAGGTAAGCCTGAAGCACTTAAATACAACCTTGCTCCTAAATGGTCAAGAAGAATCACGAAGGAGCATCGTTATATTTATCACGTGCAGGAAGACAAGTTGTATGTCTACTCACTTAGGGGACACTATGAATAAGGAATCATATATAGTTAAAGCTGTTGTACAAACTCCTCCATAGCCGCTCCCGGATCCCCTGTTTTCATAAAGTTTTCACCGATCAAAAAACCTTGGAACCCTCTTTCTTTCAGATCGCGGATAGTTGAAGGATCTGAAATGCCACTTTCGGAAACTTTGATAAACCGATCCGGAATCTGATCGACTAGATCGTGGGAGTGTGCTAAGGACACGCTGAAGTCTTTGAGATTGCGGTTGTTGACACCGATAGCATCAATGCTGTCAAAGATACTGCGGTGCAGTTCCTCTTCGTTGTGTACTTCGAGCAGGACATTCAGCCCCAGAGACTTGGCATACTGTGAAAAGGATTCGACCTCCTCCTCTGTCAAACAGGCCGCAATCAACAAAATGATGTCGGCTCCGTAAGCCTTTGCTTCGGCAATCTGATACGTATCTACAATAAATTCCTTACGGAGCAGGGGAATGGTCAATGCCTCCCGGGCGGCAGTCAGATCGGCTAGGCTTCCTTGAAAGAAATCCGGATCAGTCAGCACCGAGATGGCCGACGCTCCGGCATTTTGATAGCCCAACACGACATCTTGCACGGTAGAAGTTCCGTTGATCAGCCCTTTTGAAGGAGAAGCTCGTTTGTACTCGGCGATAATACCTGTTTTCTGCGGGTCGAGGATACTGTCTTTCAATGAATAGCAGGTACGCCCGAATAGAGGATATTGTTCCAGTTCAGCAAGAGAAACCTGAGCTTTGGCTTCAGCAACCTCTTGTTTTTTCTTTTCTACGATTTTATCGAGTATAGTCATTTTATAGTATTTAGTACAAAGTATTTAGATACACTGTCTATCTTAAAAAAGATGTAAGACTTTGAAATTAAATCATTTTCTCATCTCCAAATTACCCCATCTTCAAATTTATTTCAACCAGTTTTCTATCAACTTCTTTCCATTATCTGTCAACACCGATTCGGGATGGAATTGTACACTGCGTACATCGTATATCGTATGTGACAAGGCCATGATGATGCCATCGGGGTCGAGAGCTGTGATTTTTAATGTATCGGGAAGGGTATTCTTTTCTACCGCCCAAGAATGGTAACGGCCGATCTTGGAATTGCGGGGAAAATCTTGAAACAACTTTTCTGTATCGTCCGTGATGATAATGTCTGTCGCTACGCCATGTAAGGGTTTGGGCATATTGAAGAGTGTTCCTCCAAAAACTTCTGCAATAGCCTGTTGGCCAAGGCATATCCCCAAAATACTTTTTGTGGGGGCATAGGTACGTATGACGTCCATCAGCAACCCTGCTTCCTCGGGGATGCCGGGGCCGGGCGATAGAAGGATCTTGTCAAAATCGTCCACATAATCCAATGTGAATTTGTCGTTTCGGACGACTTCATAATCTTCTCCCAA
Source organism: Parapedobacter sp. SGR-10 (assembly GCF_011030405.1). Lineage (GTDB taxonomy): Bacteria > Bacteroidota > Bacteroidia > Sphingobacteriales > Sphingobacteriaceae > Sphingobacterium. Next base: position 144,059 of record NZ_JAAJTJ010000004.1, read on the forward strand.
TTCTTGTAGGAGATGTACCAGATTGTAAGTAAATGAATCGTAATTGTCGATTACTAATATTTTAGTTTTGCTCATCGGTGCTTTCTAATTCTTTTTCTTTGATGTTTGTGCTGAATTAGAGGTAGTTAGTTTGTCGTCATTTCGAACGAAGAGAGAAATCTATGAATGAAAAGGAAATTAACGCGCTATATGTCCATAGATTTCTCTTCGTCGTACCTCCTTATCGAAATGACGTTTTTTTCTTAAATTCTATTTTTTCGTTTTCCTGTTGCAAACTTTTTGCTTGATTGTCATATTTCTCCCTCAAGTCCAACAATTCTAAAATACGTTGGTCTATCGTGGCTATCGAGGCCTCTAGGTGAGGTAATGTAAGGCAGTATTCCAATGGTCGTATCATATCTCCTGTGCTATTTCCAATGCCTTGCGCAATGCGGCAATCTTATTGTTGACTTCCTGTAGTTCTTTTTCCGGATCCGAGTCCAATACGATACCTGCTCCCGCTTGGTAATGCAATACACTTTGTTTGCTTAAAAAGGAACGTATCATGATAGCATGGTTAAAATCTCCGTTGAAACCCATGTAGCCTAATGCCCCGGAATAGAAAGAGCGCTGAAGCCCTTCGTAACGGTCGATCAAGGTCAGGGCCATATGCTTGGGGGCTCCGGATAGTGTCCCGGCCGGAAAGGTGTCCCCGACGACATCGAATGGATTGGCATCGGCATGCAACTGTCCCGAGACTTTGGATACCAAATGTATAATGTGCGAGTAATATTGAGCTTCCTTATAGGATTTGACCTGTACATCGGTACAATGCCGGCTTAGGTCGTTTCGGGCCAAATCTACGAGCATGACATGTTCGGCTGATTCTTTTGGATCGTTTTTAAGGGCTTCGGCTATTTTTTCGTCTTCTTCCAGATTTCCCGTACGTTTGAATGTTCCTGCAATAGGATAAATGGTTGCTTCGTTTTTTTTGATGGTTAACTGTGCTTCCGGAGACGAACCGAATAACTTGAAGTCCCCGTAGTCAAAATAGAATAGGTAGGGCGAGGGGTTAACGGACCGCAGGGCACGGTATACATTGAACTCATCACCAGCAAAGGCTGTAGCAAAGCCTCTTGATGGTACGATCTGAAATACATCCCCACGTTGGATATGCTCTTTCATCTTGACGACCAGGTTACGAAAGTCACTGTCCGACATATTGGAAGTTTCTTCGCCTTTGACCTGAAAGGAATATTCGGGGAAATTCTTGTTTTGGATCAGATACTCCATGCGTTCCAGTTCACTTTCTTCGTTTTCCAACAGGTTTTCGAAGATATACAGCTGGTTTCTGAAATGGTCTATCGCAATGACATACTTGTAGACATGGTATTGTAGAAAAGGAATGGCTCGACTCTCTTCCACCTTGGCCGTCAGCGTGATGTCTTCGAAATGTGCGACCGTATCGAATGTGAAATAGCCGAAAAGACCGTTTGAAATCACATTTACACCGGGGATTCCATCACTGTGAAATGTTTTCCTAAAATCTGAAACCTCTTTACGTAGATCTATTTCACTGGCTTTTTTGTATATTTTTTGCTCTCCGGGGTAAGCGATCTGCAAGGTGTCTTGATCCAGTGTGATGCCTGCTATGGGCTGGCAACAGATATAGCTGATATTATTGTCCCGACTGTGATATTCCGAGCTTTCCAACAAGAGACTATTTGGAAATGTATCACGTAGTCTTAGATAGATACTGACAGGCGTCGTTGTGTCTGCCAATATTTTTTTATACGGTGTCTTGAATGTGTATTTCATCTTATCAAAGTAAAAAGTCAAAAATAAAAAGTCAAAAAGTATTGATTCAAACTAGCAATTTTCATTAACAAAAAAGCCCGACTATATTGTCGGGCTTTAATTTGAATGGTTTTGGTTGATTATGAAAATCTTTATCAAGAATACCAAAATGCTAGCTACCCGACGTATTATACTCAGGCCACCACCAAAATTGATATTTGTTTTCAGTCATCATTGCCGCACAAAATTATTATATTTTTTAAAAAATCCAAGAAATTTTAATAAAAAAATAAAAATAAAGCTTAGATCGTGAAATTCCATCCAAAAGGATCTTCTATTTTCCCGTAACGCAGCTGGTTGAGATAATCCAGTACTTTGTTTGAAAATTCACGTCCTTCTACAGGAGGGAGATGATAATCCTGTCCTTCATAACCTATCCTGTCGATATGGGTGATGGTTGCTGCGGTTCCGGCCGCAAAAGCCTCTGATACGGTTCCGGCCTTGATACCGTCGATCAATTCCTGTACAGAAACTTTTCGTTGCTCGGCTTTATAACCCCATTTTTCAGCCAATTCCATGATTGTTCGTCGTGTCACGCCGTGGAGGATAGTATCTCCATGCGGTGTGATGATGCTGTCACCGATACGGAAGATCAAGTTTGCTGTACCGGCTTCCTCGATATACTTGTGTTCTTTAGCATCTGTCCACATGATCTGGTCGTAACCTTCGTCATTGGCCAATTGGGTAGGATATAGGGATAAGGCGTAGTTTCCTGCATTTTTCGAAAAACCTACACCGCCTTCAGCCGCCCGGGTATAGTATGTTTCCACTTTTAGGCTGATGGGCTTGCTGTAATAAGCACCTACAGGGCACGTGATGATCAAGAATTTGTACGAGACAGAAGGGTGTACACCCAAAGCTGCTTCGGTCGCAAACATAAAGGGACGGATATACAACGATGTGCCTTCTTTGGATGGAACCCAATCCCTATCCACGTCCAATAGTTTTTTCAGACCGTCCATGAAGATTTCTTCCGGTACTTCTGGCATCTGGAGGCGTACGGCCGATTTGTTGAAGCGTTCCCAATTCTTGTCTGGACGAAAGATGCTTACCGTACCATCGGCAAATTTGTATCCCTTTATGCCTTCAAAGATGGCTTGTCCGTAATGCAGGGAAGACATGGAGGGGCTGATGAACAGGTTGCCATAAGGTACGATGCTCACATCCACCCACTGGCCATGGTTGTATTCTGCCACTAACATGTGGTCAGACATGATTTGTCCAAATTTTAAATTGTTGAAGTCTACCTGCGAGAGTCTTGATTGTTGTGTTGGCTCTACGCGAATTGAAAGTTGTTCTGTCGCGCTCATTTCTACATAGTCATTTATAAGGTGTGCAATTTAGGAAAAAAGATAATAGCCTGCTCAAAAACAGGCTATTATTTTTTTTATTCTGTAGAGACGTAAAATCTTACGTCTCTACAAAAGGTAAAATTTCTAATCCCTTCTACCCAACAGGATACTTGCATAATAGAGCAAAGTGACCAAAGCGGATAGTGCAGCGATGACATAGGTCATGGCAGCCCATTTCAATGCATCCTTGGCTCCGTCGTGCTCAGGAACATTGTGGGTAATATTGGCACGATCCAACCAGGTCAATGCTCGTTTGGACGCGTCAAATTCAACCGGAAGGGTTACGAAACTGAACAAAGTAGTCACGCCCAGAGCAATGACTCCGATGGTCAATAGCAAGAAGCTATTCGAAAAAATAGCCAACATCACACCGATCATCAAGGTAAAGGATGTGATCTTCGAGGCAACGCTGACGATAGGCACCATCGCCGAACGAAACTGCAGCCAAGTGTATGCCGAAGCGTGTTGTACGGCGTGACCACATTCGTGTGCCGCTACAGCCGCTGCTGCGACGCTACGTCCATGGTACACTTCCGGACTTAGATTGACCGTTCTGTTTGCCGGATTGTAGTGATCCGTAAGTTGTCCTTCTACCGATATGATGTTGACATCATAGATACCGTTGTCATGTAGCATCTTCTGGGCGATCTCTGCACCGGACAGACCCGACGTCAGGGGCATTTCGGAGTATTTTTTAAACTTGTTCCTAAACCTCGTCTGTACGATCATACTGACGATACCGATACCAATCAATAAAAACCAAATAGTCATATTTTTCTTTCTTTAAATTTCTTACCTAATTATATACTATTGCTGAATCAATCGCCAAATATTGTTCCATACTTGAATCAGCAGCTTTGTTGTCCCATAAAGATATTTATTTTGGCCAAATTGGCTTCAAGAAAAATAAAAAACAATCATTTTTGTGACAAAATGGCGGTATGACTTTAAAACCAATCTCTTTCAGACTTGTTTATCCATTGCCATGAAAATACCCAAGATACATATCAAGCGCATATATGAACCAGCGGAATCAACAGATGGCTTTCGTGTACTGGTCGACAGGCTTTGGCCGAGAGGGATAAAAAAAGAAAAGGCCCATGTAGACGAATGGGCAAAAGATATTGCACCGTCCACGGAGATCCGCGTGGCGTACGGACATATCCCCGAACGATGGGAGAAATTCAAGGGACAGTACCTGGCTGAGCTCAAAAAAAATGAAGATATCCCGCATTATCTGGATAAATGGGAAGAACATCCCGTCATTACCTTGCTGTATGCCGCCAAAGACGAGAAACATGCACATGTGCTTGTCCTACAAAAATATTTGCAGGATTGTTATAAAAAGAGGTAAAGGAAAATATATTCTCTAAATACTGGCTCCCGCGGGATGCGCGTGCTGATCTAAGGTGCGAATCGGGATAGGGGAGGACTTTTTTTGTAAAACATACATCCATTTGACCTTATGGCCTCCCCTTTCTCCGATTGCTGGGATAAGTTCTCCCAATTGCGGTTTTAAAATAAGGCGATTATATACAAATCTAACCAAAACATTCCGTCATCTTGAGCGGAGTGAAACGTAGTCGAAAGATCTCATCTAAGGAGGGGTTAACAATGATGAGATTCTTCCACTTCACTTCGTTTCGGTCAGAATGACGATGTTATTTATGATTGGTCATAAAAGTATATAACTGCCTAAAATAAATAGGGGGAGGAATTAAATTTTTGAACATTTTACAAAGAGTATGTATTTACCTCCCCCTGGGAATAACCCGACCATAAGCAGAGTTATTCCGGATTAGACCTTAATGTTGAATACTTAACAGGTACTAAAACTTGAACGTAACCCCGACATTAAGATGCGAAACACCATAACCTAGCTCGGCGTAGGCCCCAATATTGTCACTAAAGAACCAACGTCCACCCAGAAAAGCAGATAATCCCAGGCCGCTGCCGTAGTTGTTGGCATACCCGGCGTCACTGCCGGTGCTGCTGTAGCTCACGATGTTGTATCCTAACATCAAGCCGCCGTAGACATCCAGGTTGGGCACGTTTTTAAATCCATTGTAGTGATAAGCCCCGCGGGCGCCAACGACGATATAGTTCCATTTGGCTGTATAGCTACCACTGGTATATTTATAGCCTGTATTGCCCACATAACCACCAAGACTGACGACACCAGGGCCACCGATGTCCCACATGCCGTGATCGACTGAGGCGCTGATAGCGGGGCGAGCTTTACCAAGCCCGCCTAAGGCGGTTCCTAGGCCGATACCGAGATTTGCTGTAGTTGTACCTTTTTGAAATGGCTGCGCATGGGCAGCTACGGCGATAAACACCGCCAGGATAATAAAGATTGATTTTTTCATCGATTGTAAATATTATTGTTTAAATAAGATGGTGAAAGTCTCAGACTATTAGTTATCTGCGTACAAAATATTTGGGCCATGTATCCACTCGCTATATACATCTGTATTAGAAAAGCCTTCCCAGTCGCCTACGGCAGGTGCTGAGTTGCTTCCATCTCCGTTTGTGTCTCCTCCATGCACATCATCTTTATAGGAAGTGAGAAATGCTGCCGCGTTAAGATGTACGTTCCCATATCGCGAGTTTAGTCCCGCAGTCGGCCTTTTAAATTTCACGACGACATTGGCTCCGATATTTACAGTAGCCGAGGGATGAACCTGATGCCATTCATCTAAGACATAAGGTACTTCCGTATTGTTCCAATTCACTGTTACGTCAAATCCGCCAGAAGAATGATGAATATAAATACCATTGTGCGTGTTGATTTGTGACGGCTTTTCGGGATTATGGAATTTATTGCTCGGGTCTAATGTATAATACACATTGACGAGCAAAGGCTTGCCATTATCATATAAGGCATTATTGGTAAATTTACTTACCGTTGCATCCATCATAGAACTCGTGCCAAAAAATGCACAGGAACTGTCATAAGAAGACTCTTGGTATAGGGTATGCGCAATCCTACAGTTGTCAAAAGTAAACGACACCGAATTTGGGCCGGATATTCTAACAGCATTACTAGATCCGCCTCGATTCTTTCCGGCATAGAATATATCGACATATTTAAATGTAGTTTCTGTCGTACCATTGAGATAAATCTGTTGCCAATCACCCTTTGCCGGTGTGGTGGACGCGCCATCTCCATTACTATCGCCACAGTATCTATCATCGCCAATAGATGTAAACACAATACGTCTTTGGGCGGTCCCGACAGCTAGTATTTTTCCTCCAACGACATCGATGCTTGCATCTTTTAGCTTTACAACGACGCCCGGTTCGATGGTCAAGACGTTTCTTACTGAAATATTATTTTTGATGACATATACATTTCCATACGTCCATGTGGTGGGTTCCTGAATGTTTTCTTCGACCAGAACCACATTACAGTTCTGTAAAATCTCTTCATCAGGCGAAGGATCATTTTTTTCACAGGCCATCATCCCTAACAGCGGACATAAGACCAAAAATTTAAAAATCGTTTTCATGGTTTTTTATTTTAATAGTTAATGTTAATAATGATATACACTTCGTATCAGGTCAATAACTGAAATAGATCTTTTCTCACTTCTGACATTCACAATACGCACCTCCGAACAATTCGCCTTCATAGGGTACCTCTGTATAATGTTTGCGTCCGATCGTGATTTCTACCTCTACAGGTACGATGCTGACCTGTGTGTAGCCCTCCTCGGCTTTGGCGACCTCTCCAGACGCCTTGACACGTATGCGTTTGTCCGAATTTTCTAGGATGGTCAACGCAAGAGCTCCTGTATCGTTGTCTTCCTCTGAGAAAACGTAATAAGGCCATTGGGCAAACTGTGGATTGCTGAACGCCGTCGTACTGAATGCGATGGCCGGGTAATCTCCCGTGGCCAGCTTGCTGTTCAGGAGCGCCCTGCCCATGAGCATCAGTACAGATTTTTCGGTACTGTTCGTCTTGGCCTGATCGATACTCAAGGCAAAGCCACGGTCTTCGGGATCCTCCGTGTCAGCGGATGTCGTGAATACGATCTTGTCTTTTCCGAATTGATTGGGCTGGGTCGTCACACCATCGATCGTCACTTTGTACGAACATTCGTCTGTAGTTCCAGCGTTATCGCTGTCTCCGTCCTTTTTGCACGCTGTCATGGTGAGGGCTACCATACATAGCCACATGGTTTTTTGGATTGTAGTTTTCATAGTCTCTTGTTTTACATTATCATTTTTTCTGTTTTTATCCGTGAAGATTTTACGTTCTCGGGTTATTTTTCTGTTTGGACGACAAACATCCCTGTGGGGCGGATCTCCTCTCCGGGGGCGGTGAGATCGTACAGGACTTCGCCGTTTTTCCATACTTTGGCCGAAGAGACCATATTATTATATTCCCGCCCCGCTACATAGACATCACCGCCGGATACAAATACCGAATTAGCTTGTGAAAAGAAAGTGCTGTTGGTCAGGTCTTGAGCGACACCGTTTTTCCAGAGCTTGGCCACAGCAGAGGTTGAATTGTAGCTTTCAAAGCCAGCCACATAAACGTCGGTGCCGGAAACATACATCGATTGGGGAATCGCAATGGTAGAACCATCGGTCAGCTTGTGGGCGATGCCGTTTTTCCAGACCGTGCAGGCACGATTAGAATCGTAAAGTACATACCCTGCCACATAGATGTCACTGCCGGAAACATAGACCGAGCCGGCATAAGAACTTCGTGCACTGCCATCGGTGAGTTCCTGTGCTACGCCATTTTTCCAGACCATAGCTACACTCCCTCCCGAACTCTTGAATTCATATCCCGCTACATAGACATCCGTGCCGGCGACATAAACCGAACCGGCTTCCGAACGGTTAGTACCATCAGTCAGCGCCTGGGGCGTACCATTCTTCCAGAGCATAGCGACTTTCCAATCATTGTACACAGTACCTGCCACATACACATCTTCGCCCGAGACATATATCCCAAAGACTTCCGCTTCGGGGAGGGTGTACAACAACGTGCCGTTTTTCCAGATTTTTCCGGTATTGCCGCGTCCGGCTATATTTTTATGCCCGATTGCATACACATCGGTCTGTATTTCCGTTGGTGTAGGTTCGTCGCCGGGTTTTGAGCAGGAAGCTAAGACTACCGCGATAAAAAGTAGTTGTATTGTTTTTTGGAGTATTGTTTTCATAATTTTTATCTTTTAGTCTATAATTTTTGTTTCTGAGAGAGCCAAATACATTCAACCCGCTGTCGATTTCCCTCCCTCATCTTGCAAAAGCAAAGTTACAGGGGCAAGCCCACCCTGCTTACCCCCAAAAGGGGGTTTTTATTGGAGATAAATGCCGTACCTTTGATTAGAAAGACTTCAGAAGTTCTGAAAACTTCAGAAGTCTAAACTTAAACCTTTGGTTGTGAGAATATATAGCTATAAACAGTATTACAGTCTTAACTTGATTTTATGGATAGCCATCTGTCTGCCGATGATTTTGGTGGGACAGTCAGTGGATTCATTGGAACGATTGCTGTATAAAAAAGAGTTGTCTATGCAGGAAAAAGTGCAGATATACAATATTTTATCTCATCGATATGCCAATAATGAGGTAAATCGTTCCCTATATTTTGGTAAAAAAGGGGTAGTACTTGCCCGACAAAATAAAGATGAAAAAATGGAAGCCACTTTTTATAAAAATATGGGAGAGGCTTATTACAGAGCCGGAATCTATGACAGTGCCATGTTCTGTCTGGACAAAGCCCGATCTATGGCCGATCAACTAGAGAAAGTACCTAGGCTGCAATCTTCTATATACAATATCTATGCAAACATCTATCATGCGCAGAGCCTGCATGAAAAGGCTTTGGAGAATTATTTTGCTGCTGTAAAGGTGTTGGAAGAATATGATGATATAGAGCCTCTTATTAGATTATACTTCAATATAGGAGGAATTTATCAGGGGATGAAAAATTTTGAGCAGGCACTCAAATATCACAGAATGGCCGAGGAATTGGCTATACAGAAAAATGATATAGTGGGACTGGCCTATATTTATGTTTCTCTGAGCGATATTTCCGTTCATCAAGGTCAATCAAAAGAAATATCGGTAGATTATGCTCGGAAAGCTGTCGAAATATTTAAGAAAGTTGATGATAAACGTGCTGGAAGTATCGCCATGCAAGCGTTGGCACAAGCGTATTATCATCACGGAGACTATGGAGCTGCTGAACCTATCGTGCGGCAGGCCGTAATACAGGCGAAAGAAACAGGAAACCCTAATTTAATCGCACAGACATTGGCCACGTTGTCCGATTTATATATCAATCAGGGAAAATATGTCCAATCAGTCGAGATGGCGTTAGAATCATTGAAAGCAGACTCTGCCGATATCAATATTACCACGCATGTTTATGGCAATTTGGCACAAGCTAATGCGTACCTGGGTCATCCGGATTTGACCAAAAAATACATGATCAATTATCAGGAGACCATGGATCGCTATGCCAACGAATCCTATCAGAAATCCCTTTCGGGAATGGAAGTAAAATATGAAACCGAGAAAAAAGAACTTAAAATAGAAGCTTTGGAAAAACAAAGACAACTGTATATCTGGCTAGGTATTGCCGGAGCTACTATTCTCCTCATTGCATTGGCTTTTGCCCTTATACGCTACCGCCTGGCTGTGAGCCGGCGGAAGCTGGCGGAAGAAGGGTCACAGCGGCTTGAACAGGAGAAACAATTGGTGGCTGTACAGGCGACACTAGACGGCGAGGCGGCGGAACGTACACGCTTAGCCAAAGACCTGCACGATGGGTTGGGCAGTATGCTCTCCCTAGTCAAGTTCAACCTGCCTCAGGTAAAAGCAGGGGAGGCCGCTGTATTGGAAGGGATAGATGTCAACCGTTTTCAGAAAGCCCTGGGCATGCTGGACGATTCCATTCGGGAACTGCGGCGTGTGGCACACCATATGATGCCGGAGTCATTGCTGCGCTACGGCTTGAAAGCATCTTTATCTGATTTCTGCTCAGCCATTCCTATTGCCGATTTTCACTATTTCGGGGATGAAGCCCGTTTGTCGGAGAAGTTGGAGATCATGATCTACCGCTGTATCCACGAACTGGTCAATAATGCACTCAAACATGCACAGGCCAAGCATATCAATGTACAGCTCGTGCAGGAGCAGGACCGTATCTCCTTTACGGTGCAGGATGACGGTGTGGGCTTTGACCAAGAGCAAGTGGTAGAAGGTATGGGCTTACAGAATGTACGACAGCGTGTAGCCGCATTCGGCGGTGAAATGAATATCTATTCGACCGAACAGGGAACCGAGATCCATGTGGAGATGGAATGCTAGTGTTGTGTGGACTGTAAATCGTGTCCGTTTGCCGGATCGCCATCTACGGCCCGGTCAATGGTCTTCCCCGCTTTTTGTGAAGTCTTCTGTTCGGTTTTCCGTATCACGGTACGCTCGGCAGCCCTTTCTGCACTTTTGCCCACTTTCTCCAGAAATTGAGCTTGTGCCGTCATGGCACATAACAGCACCGTCAGTATGAATAAATATTTCAATGTTTTCATGATTTTCTTTTTTTTGATGGTTTTCATTCTATTGCCCATTTGTCATAGACACTTCGTAATCCCAGGAATAATATCTCTTTCTCATATAGCTAGGGCCTGAGGTTTCGGTGCGCTCTGCAGAAACGGGATAACCCTCTTCATTATACTCATACGCAAACGTATAGGTAGAGCTTACCATTCCTGTAGATAGGGTTGTTACAGAACTCAGTATATTATTGGGGGTGCAGTAGTTGACCCGGTGGAAAGTGTTGCTTTCCAGTGGTTGTGTGAGTCCCATCGGTATCGTATAGACCAGCGACAGGCGCATGTCCACACCCATGCGCTGCAAATAGACATAGCGGGGATTTTGTTTATAGTCATACGTATACGTATGGATATAGGTTTGGGTATTATCCTCTGGAAAAGTGGGGTCGTTGGAGGATTCACGTTTAATTTCTGCAATATTATCATTGGTGTCATAACGCAGCGCAGTTCGGTAATTAGTGCCTCCACCCGGTCTGTGTTCGACGATAGAAATAAGCCGATCGTCTTCATCGTATGCAAATTGACGTGTCACTGTAGTCGTATAACTACCATCTCTGCCTGTAATAACAACGGTTGACTCTGTAGGAAGTTCCTTATTATTGTAGGTATAGGTGGATTTAATTTCGCTATAATTTCCAAGATAATCCTCTCCGGGATCTTCGTCTATCTGCGCTATCTGTCCACGGTCGTTGTACGTATAGGTCATATTCCCATTTTGGATGATCCGCCCCTGCTCGTCGTAGCGCATTTCCCGTATGTCTTCTCCCGTTTGGTAACTGCTTAAAAAATGGTCGCTGTTGTAGTGAAAACGGGTTTCTTCGTTATAATGAGAATTGTTGTCTTCGTAATCGACGGTAAAAGCGGTAAGCCGCAACACTTCAACGGGTTCTATCTCGGGCTGTGGGCTGTTTTTTTTGGAGCAAGAGCAGACTGTACATAATAACATCCCGGACGCTAAAAATAATGTTGTTGATTTTTTCATGACCGTATTGTTTAGTTTTATAATATTAAGCTTATTGCTTTTGTAGAACAAAGTTATGGAGGAAACGCTGCGTAACTTACCCCCAAAAGGGGGTTTTTATTGGCGATAAATGCCTTACCTTTGTTTGGAAAGATAATTCACAATAAACCTTACTATGCTCATGATGGAAAAACATATAAATAAGGGCAGAAGACAAGTATATCTTTTTTTGCTGTGTCTTATTTTGGTTTGGACACCGGCACTTGTGTCTGGGCAGTCTTTGGATTCGCTGGAACAGGTATTGGCAACGAAAAAACTGTCCGAAGAGGAGAAAATCAAGATATATGACGATCTGTCTTGGTTCTATACCAATATCGATGTATGTCGTTCCATAGATTTCGGCCAGGAAGGTCTGGCATTGGCCCGGAAGAACAAGGACGAAAAGATGACAGCCATTTTTTATCGAAATTTAGGTGTAGCCTATTTTATGGGAGCCGTCCTCGATACGGCCGCCTTCTATCTGGAAAAAGCCCGGCCTATTGCCGACAAGCTGAAAGAACACAGATTACAAGCCTCTATAAACAATACCTACGCTAATATATACCGTGTCCAAAGCAGCTATGACAAGGCTTTGGAAAATTATTTTGCGACTGTAAAAATCCTCGATGAGCAACATGACAAAAAAGAGCTTGGGTTAGTCTACTCCAATATCGGCGGCATTTATCAGATGATGTCCAACTTCGATCAGGCGCTCAAATATTTTGAAATGGCAGAAAAGCTGGCTCTGGAGGTAGGTGATCAGGAAGGGCTGGCGGCTATCTATATTTCGCTGAGTGATATCGCCTACCATCAAGACAAGCCCAAAGCGGTCTCGGTAGATTATGCCAGGAAAGCTGTCGACATTTACCGCAGCACGGACAATAAATACGCTGGAAGCAAGGCTTTGCAAACCTTGGCCAAAGCCCACTACGTTCACGATGACTATGCGGCAGCCGAACCCATTGCACAACAGGCCATCGCACAGGCTAAGGAATTGGGCTTTCCCATTTTGATTGCAGAGGCATTGAATATCATATCCAATATACACTTCCACCAAGGGCGATATGCCCGGTCGGTCGAGGCAGCAATGGAATCCTTGAAGACAGACTCAACCGATCTCAATATTACCATGAATGTCTATGCGAATCTGGCACAAGCTTATGCCTATCTCGGACAACCGGATCTCACTAAAAAATATCTGCATCATTATCGGGAAGTACTAAATCGCTATGCCAACGAATCTTACCAAAACTCCCTCTCCGGAATGGAAGTAAGATACGAAACGGAGAAAAAAGAACTCAAAATAGAAGTCTTGGAAAAGCAGAGACAACTGTATATCTGGCTAGGCATTGGCGCAGGACTGATCTTGCTTATTGCCCTTGCTCTTGCCTTTATACGCTACCGCCTGGCTGTGAGCCGGCGTAAATTAGCCGAAGAAGAAACCCAACGTTTGGAACAGGAAAAACAATTGGTAGCCGTGCAGGCAACATTGGACGGTGAAACGGCCGAACGCACCCGCTTAGCCAAAGACCTACACGACGGATTGGGCAGCATGCTCTCCCTCGTCAAGTTCAACCTGCCTCAGGTAAAAGAAGGCGAGGCCGCTGTACTGGAGGGGATAGATGTCAACCGTTTTCAGAAAGCCCTGGGCATGTTGGACGATTCGATCCAGGAACTGCGGCGTGTGGCACACCATATGATGCCGGAATCATTGCTGCGCTACGGCCTGAAAGCATCCTTATCCGACTTCTGCTCTGCCATTCCCATAGCTGATTTTCACTATTTCGGGGATGAAGCCCGCTTGTCGGAGAAGTTGGAGATCATGATCTATCGCTGTATCCACGAACTGGTCAATAATGCGCTCAAACATGCACAGGCCAAGCATATCAATGTACAGCTTGTGCAGGAGCAGGACCGTATATCCTTTACGGTGCAGGATGATGGTGTGGGCTTTGACCAAGAGCAGGTGGTAGAAGGCATGGGGTTGAAGAATGTACGGCAACGTGTTGCGGCTTTCCAGGGCAAGATGAATATCTATTCTTCGAGTCAAGGTACCGAGATCCATGTGGAGCTGGAATTTACTAAAAAGGAAGAAAATGATTAAAGTAGCCATTGTAGATGATCATAAGATCCTTACGGAAGGATTACAGAACTTGATCGAGGAGTCGGGGATAGCCAGTGTGGTCGGTGTAGCCCATAGTGCTGCCGAATGTAGGCTGTCCCTTGGGTTCTGGAAACCTGATATCTTACTATTGGACGTTGGGCTTCCCGATATCAGTGGGTTAGACTTTTGTAAGGAGATAAAAGACCACTTTCCGGAGGTCAAGGTATTGGCACTGACCACACATAATGAATATGCTATCGTGCGGCAGATGCTGGACAACGGTGCTTCGGGATACCTTATCAAGAACGCTATGTCCGAAGAAGTCTTGGAAGGTATAGAAACCGTGGCTAAGGGCGAGACTTTCCTGTGTCATGAGATAGACCTGCTGATGAAGCGGTCGCCCGAAAAGAACATATGGCTGAGCGACCGCGAACGGGAATTGCTCCGGCTGATCTCGGAAGGATTGACCAATGGAGAAATCGCCGACAAAATTTTTCTTAGCCCGGAGACCATACGTGGCTATCGAAAGAACCTCCTGTTGAAATTAGGCGCCAAAAATACGGCTGTACTGGTCAAGATGGCGGTAGAACAGAAATTGATTTAAACTATAGATGGTACCGGTCTCTAGTCCAGCGCTGCGCCTAGATCTCAGCGAGGATGATAGGCACACACGGCAGGTGTGTGCCATAATTAGGACAGTTGCGCATATTTATGACTTTTTAGCCACAAGGGATTTATAATCTCATGCTAAATCCGGCTGTAGCAAATCCCTTCATCCCAAATCCCAATTCGGCAAAGCCACCGAATCGTTTGCCTACACGGATTCCGATTGGATTGATCTGGAAGGCAAAAGTCGTAAAATTTTCTTTGTCCTCGAGAGTGCTGCTCTTTTCTGTTTTTCCAGAGAAAAGAGCTCCAACGGCCAGTACCCCGTATAGATTGATATTCTCACGTTGGAGATAATAAAATTTTGCCGTAGGCATCACCGTAAAGAGGTTGGTCTTACGCTTTATAAGTTCGTCGGGTTTTGAACCATCTCTCGATGTCAGCTTGATCTCTTGGTTGAGATGGAGATAGCCCAGATCTCCTCCGGCAGCGAGCCATTTGTTGACTTTGTACAGATAACTTGCACTAATCATACCTGGTATAGATTTGTCTTTGTTTTCTTTATCGTAGTCACCGTAATTGGCTTTCAAGGCGGTGCCCAGCTCATCAAAAATAGTTAAGATTAGGACAGTGGGCGCCGCATCACTGACCATCAAATTCAGTTCGCTATTACCTTGTTGTGCATAAAGCGATATGTTCATCCCTAGCATGGCTAACAATGAGCACATAAACAACCTATTCTTTTTCATATATTCCGATTTTAAGTTTATATCCTTGTGCGTGCGTTTTTCAAACAATTATATTCCTTATATAACAGTGAGTTGCCTATCTGTGCGTAAAAATAAGGTAAATTATGGTAATGGTATTGGAAAAAAACGACAAATGGCTTTGAAAATTATTTAAAGATCGAGATAATCTATATGTGTTCCTACATACAGTGAAGACATTCTGCTGCGGCCTTTGCCATATTTTTGTGGAGATACGCCCATATGTGAGCGAAATTCATTGATATAATGACTTTGGTCGTAGTACCCGCACTCGTAGACAATCTCTTGCCAAGAAATTTTAGGATTGTACTTCCGTAGGAGAAACGCATGATTAAAGCGGACGATCTTGCAGAACTGTTTGGGAGGCATGCCGATGTATTCTCCAAAGAGCCGCTCTACGGTACGGGGAGACATATTCGTATGCCGCATCAATCTGTCTAGCTGAATATTCCCTCGATAGCACAAGATAATTTGTTCGATAAAAGGTATGGCCTTTAAGTCCGATAATTTACGTTTGGACAGTAAATGGATGAAAAAACGGTCAAGTAATTTCTTTTTTTCGTGTGGACAAATGGTGTGAGCAAGGCTGTCTTTTAATTGATGGGTATGTTTTGCTATGATTTCTTCCAAAGGAATAAAATCGTCATGCAACAAATGGATTGGAATTCCAAAGAGCTGATAAAAAGCTGACGCCCTAAAACAGCAGATAGTCAATCTTATGGGACGATCTATCTCCATACTGAATCTTGGAGAAAGGTTGCCTATAGCTCCATCTTTCCACCGTAGAGATCTACCCGTATCAGAACAATAGCGAATATACTCATCCCCCTCGTAAATGAAAACTTTTACTGCCCCATCGGGTACGTATTGCTCGGGACGGTATGTCCTGGAAAGACTGATAAAGCTATATTTTGAGATATATGAGGTAAGTAATTTATCGGGCACTAAATCGGTAATCATAACTTGGATGTCTACAAGGGGTCAATAAAAACTGTCTACGAGATAAATAGATTTTGACACAGTAAGAACAATGTACTGTTCTTGCAAATCTATTTGATTTTTACCACTTTGCGAAATTTAGATCAATATTCCGTTATCTTTAGTTGCGTATAGCTTGCCCAACAAACGCACCGAAACCATAACTTATATGCTATTTGGGCAAAGGCTTGTCTTTAGAAAACCGAATGTATGTCGTACGTGCAATTTGTCCTACCCCTAATAATTACACGAGATTTTTTTATCTTAGCCTGTATAAAAGCAAGTATAGCATGAAACAATACCACTATTCAGATGGCGTAAACTCATATGGGCCGATCAGCTTGGAAGAGCTTCGAACGAAAAATATAAATCCGGACACACTGATATGGACGGAGGAATTGGTGACTTGGAAAAAAGCCAAGGAGATTCCTGAGCTCCAGGATCTGTTTGGAAATATATCCAATCCCCCACCACCTTCACAGTTTGG
This sequence comes from Parapedobacter sp. SGR-10, assembly GCF_011030405.1. Classification (GTDB taxonomy): domain Bacteria; phylum Bacteroidota; class Bacteroidia; order Sphingobacteriales; family Sphingobacteriaceae; genus Sphingobacterium. The sequence goes on from NZ_JAAJTJ010000004.1 coordinate 160,769, forward strand.
TGGTACGCAGCATTATTCGGGCCAATCTCAACAAGGGAATACACAGAACTTTCAACGTCCTCCCAAGACCTATTTATTGGAGAGTATTTTAACAACCATATTCTGTTGTTGGCCTTTGGGGATTCCTTCGATTATCTACGCTTCCCGTGTGGAAAAGAAATTTTATGCGGGAGATATCGCGGGAGCAGAAGAGGATTCGGCCAATGCAAAGAAATGGATGATCATCAATCTGATCGCTTGTGTCGTGCTATGGATTGCGTATTTTGGCTTTTTTGGACTAGCTATATTCGGTGGGTTGATCAATGGTTATTAAGCGGGTATTAATATGGGTCATGTTGGGCATAGGTTCAACGGGTGTACTATTTATGTATAAATACTTCAATCCGTTGAATCATGCCCTGTTTCCCAAATGTCCTTTGAAGCATTTGACCGGACTGGACTGCCCCGGTTGCGGCAGCCAACGGGCTTTACATCACTTGCTCAATGGTGAGATCGAACAATCTTTTTTGCAAAACCCTTTGTTGTTTTTGATGGTTCCTTACCTCTTATTGGGCTTTTATCTGCAATTGGTTCCTGAGCCTACGGTAAGGGAACTTAAGCTGCGTAAGGCTTTGTATGGCTACCGGGCCATTCAAGTGGTATTTGTGGTTATTATTTTATTTACCATTGTTCGGAATATGGCTAAAATATAATAAAAAAACCGCTCTCAACTGAGAGCGGTTTTTTTTATTACATCATTCCGCCCATGCCGCCACCCATAGGAGGGGCACCTGCGCCTGCTGCATTATCTTCCGGTTCATCGGCCAATACGCACTCTGTAGTCAACAACATGGATGCTACAGAAGCAGCGTTCTCCAATGCGACACGTGATACTTTGGTAGGGTCGATAACACCTGCTGCAATCAGGTTCTCGAATTTGTCTGTACGAGCGTTGTATCCAAAGTCGGCTGTACCTTCTTTGACTTTCTGAACGATGACAGCACCTTCGATACCGGCATTGTCACAGATCTGACGAAGAGGCTCTTCGATCGCACGTTTGATGATGTCGATACCGATCTGCTCGTCTTCATTTTCGCCTTTCAGGCCAGCCAAAGCATCTGTGGCACGGATGAAAGCTACACCTCCACCGGCTACGATACCTTCTTCGACAGCGGCACGGGTTGCGTGCAATGCATCGTCTACACGGTCTTTTTTCTCTTTCATCTCGACTTCGGTCGTAGCACCTACATAAAGGACAGCTACTCCACCGGACAATTTGGCCAAACGCTCTTGCAATTTCTCGCGATCGTAGTCCGAAGTTGTAGTTTCGATCTGCGAACGGATTTGTGTCACGCGGGCTTTGATATCGTCTACATTGCCAGATCCGTTGATGATAGTCGTGTTGTCTTTGTCTATAACGACTTTCTCTGCTTGGCCTAGGTAAGAAAGCTCGGCATTTTCCAACTTGTATCCTCTTTCTTCCGAAATAACGGTACCACCTGTCAGGATAGCGATATCTTCCAACATCGCTTTGCGGCGATCACCGAAACCGGGAGCCTTTACAGCGGCTACCTTCAGCGAACCGCGGATCTTGTTCACGACAAGGGTAGCCAATGCTTCACCGTCCAGATCTTCTGCGATGATCAGCAATGGTTTGCCGGTTTGAACTTGTTTTTCCAGAATAGGCAACAATTCTTTCATGTTGCTGATTTTCTTGTCATAGATCAAGATGTAAGGGCTTTCCAACTCGGCTTCCATCTTGTCGGAGTTGGTGACAAAGTAAGGTGACAAGTAACCACGGTCAAACTGCATACCTTCTACAGTTGTTACTTCGGTTTCGGTACCTTTGGCTTCTTCTACGGTGATGACACCGTCGTTGCCCACTTTTTCCATGGCTTCGGCAATCAATGCACCGATGACATCGTCATTGTTGGCAGAGATAGAAGCGACTTGTTTGATCTTATTGTTGTCCTGACCCACAGTTTGTGACTGTGTTTTGAGGTTGGCGACAACAGCTGCAACGGCTTTGTCTATACCACGTTTAAGATCCATGGGGTTAGCACCTGCAGCTACGGATTTGATACCCGGTGCAACGATGGCCTGTGCCAATACAGTTGCTGTAGTCGTACCATCGCCGGCTTGATCTGCGGTTTTTGACGCTACTTCTTTGACCATTTGTGCCCCCATGTTTTCCAAGGGATCTTTCAGCTCGATTTCCTTTGCTACTGTTACGCCGTCCTTAGTGATCGCAGGTGAACCGAATTTCTTTTCGATGATGACATTACGACCTTTAGGACCTAAAGTTACTTTTACCGCATTTGCCAACGTGTCCACGCCTTTTTTTAGGGCGTCACGTGCTTCTACATTATATTTTACTTGTTTTGCCATGTTTTTATAGTATTGAGATTTGAGACAAACTTTGTACGGGCGAAAAATCTTTCGCCCCTACGACTTTGTTGATTTTTACTTTTACCTTTTTGTAATTATAAAACAGCGTAGATATCCGATTCACGCATGATTAAATATTCTTTACCTTCGTAAGTGATCTCGGTACCAGCATACTTGCCGTACAATACTTTGTCACCTACTTTTACAGTAAGAGGCTCGTCAGGTTTGCCTGTGCCTACTGCTACGATGGTACCTTGAGAAGGTTTTTCTTTTGCAGTATCCGGGATGTAGATACCTGATGCTGTTTTTTCTTCTGCGGGAGCAGCCTCTACGACTACTCTGTCTCCGATAGGTTTAATACTTAATGCCATAGTTATATCACTTATTTTTAAATGTTTAATTTGTTAAATGTACGCAACATTTTTATCATCAACTGTGCCAAATCATTTTTAAGGCATTTTCTTGACAATTTTTCACTGTCGTGTCAGAAAATCATTGGGGAGGGTGTCAGGTTGGCAGAAAAAGACAGGGGCGCCCTCGTTACAAACGAGGACGGTGTGTAGATTAGAGACGCAATGCATTGCGTCTCTACATAAATTAAAATCCTAATGTGAGGCCAAAGGTAAAGTTGTTTAGGCCTTTCATGGCAGGGGTGTTCTCGAACATATCGTTTACATAGTATTTGGCAAATATGCCGAAGTCATCATATCCGATGCGGACAAATGGGCCATACTGAAATGTCGCCAGGCTGTAATTGTCCTTGAATTTTTGTTTGCCCAGTTTCTCGCTTTTGAGACGTTGCGTTCCTTTTAGGAGTATACCCGTCATTGCACCGAATGCCACCTTCACGCGTTCTCCATCACGTAGCTTTCCACTTCTCCACTCAAAGGACAATGGTAGGCGGAGGTAGGTCGTCGTCAATACATTCTTGGTATAGCGGACATCATTCTCATCGACAAACTCATAGGATAGGGGGCTTTGGTTTTCGTGTAAGAGGATGTTCTTTTTCAGTCTCAGATAATTCCACTCTACTCCGGCCGAAATATAGGTCTTGAAATGATCGTTGAAACGCAAACCTACCTGTAGGACATCAAAACCAAAGTTTGAAGCTCTTTTATAAGACAGGTCATTTTTCTCGTCCGATAAGCTGAACGAACCATCGTCCATCGGTCTGGAAAAACCCCAGTCTATTCTTGAAAATGTAATGCCCCCAAAGAGACGAGGGTATTGTATGGTGCTTTGATCGTTTTGGATACTATCTGTGGCAGAGGTATCTTGGATAGAGGTGTCTTGTACTGCCATATCATGTTTTTTTGCATGCACAATGCTGAAAAACAAGGATAATAGACAAATCAAGGATATTTTTAATACGAATGTTTTCATGTTATTTTCTTTTTTTGTTGCGGTTTTTTGCTAAAGGATTAATCAAATTTATCCGGATGGAACCCTCATCATCGGATTTAAAGCGGACTTCTTTTTTTGATTTGAGATCGATATTTTCAGACAATTTGTTCAAAATCGTCGTTATTACCGTACTTTCATTGGACGAAGAGCCTTCGTTTGCGGCATACATGCTTTCTTCCTCTTCTTCAAAAACAATCAGAGGCTTGATCGGTTCTACCTCCGTGACCTGCGTAGTAGGAACATTGGTTTGTACAAGATCCACTACATTTGCTAGCGTCGTTCCCGTATCCGTGGGAAGGTCGGATAGGGCTACAATCGAGGCTTTCCACTTGTGTCCAGAAGGGAGAACGGTGTTGCCTTGACTATCGTGAGGAGATTTGGATACCTTTTCTTTGGAGGCGGTTCTGTCTACCTTTGGCAGATCCTCTATAGCAGTCGGTACCGTTGCATTCGCTGAAGTATTCTCCGCTGTGACAGATCTCTCGATAGTTGGTTTGGTCATTTGTACAGGAGAATCTTTTTGTTTGCTGGCGGGCTGCTCGGCAATAATGTTTTCGGTAGGCTTACTCTTAAAAAGAAAGAAACCTATACCCAGTATAATAAGTATTGCTGCGGCATAGCTGACCCAATTGTATGCCTTGAAAAGGACAGGAATTGTTTTTTTGCTGTTCTTGTCCAGTTCCTTTTCAATATTTTGCCAGACGGCTGGATGTACTTCCTGCTCAGCGTCCTCAAAGGTTTGTCTGAATAATTTGTCTATGTCTTTATTTTCCATGGCCTCTTCTAAATTGCTGTTTTGACTAATTTGTTTTGCAACCATTGCCGTGCACGTGACAATTGTGATTTGGAGTTTCCTTCACTGATGCTCAGCATTTCGGCGATCTCTTTGTGCGAATATCCTTCTATAGCATATAGGTTGAACACAGTTTTGTAACCCAATGGCAATTGCTGGATTAAGGCAAGTAGTTCTTGATAGCCTGTCTGCTCCGTCCCGACAAGGCTTGATACGGATAATTGTATATCATCGATGTTCTCCATGTACGACCGCTTGTTTTTACGGTGCGTTTCGATGGCTGTATTCACCACAATTCTTTTGATCCAACCTTCCAAAGAACCTTTTCCATCGTACAGATAATGTTTGGTAAATACCTTGACAAAACTGTTTTGCAGAATATCATCCGCTTCCAACGAGGTGTGTGCATAGCGTAGGCAAACGGCGTACATCTTTTTCGCAAAATGATGGTATAATAAAGCTTGGGCTTTTCTGTCCTGCCTCGTGCACCGTTCCCATATATTGTTGATGGCCAAGCTATCCAATTTTTTGCTGTTTTTTATATTAACTTTATTAGGGAAGACGACGGCAAAAGATAATAGGTTGCATGGAGAGGAAAGAAAAATTTATTTTTTTTCGACAGTCATGAAACGGTTTTGATTTTCAGTAACTTCCATTTTTATTTTGACATAACTTGATGGCAGCAGATTGGCTATTTTTTCCGGCCATTCTACGAAACAGTAATTTCCCGAATAGAAATATTCCTCATAGCCCATATCGAAAGCTTCGGTCTCGTTTTTCAATCGGTAGAAGTCAAAATGGTATAAAGGGCCATGTGTGGCAGCGTATTCATTGACAATGGAAAACGTCGGGCTGGAAGTATGATCCTGTACGTCGAGTGCCTCGCACAAAGCGTTGATAAACGTTGTTTTTCCGGCACCCATATCTCCGTAAAATAGAAATATTCTTTCGTCGGGAAAGGTGCTTAGGATGGTATTTGCTATCGTGGGCAGTTCATGCAGGCTTTTTATTTCTATCCTCATGTTGCAAAAGTATAAAAAGTTGTGGAGGTGAAGGGTGATGCTACGTCTCTACTTTGGAATATACGTCGCATACGGGATGATCATTTCCTCTAAGGATATGCCGCCATGTTGGAATGTTCCGTTGTAATAATTGACAAATTGGTTGTAATTATTGGGATAGACGAAGTAATAGTCATCCTTGGCAAATACAAAAGTAGAACTAACATTGATCTTAGGCAACTGCGCCTCGTGTGGATTTTTGATGACGAAAACCTCTTTGTCGTTGTAATTGAGGTTTCGTCCCTGCTTGTACCTAAGATTTGTATTTGTATGACGGTCGCCCACGATTTTTGAAGGTTTTTTGACCCGAATGGTGCCGTGATCGGTCGTGATAATAATCCTTACTTTGCGTTGCGACAACCATTTAATGAGATCCAATAGCGGTGAATGCTCAAACCAGGAAATGGTAAGGGAGCGGTAGGCTGCTTCGTCATTGGCCAATTCGCGAATCATGGCCATGTCTGTACGTGCGTGTGATAACATATCTACAAAATTGTAGACAAGGACATTAAGATCGTTTTTGATGAGCCTGCCGGCATTTTCCAAGGCCTCTTTGCTCTGTTCCAAGGTCAATACTTTTGTATAGCTGTGCTTGATCTCGGGCCTGTAGAGCCGCTTGATCTGGTCGGCGAGAAAAGTGTCTTCGTGCAGGTTTTTGCCCCCTTCATCATCGTCATTTTGCCAGAGCGAGGGAAAACGCTTTTCCATCTCCAGGGGTGTCATACCACTGAAAATGGCGTTGCGAGCATATTGGGTTGCTGTAGGGAGGATGCTGTAATAGCAGGTTTCTTCCTCCAACCTGAAATAGTCGGTCACGATATCGTTGATCTGTTTCCATTGGTCATACCGTAGGTTGTCGATCAGGAAGAAGAATGTCGGATAATCTGTGCTTAGACTCGGAAAAACTTTCTTTTTGAAGAGTTGATGCGACAATAGGGGGGCAGTGTCTGGATTATTTATCCATTGGAGATAATTCCGCTCGATATACTTGGAAAACAGTGTGTTGGCCTCGGATTTCTGTGTGGTCAATATCTCGTGCATGCTCTCGTCTTCGAGCTTTTCCAATGAAAGCTCCCAATAGATAAGTTTCCTGTAAGCTTCGACCCACTCTTCGTAATTGAGATCATTGTTCATGATCATGCCAAGGTTGCGGAACTCCTGTTGGTAAGCCATAGAGGTCTTTTCACTGACCAACCGCTTGTTTTCCGTAAATTTTTTTATAGTCAGCAATATTTGCTTAGGGTTCACAGGCTTGATCAGATAGTCGTCTATCTTGGAGCCAATGGCATCTTCCATCAGGTGCTCTTCTTCGTTTTTGGTCACCAACACAGTCGGTATAGTCGGGTTGATGGATTTTAAGATATTCAATGTCTCGAGACCAGTCAATCCGGGCATATTCTCATCCAGAAAAACAATATCAAAAGGTTCATTCTTAAAAGCTTCTACGGCATCATTGCCATTATTCACGGTAATGACCTTATAACCTCTCTCTTCCAGCAGCAAAATATGAGGTTTTAAAAACTCAATTTCGTCGTCAGCCCATAAAATATGTGTTTTCGCCATAGAAATACTTTGTTTGTCGTTTGTCATTCTGAACGAATGGAGAATCACGAAGTGCTCATCGAAGATAATCTATTCGTTGCAAAGTTTAGTCTTGTGTATTTATTTTGTGATGTAGGATAAAAATACTATTTTTAAAGGAAATACCTTGTTCGTGCTAAAGAATAGGCCCGATTTTTAACATAAATTAACTGCAATGTATGTATCTTTGCGGCTAACTTAGTATATCCGTTTTTTTGAACTTTTATGGAATAGCATATAGGCTAAGTTAGCTATAAAAAACTGCCCTTGAACAAAAAGAAAATAATCAATGATCCTGTGTACGGTTTTGTTTCGATACCGTCGGGGTTTGTTTTTGATCTGATCCAACATCCTTATTTGCAAAGATTGCGGTATATCAAGCAGGTCAGCATGACGCATCTGGTCTATCCAGGGGCATTGCACACGCGTTTTCAGCATGTCATGGGTGCGATGCACTTGATGCAGTTGGCTATCGACACCTTGCGTTCTAAGGAGGTCTATATATCGGAGGAAGAGGAGGAAGCCGTGCTTCTTGCTATCCTGCTGCATGATATAGGGCACGGGCCGTTTTCACATTCCCTGGAACATACGCTTATCGAAGGCGTATCGCACGAGCAAGTGTCGCACTTATTGATGGATAGGCTGAATAAGCAGTTTGATGGGAGATTGAATCTGGCTATTACCGTTTTCAATAATGAATATCCCCGGAAATTTTTGCATCAGTTGGTGTCGAGCCAGTTGGATACGGATCGTATGGACTATCTGAATAGGGATAGCTTCTTTACAGGAGTATCAGAGGGGGTGATATCCTTCGATAGAATTATCAAGATGCTGAATGTGAAAGATGATGAGTTGGTGGTGGAGGCGAAGGGGATTTATTCAGTGGAGAAATTTCTGATAGCCCGCAGGCTTATGTATTGGCAGGTCTATCTACACAAGACAGTGATTGCGGCAGAGCAAATGTTGATCAAGGCTTTGGCTCGGGCAAAAGAGTTGAGCAATACAGGAACAGCACTGTTTGCAACGCCGGCTTTGCAACATTTCTTGAATAATAGGATTACTTCCGAGGATTTTGCATTGCACGAGGAACACCTCGAATGGTTCACCAAGTTGGACGATAATGATATCATGTCCGCACTTAAAGTCTGGGCCGATCACGAGGATTTCATCTTGTCTACGCTGTGCAGAAAACTCTTAGGTCGGGATCTGTTCAGGACGGCTATGCGCAACGATTGTTTTGATTCGGAGGAGATCAAGCATATCCGGTCCAGGGTCAAGGATCGTTTTGGGGTAGATGATACGGAGGTCGACTATTTTGTGTACACACAGATCATCCGCAACAGTGCGTATGACGCCGAACGGGATCCGATCCGGATATTGAACAATAAGGGTGAACTTGTCGATATAGCTGAAGCTTCTGACCTTTCAAATTTGGAAGCATTGGCCAGGAGTGTTGAAAAACATACGGTAACCTATCCGAAAGAGATTGGAGTCATTTAAAAAGGAGAATTAAAGATTAATTTTTTATTAAGAAAAAATATACATTTGTAAATTAATGCAATTTTCAGCCGAACAAATAGCCGAGTTGTTGAATGGTAAGATCGAAGGAAATCCTCATACCACGGTTACCCATTTGTCCAAAATCGAGGAGGGTACGGAGGGTAGTCTTTCGTTTGTCTCTAATCCAAAGTACGAGCAATATCTTTATTCTACGCAGGCTAGTATTGTTATCGTAGACGAATCATTGCTTTTGCAGAAGCCTGTCCAGGCGACATTGATTCGGGTACAGAATGCGTATTCGGCTTTCACTACGCTGCTGAAGATTTATTACGGCTTTAAAACAGAACGTACAGGAAGGGAAGGCGAGCATTTTATCCATGAGTCGGCACTGATAGGAGAGGGTGGATACATAGGAGCGTTTGCTTATGTGGGCAAGAATGTACGTATCGGAAACAATGTCCGGATTTTTCCCCATGTATATATAGGAGATGATGCGACCATCGGAGACAATTCGGTATTGTATCCTCATGTGACCATATACTACGACTGTGTGGTAGGGCGAAATGTCATTATACATGCGGGGGCAGTTGTCGGTAGTGATGGGTTTGGGTTTGCTCCCCAAAAAGACGGTTCCTATGACAAGATTCCGCAAATCGGAAATGTAATTGTCGAAGATGATGTGGAAATAGGTGCCAATACGGTCATTGATCGTGCGACAATGGGCTCGACGGTCATACATAAAGGGGTGAAGCTGGACAATTTGATACAGATAGCCCACAACGTAGATATCGGTGATCATAGTGTGATAGCAGCACAGACGGGCATCTCGGGGAGTACCAAAATCGGTAAACAGGTGATTGTCGGCGGTCAGGTCGGTATCGTAGGGCATATCAGCATAGCTGATGGAAGCCAGATACAAGCCCAGTCGGGGGTAAACCGCAGTATCCTGATTGCCAATGCAAAATGGGGGGGATCCCCATTTGCACCGTATACGAGCGAGCTAAGATCACAAGTCGTGTATGCTAAGCTTCCCGAATTGGAGAAAAGGATTTTGGAACTGGAAAAGAAATTAAAAAACCAGGAATAAACTACTATAAATTGAACCATACAATATGGAAGAAATGAATGCCAAGCAAAGGACAATCAAGAGAGAGATTTCAATTTCGGGAATAGGGTTGCACACCGGTAAATCGGTAACATTGACCATCAAGCCTGCTCCCGAAAATCATTGGTTTAAATTTAGACGTGTAGATTTGGAAGATCAGCCGGTCGTGGCTGTAGATGCGGACAATGTAACGGATACTTCGCGTGGAACGACTATTTCGGAGAATGGAGCTTCTGTCAGCACGATAGAGCATTTGATGGCTGCATTGGTGGGTCTGGAAATAGACAATGTTATTATTGATATTGATGGTCCTGAAGTGCCGATTTTGGATGGAAGCTCAGCTGTATTCGTCGAGAAATTATTAGAAGCAGGGTTTGCAGAACAAGAAGCTGATAGAGATTTTTACGAAATTAAGGAGAATATCCACTATGTAGAGCCTGAGCGTAAGGTTGAGATTGTGGCCATGCCTTTGGATGGTTATCGCTTGACCTGTATGATTGATTTCAATTCGCCCGTATTGGGTAGCCAACATGCTTCCATCAGTAAGATAGACGAGTTCAAGAAAGATATTTCTTCTTCGCGGACATTCTGTTTTTTGCATGAATTGGAAGCTTTGGTAAAAAATAATTTGATCAAAGGTGGCGATTTGTCCAATGCTATCGTTATAGTGGACAAAGAAGTGAGCAAGGATGAGCTTGACAAGCTCCAAATGCTGTTTAACAAAGAAGTAACTGTAGCGGATGAAGGCATCTTGGACAACATTCAATTGCGGTATCAAAATGAACCCGCACGACATAAACTGTTGGATATGATTGGAGATCTGGCATTGGTAGGACGACCTTTGAAGGGGCATATCATGGCTGCAAGGCCAGGGCATGCCGCTAATGTGGCGTTTGCCAAGCGTGTCAAAAATCAAATCAAGCGGGACAAAAACAAGAAAAAGATCAATACCTACGATATCCATGCCAAGCCGGTCTATGATACGGTACAGATCATGAATATTCTTCCCCACCGTCAGCCTTTTTTGATGGTGGACAAGATCTTGGAACTGTCAGAAACCCATGTAGTGGGTTTGAAAAATGTAACCATGAATGAAGATTTGTTTATGGGACACTTTCCCGGAGCTCCGGTATTTCCGGGCGTCCTACAGATTGAAGCTATGGCACAGACCGGAGGTATTCTGGTGTTGAATACAGTGCCGGATCCCGAAAATTGGCTGACCTTGTTTCTGAAGATAGAAAATGCCCGCTTCAAGAACCAGGTGCATCCGGGGGACACCTTGATATTCAGCTGTGAACTGCTGGAGCCTATCCGAAGAGGGATCGCCCGTATGAAGGGTGTGGGGATGGTAGGTGAGAAGATTGTGAGTGAAGCCGAACTAATGGCTCAAATTGTCAAAGTAAAATAAATAATAAATGATACAACCGTTGTCGTATATCCATCCGGAGGCTCGTATAGCGCCCAACGTGGTTGTCGAACCTTTCAGTACCATACATAAAGATGTGGTCATAGGGGAGGGCACCTGGATAGGATCCAATGTCACCATCATGGATGGTGCCCGAATTGGCAAGAATTGTAAGATATTTCCCGGTGCCGTTATTTCCGGTGAGCCTCAGGACCTTAAGTTTGAAGGTGAAGTGACAACGGTGGAAATCGGGGATAACACTACTATTCGAGAATGTGTAACCATCAATAGGGGGACGAAGGACCGCTACAAAACAGTCATCGGAAAGAATTGTCTGATTCAGGCTTACAGTCATATTGCACACGATTGTATTGTCGGTAATAACTGTATTTTCTCTAACTCCAGTACGTTGGCCGGTCATATTACCGTAGGGGATTATGTGGTACTGGCCGGTTTGGTTGCCGTCCATCAGTTTTGTAAGATAGGTTCACATGCTTTTGTGACAGGAGGTACACTGGTACGTAAGGATGTGCCACCGTTTATCAAGGCTGCACGAGAGCCTATTTCGTATGCAGGTGTCAATTCGGTGGGGCTGAGACGCAGGGGATTTACACCCGAACAGATCGCCGAGATCCAAAATATCTATCGGGTACTCTTCGTACAGCACCGTAACTTGAGCAAGGCTCTGGATCTGGTGGAGGCTGAGTTTGCCGCTACCGAATTGCGGGATGAGATCCTGGCTTTTGTGCGAAATTCCGATCGTGGGGTCGTAAGAGGGTTTAACCAAGGAAAAATCAGTGTCTAAATCTAACAAAGCGCGCTTATTGAATATAACTTTACACAATCTAGGTAGAAGGTTTGATCAGGAATGGGTTTTTAGAAACATGGATTACACCTTCTCTTCTCCAAAAAAATATGCAATCCTGGGGCCGAACGGCTCGGGAAAATCGACTTTATTGAAAACGATTGCCGGTCAGTTGTCGCCGAGTGACGGGAAGATAGCATACCATGTATCGGACGGTCGTGAAGTCCATGTCGAGGATGTTTATCAACATTTGTCTTTTGCTGCCCCTTATATTGAATTGATCGAGGAGTTTACACTGGCAGAAATGCTGGATTTTCATTTTCGGTTCAAATCGTTGTTGGTAGGTTTTGATAAGGCGGCCGTTTTGTCTTTTTTGAATATGGATCGCTCTGTAGACAAACCGATCAGATATTTTTCATCAGGTATGAAACAAAGGGTCAAGCTTGCTTTGGCTTGTTTTTCGGAGTCGGATATCGTATTGCTAGACGAACCAACGAGCAATCTGGATGCTGAAGGAGAAAAATGGTATCTCAAATTGATTGATCTGACCTGTGCATCCGAACGCTTGCTTTTCATCGGCTCCAATCAGGAGAAAGAATATAGCTTCTGCGATGAAAGTATCCAGATTTTGGATTATAAGTAGAGACGCAATGCATTGCGTCTCTACAGTATATTGATTTCACCCTCAAACACAAACTGTGCGGGGCCTTTCAGATAGACTTGGCTAAATCGATTGCCTTCTTTTAGAAAAGAGATAGTAAGCTGCCCACCGAGTACACGTATCGGCATTTCGATGGAGCCCTCACGGTTTTCGTGGATAGCCATAGCCATAGCCGCAGCCGTAGCTCCGGTGCCACAAGCTAATGTTTCATCTTCTACCCCTCTTTCGAAAGTTCGTACAAAGTACCCTTCGCCTTCCTTTTCCACAAAATTGACGTTGATCCCTTTTTCTCTGTACCGCTCGTTATTGCGGATAGCTTTCCCTTTTTCATACACGGCATAGCGAGCCAGATCTTCTACTAACGTGATGTAATGTGGAGAGCCCGTATTGAGAACGAAAGCCTCTCCATCTTTGTCCACTTGCTCCACGTCGATCATACCCAGATTGACTTGGTCACCGTGAATGGAGGCTTGGTGTTTGCCGTCTACTGCCAAAAAGTCAGTTTTTTCATGGGTAATGCCAAGATCTCTGGCAAAAGCCACTATACACCGTCCTCCATTGCCACACATGCTCCCTTCCCGGCCGTCAGCATTGTAATATACCATTTCAAAATCGTAATTTTCTGCGTCTTGGAGCAGCATGACACCATCGGCTCCTATCCCAAACCGCCTATCGCAAAGCCGATGAACCAAATCTTCATTTTTCCGGTCAAAATCCCCCTTTCTGTTGTCAATCAGAATAAAGTCATTGCCGGCCCCCTGGTATTTGTAAAATTTTATTTTTTGCATGATAGACTTGAAAATTTGCTTGAAATTCTATATTCTTGTTACAGTTGCCGGTCCTTTTGTTAAATCTTGTTAAAAGCCTGTCGAAATTATTTAGAATTAACAAATTTTAACTGACAAAAGTTGTGACAACGTGCCTGATGGTATTACATTTGAACTAGTAATCCCGATTATTATTAACAAAGGTATATATTAAAATAGCAAAAATAAAAAATGAAAAAAATAGGTCTAACATTGTTGACAGCTGTTTTAGGAGGTGTGATAGCTGTAGGGGGGTATAAGCTCTTTGAAAATAAACAGCTGGACAATATGTCTTTTGAAGAAAGACAAAAGGTACATTATGCCAATAATCCGGAAAATGAGATATTGTCTTCTACAGGCAATCCGGACTTTACACAAGCGGCAGCAGCTGTTTCGCCGGGTGTCGTTCATATCAAAGTGACCATGACAAGGCGAGGCTCGCAACGTGGTGGTGGAGGTTCGCCATTCGATATGTTCGAAGAGTTTTTTGGGATGCCTCAACGTAGGCAGGCACAGCCTAGGCAAGCACAAGCTTCGGGTTCAGGTGTGATTTTGACGCCGGATGGATATATCGTGACCAATAATCACGTCGTGGATGAAGCCGACAAGATTGAGGTGCAGCTGACAGACAAACGTACTTTTGAAGCAAAAGTAATAGGTAGAGATCCGAATACAGATCTGGCCTTGTTGAAAGTGACAGCCTCGAACTTGCCTATTGTCAAGATGGGTAATTCTGACGATGTACAGATCGGCGAATGGGTGTTGGCCGTAGGGTATCCTTTGAGCTTGCAGTCTACGGTCACGGCAGGTATCGTCAGTGCCAAGGGACGCCAAATCGGTATCCTGGGTGAGACTCAGCAACAACCTAGAGGCTATGGATATGGCGAAGAACAAGCAATCGTCAATACAGCGATCGAATCGTTTATCCAGACAGATGCGGTTATCAATAAAGGGAATAGTGGTGGAGCTTTGGTCAATGCACGAGGCGAACTGATCGGTATCAACTCGGCGATTGCTTCTCCGACAGGGGTGTATGCAGGTTATGGATTTGCTATTCCGATCAATCTGGCCAAAAAAATATTGGATGACTTCAAGGAATTTGGAAGCGTGAAACGTGGTTTCGTGGGTATTACCTTTAACGAGATCAGTGAAGGTTTGCGTAAAGAGAAAGGTATCGATGATATCAATGGACTGTATGTACAGAATGTCGTTAAAGGTGGCGGAGCTGAAGCAGCAGGTATCAAAGCAGGTGATATCATCAAAAAGATCGATGGCCGTACGATCTATTCTTCTTCCGATCTACAGGAAAGAGTGGCTAGACTGCGTCCGGGCGACAAGGTAAAATTGACCTACAAGCGCGATGGTAAGGAAAAAGAAGTAACCGTCACCTTGAAAGGCGAAGAAGCTAGCAAATCTTCTTCGGGCGATGAGTCGACAAGTGCGAGTGCAACCGAAATCTTTAACAAACTTGGAGCAAGTTTTATCCCTGCTACAGATGCACGCAAGAAAGAGTTGGGCATCAATTCCGGTGTCGTCGTGACACAGGTGCATAGAGGCGGTGTATTCGAGTACTTTGGTGTGGAAAGAGGTTTGGTCATTACGGAAGTGAATGGTAGGCCTGTCAATAATGTGGATGATGTAGAAGCGGCATTGGCCAATACAAAACGAAACATCGTGCGTATCAAAGGTGTACCGGAAAGAGGTAGTACCGTAGAGTTTAACGTACCGATAGAGTACTAGTTTGCTTTAGGCTATAAGCTGTAGGCAATAGGCATAATTAAAGCCTATAGCCTACGGCCTAAAGCTTATCGCTTTTTTCTTTTGACTTCGCGCGAGTTTTCATATTTTTGTGCCAACAAAAGTAAAAACAAATAGATATGGCTAAAGCTTCAGAGGTAAAAACCGGAAATGTACTGCGTTTTAATGGCGAATTGGTTACGGTAGAAGAGTTTATCCACCGTACCCCTGGTAACTTGCGTGCGTTTTATCAGGCAAAGATGCGTAATGTGAAAACCGGAAAACTGGTTGAATATCGTTTCCGTGTGGATGAAGCTGTAGAAATTGCGCGTGTGGAGACCAACGACTACCAATATCTGTATGAAGATGGTGATTTTTTTGTTGTAATGGACAACAACACGTATGAGCAGTTCAATATTCCTAAGTTTTTGTTTGGCGATACGGCGCGGTTCTTGAAGGAAGGTATGAACGTGATCGTGGCTTTTGAGAGTGATGAGCCTATAATGGCTAATGCGCCTAAAAGTGTTGAATTGGAAATCACCTATACAGAGCCTGCTGTAAAAGGTGATACATCAACCAACGCTCTAAAAAAGGCAACCTTAGAGACAGGTGTAGAAATCAATGTTCCATTATTTATCAATCAAGGTGATAAAGTAAAGATTGACACGGAAAGCGGTAATTACGTCGAGCGTGTGAAATAATAAAGTTTTTGGTTTAGGTTGATTATTCGGTCTTGTCAGCTTCCTGCGGCAAGGCCGTTTTTTATTACATTTGTTTATGACCAAGGGAGATCTTCGGAAACTGTATAAGCAAAAACGGATGGCACTATCCCGTGCCGAATGTCAAAAGATGGATCAGTTGATATTCGAATATTTGCTTTCGCTGGATTGGAGTGATTGTAGGTATCTGCATGTCTATCTTCCTTTCGGCAAATTCAATGAGCCGGATACGTCCCTGCTGATCGAATGGATCAGAACAAATTATCCCCATATCCACCTTGTCCTTTCGCGATCTGATATACAGCAGGGGACAATGACTAATTACCTTTGGGATGAGCACACAGAACTTGTGATGAATACATGGGGGATCTTAGAGCCTATTGCCGGAAAAATGCTGTCGGAGGATCTCATCGACATGGTATTGGTACCTTTGCTGATCGCAGATAAAAAAGGAAATAGGGTAGGGTACGGTAAGGGTTTTTACGATCGGTTTTTGGCACAGTGTAGGTCAGATGTCCGCACTATTGGGTTGAGTTATTTTGAGCCTGTGGATCATATTGAGCCTGTAGATCCGTGGGATATTGCTTTGCAATATTGTGTTTGTCCGAGCGGGCTATATGTTTTTGAATAAAAAATAGACTATTTTAAAAGCATTGTCATTCTGACGATAGGAAGAATCTAAAAAATATATAATTGTGTATCAGATGTTTCCTATCGTCAACATGACAAAAACGCATCTATCAGAACTTTGGAGACAGTCTCCTGTTTTTATCAGATATTGATTATATTTTCTTGCCTATAGTATGTCCTTTGGTTGCAAAATATAGAATATATAAATACGCTGGAACTACGGCATACAAGAAAGCATGTTGGAAATCAATACCAACCTGATCTTTTAAATAACCATATACCAATGGCCATATAGCCCCTCCGGCAATACCCATAATCATAATAGCCGAACCGGTTTTGGTAAAGCGTCCAAGACCTTTGATACCTAGTGGGAAAATGGCCGGCCACAACAAAGCATTGGCGACACCCAATAAAGCGATGAAAATGTACGATGTCAAACCAGACGTGAAAGTGGCTGTAACAGTAAAGATAATACCTACGATTGTACACACCCTCAAGGCCGCTTGTTGGGATACGATTTTAGGAATAGTGGCAATACCGATAAAATATCCTACTAGCATGCAGCCTAAGGTGAATGCCGTTCCATATTTGACAAAGAACGAAGGCAAGCTTAATTGATGGCCATATGTGCCGATAATGTCACCGGCCATGACCTCCACAGCTACGCAAAAGAAAATGGCCAAAGAACCTAAAAAAAGGTGAGGAAATTGGAAAATACTTGTTTTCTTTAACACATTTTCATGCCCTTCCGCTATTTCATCTTCCTTATCCACATCGACTTCGGGCATTTTTGCTAGTTTTATTACAGCTGCAAAGATAAACATCAATATAGCCAGAACGATGTATAGTGTGTCCACACGGCTTAGTAAAGAATTCAAAAGAGCATCGTGTTCAGGACCGGGAGGCAGTGATTGGATTTTTTGTGAAATTTCTTCCGAACCTTTTAAAAGGATACTGCCTAGAATAATAGGTACAATAATGCCGGCTGTCTTATTAAAAACACCCGCTACAGCTATACGTTGAGCAGCACTTTCTATGGGACCGATGATACTCAGATACGGGTTTACTGCAGTCTGTAGCAAGGCCATTGCTGATCCTTGAACGAATATTCCCAATAGAAACAAGACATAACTACCTTGGTGTGCAGCAGGGATGAATATCAAAGAGCCTAAGCCCAATAAAATTAAACTAAATATGAGGCCATTTTCGAAGCCGGTTTTCTTGATAATTACGGAGCTTGGCAAAGCAAGAAAGAAGTATGCAATGTAAGAAGCAAATAGCACAAAGAAAGCCTGCAAATCTGACTCGAGACTGAATGCTAGCTTAACGAACGGGATGAGTGCTCCGTTAGCCCATGTAAAAAAGCCCAAGATAAAAAAGAGTGCACAGCATATAATCATGGGGAGCAAAGCCGTTCTCTTTGAATTTTCTAATGAATTTGTCATTGTTGTTTAAATGAGTTCTCTATTTTGAGGTTTAGGATTTTAATTCTAACTACAAGACTAATAAAATTATTTGATATTCCGAAAGAGAAAAATAAATCAACCGATTGCGGTTGGGGAGAGGTTTGGTATATTGATTTTTATTGATTGTGGGATAGGGCAAACTGTTGTTTACCCATATATATTTTGTCCTATAGGATGAAAGATATTTCGCCCCTACATTTATTTGTTTTATTTTAGGGCATGGATTTCGGACATGTTACGATCAAGACTTTAGCCAATATTACGGGATTTTCTACAACTACCGTTTCTAGGGTGCTGAATGGAACGTACAAAAAATATAGAGTGAGTGAGAAAACAGCTGTTATCATTCATGCGGAAGCTAAAAAACTTGGTTATATCCCTAATCAGGCAGCAGTCAATCTGCGGTTGAAAAAGAATCAATCCATCGGCTTGATTGTGCCAAGTCTGGCGAATCCTTTTTTCTCCACCATTGCCAGTATCATCAGTAAGGCTTTTTACAATAGGAACTATTCGGTGTATATGATTGATTGTGACGAGAACCAGCAGATCGAAAAGGAGACGATCAATAAGATTTCGGCACAGAATCTGGATGGCTTGATCGTGATACCCTCTGGCAATGAATACGATCATTTGGAGAGGATTATTTCCATCAAACTTCCAACTATTTTTATAGATAGGTACTTCGAAGACCTGTCTATACCTTTTGTTTCTACAGATCATTTTCAAGGCGCTTTATCGGCTGTAGAACTACTCGTAAAAAACGGGCATAAAAAAATAGCCTGCATACAAGGTAATCCAACTGTCATCTCCAGTACCGAACGTGTGAAGGGATATAAAGCCGGTATAGAAAAATATGCTTTGGATTTTGAGTACGTCGGGGGGCATGAGTTTACGCAGCAAGCTGGTCATGAAGAGATGAAGCGTATACTGGAATTGGAAGATAGGCCGACGGCTATCTTTGCGTTGAGTGATACCATTTCGTTAGGGGTATTGGAGGCCTTGAAAGAAGGAGGATATCATATTCCAGAGGATTTTTCTCTGGTGAGCTTTGACAATTCGTTGTACCTGGATTACCTCGAATGCCCAATTACGAGTATAGCGCATCCGGTCGAGAAAATCGCGGAGAGAGCCGTAGAGCTACTGTTTGAAAGTATGGAAAATGTATTGTCGGTGCAGGATTCCAGTTTGTTTGCCCCAAAATTGATCGAACGTGATTCTATCAGGAAGTTGTGTTAGCTATTCTTTATTTCGCCCTCTATACCAATAACTTCATTTTCAATATTTTCTATAGCAAGGTAGAAGTAAAGCTCTATAAAGACGCTATAAACCATCAATTAACTTAAATGAAATTCATGTAATTATTACTTCGATAGACTAGTTGTATCAAAGTACAAGAAGAATAACCGTGTTATACTATGGATGGAAAATCGAGTCAGATGGAATGTTGGCTGTAATTGAAGGCAGTTTTTGTTACGGTCTCACAGCGATTGCACTAGGATTAAGAGAGATTTGCATATCTTTTTGAAAAAAAATAAAAAAATATTTTGTGTATAAATATTTTCTCCTTATTATTGCGATAACGTTTGCGCAATGCGCCAATTATAAACATCAAATATCATAGAGGAAATATATGTCTAAATCACGTATTATTGTTGTAGGTAGCTCGAATACCGATATGGTTGTCCGAACGGATCGTTTTCCGAAGCCGGGAGAAACTATTTTGGGTGGAGATTTTTTTATGAACCAAGGCGGTAAGGGAGCCAATCAAGCCGTAGCTGCTGCCAGATTGGGAGGTGATGTACTTTTTGTGTCCAGTGTAGGCGATGATGTTTTTGGAAAAACAGCCTTACAGTCTCTGCAAAAGGAGGGAGTGGATGTGGGATACACACGTATAGACAAGGATAGCCCTTCGGGTGTCGCTGTCATTACAGTAGACCGGAATGGAGAAAACAATATCGTGGTAGCTCCGGGAGCCAATGGATCATTGTTGCCCAGAGAAGTACAGCACGTCGAGCATCTGATCGAAGAAGGCAGTTTTATTCTTATGCAATTGGAGATTCCGATCCAGACTATAGAGTATATCATATCCAAATCTGTAGATAGAGGAGCAAAGGCCGTTTTAAATCCGGCTCCTGCGCAATCGTTATCGCAAGCTGTATTGACTAAAGTCTATCTGTTGACACCCAACGAGGAGGAAGCTTCCCTGTTGACCGGCACGGCTGTTTACGACGTCGCCACCGCTCAAGCGGCTGCGAAAATCTTGACCGAAAAAGGCGTAAGAAATGTGGTCATCACGATGGGAGCGAAAGGTGCCCTTGCCCTGTTCGAGGGCGAATACATCTATGTAGAGGCGCAGAAAGTGACGGCATTGGACACCACGGCTGCCGGAGATGTGTTCAACGGCGCATTGGTCGTAGCCTTGAATGAAGGACAACCTATTGAAGAGGCCTTGGCATTTGCCAGTCAGGCATCGGCAATATCTGTTACACGTTTGGGTGCGCAATCGTCATCGCCATATCGATACGAACTAAAAAGTCTTTATCAAACTACACAAAATCCATTATAACTATGTTTATCGTACACGATTATTATCAGGCTGTTTTTTTCTGTGTCATCACGATGCTCTGCTGGGGATCATGGGCCAACACACAGAAACTAGCCAGTAAAAACTGGCGTTTTGAATTGTTTTACTGGGACTATGTGCTGGGGATCTTAATTTTCTCGTTGTTGAGTGCCTTTACGCTGGGAAGTATGGGGCAGGAAGGCAGAAGTTTTATTGCCGATCTGCAACAGGCGGAATGGAGTAATATAGGGAGTGCTATCCTCGGTGGAATTGTCTTCAATGCGGGAAATATCCTGCTTTCGGCAGCTATAGCGATTGCAGGGATGTCGGTGGCTTTTCCTGTTGGTGTGGGTATCGCATTGGTGTTGGGTGTGATCATTAACTATATCAATACGCCAAAGGGAGATCCTACACTGCTGTTTATCGGTGTGGGACTGGTTACATTGGCGATTTTGGTCAATGCCTGGGCATACAAACTCAAAAACAAAGGTAAAATTGACAAAGCCAATACCAAAGGTATCGTGCTAGCTGTGCTGGCGGGTGTGCTGATGGCTTTCTTCTATCGGTTCATAGCGGCTTCGATGGATCTGGAAAATTTTGTCTCCCCCGAAGTCGGGAAGATGACGCCCTATACGGCTGTGTTTATTTTCTCCGTGGGGATACTGTTGAGCAATTTGCTTTTCAATAGTATTCTGATCAAAAAGCCTTTTGTCGGCGAACCAACAAGTTATGCGGCTTATTTCAAAGGTAGTTTCCGTACGCACCTGACCGGGATATTGGGGGGCATGATCTGGGGTCTGGGCAATTCCCTCAACCTGATTGCAGCAGGCAAGGCCGGACCAGCTATTTCGTATGGGTTGGGACAGGGGGCTACATTGGTGGCTGCACTGTGGGGTGTGTTTATCTGGAAAGAGTTTAAGGGTTCTCCGGTCAATGTGAATGGCAAACTGGCGATGATGTTTGTGCTGTTTGTGGTGGGTTTGGCGTTGATTATTGTGGCGGGGGAGTGATAAAGAGGTTATGACAATGAAAAATATAGTATTAGCAGTTTTTATTTTGCTCGGTCAGGTTGTCCTTGGCCAACAGCATGCACATCCGTTTTATACGGAGGGTAGGCTCAACGTAATTCTGGATACCGATATGGGCAACGATATCGATGATGCGCTGGCCTTGGATATGTTGTATAAGTATGCAGATCAAAATAGAATTCATCTGTTAGCTATCATGAACAACAAGGAGTCAGATTATTCGACACGGTTTATCGATATGATGTCGACTTGGTATGGCTATAAGAAGATTCCGATCGGCCGGATTGAAAAGGGTGTGTTCATCAATGACTACGTGGATTATAGCAAGAATATGGTGGAGTATAACGATACCGCGAAATTATACAAATACTCGCTCAAAAAACACGATAAGTTACTGCCGGCACATGAGCTTTACCGCAAAGTGCTGGCCAAGGAACAGGATTATTCCGTCGTAGTCATATCGGTCGGTTTTTCGACCAATCTTGCTAGACTGCTGGAATCAGGACCGGATAGATATTCGCCATTGAGCGGCGCAGAACTGGTCGCAAAGAAAGTCAAATACCTTTCGGTCATGGCAGGCTCTTTCGGTGAAAAAAAACGTGCCGAGTTCAATGTCATCCATGACCGTCCTGCAGCCCAATATGTGATAGCCAACTGGCCTACGGGTATTGTGCTGTCTCCGTTTGAAGTGGGTGCTAAAGTGATCTATCCGAGTAAGAGCATAGAACAGGACTTTGGATGGGCGGTCAACCATCCTTTGGTAGATGCTTATAGGCGCTACCGGCCGTTTCCGTACAATAGACCGACTTGGGATCTGACTTCGGTGTATTACACTGTAGAGCAACAGGGAAACCTATTGAATATTTCTAAACCGGGTAAACTGACGGTGGATGAAAAAGGCTTTACGCATTTCTCGGAACAGGCGGACGGCAAGCATTATGTATTGTCTATTACGGAGGGCAATGCAAGGCTGTTGAAAGACTATTTTGTAGACTTGATTAAGCAAAAACCAAAGAGGTACCGGAAGTAATATAACACTATTTTGGAACATTTAACCATTTGATTATTATGAGATCTATCAAGGCATTGATTTGGACGTATGTCCTTAGCTTATTTTCGATGAATTTAGGCTTTTCCAATAATTTTGCTGAAATACGACAAAGTGTTCAGCAAAAGATCATCACGGGAACAGTTGTAGATGTGAATAACCAACCGCTTGCAGGAGTCAGCGTGTCAGAAGTTGGTGGGCAGACATCACAGACCGATCGGAACGGAGATTTTAGATTACAATTAACCGATCAAGCCCGATCTATTCGTATCCACGCTATCGGATACCAAGAGCAGGTCATCGATCTCACGGGTGAGTCTGTCTATCGCGTGACCTTATTGGAGAAGACGGGCACGCTGGATGAAGTGGTGGTCATAGGGTATGGTACCCAACTCAGAAAAAATATTGTGGGAGCAGTTTCAAACCTTTCGGGGGAGGTTCTTGAGAATAGACCCAATGCTTACTTGCTACGGTCATTACAGGGACAGATACCTGGAGTCAATATAACAATGGTGGACGGTAAACCCAGTCGAAGTGCAACTATTAACATTCGTGGCAATACGCAGTCCATTGGGGCAGGAGGTTCTGCTTTGACATTGGTGGATGGGGTCGAGGCTGATCTGACCGCCATTAACCCGGAGGATGTGGAAAGTATCTCTGTATTGAAAGATGCGTCATCGACGGCTGTGTACGGAGCCAGAGGGGCGTTTGGGGTAGTATTAGTCACCACTAAAAATGCCAAAACAGATAAGGTGTCGGTAAATTATAGCCCTAGTTTTAATATTTTTAGCCAAACGGTACGGCCACAGTTCGAAACTGATCCGCAAATATGGTACGATAATTACAAGTTGGCACATGTTTCTTATGCCCATCGGCTGCCGACAGGTATCAACAACTTTTTTCCGTGGTCCCAAGCTTGGGAGGATGAGTTTAAGAAGCGTGTAAACGATCCCGATCAAGGATATTTGGATTGGGATATCAATAGTAACGGCGTCTATCAATATTATGGTTCGACCAATTGGTACGATGAGTTTTACAGAGATTATACCTATGGACAACAGCACAACTTGAATATTTCAGGGGGTTCGAAAACAGCTGATTTTGTGGTGTCATCCCGATTTTTTGATCAGCAAGGAATTTATAAGATAGGTGATGAGAAGTTTAAACAGATTAACTTACGTGCGAAAGGGAGAGTAAATATTACAAAGGGCATCAGACTGGAAAACAATACGGATTTCATCCGAAGGAATTACCATCAGCCTAATGGAAATCCAAACGATCTGACAATTCCTCGCCTTCTTGAACACCAAGGGTTTCCGGTAGCAAAAATCCGTAATCCGGATGGGTCTTGGACAGCGGCAGCTGTATATACAGGGTATGCACCCATGGCCGAAGGCAATAATTACAGGGACAATTTCAAGTTCGATATCAAGAATAGCACATTTTTGACAGTAAATATCATTGATAAAATACTGGAATTTAAAGCCGACTATTCCTACTTGTATAATCATTCAAAGCGGATGGATGTCGTGAATTCTATCAGCCATTCCAATATTCCCGGTATTAATCTGACATACCCACTGGTAAGTTCTTTGGATCAAAGAGAATACGAGACCGAGTATCAGGTCGCTAATGCATCCATCAACTTTACACCAAGAGTATCCGAAAAGCATTATTTAAACTTCTTAGCGGGTTGGAATATAGAAGAAAAAACGTATTACTCCACACAGATGATGAGAGATGGTCTTTTGAAAGCGGACAAACCAAATTTCTCATTGATGGATGGAATAAACTTAACACTTCAGGACCGGGGAAGCTATTCCTGGGGATTTAATGGTATATTCTATAGAGCGAGCTACAATTATAAAGGGAAGTATTTAGTAGAAGCGAGTGGTCGATACGATGGAAGTTCTAAGTTCCCGACAAACCAGCAATGGGGATTTTTTCCATCCGCATCTGTGGGATGGCGTATGTCCGAAGAACCTTTTATGAAAGAGATTTCCTGGTTGGATAATCTGAAATGGAGGTTTTCAATAGGCGCGGCAGGTAATGGTAATGTAGAACCTTATCTGTACATGGCTATGATGGATATCAACAAATCAACAGGGGTGTTGACAAATGGTACAAAAGAAGCCAATACTTCGGCGCCGGTTCCTATGCCGGAGAGTTTGACCTGGGAAAGATCGGCGACTAAGGATTTGGGGCTTGACATTGACTTATTTGGTGGCCGGTTCAATTTTGTAAGTGATATTTATGAAAAGAAAACAACCGATATGTTTGTGGTCGGTGAGGAGATTCCTGCTGTAGCCGGATATTCAGCCCCTAAAGGTAATAATGCGGACATGGTGACCAGAGGGTTTGAGGTATCGCTGGGGTATAAAGATCAATTTAAAGTAGGGAATGATGATTTAACCTACAATTTGAGGTTTTCATTGTGGGACAGTAAATCTAAGATCACAAAGTATACAAGCAAGACAAATACGTTGCCTACACTATATTCTACTGCCTATTATGAAGGTATGACGTTGGGTGAAATATGGGGTTATACGGTTGATGGTTTGTTTGCCACGGATGAAGAGGCTCAGGATTGGGGGGTACGTGCGCAGTCCCGGACTTTTTGGAGCGGTGACAATGTCAGCTGGAATGCAGGAGATTTAAAATTTGCTGATTTGGATGGAAGTGGCGAGGTGGATAATGGGAATAATACATTGGATAATCATGGGGATTTGAGAATCATCGGTAATGCTGAGCCACGTTATCATTTTGGATTCAATGTAGGCGGACGTTATAAAGGCTTTGGTATCTCTGCATTTTTTCAGGGGATCATGAAGAGAGATTGGTATCCTGCCGGTGAGTCGGGCTTCTTTTGGGGGCAATATAACCGGACGTATGGTTTTAGCTTACCTTGGCAGAATGCGGAAAGATGGACGGAAGAAAACCCGGATCCCAACGCATATTGGCCTCGTTTGAGAGGTTCGCTGGCAGCATCCGGCAGAGGTACACTTCGTGCGGCAAATGACAGATATCTCCAGGATGCACGATATACAAGACTAAAAAACCTAACGGTAGATTACAGCATTCCCGCAAGTATGTCCAAAAAGATGCATCTACAAGCACTACGTATCTATGTCTCCGCCGAGAATCTATTCTTCTGGTCTCCGTTGAAAAAATATGCTAAAAACTATGATCCGGAGCAAATCACAGCGGGGGACTCGGATTATAACGCAAGAACAGGTACAGATGGCCAAGGCTATGGATACCCACAGACAAAGAGTGTTTCGTTGGGTCTTAATGTTTCATTTTAAAAATACAGATATGAAAACAAGAAATTATTTCACCGTTTTTTTAGCTATACTCGTGCTGAACTCCTGTAAGGGACTTCTGGATCATGAACCGATAAGTTCTATTTCAGCAGAAGAGTTCTTTGATTCTGAAAATGCCCTTAAAACCTATACAAATGGTTTTCTGACAAGATACCTGCCTTCGGTCGAGACACTTACCCGAGGAGACCAATTTAGTGATGTCGTGGTCACGACCCAGACAGAGGCATTTTTGCGCCCCGGCTATAACGCTCTATCAGCAAATAATTGGACGACATCGCATTGGGCACAGCTACATAATGTAAATTACTTTTTAGCGAATATGCACAAGGCCTCGGAGTATGTGCCCGAGTCTATTATGAAACATTACGAAGGGGTAGGGCGGTTTTGGAGAGCATGGTTTTATTGGGATAAAGTAAAGATGTTTGGTGATGTACCGTGGTACGATCAGCCTATCGATGCCGATGACGAGGGGCAGCTTTATAAAGGAAGAGATCCAAGGGAATTTGTGATAGGCAAAGTTTTGGAGGATCTGAACTTCGCGGTTAACAATTGCTCGGACGACAGTAAATTTGTTGACAAAAATGTCATTAATAAATATGTGGCATTAGCCTTAAAATCTAGAATCTGTCTCTATGAGGGTACGTTCAGAAAGTATCACGGCGTAGCAGATAGTGAGCTTTGGCTAAGGGAAAGTCTTGCAGCCAGCGAAGAACTGATGAACAATAGCCCGTATAGTTTAGTCAATATTGTAGGCGAAGAAGATAAAAATTATGGGAAGGTGTTCAAAAGTTTAAGCCCACAATATCAAGAGGTCATTCTTTCCAATGAAATGAATCTGGAAGAAGGTAGGGTGCACGATGCCTCATGGTATTTTGCTTCGGGAACGGCTGGCCAACGAAATTCTGTGACTAAAGCGTTTGTGAATATGTACCTCAACCGGGATGGTTCTCGCTATACAGACCAAGTTGATTATAATAAAAAAGTCTTTTATCAAGAGTTCCAAAACAGGGACTATAGACTGGGGCAGTCTATTATTACCCCTGCATACCGCAAGAAAGTTGCCGGTGTGGAGACCAATGAGTTTGCAAAAGTATTTCCGGGTCTGGGAGCCCAGCTGACTTACTATAGGATAATCAAGTGGAATATGGATGACGACGCTTATGAAAGCAATACGAGCAGCTTGAATTCGCTGAGTGTTTTTCGTTTTGGGGAAGTTCTGTTGAACTATGCGGAAGCTAAGGCCGAGCTGGGTGAAATGTCTACGGCCGAATGGAACAGAAGTATTCGACCATTGAGAGAAAGGTCTGGAGTGAACGGAAGAGAGCCTGATAATGCTGACCCTTATCTGCAACAGTATTATGACGGACTATCGGACAAATGGATTCTGGAAGTTAGACGAGAAAGAGCGGTAGAGATGCTTTCGGAAAATCTCCGTAGGGATGATCTTATGCGCTGGAAGATGGGGCATAAACTGATCGTCGAGATGGCGGGTATTTACATCCCCGAGGTCGGAAAGCCTTTCGACATGAACGGAGACGGCGTGAATGACATTTGTTTCTATTCGACTACTATTCCCCGCCCTAGCGCGACGGAAAGTACAGTGACTTATGTACAGATCACGGCACAGGTAGGCGATGCTGCTACTACATTTGGTCTGAACGCAGACAATTGTTTGGTGTATAGGCTCGAAAGAATCTGGGACGATAAGATGTATTTATATCCTATACCCCAGGTGGCCAGGAATATCAATCCTGATTTGGGACAAAATACAGGATGGGAAAATTAATTGTCCAATATAAATTATATAGCAATGAAAAATATACATTATAAATTATGTTGTTTTTTGGGATTGGCTTGTATCCTCACGTATACATCATGTTCCAAAGAGGATGTCCTTGACATGTTTAAGCGGCAATCGGATCAGATGTCGTTTAATTATCTGAATGAAACAAAACCATTGGCTATTGCGTCAAGTAACCATTGGACGGTTCGTTCGCAATCTGAATGGATCTCGGTCAATCCAGAAGAAGGTAGTGGGGATTCGCAAGAGCAGAATATTGAGGTGACTGTGGCTCACAATAAAGGAGACCAAAGAACAGGAATCATTACTGTTTCCAATGGAAATAAAAGCTATGACGTAAACATCGTTCAGTCTGCAGGACATATCGTCGTAGAAAGGCCGACGGTAGCCTCCAGTTTTCTGGTGGATCAGGATATTACCGGAGCGCAGGTATTGATTCCTTATACCAAGGGCGCCGCAGACGACTTTGTGCATGTGACGGCATCTTTACAAGGGCCGGGTGCTGATGGGCTTGAAATACATGATGTTGCTGACTTTCAATTGTCGGCAGGTGATGGCTTCATTCCGGTGGATCTCAGTGGCGTGACCACTACGACCGGTGAGATACAGATTGACCTGCTTGTTGAAATACCGAGCAGGAGTTATACACAAAATTTTACTGTAAAGACTCGCGTAAAAGTAGATGGTGGTATAGATCCGTTGGAAAGCCCTACGGTCGAACTTATCAAAGTGTTGCCAAGGCTGGCTGTGCTGGATTGGGGCAAGTATATCAAAAATTCGGGAGTGTCCAGAAAGTTTGAGCTTGAGCTCGCGACTACGCAGTATGGCCCTGCTATCCGGCGATATGCTAATCAGGTAGATTGGCTGAGCTCAACGAGCATCGGTACAGGGAACTATTTCTTTGATCATAACAGGTTCGTTTTCGGAGATCTGGAACCCGGTACAACCTATTGGTTTAGGGTCGTTCATAAAACGATCAACACCCTCAACCTGGATTCGGATATGACTTATTTTCAGTTCACGACGCCGACAGAAAATATAGGGGCTAATGTGATATTGTATAAAGATTTTGATGACTTCTGGTTTGGAGGTGCACCGATATATCAGGCTTTCGCCGTCCAACCCACGGAAGCGCAACTCAAGACACTGGATCCTACTTCTTCTGATGTGAAAGCGACAGACTATCGCACACACTCTTGGAATAATAATATCGCGAGTACATTTGATGGTAATCTTAGTCCGACGAATGCTCCATTATTGTATAACGCCTACTGGGATGGAGCAAAATACGGAAGTAATTTTACAGACCCTAATTATGCGGGTTGGCATGGTGTCAACGCTTTTGCTGCGACCGGAGCTGTTCGACTGGCACCGGCTGCAGGTCAAGGGTATTTGAAAACACCTAAATTTGAGAATATTACGGGCACAGCAGATGTCTTGATCACTGTCAATACCGCTCCGTATTACGAACCTTATCACAGTTGGGGGGAAGACGGACTACGACACTATATCATTATTGAAGGAGACGGCACCATCGTCGACGGTGGACCTACCATGGTGAGTCTGGACAACAGCCAACAGGTAACAGTGGAGTGTACATCGAATGTCGATCCGGCCACCAATGGACCTTTGTATTCGACCAACCGCACTACGGAGCATAGTGTGAGAGTGACAGGTGCTACATCGAATACGAGGCTGGTCGTCAGTACATTGCCGTATAATGCTAGTGCTGCCCGGGTAAGAATTTGGTTAGATGATATCAAAGTAGAAAAATTATAAAATGATGAACATAAGTAAAATGAATTTAATCTTTTTGGTCTTACCTTTTTTTACGTTTTGCAGCAAAGGTGGAGAGCCTGCTGGCAACGATCAAGGACCCGCGGTAGACTTGAGTTCTACTACCGGAATCAACTCATTTGATGCAGGATCAAATATCTACAGTATCAATACATTCTTGCTGTCGAATAATGTCATACAGGGATTTAATTTTGACTCGGATGGTTCCATTTGGTACACACAGACGGCGGATGCGGCCAATAAACACCAGGTCAATCTGGTCAAGTCCGCAGTGAACAAAGGACCTGAAATATTGACATCCAATACAGATGTTATGAAACTGCATTATTTTGGCCATGCGACCAATACGGCCATAGAGGAAGTGGGGGATGATCGTTACCTTTGGATCGGAGCATACGCTTCCGCTCGTTCTGACGGATCTTATTGGGGCGATCGTGTCATCGGCCGGGTGAAATATGAAAAAGATAAAACCGTAAAAACCAATGAATGTGAGGAGTATTACTACATAGGGGCAAGCTATGATGAGCTACATCCTTCCATAGATGCCGACAATGACCTACTGACGATCAACTATAATGACCCTACGAATTCCAGCTATAGGTGTTTCGTTATTTATAAGTTGAGCGATGCAAAAAAAGCGACTATGGTCAATGTAAACGTTACGTGTACAAATGGCTTTGAGACGAATAATCCAAAGTCGTTGGCAACCAATACATACACGGTGTATTGCCGTGATCTGACTACTTTGACACCGGTAGCCAGAGTCAAATTTCGCAAGACCGGATATGGAGCTGCCGGCGCGACGTACTATGATTGGCAAGGATACGATGTCTACAAGGATCGATTGTACTATTTTGAAGGCCAGTCTAATTATAATTTGAACGGATCTGCAAATTGGTCCGGTGAATCACAGTCTTATGTAACTGTATTTGATTTCCAAGGCAAGATTGTAGAAGAGCGCACTCGCGTAGCATTTATTTCCGATAGAAATATTCTTTCTGACATAGGTGTCACGAAATTGGGGGCGATGGAAGCTGAGGGAATAAAGGCATATAAAGGAAATTTATACCTTGGATATACTTCTCGTGGTATTACACAAGACGATACGAAACATTATCAGAATATTTTTAAGTTTAATATATCATCGAAGTAAATGAGGTATTAGTTGTCTGCAGGTTTTACTGTGTATAGAGAACTCCCTTTTGTTGTTATAGAGACGTATGATTGAATACCCTAACGAGATAATGCCTTAATTTTAGTCAATATTTATCAAGGGGCCGTCTAAAAAGGTCTGACAGTTAATCTAATCGTCATTTCGAACGAAGAGAGACCTCGAAGCAGCTCCAAAGGGAAATCTATGGATAAATTATAATTTACTTATTTTCAGTAGTTTGAAAAATTACTTAGCCATAGATTTCTCCTCGTGCCTCGTCGAAATGACGGCATGATGGGCTTTTTAGACAGCCTCTTGCTTATTTTGCAGTGAATATAAGGCAATAATGGAAACGCTGCTAGAATACCAAGAGTCGCTGATGCAGGAGGTGCATGGGGGGACAGCTTTCTTTATTATAAATTACCTTGGGAGAGTCGTATGCTCACCATCAGGGGCTGCGTGGGGCAGGTAAGACAACGATGTTGAGAAATTTCAAAATTAATAGGATGATTTTTTTCTATAGATTTTTGGAGTAATGATATGGAGTTTGGTGTTTTTAGGAATTTTTGTAGATCGTCTGTGGTTACTTTTAGGTTATGAAAAAACCTGTGTTGTAGTTTTTGGAAAAAGATTCGAACAAAGTACTCTTTCCCGAACCATTAGGCCCTGCAAATACTCTTAGTCTTGGTTCACTCATTTTCTCTCTAAAACCATTCCTTTTTTTAGTTGTGAAATATCAACTTTTTGGGTTGTTGTTTTCATCTTAAACTATACCAAATATAACGTTTTTTTGATGGAAAGTATGAGATAAATATTTTATCCCATCACCTTCTTATCCACGATCGCTACGGTATGTCTTGATATGCACAGCAGGCGGTCGTGGTCGTCATAAACCTTGATATCCCATACATGGGTAGTTCGGCCGATGTGGACTGCTGTGCAGACTGCTTTGACTATACCTTCGCGAGCCGAACGGACATGGTTGGCATTGATCTCGAGGCCTACGCCAACGTATTTGGTACTGTCGATGATGAGATTGGAGGCAATACTACCTATCGATTCGGTTTTGAACCAGATCATAGTTATGCAGTGAAGTATCCTAACGAGTGGAGAGGATATGGTTAAACACCATAATCAGAGAATGCCTTCATTCCAAGTCAATATTTTATATAATTGACTTGTGTTCAAGTCAATTATTACTTATTTTTGTGGTAAATATAAGTCAATCATGGAAACGCTGCTCGAATATCAGGAGTCGCTGATGCAGGAAGTGGATGGGGATTTTTACCGCTTTCTTTATCATAAATTACCTTGGGAGAGCCGTATGCTCGCCATTAGGGGTTTGCGTGGGGCAGGTAAGACAACGATGTTGCTCCAGCATTTGAAGTTCGGGCAGCCCAAAGGTAACCAAAGTCTTTACATAACCGCAGACCATCCGTGGCTGTATACACATACGCTTTTGGATACGGCAAAGATATGGGTGCAAAACGGAGGAAAAGCTCTGTATATCGATGAAGTCCATAAATACCACAATTGGTCTCGTGAACTAAAGAACATTTATGATGGGTTTCCCAAATTGAAAGTCTATTTTACGGCATCTTCGGCATTGGACATCTATCGTGGTGAAAGTGACCTAAGCCGCCGGGTACTATCATTTACATTGCCCGGTATGTCATTTAGGGAGTATCTCAACCTCACACAAGATAAGACCTTACCAACTGTCTCGTTAGAACAAATACTGAAAGATCCCGCACAGACAGCTGCAAGAATCAAGACCGATATCGAAACGCCACTACCCCTGTTTCGTGCATATCTCAGCAAAGGCTATCTACCTTTTACCAACGAACAGCAAGGCAGACACTATTTGACAAGGCTATTGCAGGTCATTGATACATCCATATCCACAGATCTGGCATTCATACAAAATTATTCTTCGGCACATGCCGTTAAGATCAAAAGACTCGTGGGGGTGATAGCCGAGTCAGCTCCTTTTGAACCCAATATTTCGACCTTGGCACAGAAACTTCAGTTGGGGCGCGATACGGTCAATAATTTCTTGCATCATCTAGAACGGGCATATCTGCTCAATCTCGTGAACAAATCTACGCAAGGTGTTGCAGCGTTACAGAAACCTGATAAGGTATATCTCGAAAACACGAACCTTTCTTTCGCTTTACGGGAAAATCCCGATCAGGGAACCATACGCGAAACCTTTTTTCTCAATCAGATAAGGAACGCGGGACATAAGATCAGCCTCGCAGAAAAAGGGGATTTTCTTGTCGACGACACATATACCTTTGAAGTAGGTGGCCGGGACAAATCCCGAAAGCAGATTGCAGGGATCCCACGAGCCTATATCGTAGCCGACGATATAGAACTGGGCTTTGGCAATAAGTTGCCCCTCTGGCTTTTTGGTTTTCTCTATTGACAGCCCTATTTAAGTTTCCCCTTCTCCACGATCGCCACGGTATGTCTTGATATGCACAGCAGGCGGTCGTGGTCGTCATAGACCTTGATATCCCATACATGGGTAGTTCGGCCGATGTGGACTGCCGTACAAATTCCTTTGACTGTTCCTTCGCGGG
The DNA here is from genome assembly GCF_011030405.1 of Parapedobacter sp. SGR-10. GTDB lineage: Bacteria > Bacteroidota > Bacteroidia > Sphingobacteriales > Sphingobacteriaceae > Sphingobacterium. Next base: position 194,107 of record NZ_JAAJTJ010000004.1, read on the forward strand.
CAGATCGTACATGGTTGGCATTGATTTCCAACCCTACGCCTACATATTTCGAACTGTCGATGATGAGATTGGAGGCAATACTACCTATCGATTCGGCCAGCACCACCGAAGCTCCGCCATGCAGGATGCCGAAAGGTTGTCTTACTTTGTCCGTGATAGGCATGGTGGCAATCAATGCATTATCTCGTATCTCGACAGCCTGTATACCAAGATATTGGGTCATGTATCGATCAAATATTTTGTTGATCTCTGCTAGGCTGAATGTTCGGAACCAAATCATACTTATACAAGATAACGTTCTTTCAAGATGGAGCGGTGATGGTTGAGGTGTCCGGCAATGATGTAGATCAAAGCACGTACACTGATGAGCCTGTCCGAAGCCATACCTTTCCGGTTGAGCTCGTTCTCATTGAAAGTGTCGAACAAAACCAGATTAGCTTTGCGTAAGGGCACAAACTCCTCGATGATGCTTTCAAAAGAACGCTCATTGTGTCTTCCATTGGCCACAAACTCATCCTGCTCGAAAGGCGACAAAGCGGTCATGTCATTTCGGGCAAAGCGTAGGGCACGGTAAGCAAAGATACGTTCAGCATCGAGAATGTGACAGAGTGTTTCCTTCACTGTCCATTTTTCTTCCGCATACCGGTAGATGCCTTTCTCTTCGGGGATGGATCGGATGAATTCGGGGAAAGATGTCAGATGATCTTCTAATTCCTCGCGGATATCCCTGGTCACCGTGTCGATATAATCGCTGAAAATCGCGGGATATTCATCAGACTTGAGTTGGTTCATAACGTAAGTTGCTTTTTAGTACTATTCTAAAGGTTGTTCCTTTTCCGGTTTCTGACTCTTTTACAAAAATTTGTCCTCCATGATAGTCTACCATTCTTTTGGTCAGGGTCAGTCCAAGACCCCACCCTCTTTTACGTGTGGTAAACCCGGGTTGGAAGATCCGTTCAAAATTTGATCTTGATATTCCTTTGCCGGTGTCACTAATGTCTATAAAAATTTCCTCTTTTGCAATATTTTCCGAAATGTTTACGGTTATTTTCCCCTCTTTGTCTATGGCGTTGACAGCGTTTTTGAGTAGATTTTCGATAATCCAATCAAATAGGGGGACATTGATTCCGGCTTCTACGTGTTTGTCTCCTTGTAATTCGAACAGGATTTTGTCGCTCGTTCGTACTTTAAAGTATTGGATAAAATCGTTGACCGCATTGTAGACATTGTGATTGGACAGCACTGGGGTAGAACCAATTTTTGAAAACCTGTCTGCCACGATTTCCAAGCGTTTGACATCCCGCTCCATTTCGTCCATGACATTGTCTTTTTCTGTCTCCCCATATTTTAGACGCAATAATTCCAGCCAACCCATCAACGAAGACAGAGGGGTGCCCAATTGATGTGCCGCTTCCTTGGCCATACCCACCCAAACAAGGTTTTGCTCTGATTTTTTGATGGAATTGAATATGCTGTACGCGATGACCAGAAAGATAGCGATGGTAAACCATTGTATATAGGGAAATATGCGAAGTTGCCGGAGAGCATTCGACTCTTGATAGTACACATACCATTTCTCTCCAGTTTCCAGTTTTATCGTGATCGGCGGATGTCGACGCTCCATGTCTTTGAGCTGTTTTTGAAAGTAATCGGGGTCGTATTTCAACTGGTTATGTACACTATCTTCTTGAGCGATGTTGGTTTTTGTAGGATCGAGGTCCCGCCAGAAAATGATGTTTCTCTTCTCATCGGTAATGATGGCTGGCAAGGAAAGGCTATCGCGAACGGCATAGATGAAACTGATAAACTGATCATCTATGTCGGGCATGGTGACGATGCTTCTTGTACTCATGGCCCATACTTCAGCCTTTGTTCTTTCAGACTTTGAAAGGTTCTTGACGAGATAGTTGGTGTACAATAGGGAACTAGCTGCCAATAAGGCCGCGAAGACCAATAAAAGGATTTTCCAAAGCTGTTTATTGTACTTGTAAGGATCCATAGATTGCCTTTTGCGTATGCAAATTAACGATTTTTGTGGATAAAAGGAGATAAATGTCTATTTGTTGTGGTAGATAATGTCTTTGAAATAGTTTTTGTGGTATTGATGATGGTTATAGTTAACGGAGGATTATTTTATGCGCCTCTGTCGCCGGCGCATGGCGACTTAGTTATGTGTTTGTGTTTGTTTTCATAGGCACACATGCTTTCGCTTCGCTCAGGTTGGCTTGTCCCAAAGTAAGCAAAGGGCAAGACTGTGATTAATTTGCTCCAGCCGCCACGCTCCAATCCCGAAGCGCCATACGAGGTCTCCAACACACAACCCTCCGCGCTGGACTAGGTATGGCTTGCATACTGCAAATTGTAAGGCCGTCAAAGCTCGTCCCGATCTCGGGAACGGGATCTCCACGGGCTTGCTGTCCAAATGAATCAAGGTCGGTGGAGGTTAGTCCTTTTTACTCTGGCTTGCAGACAACGTATTGATGTGCAGGTAAAGTTAACTTTTGTGGATAGCGCCCGTCCATTTCACCAACATCGGGAGGGATAGCCCTGCAACGGGAGGTGTGGTGGGATGCCCCTAGCTCCGCTCGGTTCGTGTCGGCGTGGGTCGTTTTTGAGACAGTGCTATTAAAAACAAGACCATGCTGAAGCACTATCCTTACAGCCCCGATAAATGCCGCCTCCGGATATTTGACAATAGTAGTGGGATGCACTACCATTGTGTCAAATGTCCGAAGCGGCGAGTTTTGGGTACTTTTGCGGTCAAAAGTACCATGCCCGTCCGGCATAGAGGACAAAGAAAACTTGTCTAAAGAAAACCTCCATTTATTTTATAACAAACAGCCTCTCCTGCCCTTAATCACTTCCACTATCGTTCATATCATTTGTAATGCGTAATTTTGCGGTATGAGTTCGCAGAAAAAAGTAAGAGTAAGATTTGCACCTAGTCCGACAGGGGGATTACATCTGGGTGGTGTAAGGACAGCTTTGTTCAATTACCTGTTTGCCAAGCAGCATCAAGGAGATTTTATTTTAAGGATAGAGGACACAGATCAGACGAGGTTTGTGCCGGGAGCCGAGGAGTATATCCACGAATGTTTGGCATGGTGTGGTATTTCACCGGATGAAAGTCCGGTCACACCCGGAGCATACGGCCCATACCGCCAGAGCGAACGTAAGCCCTCCTATAGGCAGTACGCCGAACAATTGATCAATGACGGCTATGCCTACTATGCTTTTGATACTGCTGAAGAATTGGAGGAACAGCGCAAACTGTTTGCCAACTTTAGGTACAGCCATGAAAACAGGTTGAATTTACGAAACTCATTGAGCCTTCCAGAAGAAGAGACTCAACGGCTTTTGTCTGAGGGGCATCCCCATACCATTCGCATCAAAATGCCGGAGGAAGAGACCGTATCTTTCGATGATATGATTCGGGGACGTGTCACTTTTGAGACCGGATTGGTCGATGATAAGGTGCTGCTCAAGGCCGACGGTATGCCGACCTATCACTTGGCCGTGGTAGTCGATGATCATGCTATGAAAATATCCCATATCTTTCGCGGAGAAGAATGGCTTCCTTCCGCCCCAGTGCATTTGTTGCTATGGGAATATTTGGGCTGGGCAGCCGAAATGCCTGAATGGGCGCATCTACCATTGATATTGAAGCCTGACGGAAATGGAAAGTTGAGCAAGCGGGATGGAGACCGATTGGGCTTTCCGGTATATGCCATGAATTGGGCAGATCCAAAATCGGGAGAGCTGACTAAAGGTTTTCGGGAACTGGGCTTTTTGCCGGAGGCATTTGTCAATATGTTGGCACTACTCGGATGGAACGACGGTACGGATCAGGAAATCTTCACGATGGAAGAACTGGTGGAGAAATTTTCTGTAGAACGGATCAGCAAAAGCGGAGCGAAATTTGATTACGAAAAAGCCAAATGGTTCAACCATGAATGGATAAAAAATACGACAAACGATCAACTGTTGCCGGAGATCGACAAGTTGCTAAAAGACAACGGTGTATTGACAGCAGATCCGGCATTGATAGATGCGGTGCTATCCGCTGTCAAGGAGAGGTTGACCTTTCTGTCCGATTTTTGGCAACAGGCCTCCTTTTTCTTTGTGCACCCCGAGCGATATGACGTGGAGGCGATCAAACCAAAATGGAATACAGACAAAACCGCTTTTTTCGAGGACATTGTCCATATATTTGAGGAGCAATCCGAGTGGAAAGCAGCGGTGTTGGAACCTCTTTTTAAGGACAAAATAGCGCAGTCCGGCATGAAAATGGGTGAACTGATGTTGCCTTATCGTATTATGTTGGTCGGTGGAAAGTTTGGGCCGGATGTGTTTCTGGTTACGGAATTATTGGGCCAGGAGGAAGTCATCTCCCGGATGAAGAAGGCCCTGCCTTTATTTCTTTAAACGGGCGCTACATGAAAGAATACAATCTGATCCGCCTGGACAATGGCATTCGTGTATTGCTGCATTACCAAAATTCGCCCATCACGCACAGTTGCCTAATCGTGAATGCAGGGTCGAGGCAGGAGGAAAAAGGCAAGTTTGGAGTAGCACATTTTATTGAGCATCTGTTGTTCAAGCGTACCGAACGAAGGTCGACCAATCAGATTCTGAACCGCTTGGAACAGGTTGGAGGAGATCTCAACGCCTATACCACCAAAGAATATACCTGCTTGCATGCTTCCTTTCTCAATCCCTATCTGGAAAGAGCTTTGGACCTGTTCGAAGATGTGCTTTTTCATTCGGTCTTTCCGGAGGACGAACTGGAGAAGGAGAAAAGTGTCATCCTCGATGAGATGGCCTCCTATAGGGACAGTCCCGAAGAGTCCATCATGGATGATTTTGAAGATTTGATGTTTGACGGAACCGGATTAGGACATAATATCCTTGGGTTGGAAGAAGACCTGCAACATCTCCAACGCGAAGACGTGTTGGCATTTATCCGGCATACCTACGACACCGAACAAATTGTCGTAGCGATAGCGGGCAATTATACCCCATCGCAGATAGAAAGATGGAGCAAAAAGATATTCGGACGTATACCTTCCAATAAAACAGCACGAGAGCCGGAAATCATTAAACCTACTCGTGCGTTGGACAATATCGTAAAAAAGCCAATCCATCAAGCACACTATATGTTGGGGGGGCAGACATTTGGTTATTTTGACGAGCGTAAAACAGGTATGTTGTTGCTCAATAATATGTTGGGTGGAATGGGTATGAGCTCTATCCTCAACTTGGGTGTCCGCGAAAAATATGGTATAGCGTACACGATTGAATCAAATTTTACGATGTACAAAGATACCGGGCATATCAATATCTATTTGGGTACGGATGAGGACAAACTGCCCAAGGCAGTCCGTTTAGTACACAAGGAATTGGATAAATTGCGTCAACAGCGGTTTACGGAGACACAATTGCAACGAGCCAAGCAGAAGTTCAAAGGTCAAATAGCATTGGCAGAAGAAAACCGTATGAGCATGATCATTGCTGAAGCAAAGAATATCCTGGACTACGATCGGATCGTGACGTTGGAGGAAGTTTTTGCCAAGATCGATACCGTCAGTACAAGGGACATTCAGGATTTGGCGATTGAATTCTTGGATCCTAAGAGATTATTATCCTTGGCGTTCGTGCCGGAGGAAGAGTAATTACGAATTTTTTTTACGTACGAAGTCACAGACTTCGCTTTATTTGAAAGTCCTTAGACACTCTTCGGAAGTCTAAGGCCAGGGAAGGTTCAAAACTTTGGGAAAATTTTTCGAACTCTACGGACAGCAGGGTATAATAATTTTTATTTTTAATTTTTTAATTTTTACTTTGAAACATGAAAACAGCATATATCTTTCCGGGTCAAGGTGCCCAGTTCGTAGGAATGGGTCAAGACCTTTATAATTTGAACGAACAAACCAAGGCACTGTTTGAACAAGCCAATGAGATACTGGGTTTCCGTATTACCGATATCATGTTCAACGGTACGGACGAAGATCTGAAACAGACAAAAGTCACACAACCGGCAATATTCCTGCATTCGGTTATTTTGGCTAAAGCTTTAGGCGATACATTTCAGCCATCAATGGTGGCAGGACACTCTTTGGGCGAATTTTCGGCTTTGGTCGCTGCCGGTGCGCTATCGTTTGAAGATGGCTTGAGACTGGTGTCTCAACGTGCCAATGCTATGCAAAAGGCTTGTGAGTTGCAACCCTCCACGATGGCTGCTATCCTAGGATTGGAAGATGAAGTCGTGGAACGTGTCTGTACGCAAGTAGAAGATGTTGTCGTCGCAGCCAACTATAATTGTCCCGGACAATTGGTCATCTCGGGCTCTATCGAGGGGGTGGACAAAGCCTGTGTACTCCTGACCGAAGCGGGTGCAAAAAGAGCTTTGAAGCTCAATGTAGGTGGAGCTTTTCATTCTCCACTGATGGAACCGGCTAAGGTTGAATTGCAAACAGCCATTGAAGCTACTGAAATCAAGGCTCCTTCATGTCCGATCTATCAGAATGTCGATGCCAAACCGTACACCACTCCTGCACAAATCAAGGCCAATCTAATTGCACAGCTCACGGGACCTGTTCGCTGGACACAAACTGTCCAAAATATGTTGGCAGATGGAGCAGAGGCTTTTGTAGAAGTAGGACCGGGCAATGTATTGCAAGGTTTGGTCAAGAAAGTAGACCGTCAGGCACAAACCTCGTCGGCTGTGGTAGTGTAATTGTTTTATTTTCTAATGTTGGCGCACGAATCCTTTCGTGTGCCTCGATAAATAAGCACACGAAAGGATTCGTGTGCTAGCGAAAGGTGTAAAATATATAATATCGTTTGTAGAGACGCAATGCATTGCGTCTCTACATCATAAATCCCTAAAGGCATAATAGTGATCCTTGATCACGATCGCGATAAAATCTTCGGGAGCTACTTGTGCCTTGATGCCGATCAAAATCTCGATCTTGGCGGCCAGGGCTTGGATGATCTTGTAGTTCTTGCGGTCGTAGGCTATCTTATAAATGTCTTTGATCTCATTCATATCCTGATCGGTCAGTTGGATGACTTCGGGATAAGTGGTACTGTGTTCTGCCGTGATTTCTTCGAATAAGGTTTCTTTGAGGCGTACATCTTCTTTGATGCTGATGACGGCTGTGTCAGCAGCAAGGTCGCCGATACGCTGGCTGTTTCTGGTGAGGATGATCATGGTCAGCCCCAAGCCACCCATACTGAGGAATATGTCTACCGTATTGCTGATCCATCGGATAAAATACTGGTAGAGTGTCGCGCGCGAGCCATCTATCTTGACCACCTTGATCTTCATCAAACGCTTGCCTAGGGTCTGACCTTCCATAAAGGTCTCTAGGATAAAGGGATAAAACAAAGCAGGCAAAATGAGTAGGGAGGAAAGGCCCCAGGCAGCCCATTTGTCCATACGGTCGAATATGCCTACCCTCATCAAAATCATGAAGACAAAAAAGTAGTAAAGCAGGATGATACCGTAATCTATGGCAAAGGCTATACACCGTGAGCCGACAGAGGCCAACTTGTATTCAAAGTTGACGTTTTGAGGGGTATTGATAAGCAGTTTGTTCATGTGTAATGTAAAGTTTGCGTCATTCTGACCGGAACGAAGAGAAGCGGAAGAAACTCAT
>NZ_JAAJTJ010000040.1 GCF_011030405.1 Parapedobacter sp. SGR-10
ACTAAGTATATGTAGAGACGTTACACACAACGTCTCTATGGTTAACAAAAAATAAGATTCTTAAATAAAACAGGGAAGTTTACACAAAAAAAATAGTTAAATTAGCAGATATATTGTACACATCATGAAGAATATAACAGATAGGCACGAGTATATTTTAAAAAAACTAAAAGAAAACAACAAGGTCAGTATAGCCGATCTATGTGAAGAAATGAATGTGTCTAATGTGACAATCCGCAAAGACCTAAAAGTCCTGGAGGACAAAAACCTGCTTTTTAGAATAAAGGGAGGTGCCTCTACGAACAACCCTTATGCAATAGATCGTCCTATCCTGGTCAAGGAAACCATCAACTCAGATGAAAAAAACAGAATAGCTAAGGCTGCTGTAGAAATGATCGAAGACAACGATTCTATATTGATAGGTTCGGGCACTACAGCCTATGCCGTTGCGAGGCACCTATCGCCAAATCACCCTCTGACCGTCATTACGCCTGCACTCAAAGTCGCCTTAGAGCTGTGCAATAAACCCAATATTGAAGTATTGCAATTGGGAGGACTCATACGCTCAAATTCATCCTCTGTGGCCGGACAGTACGCTATACGGATTTTGGACGATGTTTCTTGTGGGGTTCTTTTCCTAGGGGTAGATGGTATCGATCTGGAATTTGGCATTACGATCAGCAACCTGACAGAAGCCACCCTAAATCAAAAAATGTTGCAAACCTCCCAAAAAGTAGTTGTTTTGGCCGACAGCACTAAATTTGGCCGTAGAGGCTTAGGTAAGGTATGCAACCTGGAAGACGTGGATTATATCATTACTGACCAAGGCGCATCCAAGAAGTATATCACCGCTTTGGAAGAGGTAGGGATCAAGGTAGTCGTGGTATAAAAAAACCACACTACCCCTCCAACATCTTTAAAGCACTGTACACCATCCCTCCTATAGCTTGCTCAAAGGCATCTTCATCGATCTGAAAGGTAGGCGTATGCAATTCAGAACCTATACCTTTTTGTGCATTTGCTACGCCGATAAAATAAAAAAGAGCTGGATAGCTATGCGAATAATAGGCAAAATCCTCTGCTGCCATCCAGATATCAAGATGCTCAAAAGATTCTTTTGAAACATACTCCTGCAGATAAGCAGAAACGACTTCCGTCAACCTGCTATCATTTATCAAAACCGGATAGCCTCTACGTATCTCCAATTCTACGGTTGCCCCATAGATACCCGGCAGTTCCTTAATCTGTTTCTCAATCAGGGCAAGCGCCTGCGCGCGCCAGTTCTCATCCATTGTCCGGAATGTACCTTCTATATACACTTCTCCAGGGATGACATTGGTCGCTCCATTGGCGATCACCTTGCCAAATGACAGAACGGAAGGAACAGCGGGATTGGCAAACCTGGATACCACCTGTTGTAATGACAAGATCAACTGTGCGGATATCACAACAGGATCAATATTCAGATGAGGTTGCGCTCCATGCCCTCCCCTACCTTTGATCGTAATATAAATCTCATCACTGGAAGCCATAAACTTACCCGAGCGGACACCGACCTTGCCTACATCTAATCTAGGGGAAACATGAAGTCCTATCACACCTTTGACATGCTCACTCGGCAAAGGTAGTTTTCCAGAAGCTAAAACAGAAATTGCTCCTCCCGGAATCTTCTCTTCTGCCGGTTGGAAGATACCGATGACCGTACCTGAAAAATCATCTTCCATTCCTTTCAATATCCGCAGGACTGCCAACAGATTCGCCGTATGAAAATCATGGCCACAGGCATGCATGACACCTTCATTATTCGAAGTAAAAGCAGTATCATTTTGCTCATGAATCGGCAAGGCATCAATATCTGCCCTCAAAATAACGACATTCGTGCTTACAGATTGTCTACCGACAACTTTGGCAATAAGACCTGTATCGGCCACCTCTTCAAAAGCTATGTCGTAAGACTGTAGTACTTTTTTTATATATCGGCTAGTCTCATATTCCTGAAAAGACAGTTCGGGAAAGCGATGCAGATGCCGACGGTTAAGAATCGCTTCATCCTTGACAGATGAGACGAGTTGTTTTAGTTTTTCAATCATGACAACAAAATTACATCAAAATTTTGGCACCTTACTATCCGTAGTGTTGAGCACTACGGATTAACAATAAACCGGAGTCTGAGACTCCGGTCCATTCTGAAGGTTCTTTAGCGGTCCCAAAAGGACTTGCTTGGGAGGGTAAGGGGAGGGCTAATACACAATTATTAGTTTATTATAAATATTTCACACTTTTTTATCCTCCCCTTGTCCCTTCCGAAGTAAGGTAGTAGCCTAACTATAACAGAAAGACTAAACGAAAACTTCTACGTCTTCACTAAATATTTACGCAAGAACTCCTCTACAAATGCGTCGTCATTCAGCATCGGATAGTCTGCATATACCCTGGATATCTCTTCGTATTGCCCCGGAGAAAGCACTTCATCCGGATTAAGGCACCAAATTCCTTTCATCAACCCCTGTCTTCGCAACACTTCATGTATCCCCGGTATGCAACCGTGAAAATTATTGGCCGTATCAAACAAGGCCGCATTCACGTCCGTAGTCTGATTGGACAAGACCTGCAATTCTTTCCATTTGGCATAAGAAGGGTTCTTTTTATAATCTTTCACCTTCTCCAACAACTCTACTGCCTTATTCGTCCAGACTGCCCAGTGCCCCAACAGCCCGCCCCTAAACTCGACTTCTACCTCTTCCCCGTTCACATTGAACCGGTAAATAGATAAAAGATCCTGCACGATATTATCGTCATTACCCGTGTACAGGGCAATATCCTCACGTCTGGAAGAATATGCGATCGCCCGAACGACATCAAAGGTCTGATATCTATTGAAAGAAGCACACTTGATCGCTTCCACATTGTCTATCTCGACAAATTTGGACCAAAAATCATAGGTAAATATGCGTCCACCGACAGAAGGTTGTAAGTAGAAACCAAAAACGGGGATAATCTTAGCTACTTCTCTAGTCCGATCCAGTATTTGCTCCTCGGTCAGATTCTGTAGGCCTCCCATACTCAGCAGCCCCATGTCATATCCCAGATCTACAGCAATCTTTGCTTCGCGCACCGCCTGCTCCACTGGCCCGCATATTCCGGCAATTTTCATAAACGGTCTGTCCAGCTTGGCCTCATCAATGACCTCGGCGGTCAACTGGAGCACCCTTTCAAAGAGATTATGTTCTGGCAAACGAATCTCAAATTGGGTGGAATGTACAGCTACGGCGACACCTCCGGCACCACTCGCTATATAATACTTGGTCAACAACTTCTGGTTTTCTTCGTCAAATTGACGAAACTCATCTAGAGCCAATGGATGGGCCGGGAAGACCGTTCCTTCCATCAAAAGTGATTTCAAAACACTATCCAATCTTTTCATTAAAATTTTCCTCCTCTCTCCTGAAAATGGGTATCCTTACCAAATTCGTCTCCATTTTGCAACATCCACTGTGCCGTAACATCAATAACCTCTAAAATACCGGTCTTTGGATAGCCAAATATCCGATGGCATTCTGCCGCATTGTTTAACAAGGCTGTCTGTTCTGGTTCGTTGACAAAAATCGGCTGTTTACCTAAGGCTGTTCCCAACTTTTCGGCAATCCAGCGAATGGACAGGATTTCCGGTCCCGTGACATTCAGCACCTTTGCCGGACTTTCACAGTGCAATAAACTTCGAAGTGCTATTTCATTAGCGTCACTCTGCCAAATCACATTGACATTGTTCGTACGAATATCTATAGGCTGATGATTGTACACCTGCTTGGCAATCTCCCGCACCACACCATATCTAAAGTCTACGGCATAATTTAGCCTATAGAGCAGCATAGGGGTGTTATTCTTCTTGCTGAAATACGTAAAGATACGTTCCCTGCCCAACGTACTTTGTGCGTATTCACCGATCGGCTCAGGTAGGATACTTTCATCCACTCCGCCCGAACGCACATCCACAAAAGGCAATACGTTACCGGAAGAAAAAGCGACAATCCGGGAATTTTTATACTTCTCGGCTACACGCCCCGGGAGATAAGTGTTCATGGCCCAAGTAAAATCTTCTTTACCAGAAGAACCAAACTTGAAACCTGCCAGATAAATAACATTTTTTACCTCCGGAAGAGCCCGTAAAGCCTCATCATCCAACAAATCACAAGCAATAGTCTCTATACCCAAACTTTCCAAATACTGTTTGCCTGCACTGTCCGAAAAACGTGAAACCCCATAGATCTTTCGGGAGATACCCAATTGATTAAGACCATCAACCAAGAGTTTAGCCATACTGGGGCCCATCTTTCCTCCTATACCCAGGAAAACAAAATCCCCGTCAATCTGTGCAAGATCGCGCAAAAACTCCTCTGATGGACGAGTGTACCTTTCCTCTAATTCAATTAAAACCTGATTATTCATATTATTTTATTTTTTTAAGCTATGTAAGTTATAAAAGTGAAGTAAGTTATGGAGGTATATGCTTAGCCTTCATAACTACATCACTATCATCACCTTCGTCACTTTATTTCAAAAACATATCGTAAACATTACTAACCATTAACACCAAGATAACCACAAGTCCTAATGCACCTGCAATCTTATAAAAGAGATTATTGGCGTGATCTCCCATTATTTTTTTACTATTTCCAATGACATAAATGGATATCCCAATAAAGGGCACCAAAAATATCGTCACACTTTGGGCCAAAACAATAAACTCTAAGGGCAACTTACCAAAGGTAATTGCTACCACACAGCCCAATATCATGACAATAGAAATCAATATTTTTATTTTTTTGGAATTTAGGCTACTTCCAAATCCCAATGCATCTCCCAAGAGTGTCCCACCGACAGTCGCATTGCCAATCAAAGAAGAGAAAGCGGCACCAAAAAGCCCCACAAAGAACAACGAGCTAGCGTATTTACCAAACAAAGGTTCTAAGGCCCTACCCATTTCGGCAGCAGTACCGACATGGATACCTTTCGGAAACAACACGGCTGCTGCACACACCATGACCGCCACACTCATAAACCCCAATATAGCTACCCCAGTGAATGCACCTCTTTCCGATTTTTTGATATTTACAGCACTTTTTGTTAATTTTCGTCGTTCCTGGATGAGATAAGTCTGGTAAAACGCTCCTACCAATGAAAAACAAGAAGCTGTAAAAGCAATCAATAGCCCCATAGAACCCTCTGGAATAGCAGGCACAAATCCTGCAAAAAATTTATCAAATTGAATATCGGCCAAAAACAACGTAGCAATAAAACATGCCAACATGACCAATATCAACGCCAACATCAACTTTTCCAAGATTCTATAGAAGGCAGGAAAAAATAACAGCGCTATAGCTATGGCCGTAAAAAGGACGATCCAAATATACATCGGTGTTCCAGTAGCCTCCCCTATAGCAATCCCCACGCCTATACTATTGCCTGCCTGAAAAGATGTGGCCACCAAAAATATACCAACACCGATCGCTATACCTATGCCTTTATTAAAATTCTCCTTTATTAAAGTCAACAGGGACTTATCATGAACAGCTCCTATCCGCGAACACATGGAGGTGTAAATTCCCATAAAAAATAGGGCAATCAACACAATCCATAAGAGCGAATACTCGTAATCCGCCCCCATCTTGGACGTAATCGTCATCTTGCTCGGCCCAAATACAAGGGCTGCTGTGATGATGCCCGGCCCTAGGATGTTTAATAGTTTTTTCATTAAAAATAACTTTCTCTTAACTCTATGAAATAAGCCTAGCCTTCAGGCAAGACATGTATATTTATTTTCTCTCCTTATTTTTTTATTCGGGTGTCTTTCACTTTTCCAACGGAAATATTCGAATATGTATTCCCAAAATTGGTCCGTACATAAGTGGTAATTTCTGCTATTTCTTCGTCTTTCAAAAAATTGAATGCCGGCATGGGCTGATCGTATTTCACGTTCTCGACCTCGATTTCCGAAGTAAGCCCATTCAACACGACATCCAGGAACTTTGATTCATCCTTGACCCATTCAGTCTTGCGCAGGGAAGGTATAGATCCTACCGCTCCCTTGGCATCCTGTCCATGGCAGGATGCACAATAGGCTTGATAAAGGGCTTTTCCACTTTTCATATCCAGGTCCTTCTCTTCATAAGCCGTCTGATAATGCTCAGGCACAAAATCGATAAGCGAAAGCCTAAGGATACGGTCGTCACCCGCTACCGGAAAATTTGTCTGTGGTTTCCAGTCCCTGTTGCTTGTCGCAATATATACATTACCTTTATGATCGCTCGTGATAGCACGGATCCTACCGTAATAATCCTTAAGATAGATACGCTCATTTACCACCTTAGTCTGCGAATGATCCAGTTCAAGGACACGTAGACTTTGGTCCTTGAGATTCCCCAGCAATAAGGAATTCTTCCATTCGGGTATTTTATTGAATAAAGGGTAATGTACTGCAGCAGGGGCAATGACTGGCGTCCACGACTTTATAGGCTCGGTCGTCCGATGCTCTCGTGCATATTCCTGCTCTTCGGGCAGGTCATGATATCCCTCTATCTTGTTCCACCCATAGTTGTGCAGGGGCCGAATCCAATTCAGTTCATCCTCTATAGCATCCCCATGCTCCGAGGTGATGATATGGCCGCTTGAGGTGACGGTCAGACCTTGCATATTTCGAAATCCCCAGGCATACACATATGAACCTTTGATCGGGTTGTCCGACGGAATACCACCTTCATCCGTCATCCGTAGTATTTTGCCGTTCAGGGATGTAGAATCCTGCGCATATGTCTTCGAATGGGCGTCTCCGGTAGCCCAATACAAGAAATCATCTTTGCCAAAGACCAATCTGGAGCCGTTGTGTCCCGTTGCCCCTTCAATTTTCAACAATACTTTTGTTTCCGCAATTGCCCCTTTCTCGTATCTCAGCCTCAGCAATTCACTAAAAATATTTTTTCCTTCTTTCGTCGTATAACAGGTGTACAGATAGGGTTTATTTTTGAAATCCGGATGGATAGCCAGACCCAAAAGCCCCAAGGTACGGTGATGGTACACATTGGGAATGGTATAGATGATCTTCCGCTTATTCGTTTCCGGATCCAATTCTGAGATATTCCCTTTTATTTCGGTAAAAAAAATAGAATGGGTGGTCGCATTGTACTGCATATCCCACGGCACATCCAGACTGTCTATCAACTCCTCAATCCCCAAAAATGTGTTATCCGATACTTTCACAAAATCGATGTATTTGTCCCTGCTATCAAGGGCAACACAACCAAGCAAAAACAACACACTACATACCCCAAGCCAAACTACCTTTCGCTTCGTTGCTCGTGTAAATTCTGATTTTTTCGAACAAAAATTATACATCGTTGATTACAGGTTTCTTATATAGCTCTGTATTGCGCTTCGTTAACGTTAACGAAATCAATTTAAAAAAATGCCCCATCGGGACACTTTTTTAAATCAATTGCGCTAATATAACAATATTAATCCGATTCACAATGTTTTTTTTAAAATTATTCTCCCTTGAATAAATGACTTTAACGTATTACCTCACCTTATTCTAACGTATTGAAATAATCGTAATAAACATCGCCATACAATTTGGATCCATCATCTCCTGTCCGTACATGGCAACCGTCTCCACTCCAGTTTTTGGTAGAATATTTGATGAGGATCTTACCGGACTTCGGTGCGTTCCTCAGAAAAACTACTTCCAGCTTCTGGTTGATTTTTTGGCTTGCCAATACACGATCTTTCGGATAATTCATGTTAAGAGCGCCTTTTGTCAAACTTTTGTCCACGCCGTAGGAATAGGGATTGCGAATCACAGCATCAGATCCGTACACATTTTTTCCATCGACAATGATTTCACAGTTTTGGATATTCCTACGGTCAAATCCCTCGATTATACCTTCCGTATAGCCAGTCAGCGGATTTATTCTTAATGCGCGGGCGTCTATAACCACCTCCCGATCTCGGGCTTGGGAAAACTCATAATCATAAAAAGGCTGTATTTTCAGGTTTTCGAAATCAATTTCTTTGGAAAGATCATTCATGAAATCCCAATATCCCCACAACTCCCTTGCTCCAACAATGGGGAGCGGGTTGACTATGGAAGCGATCTTCACCTCTGGACGGAGCGCTCTTAGCTGATCGACAAATTTTCTGAATTCCTGCTCGAAGACAGAAAAGGACCGAACCCGGATTTCCATCCCTTTAAGAATCGCTATATCTTGGTAAACCAACTCATCTGGAGTAATAGGTCTGTCGAAAAACAACTGATGATTGGCAGCATCGTATTTCTCTACTTTTCGCACAACGTATTCTCTGTTATTTGAAAAATAACCACCAAGAAACACATAATCTCCCTGTTGGGGTGGCGTATCTGCCTGATGGAGCTTATCCGACAAAAATGTCACACTATTTGCTGTTATCTTTTCAATTTTCCCGACCCATTTTTGGAAATTATACGTATTTGAAGATTCGTTATAGGTGATAGATTTAGGCGGAAGTGTCCGGATAGATTGCAGTTCCTGTAACGTTAGCTCAGGATGCTCGGTATAGAGTTTGTACCCTCCCACGCTCCAGTCGTCATTTGGCGTCGTTTCCATGTATACAATATCCGGGTTAAACTCGGCTATTTTTTTATAACCGCGGTGAAATTCGTCTGGATTATTAAAAAAAGTCAGTTTCCATCCCCCTATACCTGCATTTTGAAAATGGAAAAACCTATTGGTCGCGAAATTGAAGATAAAATAAGGGAGCCCTTTCGCGCCTTTATAATTACCCTTTATCCGCAGTTCAACATCTCGTTTCTTAACATTTTCAAATCGGTAAGTTTTAATCGCGCGGTCATCCGTCTCCCTGAAGTCCAATCCACTGGAGACCCGTGATGGTTTGGTGATATCGAAGGCGACATCTCCGTCACCAAATGGACTTTCCAATTTGCCTTTATCAGATTTGCCTATCGTGGTTTTTTCGTAGCTAATCTCTTCACCATACGAAAAATCGACCGTCAGTTTCTCGCCCTTGGCCGGTGCTTTACGGAAAGAAATCCAATGATGTACTTCCGGATCGCCATTCTTGCCTTCGCCGTATTTCCGAATCACCATATAGTCCAAGCCACCCGGAATTGCACCACCACCATAACCTCCCTGATTATGCTCTCCGGCCAGTAATTTGTCGTTTAACCGTATTTGGTGTCCGAATGTAAAGGCTCTGCCCAGATCAAATTGTTTAGTTTTGCCATCCCCTTCAAACGCCATACTCTCGGTACCAATGGGACTGGTATTCCAGTTATTGATGGTATCGTATAAAGTGCCGTCTATGTATACTTCGATCTGGGAAGCTGATGTGTTGCTTCGTTCTATTCCCTGGACAAGCGTGATCTCGTCTCCTGTAATCGAAAATTTGATATTCGAATTTACTCCGGTAATTTTCAAGGCATTACCACCGAAAAACTTTTCGTCATTCGGTCCGTTTAAATAAACATGCTCACCTTCTGCTTTTACCTTATCCGCTTCAACGGTAGTGGATTTGTTTCTTTGTATATTCAAGATAGCCTCTCGCACCAAGCCGGATTGTAAAAAACCTCCTCCCCAAGTGACGGAGGAGCCGGCAAAACTTATTCTCCAATTTTTGGAAGCGACCTCTTTTTCCGCTGGTTTTTGTTGTCCGAAACAGACGGAAGAGACGATAAGCAATATTAAAATGTAATGGATTCTGTATTTTATCATAAAAATATATACGTTAATTGTAATTAAAAGTTGTGTTCTCGTAGCATGATAATAACCAATTTATGGCTTGATGTACGGCGTATCTTCAATTCCCAGCTCAAGCCACCTGTCCTTGATCCATGACGGCCCTACATCGGTTCTCTTTAAGGGGCTTCGGATAATGTTTCCTTCCAGTGCACTCCCTGTCGGATAATAATACATCCCATCTGCTCCCTTATACAACTGCGGATCCTCAATGGAGATCCCCGGTATGTCTCCCAGGCTGTTTAAATTCCCCTTAAAGAATATATTGCCCTCGTAGTGGATATTCCCGATAGGCTCGTTCAATACTTGAATAACAGGAACCGTGCTGCTATTTCCAATGACGACATTCTCTTTGTAGGTTACGTTTTCTACGGGTATAGTCATCTCTACATCGGGCATGCCAGCTACCTGACCTTTTTGGCCGATAAGTATATTTTTATCATTATCAATAAGCGTATTGTTCGCAATCAAAATATTTTTGGTGGGATAATAGCTTCCTTTTCCAGGGTAATTATCAGCATCGCCCTGATATAAAGTAATAGCAGCTTTTCCCTTGGCTCTTGTCCCCTGGATATAATTGCCGCTAATGATATTATCCTCACCGATCACCAGGATCCCACCGGTATAACTTGGATTTTCTGCCGGTAGGATATAATTTTCCGCAATCAGGTTACCGTTGCCTTGCCTGATACAAATGCTTCCCGATGCATTAATGAACGTATTGTTCTTGATGATATTTCCGCCAGATTTAATGTTGATAATCTTGCCTATCCCGAGCATATTTTCGAAAATATTGGCTTCTACCGTCGTGCGTGATGCCGATAAGGCCTGTACTCCATCTCCTATACGGATGGCTGTTGCTCCACCGGCACCAATAGACGGCATATCTTTAAAATAGTTGTGATGGATATGGTGATAGTTTGCTTCGTCGGTAGCACGCCAAACGATCAAAAGCACACTATTGCTTGTCTTTCCCTGAAAGAAACAATGGTCTACCGTATTATTGGTCCCAAAAAGACTGATCCACACATCTGCTCCATCTTCTCTCGGCCTATTGTATCCGGAAATGACGACATTCGTAAGCCGACTATGATGGGCAGGAATAGCTTTATAGTTGAATTTGATAAAATAGCTGGGCAACGAAGAGTATCCATCCTTGAAATGCAGACCATCAACAACCAGGTACTCCCCCGACATTTGTAGCGAAGATCGGCCCGAAACAACAACTCCTCCCGGCGACTGGGCTTTTAGCGTGATGGGCTTTTCTTTCGTCCCATTGCCTGTAAATATAATATCCAGATCGCTCCAAACTCCTTCTTGCATGACGATAATATCACCGGGGATCGCTTCCGTTATGGCCGTGTTGAGTTCTGCCTTCGAAGTCACTAACCGTCCCGTCGGCTCGTTTGGAGGAGGAGGGTCTTCTTCAACTGGCTTTTTGTCCGGATCCTTGATTATGGTCTCCTCTTTCTCCACGTAGTCTTCTCCGTTTTTTGAACACGATAAGATACCTACCCCAATAAAAAAAACAAGTGCTAATGTGGATACAGCTTTCATACCATTTTGTGAATAAAAACGATGAATAGGAAGTCGGCGTAACCCGACTTCCTGTCTCATCAAATTATAGAAGGTGTTTACTGTGGCTTGTACGTAACTTTGATGTCATCGAAATAATAATGTGTGTGCGCTACATTTCCCGCGGTAATGTAGAAACGGTTCACCTCCGTTTTTCCCCCTTCTGTACCAAGACTACTTCCAAGCAAAACGCCATCTCTATACACATTAAAGGTAGCACCGACCATTTCAATACGGATCTTGAACCATTTATCCCGTTCAAGGGGCACAGGCGGAGTGAAATCTACACGGGTACTCCCACTATTATAAACCTGAAAAGTGCTACTGAAAAGATGGACTCTAGCAACAGGACTCGTCCCATCATATAAGCCAAAACTAACGTTGGAACTGTTAGTAGTAGTCTTAGGATCAAGCTTCAGCATCAGTTCGACCGTCACATTTTCACGTTTTTCATCTGTGTCGTCCGGATTAAGATACCGGCCTGTATTGCCATTCTCAGTAAAAGCCATACTTTTTGTCCCACTTACAAATTGATTAGTAGAAATCACCGCTTTGGTGGTAGTAGGAGCATATCCCAACTCGGTCAGTGTCTCTGTACCATCAAAATTATGTTCAAACAAAACGATATCAACGGGATCCGTTGTAAATGTTAGTGTCTGCGCCTCGCTGGCTAGCGTAACAGCGGTTGCTTTGATACGGACCTCTACCAATTTATCGCCGGTGAGATCGGGCCCATTTGGCCCTGCCGTCCAGTCTCCCCCATCGACCCTGTACTCGTGTTCAGCCGCAAGGCCGACGATGATATTTGATATGTCGTCAGCAACCAAACTCGGAGCAGCTGCCGGAGCTGCGATAATAGCCACCGGCCTTTTGTGTGTATGATCGCTCGCCGCGCGAACATAGACCCGACCCGCCGCAAAGGTAACTGCCGTATTGGCATCGCTGGCTAAGAGCCAGTCGCCGTCTGTTCCATCGGTAGAATTTAAACTGTACTCCATCTCGGTGGTCGTACCTTTAATAATCCCTTCGGCGATATCAACCGATACATCGCTCAGGTACACAAGGTCCATATTGCCCGAGCCTAAGCTGATTACCAATCGTACATTTGCCGGGTTAGCTGTTTCACGGATATACACACGGCCGTCACCGAATGTAACTTCCGTACTTCCGTCACTGGCCGCCTCCCAGGTCCCGTCTACCCCATTAGTAGAATTCAAACTATATTCCATAGCAGTAGTCGTCCCTGTGATGATCCCCACCTGCAGATCCACACCGATCTTCGTCAGATCCATCGGTTCAGCCCCGACATCCGGATCATTCTTCGAACAAGCCGTTAAGCCGAGGATTAAAAAGATAACAGCCAACACGCCGAATAACCTTGAAAACACAGGCGAAAGCCCCTGTCTTCCCCCTTGCGGTTTATAATCTTTGTTCATGACACTTTGTTCTAATTTATTGGTTAGTTTTTATAGCACGATGATACTCAATTCCGTAAGACGCGGACATCATCGATATATGCCGCCTTATTGCCGACAGAATAGAAAATAGTGTTTACCTTGGTCTGTCCGCCGAGCGTGGGAATATTCTCCCCCACGAGCTTATCGTTCATGTACACATTATATTTGTTGCCCGTGATCGCTATGCGGACAGTGATCCATTCATTGGCCTTGTAGGGAGCAAGCGTGTTTTTCTCATTGGCATCGTTCATGTAAATCAGGTTTTTACTGAACATGTTGGTCTTCACCACCGCATCCCGTCCGTTATACAGGGAGATACCAAAAGATCCGCCCATTTCGGGCAGGTTTACCTTCCATTCGACCGTTGCATTCGGCACACCGACATTGTCAAATTTCTTCCTAAGATTGAGCTGTTTGACAGCAAAGAAAACACTATTTTCTCCGCTTGCGCTTCTATCGGAGGAAATGACGGGTCTTTCCGACATACCTTGTGCAGCTCCCGGCCGGTAGCCCAAAGCCTCCAGGCTCTTGCCATCATCAAAATTATCCTCAAATACGGCTTGTTGAGCTGCCGCTTGTCCGGGCATATTTAGCAGGAACATGACTAATAATGCTCCCATCCATGATGCTATTCCTCTTTTTTTAATTTCTCTTACTTTTTTCATGATTTGCTTTTTTTAATAATGTTCTAT
>NZ_JAAJTJ010000041.1 GCF_011030405.1 Parapedobacter sp. SGR-10
TTCAATACCGTGTTTTTGTATAACGAAAACACACAGCTCATCAAAATAACTGTTACCGAATCATCGGATGATCTGCCTGCTACATATACGTACACATGGGAAAACGGCAACATGATAACGGCACCGGGAGGACGCACCTATGAATACTACACCGATAAACCCCAACAGCCCGGAGACTATAATTATTTCGATGAATTATTCGAGCATGACGGTATGAAGATAAACAACTCAAAGAATGCGGTAAAATCTACAAAGATTGACGCAACTGTGTCCATTACCTATACGGAAGATCAGGACGGAAAGATCACGAGCCTGACCACCCAAAGAGGCACATCGATCGAAACCATGAATTACGAGTATCAGTGTGATTAATGCTTGGGTAACTTTACCAAAGTTTGGGACTTTGGTAAAGTTTTTTTCGTAACTTTACCCTATTATGGAGGCTTCACATCATATAGGATCATCGCACGGAAACCGTCAATATTTTGAACAACTCTTACGCGCTAATCAGCTCAGGGTGACGAAACCCCGGCTTCGTGTGCTGGATATCATTGACCACAAAGAATCCGCTATATCGCAACCCGATCTGGAAAAAATACTGGGCAACGATATTGACCGCGTAACCCTGTACCGTATCCTCGCCAGTTTTGAAGAAAAAGGCATACTCCATAAAGTATTTGATCTGAATGGTACAGCCACCTATGCCATTTGCTCCACCGAATGCACGTCCCATCACCACCACGATCAGCACGTACATTTTATCTGTTCGTCCTGCAACTCTGTCTTTTGCCTGGATGAGATCACTATGCCGAACATCCGTGTTCCTTCCGGGTTTGCGCTTCATTCCATCGCTATCAATGCTGTGGGTATCTGTGATAAATGTCAGTGACACGCATTATATGCCCAGTTCTACCTGAAACGTACCTCCCCACGAATTCTTTTTATGGCTATTGTTGAAGTAGCCATCCTTGACCATGTAGTTTGCGTTCAATTGGAATTTGAGACGATGGGCTTTTAGATACTTTGTTAAACCCAGTTCCAGCACATCGATTTGGGATTCATATGCCCGAATATCCCGATGAGGTTCTATAAACGTATATCGCCCTGCGACTTCATACCCATGATTCAACAGATACGACACCTGTTGATTGAGCCCCCACCCTTTATAGGTGTATGTCAATTCGGAATCTTCACCCTCATCTGTCATATTCATAGGGTCGTCCACCCCTCTCTGCATATATTCGGCTTGATAGGCAAAGCCTTGATATTTGAGGATAGCATCGGCAAAGGTCGTTGTCAAGGTAAACGGATTTTGAACAAACTTACCTATCTGCCCCCCCTCACGGACGGTCCTGTCGTTGTAGCTATAACCTATTCCGATAGAAAGCCTTGGTTTTTCTTCACGTTCCAAATCCCCTTCCGAATAATCGTTGTCATTTGTAAAATCCCCCAAGGGCAGAAATTCCAAACGTCCTGTATAGGCCAACCCATCATCCGTCGTATTGACAGGTCTTCCCTCTCCGGTCGAAATAGCCGCTTTGGCATTGATTGGCATATGCCCCAATTTCTTACTCAGATTGAAGGACAATCCAAAATCACGGTCTATGGTAAAATAAGAATTGACCAGGGAACGTTCGGCAAATTGTAACGCACCGGAGGAATTGACACGTTGCCGGTTGCCCGGCAATTTATTTTGACCAAATGAAATATAAAAATCGTCCGAAAAATTGTAGAATATGACCGCATCCCGAACAATATTGGGCACTCCCGTATCGTCAAAATCCTGATCACCACGCGTAAAGGCCAACTGAACTGAATAAGATATTCTCGGTGTATAGATATACCCGTCCATGCGCATACGGAGCCTACGTATGCGGGCTTCAAACTGCCCATTATCCACTTCATCCAAGACATTGTTGAATTTTAATCTATTCTGCATTCTAAACCTAAAATTGGTATAGAACAGCGAATCTTTGGATGTGTATTGTATCCCTTTGAAATTGAGGATAGTTGCTCTGTCATCGCGTTCTTGCGAAAAAGCAACCCCTATAGTACATAATGTTAAAATGAGTATAAGTGCAAAGTTCGTATATAATTTCATACCTTATTTTGTTTCTCAGGGCATCCTGAACATACTACCCACCCTCTCTCTACCGCAGCCACAAAGATAGCATTATTTCGATTTGTTGAAAGCAAGTCCTATTGCATTCCTTTGTCACAAAACTCTTCATTAAATTGGGAAAGATTTGGGAAAAATAACGGCTTACCCACCCCTTTTCTTCGAAAAATGCAACCAGGAAAACAAAAGGTAAAGTAAAAAAACAAACGGCACGGCCAATATATTCAACCCAAACACCAACAGCACCGAAATCAGCACAAAGATGTACTTAAACCTGTTCTCACTCCATGCCAACGAAGTCAGTTTCATCGAGAACAACCTCCATTCGGAAACCAGCAATACACTCAGAATAAGGGTCAACGCCAAAAGCACATATATATTAAAAATATATGCCGGGTATCGTTCCCCTATAAAAGGCAACGAGATGACTAGAAAAGTATTCATAGGCGTATTCACACCAATAAAATCAGACGTTTGTCGTTCATCGATGTTGAACTTGGCCAGTCTCAACGCCGAAAATACCGTGATGATAAAACCAGCATACGGCAAGTAGGCATGATCCGTAACCTCTTGTAGCAACATATACATGACTGTGCCCGGCAAAAAACCGAAACTAACTACATCTGCCAGAGAATCCAACTCCTTGCCGATCAAAGACTTCACATGCAACAACCGGGCAATCATCCCATCAAAGAAATCAAATATCCCCGATGCCAGCACACAATAAAATGCCCCCATATAATTTCCTTTCAGCAACAACAACACACCGATACAACCAGAGAACAGATTAAGACAAGTGATGGTGTTGGGAATATGTTTCTTCATACAAATAAAAAAAGCCATCTAACGATGGCTTAAAAATATCAATTATTCATGAATTATCCATTCATCGAGATCAAAAACTCTTCGTTGGAACGTGTGCCTCTAAGCTGTTGCAACAAAAACTCCATCGCTTCCGTAGAATTCATATCCGACAAGTGATTGCGCAATACCCAAAGTCTTTGCAGGACATCCCTATCGACCAGTAGATCATCCCGACGTGTACTCGAAACGGTAAGGTCAATAGCAGGGAATAGACGTTTATTGGCCAATTTACGATCCAATTGAAGCTCCATATTACCCGTACCTTTAAATTCTTCGAATATGACATCGTCCATTTTGGAACCCGTATCGGTCAACGCTGTTGCCAATATGGTCAATGAACCACCATTCTCGATGTTTCGCGCCGCTCCAAAGAAGCGTTTAGGCTTGTGCAACGCGTTGGCATCCACACCTCCCGACAAGATCTTGCCCGAAGCAGGAGCCACGGTGTTGTAAGCACGGGCCAAACGTGTGATCGAATCCAATAAAATGACTACATCGTGTCCACACTCGACCATACGTTTTGCTTTTTCCAAAACAATATTTGCGATCTTCACGTGTCTATCTGCTGGCTCATCAAATGTCGACGAAATGACTTCCGCACGCACACTACGCGCCATGTCCGTGACCTCTTCTGGGCGTTCGTCGATCAACAAGATGATCAAATAAACCTCCGGATGGTTTTTGGCAATAGCATTGGCCACCTCTTTGAGTAAGTTTGTCTTACCTGTTTTAGGCTGAGCAACGATAAGGCCACGTTGTCCTTTTCCTATAGGTGTAAATAAATCAATAATACGTGTAGAGTAATTGTTGGCTCCCAAATCCAGATTCAACTTTTCGTCTGGAAATAACGGTGTCAAGAAATCAAACGGCACACGATCACGTATTTCGGCAGGATTTTGTCCATTAATGGACTCTATCCGTACCAACGGAAAGTATTTCTCACCTTCTTTGGGAGGACGGATACATCCTCTCACATTATCTCCTGTCTTCAAGCCAAACAGCTTGATTTGAGACTGGGACACATAAATGTCATCGGGAGAAGTCAGATAATTATAATCTGAAGACCGTAAGAAACCATAGCCATCTGGCATGATTTCCAATACACCTTCATTTACAATAACATTATCAAAATCCGTATTTACGGTGGATGCTTCTATTCTTTTGCCTTCGGAGATTTCCTCTTCGGCTTCAGCAGGCCCATCCGTCTCCGATCTTTCGGGTGTAAATAACGTAGGTTCTGTAGCACTGCTATCCCTATTGCTCTTTGATACAGCTACAGGAGCCGACTTTACGGTACGTGTTCTTCTTCTAGGCCGCTCTGCGTCTGCTTCTACAGATTCTGCGACAAGCTCGGGCTCCTCCTCCACAGGTTGTGTAGCCACCTCAGCAATCTTATCTATCAATTCTTGCTTACGTAACTTTTCGACATCGCCAATTCCTAACACCTTCGCTATCTCGCGCAATTCGGACACGAGTTTTGAATTCAATTCGGTAATATCCATTAATTTAAAAATATTGTACTATTATGAGTTTTTTGGATTGTATTTTTATGAAATCTATCCTGAATAAATCTAATTTCTTTCCGTCACCACCTTTTCCAACATGCAAAAAGAAGAAGTATCTTTTTGAAAGGACAAATTTGAGAATGCACAAAGAAAGACATAAGAATTGAATTTTCAAAGAAAAAGTAAAAATTTATGCAATCGATAGCATAATAAAGTAGGATTGCGCTAATGAAACACAAAAAAAAGACAAAACATTGCACAACTAATTGTACTTTTTACACTATCTTTTCTTTTCAAAAAAAACACGTTTAAAGCATCAAAAACATCGATTTTAACATCTTCTTAAAATTATTTTAAAATAAAATATAGGTAAATCATTGATTTTCGTAAATAATGCTGTATCTTCGAAAAGCTTAAAACACTGATATTTCAAAAAACAAAAAAAGACAACCATGATTATAATTGCAGATGGAGGTTCAACAAAAACCAATTGGTGCCTATTGGATGATAATCAAAAAAAGATCTATTTCAACACCGAAGGTTACAACCCCTATTTTGTCGACAGTGACTACATCGTAGGTTCTTTGAAAAAAGGATTACCCCAAGATTTACCTCTGGACAAAATCACCGAAGTGAATTATTACGGAGCGGGGGTACACAACGAGGAAAAGGTTGAAATTGTCGCAAATGCATTCCGTGCCTTATTCCCCAATGCTAAGATCGAGGTAGGTCACGACCTTTTAGCGGCTGCAAGGGCACTGCTGGGTACGCAACCGGGATTCGCCGCTATATTAGGTACAGGAACCAATTCCTGCATTTACGATGGCGAAAAGATCACATACCATATCGATTCAGCTGCTTATATACTTGGAGACGAAGGTAGCGGTAGCTACATCGGCAAAAAGTTATTGACCGACTTTATCCGTGGATTGATGCCAAAAGACGTCGCAAAGGCTTTTTTCGACACCTATAAGCTCACTCCAGACGAAATCATGGACAATGTCTACACTAAACCTCTCGCCAACAGGTTCTGCGCAAGCTTCAGCAAATTCGTTTACGACAATAATGTCAATATCGAATATACCCGTAAAATTGTAGAAGATGCATTTGAAGCTTTTTTTGCAAACCTGGTCAGCAAATATCCGAATTATCAAAGCTATACATTCAACTGTATAGGATCGGTAGGATACAATTTCCGTAACGTATTGGAAGAAAAAGCCAGTCAATATGGCATGAAGGTCGGCAAGATCTTACGTTCGCCTATAGACGACCTGGTAAAATTCCACATGGAAAGAACATCTCAGACAAACTAGCATCATCTATTATATAAAACAAAACAGACTGTAGAGACGCAATGCATTGCGTCTCTACTATTTTATAACGCCTTCGTCTCTCCCAAAGCCAAAAGATTCAGATTCAATCCTGCTTCTTCAAACACGTGACGAGCCTCATTCGTATCAATGGTGACAGGCGAGAAAGTATCATAGTGCATACCAATAATATTGTCACAATGTATAAATTTCGCCGCTTTCACCGCATCGTACATATCCATCGTATAATGCCCTCCTATCGGCAAAAAGGCCCAATCCAAATTCAAATCTTCGAGCAACTTCATCTCTAGCGTCAAAGCCGTATCTCCAGCGAAGTAAATTTTCTTTTCACCGATAAAAAAGACAAAGCCACATGGCACTCCACCATAAGCTCCATCCGGCGTGCTATTCGTATGGAGGGCATACACCATCTTGACCCGACCAAAGGGTAGATTCAATGTACCACCAAAATTAAACTCAATGACATTTTTATCCGGAATCCCTTGTTTCCTAACCCAATCAGCCGTCTCCACAATCGCTAGCACAGTAGCATTGGATTGCTTTTGAATATTAGCCAAAT
The DNA here is from genome assembly GCF_011030405.1 of Parapedobacter sp. SGR-10. Taxonomy (GTDB): domain Bacteria; phylum Bacteroidota; class Bacteroidia; order Sphingobacteriales; family Sphingobacteriaceae; genus Sphingobacterium. Next base: position 6,379 of record NZ_JAAJTJ010000041.1, read on the forward strand.
CAGCAACATGATCCTGATGCGCATGGCTCAGTAGAATATAATCCGGATTCAACTTGCTTATGTTGATGTCCTTTGCCAAAGGATTATACGTAATAAACGGATCGGTAAGCACTTTTGTACCGTTAAAATCAAATTCAAAACACGCATGCCCTAAATAACGTACCGAAATGTGATCTGCCATAAAATTAAAAGTATTTTTAAAATGTGATACCAACTGGTTATTTATTGAACAAATTACCCAATCCACCGAACATATCCTGCGTGGCCGCCTGCATCTCTGCCTGGCTGACTTGATCGGCTTGGACCAAAGCTTTGTTTAGCGCTACAATCAGCAACTCTTCCAACTGCTCTTTATCGTTCTCCTCGTACAATTCTTCATTGATCGTCACCTCCTTGATTTCCTTATTGGCGGAAGCGATGACACGTACCCTGCCACCATCAGCTTCGCCAACTACTGAAATGTTATCCAATCTAGACTTGATCTCCTGCGCTTTTTGTTGTGCTTGAAACAATTTATCGAACATCTCTTCTCTGATTTTAATTTTACGCAATTTACGAAAATAGGCTTGTTGGTCAAAATAGTGGACAAACAAATCATACCAACCTATTTATCCATATACAAAAAAGCACTTTTGATGGGCAAAAGTGCTTTTCTAACTAACCAATTTTTAACCTAAACGTGATGAAGTGTCATCTTTTAAAGTACACTACAAATATAGTGTGCTCTTATTTCTTTAAAATTTCCCGGATGTTAAGCTTTCATTAAATGAATCTCTCCAGGTCATCACGACCACCGCATCAATGTCAAGCGAACAAACTACCGTCATTCGCCTGTTGTCGGACACAATGGCGACATTTTAGCTCCTCCAAGAATCTTTTTGTTAAGAAAAGCTTAAATCCATTATCATGCACTTACAATTATCAAAATTAAATCTTATTTTTGGAGTATAGAAGAGGCTGTATCCTTGAGGCTGTTTAGCAGCAAGACACGTATACACCTACCTATGTCATTTAAGTTTAAATCCAAGTCGTATGCCCACATCGAAAGATCAACTTTTTGAAAAAATAGACCATCTGTTGATAGATATCAATGCTAAATATCTGGAACTAAAATCCATCGAAAACATAGACAAAGCCGAATTGACGCTGCTTTCCGGCAGCATAGATTACCTATCCAGTCACATCAAGGCTTTGCGCTATATCAAGGATGAGGAATTTTCCTATGATGACAGCCCTGTAAGGGCTGTGTCTGCAGAACCTGCTCCTGTAGAAAACACAGCAGCTGTAGAAGAAACAGCTTTTACCCCCGAAACGGATTTTCAAGAGAAAGAGATCGATACACAGAAGACGTTTGAGGAGATTGTGGAGGAACCGCAGGATATTTCAGAAGAAATAGAAGAACTGTCTTTTGAACAGGAGGAAGATACGACGATAGAGGAAGAAAACGAAGAAGCTATTGCAGAGCCTGACACCGATAATTTTGCCAAAATATCTTTCGAAGCTCCGCAAGAAACAGCTCCCGTAAGTACGACTATTGTAGAAGAAGAAAAAGTAATTCCTATTGAGGATGAGCCTAAAGAGGAAGAGCAACAAGAAGTTACTTTGGAGGAAGTCGCTGCACATATCGAGCAACAGACAGAACAGGAAGCTCCAAGCCGGCCATTGAGTATCAACGAATTGATACAGCAACAAAAAATGGCAGGTAAGAATTTCACTCAACAATTCCAGACATCTACCTCTTCTTCAGACAAGGTATTGGACATCAAAACAGCCATTAGCCTCAATGACAAACTGCTATTTATCAAAGACTTATTCAACGGTTATAGCCTAGCTTATAGTGAGGCCATCGAGTTGTTAAACAGGTTTGACAATTTTGCTGAAGCCGATGCTTTCCTGCAGTCCAACTACGCCTTGAAAAACGGATGGGCGGACAAACCGCAGACCGTCGAAAAACTGTATGCTGTCCTTCGTAAGAAATTTCACTAAACACAGAATTAGGTAAATAGCTATAGGCTGATTACCTTTGCAATATGAGGTATTACGAAGAACTTTTGAAGCATTTACAGGCTGAGAACAGAGAAAAAGCAGCGATTTTGGAAGAAGAGGTCAACATCATGACCCATAAGTTGAAATATCTCCCTGCCGAAAGTTTTCCCTCGGTAGTTATTTTGAGTCAAAAAGATGATTTTATCCCACTTTCTTCGGAAAGCCTACACGAAAAGGTGACACTCGCAGGCGGAAAACTCACAGCTGATGTCAACGAAGGGCCACATATCGTCATTGTCCTGCAACAGGATGAAAGCCTGTACAGCCAACTGTTCGAATTGCTTCAACAACCTTGGCTTCTAGCTTCGTCTGCGTACCAAAACAATGCTATTTTCGTGATTGAAAAGACTTATTTCGATGGCGATCTATACGATTACCTTGTTGAAACAGAGATATTGGCCGAAATTCTCCAACCAAAGTATTTTTACTTCGGACACGAAGGGAGTGGTTGGATAAAATTTGATATCGCAGGATAAGTTTTATTAAAGACTTTCGAAGCTTTTATAAAGCTTCGAAAGCCTGGAAATCTTACCTTTACTTATTACTCTTCAGCAGGTAGCTTACTCATATCCATATAGAAAATTTCCCAAGTATGTCCGTCATAATCCTCTACATACCGTGACTGCATAAAGCCATAGTCTACCATTGGCATAGGTTCTTTGCCTCCTACTTTCAGCCCATTCTCAACGATTTCGTTCAATTGCTCTACGCCATCTACTGCAAGTGCAAACAAACCCGCAATATAATTTCTAGTATCTGCAATCGGCTTTCGGGTAAATGTTTTAAATTTTTCATGCGTCATGATCATCACGAAAATATGCTCACTTCATACCATACATTTGGCTTGCTCATCTGAAAACTGTGGATTGTTCGTAAACCCCAACCGGGTATAAAAATCCATCGATTTGTTGACATCCTTTACCGCTAGGTTGATAAATACCTGTTTCATTCTTTTAATAAACTTTA
>NZ_JAAJTJ010000042.1 GCF_011030405.1 Parapedobacter sp. SGR-10
CTGAACGTGTGGCAGTCATGGGACACTCTAGACAAGGAAAGGCAACCCTTTGGGCAGGTGCACAGGATACACGGTTTAAAGTTGTTATTTCTAACAACTCAGGATGTGGTGGTGCTGCTCTTTCTCGCCGTAACTATGGAGAGACTATTGCGAAGATTACAACAAGCTTTCCTCACTGGTTTTGTCTAAATTTTGAAAAGTATGCTAATCAAGAGAGTAGTTTGCCTTTTGATCAGCACTTTTTGACAGCGCTCATAGCTCCTAGAGCTCTATACGTGGCCAGTGCAGAGGAGGATAGATGGGCAGACCCCAAAGGTGAGTATCTCGGGGCATATTATGCTAGAAAAGTGTATGAATTATATGGACTTAGAGGTTTGCCTACTGAAACTATGCCAGAAATTAATAGGCCTGTTATGCATAATGTTGGGTATCATATACGGACCGGAAAGCATGCAGTGACGAACTACGATTGGCAGCGATTTTTGGATTTTACAGATTTACATTTTGATTTATAAATTTTAAAATAATGTTGATGCGTATTAGTAATTTGTTTATTACGTTGTTTGTTGGCTTACTTAATCTTACGTTCAGTGTATCTGCACAAGTATCTCTGCTCCCCGCCCCTCAGTCTATTCAATATGGAAAAGGAAAAGTGTACTTAAGTAATGATATTAGGTTTGTACAAGAATTGGTAGAAGAGGATGTTTTTGTAAAGAATAATTTGGAGAGTTTACTTCAAGAAAAGCTTGTAGATTCACCAGCTAAAGGGGGGACGATTGCACGAATCGTGCTGAAAAGAACGGGTGAGCCAAACCCCTTACCTACTGTTGATGAAGTAGTGGGGCGTAGTTCACGGGAGTATTATGCAATGACAATCAAAGGTGATCAAATAGAAATCACTTCTCCTTCTTCGGCTGGATTATTCTATGGCGTGCAAACTTTGCGACAAATGATAACTCAGGATGATAAAGGTGTATTTGTACCGGAGCTGACCCTTGAGGATTGGCCGGTAATGGCTTATAGAGGCTTTATGATGGATATGACGCATATGCAATTCCCCACTATGGATGAGATTAAAAAGCAGATAGATTTCTTATCTTTATGGAAAATCAATCAATATTACTTTTATTCAGAAGCGAATATAGAACTTGAAGGATACCCCCTCCTAATGCCAGCAGCGCGTTTTACGAAAGAACAGGTCAAAGAAGTGATTGAATATGCTCGAGAGCGCTTTATTGATGTTATACCAAATTTGAATCTTTATGGACATTTACATGATGTATTCAAACATGAGCACTATACTGATTTGGCTGCTACCCCTTATGGGCAAGAGTTTAAGGTCGATCATCCTGATGTAGAGGGCATTGTACTAAATTGGATTGACCAGTTTACAGGAATGTTTAGTAGTCCTTTCTTTCATATTGGTTTTGATGAGACTTATTTGATGAAGTATGAAGCGGAGAGAATGGGCATGACACCTGATGAGCTGTTTCTGAAAATGCTAAACCGTACAGTAAAGGCGGTAGAGGAAAAAGGGAAAAAAGCGATGTTTTATTCTGATCGTCTGAGATTATTTCCTGATGGTATATCTAAGATTGAAGGAAGTCCTATAGTGGTGTCTTGGAAATACAGCACACCTCCGACTGGCTATGGTGATTATGTAGCACCTTTTACAGAGCGTGATCTGCCTGTTTTTGTTCAGTCGGGTTCTTTAAATTATTGGTGGCTTTTACCAGATGTAGTTTCCTCTTTTGAAAATAGCTATGTCTGGTTGGAGGCAGCACAAAAGTTTGGATCCAAGGGCTTCATTATGTCGGGATGGACTGACAGTTGGAACGCTTTAATGAGGTTGACTCGACCAGATATGGCACATGGAGCTGCGGTATCCTGGCAAAAAGAACGTATGGATAATGAGGAGTTTTTTACAGCTTATTGTAATGCTCAATATCCAGATAGTATCGCTTTATTATTAACTACTTCGCATCAATGTTTGGCTGAGGCTGCGCATATTAGTCGAGACGTGTTTGGAAAAACTTCTGAACAAATTTGGGCAAATCCATTTTCGGAAGAAGCATTAAAAATATATTCGGAAAAGAAGAATGAATTACGTCGTTCCAAGTTATTAACTGAAAAAGCTCAAATTCTTTTGATGGAGGCTATGAAAAGCGGATTAGACACCACTTCAATGTATGCCATGTTAGTAGGTTCCAAATTGTTAGACTACTTGTTGACTAAGCAATTATATGCCGGTCGCATAGCTGATATTTATAATACTCATAAAGATAGCAGAGATAAGAGAAAGTTTGGAGCATATATGGCAGAAGCTCATCATTTTTTCTCGTCCTTTGCTGTAGATATGCATAATATGGTCGTAGAAAATAAAGTGATGTTTGAAAAAGCATGGAAGAATGAGTTTACAGATTTTAGATTAGGCATTGCATTGGGTCATTTTGATAAGGAACTGCACAATTGGTTCGCGGTACAACGCAAGTTACAAAGATTGAATAGACTATACGATGCAGATGAACCGTTTCCTCCTATTCAAGAATATTTAAAAATTGATTGGGACTAAAGGGAGACGCTTTTACCAAAGATTTCTCATCTGATAGGATGAGTCGTTATTTTATAATTGATGAATAGAAGAGATATTTTAAAACTAGGAGTCTTGGTTCCTTTTCTTCGTACACCTGCCTTCGGCATTGATTCGATGCCAAGGGATAGGCTGCTGAATGTCGGAATAATTGGAATGGGGCTGCGGGGTAGAGGTATATTGGAGTTAATAAAGGACATTAAGGAGATAAATGTGGTGGCCGTATGTGATAGCGTAGAGCGAAGACTAAAAGACAGCTTACAAATATATCCATCAGCGAAGGGATGTAGCGATTATCGTTATGTGGTTGAAGATCCAAAAATAAATGCCGTGATTATTGCCTTGCCTGAGGTTTTGCATTATCCAGTAGCCAAAGATGCAGTTTTAGCAGGCAAGCATATATATATCGAAAAAACAATGACACATACGCATTCCGGTCTCAATATGAGAAAGGTAGGTCCATACCATGTCGGTCCTATGGAGGGTTGGATGCCGGATTCATATCAGAACTTGGTCATCGAGCAATCTGTAGCAGGGGCTGAGACGGCAGTTGCCAATCTTAAGCCCGCACAGATTGGTTGGGGACAAGTAGATGTGCCAGAACATGCCCATAACCGCCGTTTTAAGATGAAGAAAAAAGCATGGAAGACGCCTTGGGGAGAGACAGAGGGCGTAAAATCGAGTCCTCCTTTAGAGCATGCTGATATCCTTGAGCCCTTAGGTCCAACCGACCCTGAGGTTTCGTTTATATCCGTACGGTCTACAGATGGTACCCCGATAGCATTGTTTGCCAATTATTCCTCCCATTATTCGGCAGATTTGCCAAGGCCATATCTCTCGGCAGATTTTTATGGTGCCTTTGCTGTCCAAATAAGGGCTCTTTTAAAGGCAGAAAATCAACGAATACCTTTTGTGGGCATCATGTCCCATGGGACAGGAGGTGATCAGGGCTCGTCAGACCGCAGAAAATCACTACAAGGGTCGGCATTTGAGCGGCCGGAGCAGGTGGGGATTGACCTTGCCAAAGCGGTGTACCGCACATACGGAGCAGTCCAGCATAAGTCGTGGGTCAGGCTGGGCGCGGCCCAGTCTAGCATAAAAGTTAATGTGCGTAAGGGTACCCCTGAAGAGCTGGAATATGGCGCGTTTTTGCTGGATCGGCATAGACAGGGACTGCCTTTTTTGAATTTTGTTCTTGAAGTACCTTATGCTCGACATTTAAAACGAATGGATGATTTTTGGCCTGATCAAGTGGATATTCCGTTGTCTGTATTTCGTATCGGAGATGTAGCAATAGCAGCTATTCCTTTTGAAGTGTTTGTCGAAACTGGGTTATCTATTAAAGAAAAGAGTCCGTTTCCATCTACCTTCACCTTAGGGTTGGCCAATGGGTCGTTCGGTTATCTGCCCACGGAGGGGCAACATGAATTAAAAGGATATGAAACGTGGAAAGCTCTTGGTAGTAGAGTGGAAAAGACTGCAGCAACGAAAATCGAGGCAGAGGTACTTACTTTACTATCTAAAATCTATGAACAAAACTAACTGAAATACTAAAGGTCGTATAGCCAAATGCAATAGTATATTACGACTGATACGGACATACAAATTAGCTTAAACAGTATGTATAATAATAAAACAATGTCAGGGACAAAAAACGGACGACTGAAATCACTCGATGCACTAAGAGGCTTTGACATGCTTCTATTGGTAGGAGTTGGGGCTGTCTTAAGAGCATTGCCTAACCTGTGGGATACACCTATATCTGTGGCTTTGGCTAACCAAGTCCGTCATACCGAATGGCAAGGGTTTCATCTTTGGGATCTCATATTTCCTTTATTTATCTTTATCGTAGGAGTCAGCATGCCATTTTCGATTAGTAATCGTTTGGAACGAGGAGGAGATCGGAAGCGTCTTTACGTTGCTATCGTGAGAAGGACTGTTATACTTTTTTCGTTGGGGTTGGTGATGAACGGCTGGCTTGCGTTTGATTTTTCCGACTTAAAATGGACAGGAGTTTTACAGCGAATTTCGATAGCTTATTTTTTTACGGCTATCATTGTGATGAATAGCCAAGTGCGGGGGCAAGCGATTACAGCAGTATTATTGCTGGTTGTTTACTGGTTACTCATGATCTTGGTGCCGGTTCCAGGATATGGAGCAGGTGTACTTACCCCCGAAGGAAACCTTCATGCTTATATTGATCAGCTATTGCTTCCGGGCAGAATGTATAATGATTTTTATGATGAAGATGGTATTCTACAGCAGTTATCCTCAATAGCCGTTTGTTTGGCAGGGGTGGTCGCGGGGCAATGGTTAAGGCTACCCAAAACTGAAAACACGAAAGTTATTGGTTTACTGACATCGGGGCTTGTTTGCATAATAATAGCGTTAATATGGAGTATATCCTTCCCGATTATTTTCAAGTTGTGGTCAAGTTCGTTTGCAATGCTGACCATTGGTGTCAGTTCGGTTCTGTTGGGACTTTTTTATTGGATAATAGATGTGAAAGGATACCAGAAATGGGCATTTCCTTTTATTGTCGTAGGACTAAACTCGATTACTATTTACTTAGCTTCGGGGCTGTTTGATTTTGGATCGGTTGTGAATGTATTTGTTCATGGATTTATTGATTATTTAGGGTCGTTTAAGCCATTGTTTTGGGCCTTATGTATGCTTACTGCGAAATGGCTTTTGGTATACTTCTTTTATAAGAAAAATATCTTTTTGAAAGTATAGCTATAATTAATGAGAACGATACTATGATGTATAACAATACATTAGATAAACCTTCCTATTTGACGAGCAAAGCAATTTTAGGCGGTTCTTTAGCCAATTTACTCGTCTGGTACGATTGGTATATCTACGCCGCATTTGCTATCTATTTTTCGGCATCATTCTTTCCACATGGAAGCCAGACCGTTCAGCTTTTGCAGACTGCTGGTATTTTTGCGTTGGGTTTCTTCATGCGCCCGATAGGGGGAATGGTTTTGGGATCTTTTGCAGATCGTTTTGGTCGGAGAAAGTCGATGCTGCTATCCGTTTTACTGATGTCTTTCGGTTCGTTGCTGATCGCCGTAACACCGACGTACGAATCCATCGGAATATATGCGCCTATTTTATTACTCTTTGCGCGCCTTATTCAGGGCTTGAGTATTGGGGGCGGAACGGGTATTACTACGGCCTATCTGACCGAGCTGTCACCCCCCCGGACGTAGAGGGTTCTATGCAAGTTTTCAATACCTTACACTTGTGGGCGGACAGATATTGGCACTGGGTCTTCTTATTCTGTTGCAGAAGTTTTTATTAACCGATGCGCAGCTCCACGAGTGGGGATGGCGTATCCCCTTTGCTATTGGTGCTGTATTAACTTTAGGAATGATCTATTTGCAACGGCATTTACAGGAGACGAAGGCTTATCAGGCATCCAGAGCAAAAAAAACATCGTCTTCCCCAGGAGTGTGGAAGCAACTTATATGGCACCCCAAAGCAATGTTAATGGTGGTTGGCTTGACCTTGGGAGGGACATTGGCATTTTATACAGCTATCGTCTACATGCAAAAATACTTGGTCAATACGGGAGGGATTTCTATGGAAGACGCGACGCTGATTACGTTTTTGGGACTCTTGGTTTTTGCGCTTGCACAGCCGCTCTTTGGGATCTTATCGGATCGTATTGGGCGTCGGCCGCTACTGGTTACTTTTGGTGTGCTGGGAGCTCTAACCACTGTTCCGATAATGAAGGCGTTGAGCACCGCGAGTTCGAATTTGGAAATTTTCGGACTGTTGGTGGTTTATCTGTTGATCCTTAGTCTGTACTCGAGTATCAGCGTGGTTGTGAAGGCTGAAATATTTCCGGCGGAGATCCGGGTGATTGGTGCAGGACTACCCCACGCACTAACGGTTGCCCTGTTTGGAGGTTCGGCAGAATATGTGGCATTGTGGCTCAAAAATATTGGACACGAAGAGTGGTTTTACTGGTATATTACTTTAGGTATCCTGATATCGTTATTGATGTTTTTATTTATGAAAGACACACGTACGAACAATAAAATTGATGGCGAACCATATGGGTAATGTAGGAATTTGAAACAATAGAGGTACATAAAGAACTGGAGTTGAATAGATCTTTTAGACGAATGAAAAATAATATATACGATTGTTATTGGGTCGGGAGTAAGTGGGAGAAAGTGCCGCAATGGAGTTTACTGAAACAATTTTGATATCGACACGACAAATAGGACGATCGGGCGTTGACGTGGGCCGACAAGGTTTCCGATTTAATGACTTATATTTTTTGGTAAACTATGTGACTATGGAAATAGTAAGAAAAATGCTATTCATTATCTTCTTTATCTCTCTGTGCAGCTGCAGTAAAGCGAAGGATTATATAAATGTGCCTGTTACAAATATCACATTCGATCATAACAGATTGACGTTGTCCATAGGCAGTACTGCAACATTAGTCGCCATGGTCAGCCCGAAAGAGACCTCCGATAAAACCATGGTCTGGAGCAGCAGTGATGAAAGTATTGTACAGATAAATTCTGCCACTGGTTTGATGGAAGCTGTTAAAGAAGGTGCAGCTATCATAACATGCACAACAAAACAAAGTGACCTGAAAGCTTTGTGTGATGTCGTCGTGTTACCTATTCTGAATATTCTCTTTGTAGGTAATAGCTTTACGTATGATGCAGTTCGGTGGCTTCCAGGCTTGCTTCGCGGTGCGGGGGTCAAAAATGTGAATATGGTCCTTATGTATCGGTCGGGTAGCTTAATAAAAGAGCACGTCTCCGATTATGAGTCTGATATCGGATACACCTGCTATCGGGCAGTACCTGGTGCTCCTGGATGGGTAAGCACGACAGGGTATTCAATTAAAGATGTAATCGATGAGCGGAAATGGAATGTAGTTTCTATTCAGGAACATACAGAAAATGCAGAAGCTTGGGGTTTGACTCCGCAAAGACAGGGCGTGATC
>NZ_JAAJTJ010000043.1 GCF_011030405.1 Parapedobacter sp. SGR-10
ATTTAACCCCTTAAATTCATGTATTAACCACACTTGGCATAACAACAAAAAGCCGCCTCATGCTGTTATGAGGCGGCTTCTCTTGTGGAGCGAAAGACGAGATTCGAACTCGCGACCCCAACCTTGGCAAGGTTGTGCTCTACCAACTGAGCTACTTTCGCTTGTTTTGTGGCACAAATATAGAAGTTAATACCATTCCTGTCAAGAGGAATTATATATTTTTTTATAAGCTTTATGCTGTAGGCTATAGGCACAACCTCCCCAAAGCCTATAGCTTATAGCCTACGGCTAATAGCCTCCACACAATTCATTCCATCAATGGCAGCAGAGACAATTCCGCCTGCATACCCCGCTCCTTCGGCACAAGGATATAGTCCTGCAATCTGAGGATGTTGCAAGGTTTCCTTGTCACGTGGGATACGTATGGGAGAAGAAGTCCGGGATTCTACCCCTACCAAAATAGCTTCATTGGTATAATATCCATGCATCTTTTTCCCGAAAACAGGTAACGCTTCCCGTAAGGCTTCGTGTACAAATTGTGGCAGCACCTCGTTGAGATTTACCGACCGGGTACCCGGTTTGTACGAATTGACCGGCAGGTCATGTGAAACCCTGTTTTCAACAAAATCGACCATCCGTTGTGCCGGAGCAACGAGGTTTCCTCCACCTTGTTCAAAAGCCCGTTGTTCTATTTGCCGTTGGAAGTCCAGCAAGGCGAAAGGGTTTGTCTCAACCTGTGGGACGTCGTCAAGATTGATCTGGATGACGGTTCCCGAATTGGCGTGGGGATTGTTGCGTTTGGAAGGAGACCATCCGTTGACGACGATCTCATCGGCATCGGTCGCACAAGGGGCGATAATTCCACCCGGACACATACAGAAGGAGAATACGCCGCGCCCCTGTACCTGCTCCACCAAGCTATAATAGGCAGGGGGCAGATTGTCATGGCGAAGATCGCAATGATACTGTGCACGGTCGATGATCTCCTGAGGATGTTCTATACGTACACCCAGGGCAAAAGGCTTGGCTTCCAGAAGCCAGTTTTTGCGCCGGAACAGTTCAAAAATATCCCGGGCAGAATGACCCGTCGCTACTAAGACGTGCTGTGCGCGAAAGACAGTTCCATCGGCGGTCTGTACACCGGTTACCTGTCCAAATTCGGCCAAAATATCCACCACCTTGGTGTCAAAAAGTATTTCTCCACCTTTTTCCAAAATACGGTGGCGCATACTTTCAATGATATGTGGTAGTTTGTTTGTCCCTATATGAGGCCGGGCATCGATAAGAATATCTTCGTCTGCACCGTGTTCGACAAAGATCGACAATACCTTATGCACATCTCCTCGTTTGTTGGAACGGGTGTACAGCTTGCCATCCGAATATGTGCCGGCTCCCCCTTCCCCAAAACAATAATTGGATTCGGGGTTTACGACACCTTCCTTGTTGATGCGTGCCAGATCCCTTCTACGCTCCCGCACTTCCTTTCCTCTTTCGAAGACAATAGGTTTGAGTCCCAGCTCCAGGCAACGGTAAGCTGCAAAAAGCCCGGCAGGTCCGGCACCGATAATGATGACCGGCGGGGCATCCCGAACGTCTTTCAGTTCGGAGATAACCGTGGGAAGGATTGGCGCTTCATCGATAAAGAAGATAACCTTGATACGGTAGAGTACCTGACGTCCACGGGCATCGATCGAGCGCTTGTGCACACGGAATCCATGGATACGCTTTATGGGGATGCGTAGTTTTTGTGCACCCTGTTGTTTGATATAGCCCTCATCATGAATGAAGTCGGGTGGGATGGGTAGTTCGATTTCTTTTTGCATAGATCTGGATTGGGTATTTATCCCAAAAGTTTTACAAAAATAAGGATTTAGTACAGACATCCGAAGTTTAACTTTGTTGCTTATGCTTTTAATGAGGGTGTCTAAAAAGTCCTAAATTCCAGTTCGTCATCCTCAGAATGCCGAATTGCGGAGCAATCATGAATGCCATTAAAAACAGACATAGTATGAATAACGATCTCGTTCATAGTGAATGCCTTACTAAAATGAGATGTGTTCGACTTCGCTCAACATGACGACTTTTTAGACACCTCCGTTTCGAAACTTACGCAGAGTCATCGGGTTTTATTTTTTTGTTGATAGTATAAATGGAGGGTTATTTTAGACAGGTTTTTCTTTGTGCTCAAGCCGCACGGGCTTTCCTTTCTCCTTGGATGAGAAAGGAACAAAGAATCAAGGCTGTTCATCCTCTCATCGATACGGCACGCTCCACTACGGAAGCGCCTTTTAATGTCTCCAACCCCTAGTCCCTGCCCTAGGACTGAAAAGGCTTGCATTGTGCTAGGAGTGCGCCAGCAAGACCGTAGCTCCGTGGCCTTGATCTCGATATGATGAAAGGCCGTTCTTTGCGCTATTACTTTCCATCATAGCTTGTGCGTCATTGCATTGTATGTATAGATAAAGAATAAAAGCACTATCCCTACATTCGCTAAAGATGTCGCATGTGAAGCTTTTGGCAAATGCAGTGAGATGCACAATCCCTACGGCCAAAAGGTTCAAGCGACGAGTTTTTTGCCTCCTTTTTTGCGGAAACCACGAAGTAGCATGAGTGCCATAAAAAATAAACACACACGAATAAAAAGGAGGAGCCCGTCGCGGCTTGAGCGACAAAAAGAATGTCTAAAATAAATGTCCCCTTTACATATCATTTCAGATCAGAACATGAAGATTTGACTCCGAGCATCCTATTGCTTTGAATCAATATGCTAAGATTTTAAAAACTTATTCGTAATTTTAAAAAATCAGATAGAATAAATAAATACACATGAAAAGAGTATTAATCGCTTTAGTGGGTCTGTTTACGGCCCTTTCTTTTAGTTCTTGTGGTTACAATACCATGGTTTCGAAGGATGAAAATGTAAAAGCAAAATGGGCACAGGTCGAAAATGCCTATCAGCGCCGCGCCGATTTGATCCCGAATCTGGTCGCTACGGTAAAAGGTGCTGCCCAACATGAACAAGGTACATTGACTGCTGTGGTAGAAGCACGTGCTAAGGCCACTTCGGTGACCGTAGATCCTTCCAACCTGTCGGAAGAGGCTATTGCTGAATACCAAAAGACGCAGGATGCGCTATCGCAATCTATCGGCCGTCTGTTGGTCAGTGTGGAAGCCTATCCTGATCTGAAAGCCAATTCGAATTTCCAAGAGCTTCAAGCCCAGCTGGAAGGTACTGAAAACCGTATATCGGTCGAACGTAGAGCTTTTAACGAAGCTGTGCAGGACTATAATACGACAGTAAGGAGCTTTCCAAACAACATCATGGCAAGCTTGTTCGGCTTCAAGGCCAAAGGAACTTTCCAGGCACAGGAAGGTGCTGATAAAGCGCCAACGGTATCGTTTTAACAGGGTAGTTTAAACTAGTTGCTGGCGCACGTCTATCTGTCCGGCAGGTAACTTGGTATGCACATGAGTAAGACATACAGGTAGCACGCTTGCATGAGGGTGTCTAAAAAGGTCTGGCAATCCATTCAATCGTCATTTCGACCAGAGGGAGAAATCTATGGATGAATTAGAATTAACTAATTTTCAACAAGTTGAAAAACTGCTTAACCATAGATTTCTCGTCGTACCTCCTCGAAATGACGGTATGATTGGCTTTTTAGACACCCTCAGTAATCTACAACGGCACTGCTCGTATTAATTAATTACAAATAATTGGGTGTGGGACTACGTTAATTTTAAAAAACAAACATGGCTTTATTGAATTCGGAAGACCAGGAGAAAGTTGTCCATGCCATCAGCCAGGCTGAGGGTATGACTTCGGGAGAGATACGTGTGGTCGTCGAAAATACGGTGATGCAAGAGGATATCATGCAAAAGGCAACCCATTATTTCGAGGAACTAGAAATGCACAATACCTTACAGCGCAATGGTGTTTTGATCTATCTTGCTATTGCCGACCATCGTTTTGCGATCATTGGGGATGTGGGGATAGACGAAAAGGTGGAAGGTGATTTTTGGGAATGTACGAAAAACGAGATGTTAACCTTCTTTAGGCAAGGGGATTTTGCGGGTGGATTGGTTGCAGGTATCCAGAACGCCGGAAAACAATTACAGCATTATTTTCCCAGACAGGAGGATGATATCAATGAATTACCAAACGACATTTACTTTGGAAAACATTAAATATAAGGCAAAGCAGGGGACCGCTATCGAGAGACTGTTTTCTACATGTCGGTGTCTCTTGATCTTTGGAATTGTATGGGTCGTTGCGCTATCCGGGGCGAAGGCTCAAGAGTTACCGGCTGCACCGAATAGTTTGGTAAACGACTATACGGGGACATTGTCTCCGGCAGATATCCAAGCTTTGGAACGAAAGTTGCGAGGCTTCGATGATAGTACATCGACACAGATAGCTGTTGTATTGATCAAGACCACAGGGGGATACGATATCGCGGACTATGCGGTACGTCTGGCTCAAAAATGGGGCGTAGGACAGGCCAAATACAATAATGGTATTATGCTGTTGGCTGCTATAGGCGATCGGGCGGTGACCATACAGACGGGATACGGTGTGGAGGGAGCTGTGCCTGACGCCATTGCTTATCGAATCATCGAGAATGACATCAAGCCGGCTTTTCGACGACAGGATTACTATGGAGGCTTGGATGCGGCGACCAACTCGCTGATGAAGTATACGCGAGGCGAATACAAAGCCGACCCCAAAGACAGGGCAGAGGGAGAAGGAGGCAAAATGAGTGGACTGTTGGTGTTGATCGTGATTTTTATCCTAATTTCCATTATCTCCAAAGGCGGGGGAGGTAAGAATAGAGGAGGCAAGGTCATGAACGGCAAAGGTTCTTCGGATCTGTTTTGGTGGATGTTGCTGAACGGCATGGGGAATAGTGGTCACGGAGGTCGTTCGGGAAGATCCGGCGGTGGTAGTTTCGGTGGGGGAGGATTTGGTAGCGGAGGTGGCTTCGGCGGAGGCGGTGGATTTGGAGGCTTCGGCGGAGGCGGTTTTGGTGGTGGTGGCGCTAGCGGAAGGTGGTAAGTGTTGGGTTAAAGGATTAGGAAGCTTAATCGTTTAATGATTAAAGTGTTAGGAAGAATCCAACAGAGATCTTACTTAGACAATTAAGCAGTTAAGCGATTAAACATTTAAACCTTGAAAGGTGAGGAGGCTTAATCGTTTAAGAGATTAAGAGAGTCTAAAGCCATCAACTTCATACATTTAAGAGGTTAAACCTTAAACATCAAAGCATGAGTTATCATATTTATTCTTTTGAAAAGTTGCAAGTATATCAAGACTCTTTGGATTATAGTGTAAGAATCAGAGCTACGTTGACCAAATTTCCGAAAGAAGAGCAGTTTGACCTATGTAGACAGTTAAAAAGATCGACGGAGAGTATAGGAGCCAATTTGGCAGAAGGATCAGGAAGGTCTTCTAATGTAGATCAGGCTCATTTTACGAATATGGCTTATTCCTCTGCTTTGGAAACGATCAATCATTTGAACGTAGCCCTAAGGCTAAATTTTCTTGAGAAAGATATATATACTGAACTAAGATTAGACATAGATAGGATTATAAATCAATTAAACGGTCTGTACAAATATCAATTGAATAATAATCAAAATTTGAAAAGTAAATTAAAAGGTTAATCGGTTAGGAGGATTAAAGGGTTAAAAAGAATCCAGCAGACATCCTACTTAAACAATTAAACGATTAAACAGTTAAACAGTTAAACGATAGCATGAAAAAAACAATTTTAATGGGTGCGATGGCACTTCCTGCTTTGCTTTGGGCACAGGAAGATTTTACGGTGAAGGGAAAAATAGGCGATTTGCAGGCTCCGGCCAAAATCTTTATGCAATATGCGGATCAAGGTCAACGGAGAATCGATTCGGCCCATGTGGTCAATGGAGAGTTCAAATTCCAGGGACGTGTACAGGAACCAGGACAGGCATACCTGATCTTGACCAAAGAGGGCAAATCACTGCATGAATTGGCAAAACCCGATGGGGTCAATATGATTTACTTGTCCAAAGGCGTTATTACTGTAGAAGGTGATAATTTGGAACAGGCCAAGATCAGCGGCACGGCTTTGAATGAGGAGTTCGCAAAATACAGGGCGGCAAACAAAGAGATCGAGGAGCAGATGGCAGCGTTGGACAAGGAGTATGGAGCGGCGACGGATACGCAAAAGAATGATCCGGCTTTCATTGGCCAATTGCAACAGCGTGCCACCCAGATATACGCTCGTCAGAACGATCTCAATACCCAATATATAGCAGACAACCCGAAAAGTTATATCACGATGAATCTGATCGGCGAACTGCTGAAAGAGGATAATGTGAAAGATATGTCCCGTGCTTTTGAGGCTTTACCGGCAAACTATAAGAATACGCTAAGAGGTAAAGATATCCAGGTTCGGATAGAAGCATTATCCAAGCTTGCTGCAGGATCGGTAGCTCCTGACTTTACACTTCCGGATACCAGTGGCAAGCCTATAGCCTTGTCTTCCTTACGCGGGCAATATGTGTTGGTGGATTTTTGGGCATCTTGGTGTGGGCCTTGCCGTCAAGAGAATCCTCATGTTGTGGCGGCCTACAATAAGTTCAAAGACAAGGGATTTACCGTTTTTGGGGTGTCGTTGGATAATCCAAATGGTAAAGAAAAATGGCTGAAGGCTATCGAGACGGATCAGTTAGGCCAATGGCAACATGTATCCGAACTGAAAGGTTGGGAATCAGATGTCGTAAAACTGTATGCCATACGTGGAATTCCACAAAATTTTCTCCTGGATAAAGAAGGTCGGATCATCGCTTCGAATCTCAGAGGCGAAGCATTGGAAAAGAAACTGGCTGAGGTATTGAATTAATATATAATTACGTAGAGACGCAAAATCTTGCGTCTCTACAAACAATAAATAAAATTATTTCTTCGGATATTTTTTAAAGAAGTCGATGATGATTCTGTTAGCCTCATTAGGGTATTGATGTCCCTCATTATGTATATAAAGGGTCACATCGTTACCATTTTTTCCAGCGTAAAATGTAATATTTTTTCCTATTGGCTTTCCTTCTTTTTCACATTCGTTGAGCTTTAAGACCCTGTTGCAGGTCATTTTTTGCATCACTGGTTTGACCAGCGGATCATTTTCACCCATCAGATGCAGGACAGGCTTAGGGATAAGCCTATTTACTAGTTTACCCGCAGCTGTCGCCGTAGGAGCAAAAGCGGCAAATTCATTGGCCCTAAGTGCCCATAA
>NZ_JAAJTJ010000044.1 GCF_011030405.1 Parapedobacter sp. SGR-10
ATAATTGAAAAGGTTTTTTAACAAACTTGGTTGTCCCAATACAAATCAAAGGTAAAAGTATAGCATATAGGCTTCTAATACTTTTGTATAGTAAAATAGTATAATTTTTCGATATATATTTCACGTTTTCCTTAGATTGGTCACGTGCCTAAACTTCTTTTTTTGAACTTATTTTAAAGCAAAAAACATGAATTCCGCCATGAATTGTCCAATTCATCGAACCTCAATAACATAATGTAAAAATCGAGTAGGAAAATAGGAGTTATTGTTCTACTTGTCTAATCGTACGAATTACGAGTGTTTGCATGCTGAAAAGCCCACCGTTTGACACTTAGTTTTACTATCTGCCATATAGCGGTAGAAAGGGATTTCGTATATTATATACTAAAACTTATCTACATCATCATGGGTACTTGATATCACTAAAGGGATAGAAATCTTCAACATTTATATTTTTATAAGGCAAAACATCTAGATGCATTGTTCCAAACCATTTGCCTGGCGCATCCACATGTATTATACTGGCAGCATAACCTGTTTCATCAAACCCTCTACGGAAATGCACTCGACTTTTTACAACAAAGACATTATAATTATCTGGTTCAATTGGGCCAAACCTCAACTGTTCAGGTGTTCTGACCTCTTGATACGCTGGGGTCACAACAATCAAATTATTCTTACCAAACTCTACAGCGGCTACTCTATCATACCCCCAATTCTTTCCTTTCCACAACAATTTACCTTGGATTCGAACAGGCTCGCCTGCTTGCTCTCCTGTATATCCTCCCATTTCCATATCAATGCCATCACCAGCTTTTAGGTCATTTTGCCAGATCTTCTCAAGGACACCTACATCTGTAATCGTAGCGTATAAAACATTATTTACCTCCTGTTGAATAAGCTCACTAAGTGTCCAAGTTCCGTCGCCCGTGCGATCCCAATAGTCAGCTAATACCACTGGTATATTCCCTTGGGTAATTGCATTTCTTGTTTGCTCCACCGCTTCTTTAGGCTGTGGGAAATGCCCCTCACTCCAATCTTTACGTGTACGCCACATATAAGCAGCCATATCATTAGCAATTTCATCCGCTAAAACCTGATTATTATTTGTCATGACGTGCACACTAGCTCCTACATCTTTAACATCAGCCCAAGGAAAACCTAACATGACATTAACATAAGCACCAGGATACCGATCTTCCCAACGTCTAGCTCGCTCCATAATATTCATCATGGGTGATTGTCCCGTCCATTGCAGCACTGTAGCAGTCAATATTGGGAGCGTCCTTACGGTCTTAGCCGGCTTATAGCTACCACGCATCAACCGGTAAAGATATCGAGCAGCGCGTTCGCCCTGATGATATTCATCATAATGAGGATATCGCTTGACAGCAAATAAACCATCTGCTTGTTTCAAAAACTTTTCATCTTCATTCCCATGTAAATCAAACGTAGCTACAATAGGTATATCTGGTCCGACTACTTCCCGAAAACGTTTAGCAATCTCTGCCTCTGGATGATCCACTCCTCTGACTGCCATGGCTCCATGCAATGCTAAAAACACACCATCTACAGGCATAACCTGTTGCAAATCTTCGATCATAAGGTCGACAAAATAATCAAATGCTTCTTTCTTATTCCATGTACGTGAGATCCCACCAAAAACAGGTCTAGGTGAAGATAACCCAAGCAGTTTGACGTTATCAAATGCTAATGCCTGCTCCGTAAATCCTCGCAAATACGTTCTGCTCGTCAACACATCCTCCCCTCTATATGGAGGCCCTTGATATGTCCAATCTTTGACATCGGGTTCCTCCCCCGGACAGAAAGTACATGTTTCATGAAAAAAACTGGCGACCGCGATATGATATGGCTTCTTATCGGAGATTTGTTGTCCTCTAACGTCACATGCTTGTAATAATTGAATGCCAATCCAACAAGCGATAAAAGCAATAAAATTAAATTTGTATAATACCATTTTTTACCTTAAAGTTTTAAATCAAACAACTACACCACATTATCCAGTTTAACAATATCTAATAGGCCTAATACTTATTATTGTATGCAAAACAATCATTGCTGTCCCATTAAAATCTAAAATTGTTCTTTGAAATACTTGAAATATAGCTTGTTACCTTTTTGGATAGGAATAAGTTCAATTATATTGTCCGTACCTATCAAGGAGAAATACGTGAAGCATTTCACCTGCTGGAACCAATTGCTTGCTTTGATGTTCGGGCAGCTTTCCAATCGTGAAAGTCTGCGGGATCTAGTGATCGCACTTGATGCCCACCGGTCCAAATGCTATCATCTGGGAATGGGTAAAAATATCTCCAGATCATCCTTGGCCAGAGCCAATCAGGACAGGGATTACCACATCTTTGAAGAGTATGCCTACTACTTGGTAAACCAGGCCAGAGAGACCAGAACCACCAACATCTTCGATCTGGGTGGGAACGTGTATGCTTTCGATTCGACCACGATTGATCTTTGCCTTTCCGTATTCTGGTGGGCAAAATTCAGAAAGAGAAAGGGAGGTGTCAAAGTTCACACATTGTATGATGTAGAAACACAGATACCTGCATTCTTTCATATTACCGAAGCTTCTGTTCACGACTCAAAGGTCATGAAAGAGATCCCTTATGAATCAGGGTCTTACTATATATTTGACCGGGCTTACAACAACTTCAAGATGCTCTATAAGATCCATCAGATAGGAGCCTACTTCGTGATCAGGGCAAAGACTAATTTGCAGTACAAAACCATCAAATGGAAACGCAGATTACCTAGGAATGTGCTTTCAGATCTGACGATCGGATTGACTGGGTTTTATCCCAAAAAGTACTATCCCGGGATGATTCGTTTGGTCAGATACTGGGATGAACAACAGGAACGGGAGTTCGTCTTCTTGACCAATGCTACCCATATCTCAGCCCTAGAAGTTGCGGATCTATATAAGAACCGCTGGCAGGTAGAGCTGTTCTTCAAGTGGCTGAAACAGCACCTTAAAATCAAGAAATTCTGGGGTACCACTGAGAATGCTGTTCGCATCCAGATCTATGCCACCATCTGTACCTACTGCCTAGTGGCAACCGTTCAGCAAGACATGAAACTGGACAGAAGTACCTATGAAGTACTACAGATATTAAGCATATCCCTGACCGATAAAACAAACCTGCGAGAGCTCTTTAGCAAAACTAAATTTCAACATGACAAAGAACGAATGGACCTTAATGGGCCAAATTTATTTAATTTTTAAAACGCCCCGATTTTAATGGGACACTAGTGCAAAACAATATTGAATAACCTCCTATAAACAACAAGAAATGTAACCAATACATCAAGTCCCTTTTTGTCTACCTCTAACATTAATTTAAACCATCGTTGATTTTAGGATAGTTGTATTTCTCTGATTAAATACCCAAACCGCATAACCCAACATCACCAGATTACATGGAATCAACATGAGCAAAGCGTTCTGTGGCATAAAAAGGTTCATATCAAGCAACCGACCGAAGATAGGCGGGAATATCCCTCCTCCAACCACAGCCATCAGCAGTAGTGCCGATCCGATCTTTGTGAATCTGCCCAGACCTTTTAACGCTAGCCCCCAGATCGTCCCCCATAACATCGCCGAACTAAAACCCATGGCGATGACAAACCATACCGACACAATACCTGGAGTAAAGTACGCGCCGATTGTCATCGCTATCCCCCAGAGTGTACACATCAAAAGCGCACCTTGCTGGGAGAGATATTTAGGAATAAGAAAGATACTGGCCACATATCCCATCGTCATCGCAATCAACGTATATTGTGCGAAAAAACGAGAATCTGCAATTGGAATTCCTAACGCAGATCCGTAAATGATAATAGCATCAATCGGAATAACTTCACAGGCTGCTGAGAAAAATAACGCCACCACTCCGAAGATTAAATTCGGATATTGAAATACCGATTTCTTATCCCCTGAAATCTGTCCATTCTGAGTAGCGGCTGACTCCTCTACTTCAGGCAACCTGGAGAAATATATCATAACCGCAAGCAGCAGCAAAATAGCCGTGATAATGATGTAAGGAACTACCGCTTGCTGAATATAATCCGCTAAGACCGCATTTTTGGTTGCTTCGGGAACACCCGTAATTTTATCTCGCACCGTATCTGCATTCGTTAAAAAGACAGAACCCAATACCGCGAGACTCAACAGACCTGCAATCTTGTTTGCCAGTCCCATGAACCCGATTCGCTTAGCGTGGCTCTCGATAGGACCAATAATGGCGATATATGGATTTGCAGCGGTCTGCAAAAGCGCCAAACCGGTTCCCGTAATAAATAGACCGGTAAGAAACAGGCTATACATACGGGTATAGGCCGCCGGAACAAACAAGAAGGTGCCAATAGCCATCACCATTAGCCCGATCAGCATACCCTTTTTATAGCCGGTATACTTCAGTATGCCCGCAGAAGGAATCGCCATAAAAAAATAAGCCAGATAGGCCGAAAAGACGACCCAAGTGGATTGAAAATTATTCAATTCCAGTCCTACTTGAAAATAGGGTATCAATACGCCATTTGCCCACGTAATGAAACCAAATACAAAAAACAGAATACCGATAATAATTAAAGGGTAAATAATGGATGTTTTATTGCTCATAATCTTGTCGCCTGAAATGTTTTTTTATAGCTTTCTAGCCATTCAAAAATAGGTTTTTATCCGTTTAAAAACTTAAATTATCATCTGCATAAATGATACTATATTTCATCTCGAAGTGGGATAAATAACAAATATCAGCTGAAGAGCCTCCCTTAATCGAGCATATATCGGTTCGGCAGGCATGGAAAATCCACACCTCATTAATCCTGAGCAAGTTTTGGATCCGTGAGACGATAAATCAACAATGCAGATCGTTGGGTAACCTCCGAAATCGTCGTAAGAACGACATATTCCTTCACGGAATGCGCTCCTCCTCCCTCTACACCCAGTCCATCCAAACAATCAATATAATCTGCGATAAAAGCAATATCACCCGCACCACGCAGGTTTGGGTCGTAGGCTTCTACTTCTACCGAACCAAGATCGGTGCTGACACGACTAAACTGTCGTAGTATTTCCCTGTTACCCGGGGTCTCCGCCATAGCGGGGTAACCATCATTAAACGTAATCTTTGCCTCGGTTTTCGGGAGATTTTCGGCCACAATAGCTTCCATTTTTCGTCGTGTGCGATCCAATTGTTCATTACTGATAGTTCGCAAATCACCTTTCACAATAGCGATATCCGAAACAAGATTCGTTTTACCCTCTGCATGTCCAGCAATACCAGAAGCATTCAACTTGGCATCACTCCCTCCGACAATCAGGCTCGCATTGTATGTCAGGTTTTCTTCTCTTAACTTTTCATGAAAATTATGAAGTATCCGAGCTGTCTCGTATATAGCCCCCGAACCTACATGATCGCTAAATACCGAAGCAGAATGGGCTTGTACGCCTTCAACTTCCAAAGTCCACCCACTGCTGCTACGCCGTGCGGTGGTCGCATATCTAAAACCTGTTCCAGGCTCATAGGCCAGCGCTACATCACTCTTCTTCGCTAATTCAATAATATCTTTTCGGCTAATATCGGTGGGCCGGCCGGGGTTCTCTTCATCGCCATGCAAAACAACGGTAATTTGTCTCCCTTCTAACTGTCCGGCCTCTTTCAGTGCTTTCAGCGAATAAAGCATCACCATGTTCCCTCCTTTCATATCGTTGGTTCCCGGACCGTAGGCAATTGTATCCCTACGCTCCCAACGCTGAAACGGGCTATCCTCCTCAAAAACAGTATCCATGTGCCCTAGCAGCAAGAGGCTTTTCCCTTTATTACCCTTCATCTCGGCAATCAGATGCCCTCCCCTGTTCATGCTCTCCGGCATATCCACCCATCGAGTGGTAAACCCTAAGTCTTCCAAAAACCGCTGATACAGCTTACCGATCTTTTGCACCCCTGATGGATTCATCGTACCACTGTTTATATTTACGGTTTCTTCGAGAAATGCTATCGATTCCGCAGTGTTGCTGTTTACCTGTTCAATGATCTGCTGTTCGGTATCCGACAGATTTTGCGCATTTCCCAACAGGGAACCGAAACACAACAGCGCTACTAAACAATATCTTTTGGAAATCTTCTGAGAAAGGTTCTTTTGGCACATCATATTTTTAGTTTATAAGTCTACAATTATACGAAACAA
>NZ_JAAJTJ010000045.1 GCF_011030405.1 Parapedobacter sp. SGR-10
TTTCGCAAACGGTGTAATAAACGACCTTATTATTAATTGGTCACTTCTTCTTCAAAAGCGTTAGAGAAGGGTGCACTTTCATCAAACTCCCCTTCCCACTTAGCGACAACCACTGTAGCCAAACAGTTACCAATCACATTGACCGATGTACGGGCCATATCCATCAACTCGTCTATACCCAAGATAGCGGCGATAATGAATGTAGGAAGGCCAAACTGATCTGCCGTCGCGATCAAGACGATCAAAGATGCACGCGGAACAGCTGCTACACCTTTGGAGGTGATCATCAAGGTAAAGGCAATCATCAACTGCTGTCCTACGCTCAAATCGATCCCCGCTGCTTGCGCCACAAAAATGGAAGCCAACGAAAGGTATAAGGATGTACCATCCAGATTGAAACTATATCCCGTAGGGATGACAAAGGAAACGATCTTTCGAGGCACTCCAAATTTTTCCATATTTTCCATAGCCTTTGGTAAAGCAGCGTCCGAACTGGTCGTGGCGAAAGCAATCGAGACAGGCTCTTTGACAGCACTGATAAATTTCTTGACAGGAATTTTCAAGTACAATGCGATCGGCAGCAGCACCAACGACATAAATGCGATCAAAGCTATATACAAACTCATCAATAACATGAATAGATTTTTGAGGATGTCTACCCCCAGATGTCCCACGGTATACGCCATCGCCGCTCCTACTCCTATAGGTGCAAAGAGCATGACCAGATTCGTAAACTTGAACATGGCTTCCGACAGGCTTTCCGTAAAGTCTACCAACGGCTTCCGCTTCTTCTCGTTGACCATAGCCAACCCAATACCAAAAATTACCCCAAAGATAACAATCTGCAAGACCTTGTTTTCGTAAACTGATTTGACAATGTTTTCAGGGAATGTATCGCGTACAAAAGCATTAAATTTATATACCCAATGTACATCTTCAGATATATGTGCCAAGGCTTTTTCATCCGCTGTACTGATCGCCGAGGTTTGCGGCAATTCTTCGTGCGGCATGTGCTCGATATCTACCCCCACTCCTGCTTTGGTGATATTAATGACGATCAATCCGATAAAAATGGCACAAGTGGTGGCACTAACAAAATATAACATGGATTTCCATGCCATTCGACCTACGGATTTGAGATCCGAATGCCCTGCAATACCAAAGACCAATGTTGCAAACAAGATCGGCCCCACAATGGTTTTTACCAATTTGATAAACCCTTGGCTGAGCGGATGCATAGCTACCGCCAAATCAGGAAAATCCAACCCTACAAAAACACCAAGGACCAAACAGGTCAATATCCAGGTTGTTAAGTTTTTCCGTACAACCGCATTTAGCGTCAAAACAATCGCTGTAATCCAACGAACTCCCATCATGACTGAAGGAGATACCCCTAAAATATCAAATTCATAAAATAACGTAATGATACCGGCTAATGTAATAGTAATAAGGGTAACGAGACTAATGTTCTTTTTAGACATTTAGATTTATTTTTTTGTTTTATAATAGAGTGAGACAAAAATAGAAAAATTGATTGTAATCCAAACACAAAATCCAGACATAATAAAAAAAGCCCAATTGATTTGGGCTTTTTTAAGGATTCTAACACGATTGTTACTCGGCATGCAGCCAGGCCTTTTTGGCCAACAATTCTTCTTCGGTCTCTACCACATCTTCGTCCTCTACACAGCAGTCTACCGGACATACAGCCGCACACTGCGGTTCATCGTGAAAACCGACACATTCCGTACATTTGTCTGATACAATATAATACACTTCATCCGAAATGGCTTCTTGAGGAGCTGCAGCATCGATCGTCACACCATCTCCAAAATCAATCACGCCATCCAAAGCCGTTCCATCCGAAAATCTCCACGGCACACCTGCATCGTATATCGCATTATTGGGGCATTCAGGTTCGCAAGCGCCACAGTTAATGCATTCATCTGTAATTTTTATTGCCATCTATAACCTCTCAATGATATATAATATAATAAATAACTATTTTTGTACGTCAAAGGTAGAGATTGATTTTTTACTTTCATAAAAAAAGTATACAAAACTAGTAGATTTCTCTAATTTGACATTGCAAAGATAAAGCAAATAATCATCAGAATAATTCTAAATTGTATATTTTGACAAAAGAACAACGTATAAAAGCATTCGCAAAACTCGGATCAGCACTCCAGAACCCTGACGACTATACACAGGCATCCCTCTCCGCCATTCCCTTCAAAAATCCATGGTACACCCTGCCCAACATCTTAAAGCAGTTGGACGCCATAGCCACGAATTTGGAAGAAAAAAAGCTGTCCCATTGGCTGCTCCCCTATCCCGATTTCAATACAGACAAATCCGTGGGATTGATTCTAGCCGGTAATCTCCCTTTGGTTGGCTTTCACGATATACTCTGCACCCTGATATTGGGCTTTACAGCCAAAATCAAAACTTCTTCCGAAGATGCTGGGCTGACAGCTTATATACTGGAAAAACTTATCGGTATCGAGCCCCGATTCGGCGAACATATCCATATCGTCGAAAAACTGACCGATTACGATTTGGTCATCGCTACCGGATCAAACAATTCGGCACGCTACTTTGCGTATTACTTTGGACAAAAACCACATATCATCCGAAAGAACCGGAACTCTCTGGCCGTACTGACCGGACAGGAAACGTCCGACGAACTTTCCCTTTTGGGGAATGACATTTTTGACTACTTCGGTTTAGGTTGTAGATCCGTATCCAAGTTGTTTGTACCAAAAGGGTATGATTTTGTTCCATTCTTCCAAGCTATAGAAGACCACAAGACCCTAAAGGATCATTTCAAATACAACAACAATTACGACTACAACAAATCCATTTACCTGATCAACCGTAACAAGCATTACGACAACGGTTTTCTCTTGTTGAAAGAAGATACTGCCCTCTCCTCTCCTCTTGCGGTCGTACATTACGAAGAATACAACGATATGGACGAGGCCATCTCCAAGATCAATATCGAAAAAGATAATATACAATGCGTAGTCAGCACTGACAAACCACCTATAGAGGTTCCATGTTTCCCATTTGGGCAAAGCCAGTGCCCCGCATTGGACGACTATGCCGATGGTGTGGATATCCTCCGTTTTTTATATAATAATCGTTAAATAATTGTATTTGCAACTAGCGAATCCATAAAATATACTAACTTTGCCGTATGTATGTCATCAAAGTAAAAGGCGTCGCCAAAATCCCCGACTACGTACAATTGCGTGATGACGCATTTACCTTATTGGCATACTTTAGGGTGGACAGACCGGACAAATCTCTGGACAAAATCGGATTGGCCGACAAGGCCGAGTACATCATGCAGATTGTCAAAGAGCTTCCTTTTGGTCAAATCAAGAAAATCGAGATTTAAAATGGCAGAAAACATAGTTATACGACTCAAAAACGTAGACATATACCAACAAAAGCACTTGGTACTATCACATGTAAACCTAGACATCGCCAAAGGAGAATTTTTATACCTCATCGGCCAATCGGGAAGCGGAAAGAGTAGTCTTCTGAAGATTATTTACGGCGACCTGTATATAGCCGATGGCGAAGGACTGGTAGCAGGTTTTGATCTTAAAAAATTACGTGAGAATGAAGTACCTTTCCTACGTCGCAAACTGGGCATCGTCTTTCAGGACTTCCACCTTCTGAACGATCGTACGGTACAGAAAAACCTGGAATTTGCTTTAAAAGCCACAGGATGGACCGACAAAGGGTTGATAGAAAACCGTATCCTGGATGTTTTGGAAAAAGTGGGACTTCGTTCCAAATTAACCAAAATGCCTCATGAGCTTTCGGGCGGTGAACAGCAAAGGGTCGTCATTGCCAGGGCATTGCTCAATGATCCCGAAATCATCCTGGCAGATGAGCCTACCGGCAACCTGGATCCAGCGACTTCAGAAGAAATTGTGCTTTTGCTACGGGATATAGCAGCTTCGGGAACGGCCATATTGATGGCTACCCATGACTATCAGATCATACGCAATATGCCTGCCCGCATTATCAAGACCGCGGATGGAGCATTGCATGACAATGTCAGCATCTAGAACTGACAATTTCCTTAATAATCCGACATTTTGGATGTATTCAGCAAGAAAATACTGACAAGCTGTCGGATATTTTATTATGGCAAAATTGTTGAAGAAGCGAATTATCGAATATTAGAGGCACGAGCAGATCTTGATTCTCGCACATGCGTTAAATTAAGGATATAACCGTTCTTTCTTGTCATGCTGAGCTTGTCGAAGCATCTATTAATTATATAGTCTTTAGATCCTTCCTATTCCCGAATGCTTTCGGGACAAGCTGTCAGGATGACAAACTATCTCTATTAGGGTCGAGTGCGGGGATGTGGGGCTGATAAAAAACGCTAAACTTGACGCCAATACGATTCTCAGGATACAAAAAAAGAATAATGCCTGCCGCCTCAAAGGAAAGAGACAAAGCACTAAAATATACAAGGCGAAAATGAACGAACAAGACAACATAAAAGAGGAAAACTTGGAACAGCAAGAGAATTTAGAACAAGAAGAACAGGTCAATGCGACGGAAGTATCGGCAGAAGAAGTTTTACAGTGCCAATTAGCAGAGTCGAACGACAAATACACAAGATTGGTTGCTGAATTTGACAATTACAAGAAAAGAACTTCCAAAGAACGTGTAGAGCTGATCCAGACAGCGGGCCAGAGTATTATTTCCAAACTATTGCCCGTGCTGGACGATTTTGACCGAGCATTGGCTGCTACAGCTACGGCACAGGATGTCGAGAGCGTGAGAGTCGGGATCGAGCTCGTCAGCTCCAAGTTCAGAAAGCTCTTGGAACAGGAAGGGCTGAAAGAAATGGATGTGTTGGGACAGCCTTTTGATGCAGACTATCAGGAAGCCATCACCAGTGTCCCCGCACCTTCCGAAGATTTGAAAAACAAAGTAATCGATGTAGTGGAAAAAGGATACCTATTGCACGACAAGGTCATCCGTTTTGCTAAAGTAGTGATAGGCCAATAAGCTGTAGAAAAATGTCAAAAAGAGATTATTACGATGTTTTAGGTATTTCGCGCCAAGCGGATGCTGCCGAAATCAAATCGGCTTACCGCAAATTGGCCATCAAATACCACCCCGACAAAAATCCCGGAGATAAAGAGGCAGAAGAACTATTTAAGGAAGCCGCGGAAGCCTACGAGATATTGAGCAATCCGGAAAAAAAGGCACGTTATGACCGCTTCGGCCATGCCGGAAATTCAGCATCGGGATTTGGCGGTGGAGGTATGAATATGGAAGACATATTCAGCCAGTTTGGCGATATTTTCGGTGGAGGCAACCCTTTTGAAAGTTTCTTTGGCGGTGGCGGTCGCTCCCGCGGAGGCCGACGTGTACAAAAAGGCTCTAATCTACGCATCAAGGTAAAACTGACCTTGGAGGAGATCGCCAAAGGGGTAGAGAAAAAAGTCAAAGTCAACAAACTGGTGCACTGCCAGACCTGTGACGGAACGGGTGCCAAGGACAAATCATCCTACCATACCTGTACCACCTGTGGAGGTAGCGGCTCTGTAAGACGGGTCACAAACACTATCTTGGGACAAATGCAAACGACCAGTACCTGTCCGGCCTGTAATGGAGAAGGTATAGAGGTCACAGCCAAATGTACCACCTGTAAAGGAGAAGGTCTCGTACGTGGGGAGGAAACCCTATCCATTAATATCCCTGCCGGAGTAAGCGAAGGCATGCAGCTGTCCATGAGTGGAAAGGGAAATGCCGCAGCCCGTGGAGGTATTCCGGGAGACCTGATTATTTTGATAGAAGAAGTCCCTCACGACACCCTCAAAAGAGACGGTATCAATGTGATCTATGACCTCTACATCAACTTTGCAGACGCCGCATTAGGCACCAGTGTAGAGATACCCACCATTGATGGCAAAGCAAAGATAAAAATCGAACCGGGCACGCAAGGAGGCAAAATCCTACGCCTGAAAGGCAAGGGTATCCCAGAGGTCAATTCGTACCACAAAGGAGATCAATTGGTCTATGTCAATATATGGACACCCAAGGCCGTATCTTCCGAAGAAAGGGAAATCCTCGAAAAGCTGAAAGGTTCGGCCAATTTCAAGCCCCAACCCGGAAAAAGCGAAAAATCATTCTTTGAGCGAATCAAAGAATATTTTGAATAGACAGAC
>NZ_JAAJTJ010000046.1 GCF_011030405.1 Parapedobacter sp. SGR-10
TGCAGCTATCAGCCATCTTCGCAAATCATGGAATCGCTGTCCTTCAGTCGCTAACTCCACTCGCATCTCCTGCCGTATGGCCGTTCGTTGAGCTTCCTGATTACCTACAACGTCCGTCTTGATACCGTCATCATGCAATTCCCTATACGACGGGATTCCTGCTCTTTCTCTAACCTTATCGATATATTCTATAATCTTAGAATCGCCAGGATTTACTTCATTGAGTGCTTCTGCATACAACAAATAAAACTCTGCTAGTCTAAACACTACTGGCGCTTTGTAAACATCCGCCGGTTTCAAATTGCTACCCTCATCATAAGCCCTTCTATCCATTCTTTTATACAATAGATGCCCTGTCCAGGGATATCTAGTAGACGGTTTACCAGAATTCCCTCCATAATAGAACCATATCTGTTCGTTCCCTATATGCCATTTGCGGCCATTGTAAAAAACCGTATTGTAAAAACGAGGCTCGCGATTAATATACATCCTTTGTGTCCCAACTTCAGTTTGACCAGACAGATCTTCATTTGCCATGGAATAACCGTCCTCACTATACAGCGTAGATTCATCTTTAGACAAACCGTCTACCATAAAGAAAGCATCTACTAATTCTTGTGTCACTGCTATGCCGCCTGTTACACTGGATCCGCCCCGAGCTCCACGAGGAATATTTCTTGAATCTATACGAAAAGAAGCTGGCAAATTATCTTCCGATCGTGCCATAATAATCTCCTTGTTCATTTTTGTATGCACTTCATAGATACTCATATGCGGATCTAAAACACCATTATTATATGCTTTATGTAGTTCATAATGGCCTGAATTAGCGTAGTTAATAAATTCTTCAAGAGCAGTAACCGCCTTTTGCCATTTCGTATCATCTTTTTGTGGAAATAAATGCTGTCCTTCTTTATCAACCAACGTTAAAGCCAAGGGATTTCCTCCATTAAATAAAGGCGAAGCAGCATAGACCATGAGTCTAGCTCGTACAGCCAATGCTGCACCTTTGGTGGGAACCGCGAGCATCTCCTGATTAGTAAGATGGGGATCTTTCAGTTCACTCGCTATAGCAGTCAATTCACTATACACAAAATCAACCACTTCATCTACCGTATTTCTTTTAAAATCGAGGACTTCATCCGAAGGGTCGACTGCAAAATCCATAATCGGTATGGGTCCGTAGAGTTCAAATAAAAGATAATGGTAGTATGCTCTTAAAAAGCGGGCTTGCGCTTTTAATTCTGCGACCTCTCCAGCTCCAAGGAAATCGGCAGAACCACTTACTGGTATTTCTTTTACATGTTCTAAAAATAAATTTGCTTGTCGTATCAATTTATAATACTTACTCCAGCGATGGAAAACGCCTAAATGAGTAGAAGAAGACCCATTTATTGGATTTGTATAGGGGAAGGCCAATTGAGCTTTGTGAAGATCGTCGGAGGAATGCGCATAGGGGTTGCCCGAACCTTCCAGCTTTTGCATCTCACTCCACCAGGTGAAAGCCAATGTATTAGGTATACCATCATATAGTGTACGGTGAAATTTTCTAACGTCATTGGGATTAGAGAAAATTTTCTCCATATCCATTTCTTCGGCTAGTTGTTTAGATACATCCAAAAAACTCTTATTACAAGAAGAAAGAGCCAACAAAATTATAAGTGCTGATATTATTCTATACATGATTGTTCCTTATTTAAAATGATAAATCCAATCCAAAGGTCCATATACTAGGCAGTGGGTACACAGCCCCCCCTCCTGATGAGCCTACTTCAGGATCTTGAATCTTAATTTTATCCCAAACCGCTATATTTTGCCCCATCAAATAGACCCTTCCTTTGCCTACATTTACTTTAGAAAGCAAGCTTTCTGGAATAGAGTATCCTACTTCGACATTCTTGAGTCTAATAAAAGAGGCATCTTTAAACCACCAAGTACTCGGTGTGTTGGTGTTCACTCTATTGACATGACTCACTCGAGGGTACAGCACATTTTGAGAAGGATTTTCTTCTGTCCATCTGCTATCAAATATTTCCTGTCTGACATTTGAAGATTCTATGCCTTCAAAAAATGGAATTATAGCCCTCTGACCATTGTCTCCGCCTCCTCTCAAATCCAAGGATACATTTCCTGCACCTTGAAAGAAGACATTGACATAGGCTTTCTTATATTCCACATTCAAACCAAACCCATATATTATCTCTGGAATAGTCGGATGTGCCAAGTCCCGAACCACATCATACTCATTTACAACCCCATCACCATTCATGTCGATATACTTGATATCTCCAGGACGTGGATTGGGTGTTTTATCATAATAGGCGATTCCATCTTTCAGAGTATACTGTTTATTACCATTCTGATCTAATGTTCTGATAAAATCATCTTCTGTAAATAAACCGTCAGCCACCTTACCGTTTAACGTCCCTAACCGCTTCCCTGTTATTTCCATCCAGGGGTGAGCCTGAGGAATCTCA
The DNA here is from genome assembly GCF_011030405.1 of Parapedobacter sp. SGR-10. Lineage (GTDB taxonomy): Bacteria > Bacteroidota > Bacteroidia > Sphingobacteriales > Sphingobacteriaceae > Sphingobacterium. Next base: position 2,478 of record NZ_JAAJTJ010000046.1, read on the forward strand.
TCGTATTCCAATACTTTATTACGTGCAAACGTAAAGTTTCCGCGCATTGAAGTTTTTACGTTTCCAAATTTTTGATGTATGTTTAGGCTTCCGTCGATACCTTTATTGCTGACCTCCCCGTAGTTTTGCCAAGGCGTTTGTTGAAAACCGGTTACTCCAGATACTGTCCGTCTTTGTAAGAGTATATTGGATCTTGTATTGTTAAAATAATCTGCTTGAAGATCTATCTTGCCATTAAACAAATTTAAATCTATCCCAAAATTTCGCTTCATCTCGATCTCCCAAGAAATGGATGGTGATTCAAACATTCCCTCTATAATCCCTGCCCCAACACCATTAAGAGGACCTGAACTTCCAATTCCCCAATAATAACCCGGACTAGTTTCAAAAGTAGGTCGGTATAAGAATCTGTCTTGACCAGTTTGGTCATTACCCGTTCTTCCGACAGAGGCACGTAATCTTAACGTAGTCAACACATCCTTTAATTCATCTTTAAAAAATGGCTCGTTAGTCACATTCCAAGCAAGTCCAACAGCTGGGAAGAAACCATATCGATGCTCTGCAGCAAACTGTTCACTACCCGTGACCGAGAAGTTACCCTCTAAAATGTACCGATTGGCATACGAATAGGTGCTTCTACCAACCCATGCTTGTTTTCGGTATGCTAATGCTTGATTATGTAACTGCCTGTCTTTTTGATAATACAAAAACATACCACCCACTTGATGATGACCAAAAGTTTGATTATAATCTGCAGCAGCCTCTATATAAATATTCTTATCACCAGAGTTTGTAGTGGTCGGATTACCAAAAGGGGTTCCATTACTAACTTGGTTTAAAATCAAATTGCCATCCCCATCTCTTCCTGTAGCAAAATACGTAGTAGGTGTTTTACTACGAGTCATAGAGTACAAGGTATTAGAGTCATAACTAACCGCACCTCTAGCCTTTAATCCAGGTATCCAAGAATCTAACTTTTGAACTAACTCAACTTTGGACTGCAACCCTGTCCTCCATTGTTGTCTATACCCTTTCTCTACTAACTCATTATATGGATTATTGGTTAGAGCAACAGTATTACTTAAACTTCCATCAGAATATACTGCTGGGAACATATGCGGTGGTGTTGCAGAAAAATATCTCAATATATCAGAAGTAGCAACACGGGGTCTGTTCATTTGCACATACTGTCCACTTAAATCAATTTTCAGAAGAGTTGATTCGGTCACATCAATATCCACATTACTTCTCAAATTATAGCGCTTCAAATCCGCATTATTATTATACTCATCATGCACTTTAAACAAGCCTGTTTCTCCAAAATAAGCACCAGACACAAAATACCTCATTTTATCGCCACCACCTCTAAAGTTGAGAGTATGCCGTGTATTACTAGTATGCTCTTTCAACAATAATTTCCACCAATTCACATTTGGATAAAGATCTAAGTCTTCACCAGAAGCATAACGATCTAAAATTTCTTGTGAAAACATAGGAGCTTGTCCGTCATTAACGGACTGTTCATTGAATAAACTCAAGTAATCATAAGAGCTTACATAATTTGGAATTCTAATCGGTGTCAAACGACTTACCTCACCTCTATATGAAATACTTGTTTTTTGTGGACGTCCTCTTTTGGAAGTAATCAGCACCACGCCATTCGCACCTTCTGAGCCGTAGACCGAAGTAGCAACAGCATCTTTCAACAAGGTAAAACTCTCAATTTCATCAGGTTCAATATCGTTCATATCCCTAGGTACACCATCAACCAAAACAAGAGGCTTTGTCTCTCCAGCAAAAGAACTTACCCCTCTAATCCAAAACTCAGCATTATCATACCCCGGTTCGCCCGAGCGCTGGACCGCAATTAAACCAGGTAATTGACCCGCTAAATTATTAGACAAGCTTCTATTGGGCATGCGCAATTGGTCACCACGCACCGTAGAAACCGATGCAACTAAGCTTTCCTTCTTTTGCGTACCAAAGCCAACTACTACCACCTCGTCAATCCCCTCATTGTCAAGAGACAGCTCCACATTCACCACCTGTCTGCCAGCAATAAGGACTTCTCGTGAAATATAACCAACCGAAGAAAACACCAACGTATCATGCTTTCCAGACACATCTATCTTATACTTACCATCCGCACCAGTCGATGCACTGACATTGGCCTCTTTGACACTCACGGTTACACCTGACAACGCTCCTCCTTGAGAATCCGTCACGCTACCCGAAATTGTGTATGACTGCAATGCACTCACCTTTCTTTTAACGTGATCCGCATTTGCTTTTCCTGTTGCTATTAAAGCAACGAGAATCATAACGATAATTAACGGTACTATTCGAAATTGATACAAAATCATAAATGTATTTTTTTTGAC
>NZ_JAAJTJ010000047.1 GCF_011030405.1 Parapedobacter sp. SGR-10
ACTTAAAAGCTGCCATCGAGGTGCCCCATTGGGCATTTCATTTTTATCTTAAACATTTTAAAATTATCGCAGGGCTCTCTTTAATCCCTGCGGTTGAGCGTTTCATCCTCTTGTTTTTCGAACCAGATTTATCCACAACAACACTTATTCTCTTGGAAATATTTACTGAAGGAACGCGCTTATTGCTATTGTGGCTTATTATAAAGTTTGCTATTTCTCAAGATAGAAAATTAAGGGAGGTTAAGAAAAAAGAACGATGGAGACGAGTAAAATCATTTGTAAAATACAGGTGGGTAAATTTAATTTTTCAAATAATACTCATGTTTATAGCTACATTAATATTCGATTTTTTCCTTGAACAAGTTATAGGAAATTTAATCCCGGATTATTTTCAAAATAAATACATTGCAATTTTACTTGCAATAAAAAATCCTACTGTAATTGCTTGGTTTTTCGTTTGGCTAATCGGTATTCCAAAACAGATGATGAGATTTTCATCAGAGGAATCAAAGAAAGGCATTTATGTTTCAATCATTTAAAAGAACTCTTTTATAGCTGTTTTTAAGATTTGTTCTATTACAATAACCGCTAACGTTTTGGGGATTGCCGAAGGCGGGGAAATCGAAGCTGAAAGTTTCGATTTTGCACCGAGGCGAGCCAAAACGAATTTTTGTGAGTTAAATTTAAAAATAAAAAACGAATAAAATTCGTTTTTGGCGGAGATAGAAGTACAAATCTTGAATTTAGCACTTTAGCCCCGCTTTTGGCAATACCTTGTTACAGGCAGTAAGATTTCTGTTCGTCATTTTGTTTGAATTACTTTTTGTTCATTTATACTTAATAAAAAGTCCGCAATTCGTTGTGTTTCATTAATTGAAAATGTTGGTTTGAAATAGTTTATATATCCAAGAAGCTCGTTTAAAGTTAATATTTTTACATACTGAAATTCCTCTTTTGGTTTTGTATTCGTCATTACAATAAGGTTTTTGATTGATATTTTTCTGTCGCCCCAATGATGTCTGTCTAAACGTAGATGATAATTGCTCATTTCATTGTTAAGTAACTTAAATAAAACAAAGCTTGTTCTTCTTATTTGTTGAACAGGTGAACGTAAACTCAAACTTTCCAAAGATTTTTCACTCCAATTCTTGGTCTCAATTAGAAATATTCCTGATGGTGAGACAAGAATGTGGTCAATTTGAACTGACTTTATGTAATCATTTTCCTGTCTGTTATAGATTGCCGTTGAAAATGAAACCGAAAAGTCATTTATCAAAAAATATTCGTCAGACAGATTTTCTAATGCCTTAACTACTTTTTGTTCTCCTAAAGCACCATAAATGAAACTGTTTAGATTGTCTATTATAGCTTTTTTTCTTTCAAGTTCTGATAAAGAATGATGAGCACTCTGTTTTACAGCTTCATCAAAATTTGAAGTTATAAATTGATAGCGATTGCTTTTACTTTGGTAATTGTCAACAAGGTAGCTAATTGTCATTTTTACCTTACTATCAAATTCTTTTTCTTTTTGGTTGATTTTTCTTTTATAGTTCCAATGTCTTAAATTCTTGGATATTTTCTGAAATAAATTTGTCGGGGTATCGCTTATTGAAATATTAAGCTTTTGTTTTAGATTGTCAATTTCGTCTGTCAATATTTGTTCTGTCTGCTGTCGTTGTGTTTCTATTTCTGTTTCTAAGTTTTTCAACTCCGCATTGAGCAAGTTTTTTTCTTCCTCGATTAGGTTTTTATGATGAGAAATTAATTGCTGTCTGGAAATTGAAAATGAGCTTTGAAAATCAATAACTTCTTTTAGTGATTTAAAGTCATAAATATTGTTTTCTTCTAAATGTGATTTTAAAGTCGTCAGTGAACCAATTGTGTTATATGTTCTGCTCATTCTGTCTGCCGATATTAATTGTAGGATGTCGCTACTTATTGCCTGTAACGTTTTTCGGCTTGGCGATGTGGCGGGTTTTTAGCACAAAAGTTCAATAGAATTACTGCTGTTGAACCTTGCACAAATGTTTCATAGAAGCACTTCAGCCGCCATATTGCCAAACCGATGTTATAGGCAGCCTTTCGTTTATTTTCTGTTCTCAATTTCATCAAAATAATTCATTACTTTTTTTTCTGTGTCATTTTGCAAACTCACATTGTTGTCAAACAGTTCTATTCTGAGTTGTCTGTATAACGATACAGCATTTCTCAAACTGTCTAATAATGATTGTCTGTCGTATGTTGGAATTGTAAGTTTTAGTTTTGCTAAATCTTCGCTGTCTAATTCCTTTTCTACCTTTCTAACGCCACGTGGTAAATTGTCATTTTTGATGTGAAGCAAGGGCCCAAAAATAACCATTCTTAAAAATCCCATAAAATCGTATGCTTCAAGATATTCACCACGTCCGATTTTTAGCAAAGCATAATGTATCCACGTCCAAAATCGGTCTTCAATCCATTGATAGTCTGGATATGGAAATTTTGGTTCTGAATTACTAATTGCCTTTTCAAGTTGTCCACTTTTGTCAATTAGCAGTATAGGTGTTTCAATACGTGAATGAAACTCCTCAAGAGTTACAAATTTTATGTCAACGTGTAAAAGTGGCTTGTCAAAAAGACAAATTAAAACTCTTGGTTCTCCAACGTGTTCTCCTGTAAATCCTGATAGAAAATTTCCTAATCTTTTTGCATAGTCAAACATTAGATTTTTGTCGTTAGAAATCTTTTGCTTTGTAACAAGAATAAGGTCAAGGTCAGAAAACTCGTCAATTTCATTTGTCAGCCACGAGCCTGCAACAGCCAAACCGATTACATTGTCGTCTGGCTCTAAAATTGTCTTGGCTTTGTCAGCGAATTCTCGTTGTATCATTTTGTTAGTTACTGTGTGTTTTTAAGGTTGCCTATAACGTTTCGGGTATTGCCGAAGGCGGGGATTTTTAGCACTAAAGTTCAATAGAATTACTAATGTTGAACCTTGCACAAATGTTTAATCGAAGAACTTCATCCCCGCTTTTGGTAATACCTTGTTAGCAGTAGTTTTTTAATCTTCTACAAGTTTAACGTTAATAGCAACATCTTCGCCTTTGTCATTTTTTGAAATTGTAAACAGAACTTCATCATCAACAGCTAAGTCATTAAAATCTACTCCAACAAGATTTTGATAATGAAAGAATAAATTATTAGGTGGATATTTTATAAAGCCAAACCCATTTTTAAGCGTCATAATGGAACTTTTTTTCTCTGTAGGTGCAGTTGTGGTTTTAACATTTGTTTTTTCAAATATTCTTTGTTTTGTTTGGGGAACAAAAAGCCCATTAATTAGTGGTTCATTCTTTCTTACTCGATTATCAATTATTTCGTGCATCGCAACAGGATAAGTAACTTCTTCAAGTAAGTCTTGTGACGTTCTTGTTATCATTTTTGTTCCGTAAGCATTAGTATATTCAAAATCCCAACTTAACACCATTACTCTTGTTCCTAATGTGTTTAGCTTTCTGATTAACGGCACATAATCACCGTCAGAAGCGATTAGAACCAAAACATTGAATCTTTTATAGAAAGCTAATTCAAATGCTTCAAGTGCTAACCAAACATCTATTCCTTTTTCTTGGCGAACACCACTTTGATTTGTCTTTACAGGTAAGTAGTGGGTTGTGACACCTTCTGAACTTAAAATGTCATCAAAAACTCTGTCATAGTAGAGCGAATTTCCTTGATTTGAAGCTTCAAAAGCATTTAAACGACCTCTGAAGTAATGAGCATCTACGATTTGGCACAACCTTTCGTCCGTGCCTTCTTGTTGAGCTACTTGATTTCTTATAAAATGATGAAGTCCTGCAACACTTAAACGACTTTTTCGCTCGTGTGTGTAGTTGTAATAATTACTAACGTGCAAGAAGTAGTTGCCGTCATAGAAAACACCAATTCGTGTTAAGTTTAAATCTCTTTCTGTTGCCATTTGATTTTATTCTTTAGTTTTTGTTAGTCAATATTCCAGTAAGCGTCAGGTTCTCCATCTAATACATCATTAATAAAGTCGTCACTCAAACCTTCAACATCCTGTGCATACGAACCTGCATATTCCCCATAGGACTCTTGTTGGTAGTAGTCGTAATCATTGTGACTACGTTGCTGTTGGGTTTCCCAAGCTTCATATTTTTCATTCAGTTTTTGCATTCCTTCGTCAGATAATTTGAAATCTGGCTTAATGGTTTTTATTTCTTCTATTACTTCGTCAGAAATATAAAAGTGGTCAAGATTCAATGCACACCAATCAATATATGATGATTGTATTTCAATTACTTGTCTAACTGTATTACCTTGAAACTTCCCAAAGGTAAATTCTGTGTCAAGATTGTAAAATTTCATACCGCTGTCGTTTTAAAATTACTGC
>NZ_JAAJTJ010000048.1 GCF_011030405.1 Parapedobacter sp. SGR-10
GAAAGTTTCCGGCTACAATACCATGCTGATGAATACAACGGCAGGTATCCTTAACCAGGGTGTTGAAGTAGATATGAATGCCAATATCATTGATAAGTTGTTCAACTGGAACATCCAGGCAAACATCGCCACGCTGAGTGTCCATTACTATGGTCTTGAACAGGACATCATCGATACGCACATCATGCGCAACGGAGAAAGTGTCAATTCTTGGTTTCTGAACGAATTTGCAGGAATCAACAGCCATACAGGGCAGCTATTGTTTTACGCCTATGACAAGTTTAGCAATAAAATCATTGCGAACAGCGATTATCCCTCATCCCGCCACGTAATAGGCAAAGGAATACCGACCGCAACGGGAGGTTTTACCAATACATTTAGCTTTCGAGGATGGGAACTAACGACATTGTTGACCTACGGCTGGGGACACCATGTATTGGATGGCAGAAAATCCCGAACCGGAATAGACGGTCAGTCGATGGACTATAATATAGATGTGAGCCAATTGGACCGTTGGACCCCCGACAATATATATGCCAGCAGTCGTATCCGTATAAATGGGCAGCTATTTCCGGGATCATCCACAAGGTATCTGTATAAAGGTGATTACCTCAAACTTAAAAACATACAGCTGGGATATACCTTTGCACCGAATACATTCCGCAAGCTACGCATCAACAGTGTATCACTCTCCGGGCAGGCCGAAAATCTATGGGTTTGGACGACGTTGAAAGGGTATGACCCCGATTTGCAGCTAGATGGTTTTGTGATGCCGGCGAAGTACCCAAGCGCCACGACTTTTACACTTGGGCTGAATATGAATTTTTAATCAAGAAACGACAAGAATATGAAGAAAACAATAAAAAAACAAAGAGGAAATGTTGGACTGAATAAATTAAAGGTGCTGTGGAGCATGGTTGTCCTCTTATCCTTTTTGTTCTCAGGCTGTTCCTCAAGTGGAGATCCAATACCGGGTGATATCATCCCTCCCGGAAAAACACCCAAAGACGGTGTCTTTGTCAAGCGGGGAGACAATTCCTTTGTCTACACCAAATATGCCCCATTGGCCGACAAGCCCATTACCGTACACTACTATATCCCTACCAAAGGTAATATAGAAGAAATGCCTGTGCTGTTTTCCCTGCATGGGGCCGAAAGGGACGGTACGATCCAACGTAACGCCTGGAAATACTTTGCCGAAGCCAACGAATTCATCGTGATCGCGCCCGAATACACACATGCAAATGGCTATAATGAGAATAATTACCAATTCGGTGGCGTATTCACATCCAGCTCTTTCCAGACCCTAAACCCAAAAGAAAAATGGACCTACCAAACCATAGAAGCGCTGTTTGACTACTTCAAAAAAGAAACTGACAGTAAAGCGACTACCTACAATATGTTTGGTCATTCGGCCGGAGGGCAATTTGTGCACCGCTTCCTGTTGGCCATGCCCGATGCACGGGTCAATACCGCCGTCGCCGCCAATCCCGGTTCGTGGACCTTTCCGTACATAGAGGGCATTATAGGTGCAGACGACATAGCTTACGGATGGCCTTATGCCGTCAAAAACAGCCCATTCAATACCGAAAACACATTGGTGCAGTTCCTTTCCAAAAAACTCTGGATACAACTAGGGCAGCTGGATACGGACGAAAACGATTCCAGTCTACCCAAGGATGCTCCTTCAAATGCCCAAGGCCCACATCGATTGGCAAGAGGTCGCTTCTTTCATGCCGAGACCAAGCGCATCGCCGAGAGTTTGGATGTGCCTTACAATTTTCAGAAAGCGGAGGTCACAGATGCAGGGCACTCTACCATTCGCATGGTTTACGGAAGAGCAGTGTCCAATCCTACAGTTATTTCTAATACAGGTGTTAACTGTGCTTTTGATTTAATATTTAAGTAAAAACCAAAAAACTATGACAAAAAAAGCAATTTTACTATTCACCATTGTCAGCCTTTTAGCTAGCTCAACACTACTTGCTCAAAAGAAAGACAATCCATTCAAAAGAGGGGCCGGGTCATTTGAATACACAGGATACGGCCCATTGAGCGACAAGCCTGTTACACTGTTCTATTATATTCCGACGCGGGGCAACATCAAGAAAATGAAGGTACTCTTTTCGATGCACGGTGCCGAACGTAGCGGACTGATACAAAGGGGCGTATGGCGCAATCTGGCCGAAGAATATGGTTTTATCGTCTTAGCACCCCAGTTCACACATGCCAATGGATACAAGGAAAACGGCTATCAGTTTGGTGGTGTTTCCGAAGATCCCAAAAAGTTCATCCTCAAGCCGAGAGAAACCTGGACCTACCAGATCATAGAGCCTATCTTTGATTATTTTAAAGAATGCACAGGCAATACTGCAGAAACCTATGATATGTTTGGCCATTCCGCTGGAGGACAGTTCGTACACAGATTTCTGCTGGCGACACCCGAAGCCCGTGTAGGCAAAGCTGTTGCAGCCAATCCGGGCAACTATACCTATCCGGAAGAAAAAGGTCTTTATACCGCATCAGGAGAACTGGCCGATCCCCCCAGCTGGCCTTATTCTATCAAGGATACACCTTTTGCGACGGAGGGGCACCTGGTTCCATTTTTCAAGCGCAAGATGACCATCCTCATCGGGACAAACGACACCGTACCCGACAGAAAATTGGCCAAAAACCATCCTGTCTTTATCCAAGGGATCAACCGGTTCGATCGTGCTTGGAAGTTTTTCAATACTTCACAAGTCATAGCCCGCAAAAAGAATTATGAATTCAACTGGAGCATCATCAATGTTCCCGAAGCGGGACACAGCAGTGCTCAAATGGTGTATGGAAGACCGGGAGTCCGCAATTGGAGAATCGAAAATGACGAACGCGTCTACAACAACAAAGACCTGACAAATATGGGTGCATATTATCTCCTTTTCGAAAAATAAAAACTGAAATAATTAATCAACTAAGATAAAATCAATGAGAGACAAATCCACGATGCGGAGCAGGAACCGGCAAAAATACATGCCACCCAAATCCCTGCTCTTCCACATCTTATTAATTCCGGCAGTTTCGTTGGCCGGAATTAAGCCGACCGAGGCCCACATTTGGGAATACGAGGCTACATTTCCATCGTCTACGGTCAACCAATCCGTACAACAAGTGGAAATAAAAGGCTATGTATACAATCAAGACAATGTCCCCTTGTATGGAGCCATCATCCGAGAAGAAGGTACCAACAATTCAGTATTAGCAGACAAAGACGGTGCCTATTCTATTAAAGTAACCCCAAAGGAAGGACTAAAACTAAATTTCAGTTTCCTGGGCATGAAGCCTCAGATCATCGAGGTCAACAACAGGAGAAATATACAGGTAACACTGGTATCCTTGGAAAACAAAATCGACGAAGTCGTCGTAACAGGATATGGTAATATCAATAAAGAAGAATACACAGGGTCGGCCAATGTCATCAGCTCTAGCGATATTGCCAACAGGCCCGTGGGTTCTTTTGAAAATGCGCTGGGTGGACTCACTCCCGGCCTGTCCCTCTCCTCCTCCGGCCAACCGGGCGATATCGCCGAGGTACGCTTACGGGGGTTTGGTTCGATGAATTCGTCTAGCCAGCCTCTATATGTTATTGATGGGGTGGTATTCGACCAGGAAAATACGACAGGACATAGCGGAGCAGTCTCTAGTCCAATGGCTACGATCAACCCGGCAGACATTGCCAGTATCACGATCCTCAAGGATGCCGCTTCGGCTTCGCTATACGGATCACAAGGTGCCAACGGTGTGATCGTCATTACCACCAAACAAGGAGTAGCTGCCGACCGTATGCGCTTCAATTTTTCCGCACAGGGAGGTGTATCTAATATTTTTTCTGCCGTAAAGCCTGAATTTGTAACAGCAGAACAGTACAAGGAATTATGGACCGAAGGGCAGATGCACCGATTGGTTCAAGCCCAAGGAGGTGATTTTAAGCAAAATCTCGACAACCTATACCACAATAAACTTGGTTATTTCCTAGATGGACTCAACTATTACCAATGGCATAAACTGGCACAACAGGATTTCAATAACTATTACGCCTTGCAAAAACCAGACGGCACCTACTACAATTATGATTTTTGGGGTGACGATGCAGACAAATTGCCCAACACCGATTGGTTTGATGAGATCACACGTACAGCCAAATTTCAGCAATATGATTTTTCCATGAACGGAGGCAGTACAAATCTCAAGTAC
>NZ_JAAJTJ010000005.1 GCF_011030405.1 Parapedobacter sp. SGR-10
TATTTATACATTAAATCTAAAGTGCATGATATCACCGTCTTCAACGATGTAGGATTTGCCCTCTACGGCGAGTTTCCCGGCCTCTTTAACAGCGTTTTCTGAACCGTACTGAATGAAGTCGTTGTATTTGATCACCTCTGCCCGGATAAATCCTTTCTCAAAATCCGTATGGATCACGCCGGCAGCCTGTGGTGCGGTAAATCCTTTTTCAATCGTCCAAGCTCTGACCTCCTGAACACCTGCGGTAAAATAGGTGGCTAGGTCCAGAAGGGAGTATGCCGCCCGGATAAGTTTGTTGACACCTGATTCGCTCAACCCCAGGTCGTCCAGAAACATCTGGCGCTCTTCGTAGCTTTCCAACTGGGCAATTTCGGATTCGATCTGTGCGGAGATAACCAGTACTTCCGCATTTTCTTCCTGCACCGCCTCTTTGACACGGTTGACGTAATCATTCCCTGTATTGACAGAGGCCTCGTCCACATTACAGACATACAATACAGGCTTGACGGTCAATAAGGTCAAATCTTCTATATATTCAAAATCTTCTTGCGAAATAGGTGCTGTACGTGCCGAACGACCGGACTCTAAGTGCTCCTTGACGACAGAAAGGATTTCGAAGGTTTTCTTTGCGTCCTTATCGCCTCCGGTTTTGGCCATTTTTTCTACTTTCTGTATACGTTTTACGACAGTGTCCAGGTCTTTGAGCTGTAGTTCAGTATCAATGATCTCCTTGTCACGAATCGGGTCCACAGATCCGTCAACATGGATGACATTGCCATCGTCAAAGCAGCGTAGTACATGTATAATGGCATTGGTCGTACGGATATTTCCCAAAAATTGATTGCCGAGACCTTCTCCTTTGGAAGCGCCCTTGACCAATCCGGCGATATCCACGATTTCTATGGTATTGGGTACAATACGTTGTGGTTTTACCAACTCGGCCAATTTGTTGAGCCGTTCGTCCGGTACGGTAATGACACCCACATTAGGCTCTATCGTACAAAACGGAAAATTGGCGGCTTGTGCCTTAGCGTTCGAAAGACAGTTGAATAAGGTCGATTTGCCCACGTTGGGTAGACCTACTATACCACATTGTAATGCCATAAAATTGTTTTTATTTGAAAATTGACGCAAAGATAGGAAAATACCATTAGAATACGAGCTTTGGATTGTTTTTGTCGGAGCATTGTTCATGCTTCAAGGATGCTGCTCTTGTTTTCACTGCTTTTTATTTATCTTTGGTTAAATGAAATCTAAAGAAATCACATCTAAAGATCCCCAAATAGAGTTGATTCTTCGTCTGAAAGCCGGAGATGTGAACACATTTAGGACTATTTACAATGAACATTGGGCAGCGGTCTATTATCAGATATTTCGTGTTCTTAAAGATGAAGAGGATACGAAAGATATTGTTCAGGAAGTATTTAGCAGTTTGTGGATTCATCGTGAAAATCTTTTGGATAAAACTAACTTGTCCGCTTATCTCTATGTGCAGGCTCGCAACCGGGTGTTGAATGTCATTGCGAGTCAAAAAGTACGCAGTAATTATTTAATTTCCATAGCTCAATATGCCGATAGCCCGTGCAATATAACAGAGGAATTGTTGGATAGTGAGGAACTCCTAAAAAGAGTACAGCAAGAAATCGATCGCTTGCCCCCCAAGATGCGGGAAATCTTTGAGCTCAGCCGCAAGGATGACCTGTCCCATAGAGAAATTGCCGAGCGATTGCATATTTCGCCCGAAACCGTAAAAAAACAGATTAAAAATGCCTTGAAAATCCTAAAACCCCGATTGAAGGATATAGGAGGAATCTGTGTTTTACTATTGTTGCGATAAAAAAATAAAAAAGGTATACCCCCAATCCCATCCTGACCTGTTATACTCATATAATCCAGATAAATCTGATTTATGAACAACGAACAGATTCGTGAGATCATTCACAAATATAATCAAGGGGAGGCAAGTCCACGGGAGCGGGCTCTTTTGGAAAACTGGTATTATCAGGAAGGGAAAAAAACTTCCCTGAAGGATGAAGACTTTTTGTTTGTCCTGCAAAAAGAAATTATATGGAATGGAACATTGCATCGCTCGGGTCTGGCTGTACCAAAGACCAGACGTCTCCGATGGTTGCCGTATGCGGCGGCTGTCGTCTTGTGTCTGCTACTGAGTATTGTTTTCATTGTGTATCAATCCGACAGGAAACAGATCTCCCAACAACGGATTTCTTTACAGGAAGTGTCACCGGGAGGAAATCAAGCCACGCTATTTTTCTCGGATGGACAGTCGGTCGAGCTACGTGCAGACCAACAGGAGATCAGGCTGAGTGGGCAGGAAATCGTATATGGTGATGGTTCGGTGGTATTGCCCAAAGATAGCCGTAGCCTCACAGTAAAGACACCAAGAGGAGGACAGTACAAACTGGTTTTGCCCGATGGTACACAGGTATGGCTCAACGCTGAATCAGAACTGACTTATCCGGAAAGTTTTGGTGTAGGGGAGAGATCTGTTACACTTCGCGGTGAGGCATATTTTGACGTAACTAAAAGCCAGCAGGGTGCCGCCTTTGTCGTACGTACACCGGAGATGGATGTAAAAGTATTGGGTACCAAGTTCAATATAAATGCTTACCCCGACGAGGTAGCTACTAAAACCACGTTGATTGAAGGTAGTGTCAGTATACAGACCGTAGAGGGGCATTCAGCGATTATTAAACCAGGTCAACAGGCTTATCAGACGATACACGGTATACAGATAGATCAAGTGGATACTCACGCTCCGGTGGCTTGGAAGGAAGGGTATTTTGCGTTTGAGAATACCCGGTTGTCGGATATTGTTAGACAATTGTCCCGTTGGTATGCGATTTCGGTAGACTATACAACCATTCCCCATTTGCATTTTACGGGAGGTATATCCCGAGATGTACCGTTGGGCCAGGTCATCGATATGTTGGAAAAGTCGGGAAAGATCAAATTTGCTTTGAAGAATAATCAATTGACGGTATCTGAAAAGCCTAAGTCGTCACCTTGACCACGAAGTAGCTACGAAGCAAATTTTTTCATGAAGCAGTTGTTTTTTTAAGGCATGAATGAGCTCGGTTCAAAAATGCTTCATATTACTTATAAAACGAGCTTAGCGGATGCTCTGGGATGACGAATTGAATAGCTTTTTAGGCTCCATCATAAAGAATATGCTAATTAACTTAAATTTATACTAACCCTAATGTGTGAAAGACTAATACATTACATGAAATCGTGCAAACGCACGGTCAAAATACTGGTCATACTACTGTATTTGTCCGGTATGCAGGTCTTCGGAAAGACCTACTCGCAGAAGATATCGATTTCGATGCAACGTGGATCGCTGGTTTCTGTTTTACAAAGCATCAAGCAACAAAGCGGCTATATGTTTCTGTACAACGATGAAGCGGTGAAAGGTATTGACGGTATTTCTGTCCATCTCAAAGAGGTGAGCCTCGAACACGCATTGGAGATCGTTTTTAAGAATCAGCCTTTTTCCTATTATTTCGAAGGGAAAACCATCGTGTTGGTTCCCAGACCCGGATTTCCTGTCAAAAGTCAAAAAGAAAAACCGGAAGTAGCGATACAGCGTACACTTCGGGCCAAAGTGACGAATCAGGCAGGCGAGCCTATTCCAGCGGCTACGGTGTCCGTAAGAGGAACGAGCCAGTCTACCAAGACGGACGCGGAAGGTGTGTTTGTACTGATGGATGTGAAGGATTCGGATGTCATTATCTTTAGCTCTGTGGGTTTTCAACAGGTGACCTTGCCGGTATCTCAGGTGGGTGCAAGTGTGATGATGCCTGAGATCGTCAGTGTACTAGATGATGTGGTAGTGACGGGATACCAGACGATCAACCGAAAACTTTTTACGGGAGCGGCCACACAGGTGAAGATGGACGATATCAAGATGGAAGGGGTGGTAGATGTGAGCCGAATGCTCGAAGGAAGAGTAGCCGGTGTATCCGTACAAAATGTTTCCGGTACATTTGGTACGGCTCCGAAGATCCGTGTACGAGGTGCGACGTCCATCAGCGGAGAAAACAAACCGCTGTGGGTCGTCGATGGTGTCGTACTGGAGGATGTGGTCAATGTGTCCAACGACCAGCTTTCCAGTGGAGACCCGCTTACGCTGTTGGGATCATCTGTAGCGGGAATAAATGCAAATGATATAGAAAGTTTTGAAGTGCTTAAAGATGCTTCTGCTACCGCACTCTATGGAGCGCGTGCGATGAACGGGGTCGTGGTCATCACGACCAAAAAAGGAAAATCCGGAAAAGCTAGGGTGATGTACAACGGAAATTTTTCTTCCTATCTGAAACCGAGCTACCGGACGTATGATATTATGAATTCAGCGGATCAGATGTCGGTGTACCTTGAGTTGGAACGTAAGGGATGGTTAAATCATTCTACGACTTCTACAGCAAAAGATGGCGGAGTATTTGCCAAGATGTATGATCTGATCAATATCTATGATGAGACTTCCGGTCAGTTTGGCTTACGCAATACCCCGGAAGCACAGAATGCCTTTCTGACCCGATATGCCAATGCCAATACGGATTGGTTTAACCTGTTGTTCAACAATTCTTTTGTACAGGAACATGCGGTATCGATATCTTCCGGGACAGAGAATGCACAGCACTATTTTTCGACCAGTTATTACAATGATAGTGGATGGACTATCGCAGATCGTGCGCAACGCTATACGGCAAATATACGCTCCAACTATAACCTTTCGGACAAGGTCAAGCTAGGTACGATCGTGAGTGCATCTGTAAGAAACCAGGATGCGCCTGGATCCAATACCCGTGTAGATGATGCTGTCCGGGGAGAGTATACCCGTGATTTTGATATCAATCCATTTAGCTATGCGCTCAATACCAGCCGTACGCTGACTGCATACGATGAGAACGGAAACCTGGAATATTTCAGACGCTCGTATGCTCCCTTCAATATCCTGAACGAATTGGAGAACAATAGCCTCAATGTTCGCGTGATGGACTTAAAGCTACAGGGCGATGTAGGTTACAAGTTTCTGGAAGATTTTGAATTCAATGTGCTGGGATCTATGCGGTATGTCAAGACAGGCCGGGATCAGCGAGTGACCGAATACTCCAATATGGCACAGGCCTATCGGGCAAACTGGTCTTCTTCGGTCGTGTCCAATAATCCCTATCTATACACGGATCCGGATTTTCCTATTGCCGAGCCGATGGTCGTATTGCCCCAAGGAGGACTGTTGCATATCACCGACGATGAGATGGTCAACTTCTATATGCGTAATACATTGAAATGGAACCGAGAATTCGACACAAAACATACCGTGTCCGCGTTCATCGGTCAGGAGATCAAGTATGCTACACGACGCAGGAATTACAACAGAGGATATGGATACCAATTTGATAGTGGAGGAGTACCGTTTACAGATTATCGTATTATCAAGCAACTGTTGGAAAGCAGCGACAATTATTTTGGACTGAATGAATGGTATGATCGGTACGCTGCATTTTTTGTCAATGCCAACTATGCGTATGACCGCCGGTACGTAGCTAACCTGACATTCCGTTATGATGGATCCAATCAAATGGGCATGAGTACGACGGCGAGGTGGCTACCTACCTGGACCTTGAGTACGGCCTGGAATATTGATGAAGAGAAGTTCATGGAAAATGCCCGTGCAATTGATTTTTTGAAACTGCGGGGTACCTATGGACTGACGGCTAGTATGGGTAGCGCAACCAACTCATCGGCTATATTCAGGGACGGGTCTACCTTCAGACCGAATCTTTCGGAATTGGAATCCAGTATCCAGTTGGTGAGCCTCGAAAACTCCGAACTCACCTGGGAGAAACAATACGAGGCAAACATCGGTGTAGACATTGGTCTGTACCGTGGAAAACTTAATTTTTCGGCTGACTATTATAATAGAAATGGTTTTGACCTGATCGGTTCCTATCGTACTTCCGGTATCGGGGGACAGGCATTCAAACAGGCCAACTATGCCGACATGAAATCTCATGGTGTGGAGTTGACATTGGGAGGGAAGATACTGAACAAAGAAGATTTTAAGTACAATGCCAACCTGACCTTTGGCTACAACAAGAATAAAATAACGAATCTGAAAAACACACCTGTGATTTACAACATGGTCGTTCCCACAGGAGGGGTGAAAGAAGGTGGAGCCGTCAGGGGATTGTATTCCATTCCGTTTGTAGGATTGGATCCGTTCACGGGAATACCTTCGTATATTACCGAAAATGGTCGTCCGGGCGTAAATGTCAACATGCAAAGCAGTGCTACGGACATATTGATCTACGAAGGATCTGTGGATCCGTTGGTGACCGGAGGTTTTTCCAATACATTTGGTTATAAACAGTTTTCCCTAAATGTGTTTTTCAGCTATCAGACCGGTAATAAAATACGTTTGAATCCATTTTATAAGAGTGTGTACTCGGATATTTCGGCCATGCCCAATGAGTTTTTTGACAGACGGGTGCTGATCGGAGATGAACAGTTCACGGGTATACCTTCGATTTTGGAGTTCAGGGAGTATACCGAACTTGGAGCGGCCTGGCCCTATCATACGTACAACTACTCGAACTATAGGGTAGTCGATGGGTCATTTATCCGTCTGAAAACCGTTTCGTTGGGATATAATATGGACGAACGGCTGGTGAAAGCCCTGGGGGTGAATAGTCTCTCTTTTAATTTACATGGAACCAATCTGTTTTTGTTGTATTCCGATAAGCGTCTTCGGGGACAGGATCCCGAATTTTTTAATGCCGGAGGCGTGGCTTTGCCGATGCCTCAACAGTTTACCTTATCGTTAAAATTGGGATTTTAAACTATGAAGAAGATGAATAACCATACAATATTGTTGTTAGTAGCATGCTCAGCTTTCGCCTTGCTGGGATGTAAAAAATACCTCGAACAGGCACCCGATCAGCGTACCCAGATCAATACACCGGAAAAAGTCGGAAAACTATTGGTTACGGCTTATCCCTCGGGCAATTATATGATGTTTGCCGAAGCGATGACGGACAACGTGACAGACAATTATGTGGAGGGGCGTACCGATGCGATCAACACGGATTCGTATTTTTGGAGAGACGTACGTTCCATATCGAGAGATTCGCCGACCAGTTACTGGAACGATGCTTATAAAGCTATTGCTGTGGCTAACCATGCGCTACGTGCTATCGAAGAGATGGGGGCAGGATCGGATTATCTGCCCTGGAAAGGCGAAGCCCTGTTGGCCCGTGCCTATGCGCATTTTATGTTGGTCAATTTATTTTCCAGATCCTACGACAAAAACACGGCAGACGGAGACCTGGGCGTACCTTACGTCACACAGCCTGAGACCGTGGTCGAGCAAAGCTACTCTCGCCATAGCGTGGAATATGTCTATGAGCAGATCGAAAAAGATCTGAAAGAGGGGCTGCCGCTGCTAAAAGATGATGTGTATAGTGTGGCTCCGTTTCATTTCACGAGAAAGGCAGCCCATGCTTTTGCCACACGGTTTTATCTCTTCTGGCAAAAACCCGAAAAAGCGATCGAGCATGCAAACAGTGTCTTTCCTGATGGAAATATTGTCGGTAAAATGCGGCCCTGGACAGGACGCTACCGCAATTTGAGTTACAATGAGCTGGCCGTGGAATACACCAAAGCTACCGAACCGGCAAACCTGTTGCTGATCGAAACCCAATCCTGGTGGGGAAGCCGTTGGCGGGATTACCGCTACAGCACCTCGGTTGGTCAACGCAACCAGATATTTGGTTTGAGCGGTGAACGTAATATCACCGGAGGCACATTGGCGTACATCACCGGACAAGTAGGGTTGACCTCGTATTATGTACGCAAATTCACCTACTTTTTTGCACGGATAGGTGGAAGCAGTGGAACGACCGGATATGGTTATACGGTCATTCCTGCGCTGACTACCGAGGAGGTCCTGTTCAACCGGGCAGAAGCATACATTATGCTGGAGCGCTACGATGATGCCCTGAACGACATCAATACGTTTATCCGTCAAAGGGTCATGGATTACAATCCTGCTACCCATGACCTCACCCTTGACAAGGCAAAAGCGTATTATGCAGTGAGTCAGGACAATGAGGCATTGATCAAAGCCATCCTGGATTTGAAGCGGCCTGAATTTATCCACGAAGGGATGCGGTGGTTTGATATTCTTCGGCATCGCTTGCCGGTTGTCCATATGGATATAGAGGGGCGTAGCTATACGTTGACGGCCAACGATCTCCGAAAGACATTGCAATTGCCGCAGGAGGCACTGAACGATCCTGGAATACAGCCCAATCCAAGGTAATAGGAGTGTATGAATAAACAGATAATACAGACTAATATAACAGGCAGATGAAAGCATTGAGATATATTTTTTTCTTTTTGGCGGTGTTCGCAGCAGGCTGCAAGACCGAACCACCTCTGGATAAGCAAATCGGTGAATACGACCGCGATGGATGGCAACGTACAGAGATAGACGACTGGTTACGGGAAACTTTTACAGATCCCTACAATATCGAAGTAAAGTACCGTTGGGACGCATCCGAATTTGCACAGAACAGGACGTTTGTGCCTGTGGAAATGGACAAAATACAGCCATTTATGAACTTTGTCAAAGCGGCCGTCATCGATGTGACCGCACAAGTGAACGGGGCCGACTTTGTGAAAAAACACTTTCCAAAGCAGTTTATGCTGGCGGGAAGTTATTTTTATAATGTAGACGGTACGGTTTATGCCGGTATTGCGGAAAATGCCCGTAAAGTCTTTCTTTTCGGGGTCAATAATTTTGGAGGAGAGAGTGCTGCAGAGATCAAAAGTAAAGTGCGGCTGATCTACCACGAGTTGACGCATATTTTGCACCAAAAGGTCATGTATCCGGTAGAGTTCAAGAGCGTCACTCCCGGAGCGTATACGTCAAACTGGAATGCCGTGAGCCTGCAAAATGCACGGAATGCAGGATTCATGAATGCGTATTCCATGAGTACACCAAATGAGGATTTTGCCGAAATAACCGCAAACATTCTCGTGAATGGCCGGGTGGGATTTGAAAGTATCATTGCTTCTGCCAATGCAGAAGGGCAGGTGCTGATCCGGCAGAAAGCAGCTATTCTGGTCGACTATTTCGCACAGGTATGGGGTGTGGATATATGGGCATGGGCAGATGCACTGGCTGCCAAAATGGATGAACTGGTCGAGGAGCCCGTGATTGAGCCGGATTTTGATGCACCGCTTTATCCGCAATTGGGTCTGGAAAAAGCCTATTCCTCGGTGATTGTCGATATGGAACATCCGTCTATTCCGGCCAATGTGAAGAACCTATGGGCACAAGCCGAGGCAAATCTATTGATTATGAGTGGTGGACGATCGTTCCACAACCAGTTCGCCATGCGTTTCACCAGCAACAACACGGTACAACTGATCTTCTATTATTATGAAGCCAATGGATTGTCGAGCGAACCTCAGCGCCTGAATTACCAGATTGCACCCCAATCGGATGGCAGCTATCGGTTTACGTATTTCTCCAGCCCTACATCAGCGGCTAACTTGCGAATCTTGCCGGCATTGGATCCTTTTCTCAGGGAATGGTTTGATGCGAATCCGTTTTTGGTAGAATGGGCAAGCGAAGCAATCGCCCCGCCACAGGAAGACGAAAAATATGTGCACATTGTTCAGGCCGATGATCCGACGTATTTCATTGTCGGTGAATTGGGCAATATTGATTTGACGTCAAATATATGGCCTTTTGGTACTACCGATCCACAAGAGCCACTACATGATAAACTCGGGACAGGATCTGATAAATTGTATTCTACACTTTTGTTTTCGGACCATACGGCACAGTCACAGGGTTTTAAAGATGATTGGGAAGCCGTCAAAACGGCAGTTCGTGAATCGCATGCAAGTTATCCGGCTAATCACCGAACGCTCTTCGGTATGGCGCTATATATTGGGGCAACACTTAATGATGCCAAGTTAGCCGTGTTCTACGGGCATGCCTCGAACATCACCAGTCCCAATTCGGTCGCTCGTTACAATTTAAATCTTTCCATCGATGCAAATGGTATAGTCAAAGTGACGAACTTAACGAATGATACCTTTAATGGTAATGCAGCTAATCTTCGAACGATCCTGCAACCATTTTTTGACAAATATATTATCCATGCCAGTGGGATGCGTATTATTTACGCGCCCGAATCTGTTGCTGTTCCGCCGGCAGGGGAGAAATATGGTATGATCATTCCGGTCAACAGTCCGAATAACTATTTTTTCGGGTTAGTGAATAACTTTCCGATCCTAACAGCTACGACTGCGGCTAATATGCCAACAGTATTTAATTGATAAAATAATGAAAAGATTTAGTTTATATAATATCCTGGTATTTTTGGCATTAGCCATCACATCCTGTCAGAAAGAACTGAAACCCGTATTGGGAGATCCTGACGAACGGCTCAATGCAGTGTTGACTGCCTACAAAGAGCAGTTAGTGTCTGCAGAGCACGGTTGGAACGGCCACATCTTCACCAAATTTGGCGGTGGCTACTCCTTTCATTTTGTTTTTCATGAGGATGGACGGGTGGAAATGGTCGGCGATCTGAATGAAGAAACGGTTACCGAAGTAAATGAATCCACCTGGCGGCTTAAATCCAGCCAACAGTCCCTGTTGATTTTTGACACGTATTCTTACCTGCACCTGTTGGCAGATCCTAATCGTAATGTGTTTGACGGACAGCCCGGACAAGGTTACGGATCCGATTATGAATTTGCCTTTGTAGAATCAGCAGGAGACACCTTACGCTTTCAGGGAAAGCTTAATAAGATTGACTTCTATATGGTCAAGGCTACCCAACAGGATGTGCAGGATTGGCAATCGGGACAGGTATTGGAAGTGGCAACCAAAATAAAGCGAAATCGTTTTGCTGCTTCGGTTGCAGGTGATTTGAAATTTATGGTCAATACCGAAAAGAAGACTGTGCTCTTTGCAGGGGCACAAAACGGGCAGTTTGTCTCCATACCGTACACGTACAATAACAGGGGCATTTCGCTGAAAACTCCATTTCACAAAGGAACATATACATTTAGTGAAATTTACTGGGATGACAATATCGAAACCTATTTTGTGCAATCAGATGGTCAACGGATAAACCTGGTGGTTTCGCAGACGCCGTTATTTCCCCTTGTCCCTATGGTGGGATACGGTAAGGAATTTGCCACGATCGAATTCAACGGCGATCAGCTTGATCCTCGCCTGTCTCCGGGATTAAACGATAGGTGGGATCAGGCCAAAGAAAACAATTTGCTCTATATGGGGCCGCCTATCGGACGTATATTGTTGGACTATGCCGTGATGCGTTTTCTCGCGAGCGGTGAAGTGTCTATTCATTTCCGTTATAAGCATCCTGTGGATGGGACACTTTTTACTGTAGGGATCTGGTATCGTTTGCAGGTCAACTCCAATGGTACACTACAATTTACGTATCTTAGACGGGACAATAACACCTTATTTAATGACGAACGTATCATGAAACCTTTCACCGCAGATTTTTTTGCCGCCAAGACATTTAGGGTGGACTGGGTTGAAAACCCAGACCCAAATTCACTCCATTTGGTCGCAGGTCTGTATGTTGTCGATGATGCTGCTGACTTTTTTTATGGTATTCCTCGTTGATTGAATAGTTGCATGTATACATGAATAAGAGCAATGAATAAGAGCAGAAATATCCGATATATCGTATGGCCGCTGTTGTTGCTGTTTGTGCAATTTGCAAAAGCACAATGGTCATCTGATAGTATAGCCATTGTCGAGCAGGCACTCTCTTCTTGGAACCAAGAAACACCGGGAGGTGTATTGCAGATTGCTCGGGCAGGAGAGATCATTTACCAGAAATCTTTTGGAATGGCAGAGTTAGAACATCGTGTGCCAAATACCTCGAGTACATTGTTTGAAGCTGGTTCGGTATCCAAACAGTTTACGGCTGCGGCTTTGTTGCTGTTGATCAAAGATGGTAAGTTGGCCCTGACGGACGATATTCGTCAGTATATCTCCGAATTGCCCGATTATGGTCATAAGATCACGATCCACCATCTACTCACCCACACCAGTGGGATCAAGGATTGGGGAACTGTCGTCGCAATGGGTGGATGGCCCAGGACTACCCGGGTATACACACAGCAACATGTGTATGATATTATATTCCGGCAAAAGAGCCTAAATTTCATTCCGGGCACCCATTTTGCCTATAGCAATTCCAATCATAATCTGATGGTATTGTTGATAGAGCGTATTACGGGGCGTCCTTTTACGGATTTTACCCAATCGGAATTGTTTGATCCTGTAGGAATGAAACATACCCAATGGCGGACAGACTTCCGTCGGGTCGTACCGGATCGGGCGATAGCCTATCGGATGCATGAAAATGTGTATGAACAGTTCATGCCATTTGAAAATACCTATGGTCATGCCGCGCTGTTGACCACGACCGAAGATCTGATCCGATGGAACCAATGGTTGGCCGACCTTACATGGGGTGAAGCATTTGAGCAGCTGAGACTATTGCCGTACACGTTTGCCAACGGAACGAAAAGCGAATATACCTGTGGTGCATTGTTTGTCCGCGCGATCAACGGGCAGACGGAAATTTGTCATACAGGCTCTACGGCGGGGTACCGTTCGTGGTTAGCGTACTATCCGGTATTGAAACTATCTGTGGCATATCTGTCTAATGATGCAAGCGTTCCTTCTATTGCTGTGGCACGATTGGTCTCGGATATGTTTGTAGGAGCTCATTCATTAAGATTGCCTATGCAATACAATCCTGCGCATATACAATCGATAGATCCTGCTATACAAGCGGGTATATACAAACGTATTGATGGACCACAGGTATTGGAATGGATACATCGTGGCGATTCCTTGTATTTGGCTCGTGATCCCGAGTGGAATGGCATGTACAATGATCCTTGGAAGACCGGTACCCGAAAATTCAGTTTTTTTGGTCAGGATGTGGAAATCGCTACAGCGAATGGTATACAGCATTACAGGAAGGTAAAACCGATCGACCTGTCTGATACAAGGCTGTCCGGATTGTCCGGACGCTATTTTTCGGAGGAAGCCGGAGGAGAGATTTCGATAGCGTGGTCGGAGACAGAAAAAACATTTCGAATGAATTTTGAAAATGGACAATCGACCTCCGTGATATCTGCATTTATCGATGAAGGAAAAAAGGTGTCACTTCTTACCGAAAACCATATTTTCCTTACACTTGAATATGGTCAAGGCAAAGAAAATATCACTAGGTTTAGGGCAGATCTCTCACAAGAGAGTTTTGGCATGGCCAGGGCGGATAATCTGGTTTTCGAAAGACGTTAGCTATATATCGAACGAGAATAGAATATTAAATAAATGATGGTATGAAAAAAGTTTTGTTGTTATCTCTGGTATTTTTTGTGTTGATAGTGCCTTTGCGCGCTCAGGTTTCTGTCGGACAGTATAGTTTTACGGAAGATCTGAAACATCCTTATACCCCTTTCAAGATGCAGGGCAATACGGGTACATGTTGGAGTTTTGCGACGATCTCCTTTTGGGAATCCGAATTGATCCGTCAAGGCAAAGGTTCGTTGGACCTGGCCGAGATGTATGTGGTACGGCATGCGTATAAGGAAAAGGCTGCTAATTATATCTTGCGTCAGGGCAGTGCACGGTTTACACAAGGGGGATTGGCCCATGATGTGATCCGCCTGATCGATACGTATGGTATCGTGCCACAGGGTGTGTATGACCAAAAGGGTACAAAGGATGGGAAATACAATCATACAGAATTGTACAACACGCTCAAAGCGTATGTAGATACAGTCATAGCTACACAAAAGCGAGGTGTTCGTGTGGATTGGCGTGTAGGAGTGGATCGTTTGTTGGATCGTTTTTTTGGCGAAGTGCCTAAGGAGTTTGCGTACCAGGGTAAGAGCTATAACGCTAAGAGTTTTGCCCAGTATTTGGGGCTGAAAGCCGAAGACTATGTGACATTGACATCTTTTTCACACCATCCGTATTATCGGCCATTCATTCTTGAAGTACCCGACAATTGGTCCAATGGACTTCATTATAATCTACCGTTGGACGAGTTGGTACACGTTCTTGACTATGCACTAGACCATGGTTTTACGGTCGAGTGGGATGCCGATACGCACAACAATGGTTTTTCAAATACATTGGGATTGGCAGTGGCACCACAGCAGGACGTCAGCAAAATAGAAAAAGGCAAAAAAGATCAGTTTTTGGCTTCGGCAGTACATGCTGAAAAAGAGATTTCTCAGACATTTAGACAACAGTTGTTTGAGGATTATACCATTACAGACGATCATTTGATGCATATCACGGGTCGTGCAAAGGATCAACATGGTAATATATTCTATTATACCAAAAATTCTTCGGGAGATGGTATAAGGCCTACAAAGGGTTATATTTACGCATCGTTGCCCTATATTCGATTGCACACGATTTCCTTCATGGTACACAAGGATGCCATGCCCCATCTTATTCGTGCCAAATTAAACTTATAGCCCATGAAAGCATTGCTTGTCTGTTTGTATTTGATCGGTGGTATTTCGTTTATAAATGCTCAAACAAATCCAGATTCGTTATGGATGGCGGACAATTATGTCAAGGAGGAGGTAATGGTGCCTATGCGGGATGGTGTACGTTTGTTTACATCTATCTATAGGCCCAAAGAGGGAAAAGATCATCCTATCCTCTTGACTCGTACGCCTTATTCGTCAGCACCTTATGGAAAAGGTTTCCGTCCTTGGTGGGATGGTCATTTCAACGAGTATGTCAGGCACAACTATATTTTGGTTATACAGGATGTGCGTGGAAGGTGGCGAAGCGAAGGAACATTTGTTAATATTCGTCCACTAGTCGACACGTTGCAATATCCAGAAGCCATCGATGAACGTACCGACTCTTATGATGCGATGGAATGGTTGGTCAATAATGTGCAGGGCAATAACGGTAAAATCGGTGTTTACGGTGGATCTTATGGTGGATTCTATACCTTAATGGCGGCTTTAAGCAGACATCCGGCTCTACAGGCAATCAATCCACAGGCTCCTGTAACGGATTGGTTTATCGGTGATGATTTTCATCACAATGGCGCATTTTTCCTTATAGATGCATTTAGTTTTTTTACAGAGCAGGATAAATTCAGATCTTCTCCTACCTCTACTTATAATACCAGTTCACCATTTCCGTACGTGGACAATTATGATTTTTTCCTTAAAAATGGGGCATTGAAAAATTTCACGACACTGACCGGTGATAGTATTCCTTTTTGGAACGACCTGATGGTAGACAGGACGTACCGTCCGTGGTGGTATGAACGTACAGTAACCAATTTTTTGAAGGATTTGACTGTACCTACACTGGTTGTGGGTAGTCCATTTGATGCGGAGAATACGTATGGTGGCTGGGAAACTTACAGGCGTATGCGTGAAATGAGTCCAGCTTCGCCTTTAACTCTAGTCATGGGGCCTTGGTATCACATGCAATGGGTCAGGGACACACTTGACTTTATCGGAAATATCCATTTTCCCGGAAAAACATCCAGATGGTACGCTGAGCATATAGAATATCCTTTTTTTCACTATTACCTATTAGGTCAGGGCAAATGGGAAGTTCCGAACGGTACAGCAAATATATACATTTCGGGTAGAAATCAATGGCATACGTTTCCCCATTGGCCTCCACCGGATATAGAGCATAGAGCAATTTACCTACGTGCTCAGCAGAAGCTCTCGTGGACTCCTTCGCAAGAATCTCAGGGAGAAAGTTCTTATGTCAGTGACCCTTCCCGTCCTGTGCCTTATACGGAGGGGGTACATAGGGTGCGTACATTGACTTATATGACAGATGACCAGCGATTTGCTGCCCGCAGGCCGGACGTCCTTGTTTTTCAGACGGATGTGTTGGAAGAGGACTTGACACTTGCTGGCCCTCTTGTCGCCGATCTGCAAGTACGTGTGAGCACCACCGATGCGGATTTTGTTGTCAAGGTCATCGACGTATTTCCAGAGGACTTTAGTTATGGCGATCCGATTCCGAGCAGACACCGAAGGATAACGTCGCCTACCTATCCGATGGGTGGTTACCAAATGTTGGTTCGGGGTGAGGTGCTTCGTGGAAAATTTCGGAAGAGCTTTGATAAGCCGGAACCTTTTGTGCCCAACCAACCCGAGCAAGTTTGCTTTACTTTACCTGATGTAGCGTATACGTTCAAGAAAGGGCATCGGCTTATGGTGCAGATACAAAGTTCGTGGTTTCCTTTGGTCGATCGCAACCCACAGCAATTTCTCGATATCTATAACTGCACGGATGAAGATTTCGTACCCTCTATTATCCGTATACTACATAATTCGATACATTCATCCAAGTTGATCTTACCGGTTTTATCTGCCCCCTAATCTTTTTATTGCATATGACTGCTAAATTGTACCTTTCTGTTGTGTTTTTTTTTATAATATATCCTACTTGTCTTGCTCAGGATAGTACTCGTGCACAACAGCTTATCCAGTTAGAGGATGTATATGGGAAAAATACCTTTGAAGCACGTGGCACTAGAAACTTTCGCTTCTCGACCGACGGTACCCATTATTATCAACTAGGGATCCAAGGAGACTTGTTGAGGTTTCGGCTTGCAGATGGAAAATTGCGGGATACCATACTGACTAAGCGCAGATTATCTCAACAGGAAGGGGGGCGTGGACTCTCTCTGAATGGACATGTGTGGAATGAGAAAGAAGACCTTTTGCTGTTACATAGCCAACGAAACAAGATCTATCGTTTCTCGTTTACGAGTATTCCTTGGCTGTACGATATCAAGAACGACAGCTTGTTTCAGCTGACGGATCGTCCTGTGCGTAATGTCTCATTTTCCCCTATAGGACGTCAATTGGCTTATTGTAGGGACAATAACCTTTTTCTTTATGATCTAGATGCTAGGAAAGAAATACAGATAACACATGCGTCTCATGATGAAGGGGTACAAAATGGCATATCAGATTGGGTGTACGAAGAGACATTTGGTGTGGTACAAGCCTATAAATGGAGTTACGATGGGAGGTATGTTGCCTATTATACGTTTGATATGTCCCAAGTGCCCACCCATACTTTTCCAATATATGATGCCAAGTCCCTAGCCGGGGAAAACTATTCGTATCGTTATTATCGACCAGGAGAACCAATAGCAAAGGTGAGTATCCACATCTATGATCTACATACGGGTGAGACACAGTTGGGAGATAAACCTGACGAGGCGGAGTACTATTATCCCCGGATATATTGGGCTAAAGACAGCCGTTCCTTGTTCATCTACAAAATGCCCCGGAATCAAAAGAGTTTTGAAATCGGACAAGTAGATATGCAAAACGTAATCTATAAAACGGTGCTTACCGAAAGAGACAAACGCTATATAGATAGGGCTACCTTTGATGCGTTTTATAGTTTTGCCGATGAAAAGCGCTTCATCTACATGAGTGAGAAAGAAGGGTGGAGAAGATTATATCTATATGATCTGGGCAAAAATAAAGAAATCCTCCTTACACCCTTTTCATACGATACGGATAGACTGTTGGCAGTTGATGAAAAAGGGGGGAAGCTCTATTGTAGTGTGGCCGAAGATCCACGTGAACGACAGGTATTGTCCATCGGACTATCCAAAGGAAATATCCAACGTCTGACCGATACATCCGGATGGAATACTTTGTCCTTCAATCGGGCATTTACTCATTATCTTAGGATTTTTTCGACCATTGATGTTCCTCCTGTCGCAACTGTGCATTCGGTCAAGGATGGTACAGTGATATCCATAGAAGACAATGCAAGGTTAAAGGACACGTTGTACTATTTTAGGTTGTCGGCCCCTCAATTTGTACATATACCCAACAGACATGGTGTGGATCTGAATGCGTGGATACTTTACCCCCCGGATTATCGGGAAGGGGCAAAATACCCTGTTCTTTTTGCAAACTATGGCGGCCCGGGCTCGCAGCGGGTGACCAACAGCTGGGGGACGGTCAACTTTTGGCATCAATACCTGGCACAACAGGGAATAATCGTCGTCTGTGTGGACAATACGGGTACGGGATATCGGGGAGCCGACTTTAAGAAAGCAATCTACGGTCGGTTAGGTATACAGGAGATAGAGGATCAAATGGATGCCGCACGATGGTTGTCCACCCGATATACAACAGTAGACAGTACACGTATAGCCTATTGGGGGTGGAGTTTTGGTGGGTTTATGGCATCCATGGCGATCACCTACGGAGCAGATGTCTTTAGTACGGCCGTATCGGTCGCCCCGGTCACGCACTGGAAACTATACCAATCCGGCTATGCCGAGCGACATATGGGCCTTCCAAAAGATAATCCCGAAGGATATGCGCAGAGTACACCTATGGCCTATATCGATCGTATGAAAGGCAACCTTTTATTGATACATGGTACTGCGGATGATAATGTGCACTTTCGAAACAGTGCCGTGTTTTCGCAGCAGCTGATCAAAGAGGGCAAACAGTTTGAACAATATTATTATCCCGACAAGGATCACGCCATCGCGGGTACGCAGACACGTTTTCATCTATACAGATTGATGACAGATTATCTTCTGAAAAAATTGAAGGGTGATCATGAAAACCAATAATAATAGACTATAGTAATATCTTTTTTGAGTTATTTTAAGGTTGACTGACTTATATCTAAATTGTAGCACTTTCTTTACAATCCAATATTAAGCTTTCTATGTCATCGCAGAGTCACAGGGGTATATGAAAAATATTTACTGTTAACAAAAAAACAAAGGGAGGTTGCTATGAAAAAGTTATTCTATCTATCAATTCTATTTATTGCTTCAGGTTTTGTCCATTCCGCGCATGGACAGATACAGGTCAATGTCAATATAGGTAGCCAGCCGTTGTGGGGTCCTGTAGGGTATGATTATGCCAGGTTTTATTATATGCCCGAAATAGATGTATACTACGATGTCGTGCACAGACGATATACATATTATCAAGGCAATCGATGGGTAACCAGGGCAAAATTGCCGGGCCGCTATAAAAAGTTTGATCACTACCGTACCTATAAGGTTGTGATAAATGATAGCAATCCGTGGAGGCATCATCGCCATCACCGCAGTCAATATGCAAGGTATGCAAACTACAGATCACAAAAGGTATTGCGCGATAGAGGGCATCATTCCGTACACTACAGTTCTAAAAAACACAAGGACCATCACAAGTATGACAAAAAAAGAAAAGGAAAAAGGGATAGGGATTAACATTCTGTTGAATAATAATATTCCCCTTCGCTTAGAATAGAGAGAGTTGGGATGATCTGGGAGAAGCCAATGGTCTTTTGGCTTTTCCCATGACTGTTCTGCCGCCATACTTCCAAGAATCTGTCCGTTCCTGTCCGATGACCTGTTGCACATCAAAGTTGGGCGTAAAATGTTCTTCTGTCTTTATGACCAGTTGGTGTAGTTTATTGATCGTTTTTAATTTGTCTGCATGACCGAGTTTGGAACGTTCTACGCCTTTCTGTAAAATCTGTATACTTTCATCATAAACTTTGATGGGTACCGGAAAAGGATGTCCATCTTTGCCTCCATGGGCAAATGAAAAACGGGCAGGATCGCTAAAACGTGAAGGTGCGCCGTGTATGACCTCACTGACAAGTGCTAGTGATTGCATGGTTCGTGGCCCTACACCTTTCAATAACAGCAAATCCTCAAAATGATCCAACTGCAATTCGCGCGTCACATAAAGTAAGGATCCGAGGCGTTTGAGGTCTACATCCGTCGAACGGACATCATGATGCCCCGGCATCATGAGCCGACGAAAATCCTGCAAAATCTTAGTGGAGTCTTCTTGCGAAATCTGTAGGATACCGTTTCTGTTTGCAGCTGCTCCCGAAGCAGTCAGGTTTAATATCCTACCCTGCGAAATACCATTGATACCGGTGTGCGGCTCTTCGACAAAAGATTGGATGTTTTCCGAAAGCCAATGGTATCGCCTAGCTGTACCATCTTGTTCGTGCATACCCTGTTGGACGACAGCCCAGCTTCCATTGTCTGTCAGGATGAAATTGTGCAAGTACAGTTGATAACCATCTTGAATGGCTGTATTGTCTACCTTGGCCGAGAGTTTGCTGGCATGAACGAGTTTATGGCCATCCAGACCTGTCTGATCTGCTATACGGATCAGCTCTGCGGGTGTTTCCCTGGAGAATTGTCCTTTGCCACCGCAGATATAGATGCCCAATGAGGTTGCTTGGGGATTGATCGCTCGCTTGAGTGCACCCATGACCGAAGTCGTGATGCCGGACGAATGCCAGTCCATGCCCATGACTGCCCCAAAGCTTTGAAACCAAAATGGATCGGCCAATCGTCTTAAAACTTCTTCTTTGCCATAATCGATCAGGATGGCTTCGATGATGGATAAACCTAAGGATGACATCCTTTCATAAAGCCAAGGAGGTACTTTTCCGTAGTGGAGCGGTAGGTCTGTTGTTCCGGATCTCTTCATTTTCGCTAAAATTATTAGTGCAAATGTAGTGAAAAAGATCAGATAAACCGGTGTTCTATGATTTCTTTGGTTCCAAGTTTGGAACTAAAAAAATCAGCCTATACCTCACTCAATTTGAAGATATCTTTTACCCGAATACCTTTTTCGGTACGTTGGAGCGTACAGCATTCGTTCACGGGATCGTGCTCAAACATCAGTATATACTCTTTGTCCACGATCTCTTCCCAGTAGGATTGCCTTTCGTCCATGGTGACCAAAGGGCGTACATCGTAGCCCATGACATAGGGGATAGGAATGTGCCCGACTGAAGGCAACAGATCGGCCATATAGAGGATGGTTTTGTCTTTGTACCGTATCTGCGGGAGCATCATGGCTTCGGTATGCCCATAGGCATAGCGAATGGCGATGTTGTCGGCATAGTTTTGCCCTTCTTCGAGGAAGTTCAGTTGTCCGCTTTCCTGTATAGGGAGGATGTTTTCTTTGAGAAAAGAGGCCTTTTCGCGGGGATTGGGAGCTGTGGCCCAATTCCAATGTTTCTCGTTGGACCAAAATCTTGCGTTTTTAAAAGCAGGGATTAGTTTTTCACCTTCCCGTTTGATGGCACCGCCGCAATGGTCAAAATGCAGATGGGTCAAAAACACGTCCGTGATATCGTCCCGATGGAAACCGTATTTTGCCAGAGATTTGTCTAGTGTATCATCTCCGTGTAGATAATAGTGGCTGAAAAATTTATCATCCTGCTTGTCGCCTATGGCTGTGTCTACCAAGGTCAGTCTTTTGCCGTCTTCGATCAGCAGTAACCGGTTGGTCCAGGTACAGAGGTTGTTGGCATCGGCTGGGTTGGTGCGTTGCCACAGGGATTTGGGCACCACGCCAAACATTGCTCCGCCATCGAGCTTGAAATATCCGGTGTCTATGGTATATAATTTCATGGAAGTTTGTTTTTTGTTTCAAACTTAGGAAATAATATTGGAATGAGGGATGTAGATGGTTTAGGCAATGAGAGTACGATAGATTTAATTATCTTTGGATCAGTTAATCTAGATGATGATGCAGGAGAAATCGACACTAAAGGAAATTGAGGAACGGTTTAATAACGATGTCGCACGTTTTTCCAATCTGGAGACAGGGCAGGTGACTACATTGGATGCTTCGTTCAATATGCAATTGATTGCGGAAAGTATTGCCACCATTTATCCTAAAGGATCTTCGGTACTGGATATCGGTTGTGGAGCAGGCAATTACGATGTCAAATTGTTGGAGTATGTCAAGCCGCTGGATATTACACTGGTCGATCTGAGCAGACCGATGTTGGACAAGGCAAAGGAGCGGGTAGAAGCTGTCAATAGTGGAGGTAATACCCGTATTTTTCAAGGTGATTTCCGTCGTGTAGACTTTCCCGAACAGTCTTTTGATGTGATCATCGCCACAGCGGTACTGCACCATTTGCGGGATAATGACGATTGGCGGACGGCTTTTGCGAAACTTTACAGCCTGCTGAAACCGGGTGGAAGTATTTGGATCTTTGACCTGATCGAACAGGATACGGCCGCTTTGCAGGATTTAATCTATACTAAGCGGTATGGCCAGTATCTGACATCCTTAAAAGACGAAGCTTACCGGGATCATGTGTTTGCCTATATAGAAAAGGAAGATTCGCCACGAAGTCTGATGTATCAGTTAGATTTATTGAAAAAGACAGGATTCCAACATGTGGACGTCTTGCATAAGAATTTGTGTTTTGCCAGTTTTGTAGGGTTCAAGTAAGGTTTTATTACGGAGGGCGAGACCGAGCGTTATTTTTTCGCCTGGCGCAAGCCTGTCTGTCCGGTAGCATCTTTTAATATTATTGTTACTTGCACTCTACTTGTTTTCATGATGCCGTTGTTAATCACTGTCCCCCTCTCCGAGGGGGTAGGGGGAGGATTTATATACAAGACGTTATTTATCAATTGTTTTTGTAGCTTTTTCCTCCCCCTGCCCAACGCTATTCCCTTCGCGCCCCCCTCCAAAGGGGGATATGTATACGTGCTACCTATATAGCTTACTAATATTTGTGTGCCTGCCTGCGGTAGACAGATACACCTTAGCTGCCCATTTATGTCACAAGAATCACTTCGTTTATCCTTACGCCAGCTATTTCACAAACTTTAACAATCTTTTACGGCAAACTATTATAGAATTCCATATTTATGTCCTAACTTAAAGGAGAATTTAAGCAAGGATGTACAAAAGCCGGTTTATGACATATCTGACGCACGAAAAGCGTTGTTCTCTACATACTATTACGGCGTATGAGATGGAGATAAACCGTTTTATCGCGTTTGTAGAACGGGAATCGGTGCCTTTTGAAGAGATTGATCATAAATTGGTTCGCTACTACCTTGCTACAATGAAAGAAGAGGGTAAGGAAGCCGTCACTATCAATCGTGCTATTTCTGCATTGCGGTCCTATTATAAATTTCTGCTTCGTGAAAACCTGGTGAAAAGTGATCCTATGCGCTTAGTACAGGTCTTGAAGACACCGAAAAAACTGCCTACAGTTGTGGAAAAAGATAAGTTGAACCACCTGTTGGAATCATGGGAAAAAACGGACGATGATTTCGAAAACTATCGGGATTTTATTGTTATGGAACTGCTGTTCGGTACAGGTATACGTCTTTCGGAATTGCTGAAAATAAAAGAGTATGACATTGATTTTTTTAATAAAAAAATCCGTATATTCGGAAAGAGGAGCAAGGAGAGATTTGTTCCGATGCACACAACCTTAATCGATGAACTAAAAAAATATATAACACAGAAAAAACAGAAAAATTTAGCAAACATTTCCGACTGTTTGGTCGTTACTAAAGAAGGAAAGCAAGCATATCCCAAGTTGATCTATAGGATAGTCCAAAAGTATCTGTCGATGATAACATCACAGAAGAAGCGAAGCCCACATGTTTTAAGGCACAGTTTTGCGACTAGCCTCTTGGACAACGGAGCGGATCTGAATGCGATCAAAGAACTATTGGGCCACGCTGGATTGGCCTCGACCCAAGTGTACACGCACAACTCAGCAGAACGTTTAAAATCAATTTACAAACAAGCTCATCCAAAAGCTTAAAAAAGGAGGAAAAATGAACATTACCGTGCAATCCATTAAATTCGATGCAGATCAGAAACTGATAGACTTCATTAAGCGCAAATCCAGCAAATTGGAGCAATATCTGGATAATATCATCGAAGGAGTGTGTTATTTGAGATTGGAAAACGTGGAAGACGAGGCAAACAAAGTGGTGGAATTGAAGTTAAATATTCCGGGCAACCAGCTTTTTGCCAAAGCGCAGGCCAAAACCTTTGAAGAAGCCACAGATATTGCCGTAGAATCATTGAGAAGACAGATCAACAAACATAAAACCAAAAACAGAACGAATGTCAGCAACCACAAAGAGTTGTTGACAGAAGAGGAAAGCGAGTTTTAAAGCTCTTCACTTTCATAACTGATAAAATATTTAAAAAAATGAAGCGACTAGTAAAATAGTCGCTTTTTTATTTGGATTAATTCTTAACAAAAGTTATTTTTGCTCGGCTTTATTATAAAAAGTAGGAACAATAAGTAGTTGATTTGGAAAGATGGTTTGTCCGTTAGCACACGTAGAGGAAGTATTCAAGACCGATTTTGGAGCAGTGTATCAGTGCAGTAGAAAGAATTGCTATTGGTTGGAATTCCAACATACAACGACGGCATTCAAGGTCAGTGATTTTATCCATTTCAAGAAAAGGATCGACGCTATCGATATCGAGAAGATGCTGTGCGATTCGTCCCGCTCTTCGGACTTTGAGATCGTCATGCCTTTTCGGACAGAGCGTTGTTTCCTATTGACCGTAGAGGATATTCTCAATCTGCGTGAGCTCTTGTCCGGAGCAAAGTTCGTTCTGGAATTGAAAGGTGAAGTAAAAGCTATCCTACAGCGGGGGGCTGTCTTTGCTGCTTTCTGATTTTGATTGAGCCAAGCCCAAAGTTATTTATATTCCTGTCTTCATCTTCTGTCTGAAATTATACTGATTCCAAATAAGTTAGCTGTTTAGGTGGCTAATTTAGACTGAATTCGTATTGTACTTTTCTTCGTTATATCCCTTTCATTGGCTTTATCTTTGTATCAAACAATAATGGGAAATTATTGTTGTGTTTAAAAACAAGACAAATAAAAAACGATTGATATGAAAGATCTATTGAAATTAAAATCATCCTTGTCCGAAGAGATAGAAAATATATTGAATGCTCAAATCAAAGTCGAGGCACATTCCTCATCGCTATACCTGGCCATGTCCGCTTGGTGCGATGATCAAGGATTGGACAATGCGGCAAATTTTTTCGCTAAGCAGTCTGACGAAGAGCGGGAGCATATGCTGAAAATTTTCCATTACATCAGCAATAGAGGTGGACGTGCCATTTCTCCGGAAATAACAAATATTCCGGTGGATTTCGAATCGTTCAGAGGTGTTTTCGAGCAGACTTTGGAGCAGGAGATGTTCGTGACTGAGCAGTTCAACAATATTGCGGACAAATGTATGAAGGTAAAGGATTTTGTGACATTCAACTTCTTACAATGGTTCCTGGAAGAACAGGTAGAAGAAGAATATGTGGCCAGAAGGATACTTGAGTTATTTGATGTGATCGGTGAAGAAGGTACTGGAAAATGGGAGATTGACAGACATTTGGTCAAAGTAACTTTTGACGGAGAATAGTCATTGATGTGACACATTGCCCCCTAGGGGATTGCTGTTAAGACAATTTAGCGATAAGCGCCTAGTATACTCATACAGGCGCTTATTACGTTGATATAGAACCGACCCACAATCATGGATAAAGAATTAATATTGGAATATTGCAGGGATCTTGTCAACAAACGGATACAAGAGATTCAAACTGCTATCGGAGACGCTACATCTGCTTTGCAGGAAGAAACCAAAAGCAGTGCAGGCGATAAGTACGAAACGAGCCGCGAAATGATTCAGCAAGACTTGAACCGATACCAACAACAATTGGCGATCGCAGGGCAAGATATGAATACGTTGGATAAACTAACCTCATCCAAACAGAAAAGCCATGCTGTGAGCTTAGGTAGTTTGGTGCAAACCGACTCAGGGTATTATTTTATGGCAATCAGTATCGGTCATGTAAAAATAGATGAAGAGGAGGTTTTTTGCGTTTCTCCACAATCTCCTATTGGCAAGCTATTGGTTGGCCTATCATTAGGCGATACATTCAGTTTCAACGGCAAAACGCATAATGTGGTAAATATAGGATAGATTTGGTCTTTCGCTTTATCATCGAAAGACCAAAATCTACAAAACTATTTTGTATACTTTTCCTTCTGATCCGGCAGCATAGATACTTTTTCCATCCTTAGTCTTGGCCAGGGTATTGAAGCTCAGATAAGAGATGTTTTTCCAGTTCATGCCACCGTCTTGCGAAAAATCCGTCCCCGATGTTCCCGTAGCGAGCACACGATCTTTGGTTAGGAACACTACATCCGATCGATAACCGTGCACACCCGTTTGAGGCTTGATCCAAGATAGACCACCGTCACGAGTGATCAGTACATTATTGGGGCTTTCCTTATCATCCATATAGTTGCCGCCGACCGCTATTCCATAGTTCTTGTCCCAAAAATCTATGGCAAATACCCCCGTCGATGCCTGCCCTGACCATATTGGGCAATCGTACTTGTCTACACGCAAAGCTTTGGGGTTGTAGGCGAATATGCTCGAATATTTGCCCCCTGTGCCGATGTACAAGATATCTTTGAGCAGTTGAATGGAAGACCCGGAAGCAGCAAATGCAATTTCGCTTTGATCGGCAAAAAGTACCATATCCTGGCTGATGTCTTGCCATGTCTTGCCTTTGTCGGTCGTCGTGAAAAGTTGGAACAGTCCGTCTATGGGATCTCCCAATGCATATCCTTTCTTACCCTCAAAAGCAATCGCATTGAGGAAAATAGCAGGTCTGTCATCACGAAAGACTTCCTTCCACGTACGTCCGGCATCTGTCGTCCTTAGAATGACTGTGGGTGTACCTGAGCTCATGACTACGGCTTCCTTGGCCGAAAAAACCTCGATATCCCTAAAGTCAAAAGTTTCGTACCCTTTGGGATTGACCCAATTCCAATCTTTCCCTTGATTTGTGGAGTAGCCAATCGTTCCGTTGCTACCACTGACCCAGATGGTTTGTTTACCATGTGTCGCCAATCCCCGAAAACCGGATTTGATACCTTCCACGAGAGGAATAAAAGATTGTGCTCCTGCTTGGAAAACAGTTACAAGGGCAATGATCAAAAAGAAAAAATATCTCATTTGTGTTGGTTTTAGGTGAGCTCCGCCAATAGCCTGTCAAACTCTTCCCGTAATGTTGCCAACTGCTCTTCAAGCGTGGCCACACGTTCTTCCAAAGCCTGAATTTGATTAGGGTTAGCTGTTGTTGAAGGATAGGAGGTTTCGTATTCTTCTTCGTTGAATTCTCCAAAAAGATGTATATAACGGGCTTCTTTCTGGCCCGGACGTTTGGGCAGGAGTTTGACATATGCCGGCTCGTCCTCCGACAGTTTGTTCAACAGCTCCTGTACCTCGTCTAGTGTTTCGAACTCGTATAGCCTACCGGAATTGGAATTGATCTCTCCGGCGGTCAGTGGACCGCGCAAGAAGAGCAGGCAAAGTGCCGCCAGTTCGGCCGGAACCAAAGGATATTGTATAGCGAGATTGTGTTTGTATTTGGTCACCCGGCTACCACCACCCACTACGGTCGATACCAAGCCCTTTTTTTTCAACGAATCCAATGTGGATATGATGGTATTCTCATCGTAGGATACCACGGGTTTTCGGGAAGTTTTTTGATTACATGCTGCTTGCAGGGCATTGATGGTCATAGGATAATATTCTGGTGTTGTCCTTGACTTTTCCAATAAAGAACCTAACACGCGGATTTCTTCGGAGCTGAGTTGGGGTAATGATTTTGTTTCTTCCATTTAGATTGTTTTATCTTTTGTGTTGATGTTGAAAATACCGTCTTACTGTTCGTAGAGTTCCGTAGGGTCTCTACGAACTTTGAAAAATGGATAGGAGTCTCAGACTCCATCTTATTATTGATCCGTAGTGACCGCTTCGCTCAACACTACGGATAGTACGAATTTTGATTGCCACTAAGATAATAATAATTTAGTTCTTCGTACTTTTGTACATGACAAAAATCCGTTTGTCATCCTGAGGGTTACCGAATTACGAAGTAATCATGAATGCCATTAAAAACAGACAAAAGATGAATAACGATCTGAAAAAGCATGCTGTATAGATTCTTCGTTGGCACTCAGAATGACAATAAAACGCATATTGGAGATATAACGGAAATCTGTCGTGCACCCCGTATTTTCGTACCTAACAAAATTGATTGAAATTGTTAAAAATAGCACACCATAACAGTTATATACATCCTTTGCCGGCAGGTCATCGTTTTCCGATGTTGAAGTATGAACTTATACCGCAACAGTTGCTTTATCAGGGATTGGTTACGGAGGCTAATTTCTTTGTGCCTCAGCTAGTGGATGTTGAGACTGCCTGTCTGGCACATGACTCCGGTTATGTTAGGCAGTTGTTTGATCTGACATTGGATGCCCGAATGGTTAGGCGTATCGGTTTTCCGTTGTCGCAGGGTTTGGTCGATAGGGAACGTTACATTGTGGATGGTACGATCAAGTCTGCTTTGTATGCTATAGAATATGGAGTGTCGCTCAATACGGCGGGAGGTACACATCATGCAGGTCGGGATTTTGGAGAGGGGTTTTGTTTGATGAATGATCAGGCTGTTGCCGCAGCTTATCTCCACTATCAGGATATGGCAAAGCGTATTTTGATCGTGGATCTGGATGTACATCAAGGCAATGGTACAGCCGATATTTTTGAAAAACATCGTGATATTGTAACCTTTTCGATGCATGGGGAAAAGAATTTTCCATTCGTCAAGGCACAGTCGCATGTGGATGTGGGATTGGATGATGGTATAGGGGACGAGGTATATCTGGAAATCTTGGAAAAGAACCTTGTTGAGTTGTTTTCTGCTGTAAAACCAGACTTTGTGTTTTATCAAGCCGGAGTGGATATTTTGGACACGGATAAGCTAGGGAAGCTGAAAGTATCAGCAGCGGGGTGTAGGCAACGGGACAGATTGGTTTTGCAATTATGCCGTGACCGAAATATACCTGTGCAGATCAGCATGGGAGGGGGATATTCACCTCATATCCGGGATATTGTCAATGCGCATGTGGAGACTTATCGTGCCGCGATTGATTTGTTTTTTTGATTTCCCGCAGATGTGCGCAGATTTTGATCCACGGATAATCGCAGAACATAGAAATCAGCGCACTCTGCGTAAGGATATCTGCGTGTATCAGCGGGAGATAAATTATAATCCATTTACCTTCCTGAAAATAGATTTTGAAATATCATCACAATTAAAATTAACTAATAAACCTAATTTTAGTCCAGATAGTTTTAAGTAGGTAATGACCTGCTTATGATGTACATCTAAAAGATTTTCGACTGATTTTATTTCAATGATAACTTTCTTTTCGACTAGTATGTCTATTCTGTATCCTATTTGTAACCGTAACGTATCGTAGACCATTGGTAAGCCCACTTGTGTTGCATACGATAATCCTTTCTTGCTAAGTTCATACCCTAAGGCAGCTTCGTAAGCTGATTCTAATAGTCCTGGCCCAAGATGGTTATATACGTCGAAAATAGAACCACGTATTTCATACGAAATTTCATTTTCATTCATAATTGGTGATTTTTGTTCACCCAAGATACAAAAATAGTTTTGTTTCTCGCAGATGTAGGCAGATTTGAGCCTGCAGATTTTATGAATTGAAATGTCTGCGATATCAGCATAAAGATATTTGTTAAGATCCGCGGGAAAAATAAGGATATACTCTTTGATTTATGACTTTTTAATTTTTACTTTGAGCCATGTTTTTTCATCAAGATGCCGTTTTAGAACACTTATCTATCCATCACGTAGGCAATAAGGCCAACGAGGAATTTTATATACTATCTGAAGAACCTGTATCCCTACAGGGAGACGAAGTACTTCCCGACCTGCTGATGCAGTATTTTATGAAACCCTTTGCCAAAGTGAAGGAAGTGTACCGCTTCTTTCATCCCAACGAAGAGCTTCAGCTCAACGAGGTGTACCACTTTACCAAGAAACTATTTGACAAGGAAATCGAATTCCACGCCTATAGCCAGGAAATTGCGAGGCACCTGTACGAGATCTCGGAACATCCCAAGATAAAGTCGGGCGAACTGTATATTGTCCGTTTGAAAAACGTGCAGATGGAAGGAGAGGATAGAGAAGCTGTCGGTATCTTCAAATCCGAAAATAAAGAAGCTTATCTCAAAGTCTACCCGAATCAAGGAGGTTTTCAGCTCAACTACGAACAGGAGGCTATCAATATCAACAAACTGGACAAGGGTGTCGTCATCGTGAATGATGAGCAAGAAGAAGGCTATAAGGTATTGGTCGTAGACCAGACAAACTCCTCTGAAGCCGTGTATTGGAAGGATAGCTTTTTGCAGCTCAAATACCGGAACGACGAGTACCAGCAGACCGGGAATATCATGAAGGTGTACAAGAACTTTGTCAACGAAAAGCTGGACGAAGTGTTTGAACTGCAAACGGCTGACAAGATCGACCTGCTGAATCGCTCCATGAACTATTTCAAGTCCAAAGAAACGTTTGACAGTGCTGAATTTGAGGAAGAAGTCATTGGCAATCCGCAGGCGGCAAGCTTGTTCAACGACTATAAGGAATCTTTTTCCGAAGAATTTGACCAACCATTTCAAAGCAATTTTGCCATTGCGGCTCCTGCTGTCAAGAAGATGCAGTCCAACTATAAAAGTGTCATCAAGCTGGACAAGAATTTTCATGTATATGTACACGGAAAGCGAGAATACCTGGAGCATGGATTTGACGAAGACAAGGGGATGAACTACTATAAGTTGTACTACGAAAATGAAAGTTGATTGGGGCAGGGTAGCAAAGGGTAAAAACAGATTCTATCTGGGGGTAATTGTCATATGCCTATTGCTCCAATTTTTTATCGGTATAGTGCAAAGCAATCCACATTGGGTTGAGCAGTATTATTCCCGAGGTTTCTATCCCAAATTTTCCTTTTTGTCCATTATTCTTTTTTCCTGGCTTCCCTTTAGTGTGGGGGACTTGATGTATGGTATGGTTGTCGTGCTGTTTGTCGTGCTTTTGTACAGGGGAATAAGCGCTTTATTTCGGAAGAAATGGCAGGATGCTGTTTGCAGGACGATACAGCTTGTTGCGTTGATCACCTTTCTCTATACCTTTTTCTATGTCAATTGGGGATTGAACTATTTTCGGGTTCCGCTAGCCGATCAAATCGGTCTTGATGTAAAAAGTATCTCTATAGAAGACTATGCACAAGTGATTGAAAAATATATAGGTATTACAAACGATCTGAGGGATAGTTTAGCCTTGAATGGCCGAGAAAGGAGAGGAGTTGGCAAAGATCTGCAGGAATGGATGAGGCAGGATACGGTGTTTAAGGATATGTTGTGCCATAGCCAAATACATGGAAAATCTCCTTTATCCAGTACAATTATTTCCTACTTTTCGGTGTCGGGTTACTTCAATC
This sequence comes from Parapedobacter sp. SGR-10, assembly GCF_011030405.1. GTDB lineage: Bacteria > Bacteroidota > Bacteroidia > Sphingobacteriales > Sphingobacteriaceae > Sphingobacterium. The sequence continues at coordinate 31,308 of NZ_JAAJTJ010000005.1, forward strand.
CTTTTACTTTGGAAGCCCACGTCAACCAACGTATTCCTCTGGTATCTTATCCCTTTGTGAATGTGCATGAACTTGCGCATCAGATGGGTGTCGGTTTTGAGGATGAATGTAATTTTATTGCCTTTCGCAAGCTGATGGATCATCCGAATGCTTGGTATAGGTATTCGGCTTATTACGAAGCTACACAGTATCTTATATATCCGTTGTATACTGTCGATAAGCAGAGATATGAAAAATATAGACATATGCTGTCCCCCAAGGTCCGACAGGACCTGGAGGAGGAACGGGCTTTTTGGCGGCAATATAGTAGTTGGATAAACAGATTGTCCAATCTTTTTTACGACCAATACTTGATGCATAACAACCAGCCTGAAGGGATGGAGCGTTATAGCATGATGGCCAGGCTTGTCGTGGCATGGGAAAAACAGCAGGGAAACTTAACTACCCAAGTGGACTAAACCTTTTCAATCCATTGTTCAAAAGCCTTGATAAATGACTGAAACAGATCTATTGTCTGTTGTTCCTTAAATCCTCTCTCTTCATCCAGCAATTTGGTGATATTACCAATATACATCTCAGGTTGCTGCAAAGCAGGCATATTGAGAAAAGTAAAGCATTGTCGCAGGTGATGATTGGCACCAAACCCACCTATTGCTCCTATGGATACAGATACGATAGCGGCAGGTTTGCCGTTCCATTTACTTTGTCCGTAGGGTCTGGAAGCGACATCCAATGCATTCTTGAGTACAGCCGGAATAGAGCGATTGTATTCGGGGGTAAAAAATATAAAAGCATCGTAGCTGTCTACTTCTTGCCTAAAATCCGCTATACTCTTCGGTGAACCTTCCTCATCAAAATCCTGATTGTAAAAAGGAAGGTGTCCTATTTCAAGTATATTGTAACTATGCTTGCTTGCCTCCGATGTCATTTTTATCAGGATATTCGCCACCTTTCTGTTAAAAGACTCTTTGCGAAGACTGCCTACAATAAGACCTATTTTTTTGCTCATGATTGAAAAATATTAAATACATTTATATATAGTATATAAACAGTCTCCAGGCTGTTTGGTTTTGGAGGTGTATGGTACTATATATTTTCCAAAATTTCTTCGATCAAAGGGTATGTATTTTCCTTGATTTTCTTCAAGTCCTTTGCGTCCAACCAAATGGCTTCCGTAATGTCTTCTTCCTGCTGCGGAATGAGGCGTGGCTGTTTGTTGACGCCCATCTCATACCATTGTGTTTGCTTGAGCACGAATTTGCCGCGCATATAGTAGGTGTGATATGTGGTGGCGATCTTTTTGCCGAGGTAATCGACTTTGATGCCACATTCTTCCTCAACCTCTCGCAAGGCAGCTTCCCGCATTTTTTCGTCTTCCTCTACCTTGCCTTTAGGGAGGTCCCATTTGCCCAGGCGATGGATGAAGAGATATTCTCCACTGCCATTTTTGACCAGTCCTCCTGCAGCTTTTATCGATGGTACGGATGAAAGTATATTCTTGAAAATTTTATTTATTTCGGGGTGGATAAATAGATAAACCTTGGTAGAATCCTTTGTGGAGTTATTGAAAAGTTTTTCCAGATCAATGTCTTGTATTCCAATTGTTTGTAGCTTTTTGTTGACAAGGGGGACAAAATCTGCTAAAATAAGCAGACTTTGGTTCATATAAATTTTATAAATTTGCGCCATGAATAATCTAAATGAGGTTGAACAAAAAATTGCTGAATCCTTATTGCAAATTAAAGCAATAAAATTGCAACCTAAAAATCCTTTTACATGGGCTTCGGGTTGGAAATCTCCTATTTACTGCGACAACCGCATCGCATTATCACATCCTCCTATACGTACGTACATCCGCCAAAAGCTTTCAGAATTGATACAGGACGAGTTTGGTTCTGTAGAAATGATCTCGGGAGTAGCTACGGCAGGGATTCCACAAGGCGTACTGGTTGCCCAGGATTTGGGTTTGCCTTTTTCCTATGTACGCAGCAGTGCCAAAGACCATGGTAGACAAAATCAGATCGAAGGCGAAATTGTCAGCGGACAGCGTGTTGTCGTCGTTGAAGATTTGGTTTCTACAGGCAAGAGCTCGTTACAAGCCGTCAAGGCATTACGTGAGGCAGGTTGCAATGTGGTAGGCTTGGTGTCTATCTTTACCTATGGTTTTGATGAAGCGACCCAGAATTTTGCCGAAGCAAAATGTGCCTTGTTTAGCTTGTGCGACTATAATGCGTTGATCAAAGTTGCTCTGGAAAAAGGTTATATTCTGGAAAGTGATGTGGAGATGTTGGAGCAGTGGCGGAAAAATCCATCGACCTGGTCTTCGGAAGCCTAAAATATTTCAAAAATGACGGTAATTCAGAACAGCACAGAGATTGCAAAACCTATCGATAAGGTGTATGCCTTCTTGGCTGACTTGAACAATCACGAGCAATTGATGCCCGATAATATTCAGGATTGGTCCTCTACGGCTGATGAAGCCCGTTTTACCATTAAGAATATGATCAAGTTGGCATTGAAGGTCTCCCAACGGATAGAAAACCGTGAGATCGTATGCCTTCCTTCCGAAGAAGTCCCTTTTGCCATGAAACTGAGCTGGAAACTGGAAGAGCTTTCTGAGCAGGAGACCAAGGCGACCTTTGCCATTGAAGCCGAATTCAATATGATGATGAGAATGATGGCGTCGGGACCTTTGCAGAAATTGGTAGATTACCAGGTAGACAAGCTGAAAGACATCATTACGGGCTCTAGCTTCTGATATTCTTTGAAAAAAAATTTGCACAAAAACATTATTTCCCTATCTTTGCAACACCAAAACAGAAAGGGCTACACCTGTGAAGTGATGGTATTTGCGCTCCTAGCTTAATTGGATAGAGCATCTGACTACGGATCAGAAGGTTAGGGGTTCGACTCCCTTGGAGCGCACTTGGTTAATTGAGAAGCCTAATTCTATTCATCGGGATTAGGCTTTTATTTTTTACTATAATAAAAAATCAACATTATGCTAAACCTAGTTTTATTCGGCCCTCCAGGGGCTGGAAAAGGGACTCAGTCTGAAAAACTTATCGCAAAATACCAACTGGTACATATCTCTACAGGAGATATCTTCCGTGCGCATATCAAGGATCAGACCGCTTTAGGACAGCAGGTCAGCCAGATCATTGCCGAAGGTAATCTGGTCCCCGATTCCATCACCATCGCGATGCTGGAAGAAGAAATCAAGAAAAATCCCCAAGCCAAAGGGTTTATCTTCGATGGTTTTCCACGTACGGTGGCGCAGGCAGAGGCCTTGGATCAGTTTCTGGAAGACAATGGTACCGCTATCAGTGGAGTGATTGCTTTGGATGTGACCGAAGAAGAACTGACGGAACGTATCGCCAAGCGTCAGCAGATTTCCGGACGTGCAGATGATGCAGCGGACAAGCTGAAGAAACGTATCGAAGAGTATTTCGGTAAGACCATCCACGTATTGCCATACTACGAAGCACAAGGCAAATTGACCAAAGTCAACGGTATTGGCGATATCGACACTATTTTTAACGAACTGTCTGCTGTCATAGATGGCTATAACGCTTAATTTTTTAGTGAATTTAAGACGTTAGATAGCATCTAATATCTAACGTCTAATATCTAACGTCTAACAATGGCTCAAGGTTCCAATTTTGTCGATTATGTAAAGGTGTGTTGCCGCTCAGGACATGGTGGAGCAGGATCTGCACATTTGCACCGGGACAAGTTTACGGCAAAAGGTGGGCCCGATGGTGGCGATGGTGGCCGTGGAGGGCATATTATCCTCAAAGGTTCCTCACAGCATTGGACTTTGCTCCATTTAAAGTACCGCAAGCATATCATTGCTGAAGCCGGCCAACCCGGTGGTTCGGCCTTGCGCTCCGGTGCCAATGGGAAAGACGAGATCCTGGAAGTACCGCTTGGTACGGTGGCCAAGGATGCCGAAACAGGGGAGGTGCTGTTTGAGATTACCGAAGACGGCGAGACAAAAGTACTTACACCCGGAGGAAGAGGAGGCTTGGGCAATTGGCATTTTAAATCGCCTACGCAGCAGACACCCCGTTTTGCACAGCCCGGTATGCCCGGTAAGGAAGAGTGGATCATCCTTGAACTCAAAGTATTGGCCGATGTAGGATTGGTCGGTTTTCCGAATGCGGGCAAATCTACCTTATTATCCGTTGTGTCGGCAGCCAAGCCCGAGATTGCCAACTATCCGTTTACGACATTAGTGCCCAATCTAGGGATCGTAGCCTATCGGGACAACAAGTCCTTTGTCATGGCCGATATCCCTGGTATCATCGAAGGAGCTTCACAAGGCAAAGGCTTGGGTATTCGTTTCCTGCGTCATATTGAGCGCAATTCGGTCTTGCTTTTTATGGTGCCGGCAGATACGGATAGGACAATAGAGGAGGAGTACAATATCCTGTTGAATGAACTGGCCACGTATAATTCGGAATTGTTGGATAAACCACGCCTGCTGGCTGTGACCAAATCCGACATGCTGGACGAGGAACTGGAAGAAGAAATGAGAGCCCAGCTCCCTGCCGGCATTCCTTCGATTTTTATCTCTTCCGTTGCTGGTAAGAATATTACCCAATTGAAGGATATGTTGTGGAAAGCGATTAATGAATAGGAGTTATAGAGAATATAAGAAAAAGCCTGTCCGTCAATTGATAGACAGGCTTTTTTGTTGAGAAAATGGAGTAAAAAAACACCTAATATTGCTACGTAACATGGATACAGACTCATCCTACTTTGCAAGAAAACGATTGTAATTTATATCAAACGCGGTATTCTGGCTGACGATCTCAATGACGTTTGCAACAGATGAACGGATCTTTTTGGGGTCGTTATGGTGATTTATCAGTATCTTCTTTGCTTTTTTGACAAACTTTGCCTACTTATTTAAAAACAACCTCAGATTCTACAAAGAAACAGTGTTGTTCAACAGGATCTTAAGATACTTCCCTTTGAAGAACTGTCGACTCTATTGTATTGCAAATATCTTTAAAAGAAACGTATATGTTTTTTTGTTAAATAACTGTTTCTTTTAGCGCATGTTACGTAGCAAGAGTGACAAGTAAACTATATCTACTTTCATGTATGAACAGTTCCCTAATCTGTTTGCGCGATTCTCCTACAAGTTGTTTGAGTTTGGCTATAAGTAAGAACAGTTCTTAAACAAGTTATCCAGGTTTGGGTATAATTAAGCGCTGTTCTTAAACAAGTTGTTTGAGTCCAGGTCTACGTAAGCACTCTTCCTAAACAAGTTCCATGAGCCTGAATACAGGTAAGAGCAGTTTGAGGACAAGTCATGTACGTCTAGATAAAAGCAACGTCACTTTTTGAGCAAGTTCTGCAAGCTTGGTCACAATGTACTTCTTACAGCTAGACTGTATAGGTTGAAAACAGGGAAAATATGAAAAGGCTATAGGAATTTCTCGAAAAAATCTTATCTTTAAATGCATTCATAGGGGGCCAATCCCTCAGTCATTGTGATATAAACTAATTGATAAACTTCCAAAAATCACCTTACGATATGAAGTACATCCGGGCCAAAGCAAATTTCTATCGGTACGCTGATGAAAAGCTCGTTGTTACGGCAGCTCATATTCTGGATCGAATGGAAAATTCTTCATTATTTGTTGATCCCATCCCATCTCTCGCCGAAGTGAAAGAAGCCTATACCGACTATTTCGAGAAAGTAATCGAAGCGAAAAACAAAAGCCGCTTATCAGCTGCTTATAAGCGGGAGAGCAAGCGCAGATTGTCTGATCTGTTGCAAAATCTTGCTTTCTATGTCAATATGGTTTGTGACGGGGATTTGGCACAACTGCTGAGCTCAGGTTTTCCGGTATTGACAGGAAAGCGTAAGGGACAGTCGCCTGATACACCTGCCGATCCGTATCTGTGCGATGGACGCAGGAGCGGCGAAGTAGGGTTTGGCTTTAAACCGGTAGGGAGGGATATGTTTTATGAGTATTGCTTTGCTATGGGAGTGAATGATTCCGGAGAGCCAATTTGGGGTGAGATCCATGTCAATACGAAATCATTTCGGTCATATATGCCCGGTTTTACGCCCGGGCAATATATCTATTTTCGAGTAAGAGCTAGAAATAAGCATGGCCACAGCCGATGGACGAATCCTATCCGATTTTTGGTGAGGTGATCTCCCCCGCTTATCTCCAGGAGAAGTTTGATGACCTCAAACCGCTTATACCTTACCTGGAAAAGGAACTGGGTCGCAAGTACGTCACCCGTAAACTGCTCTGGGAGGAATACCGGGGGGCGCATCCCGGTGGATACGGCTATTCCCAGTTTTGCCACCACCTGAACCAATTGTCAGTTGCCCGCAAGGGCGGCGCTGTCTTTACGCATGACCCGGCACACCGTCTCCAGGTTGACTTTGTAGGCGACACACCGGGATATATCGACAGGGACAGCGGCGAACTTGTCAAGGTCCAGGTATTCGTTGCCGTATTGCCGTACTCCAATTATTCTTACGCTCTTGCTGTCCCGACCCAAGGGACCGATGACTTTCTGTATGCGCTGGGCAAGTGTCTTGAACACCTTGGTGGCGTTCCCCAGGTCCTTGTCCCGGACAATCTAAAGGCGGCCGTTATCAAATCAGACAGGTATGAGCCTGTACTGAACAAGGTGATGGAAGACTTTGCAGAACATTATGGTCTGGTGGTACTGCCCGCAAGGCCGAGGAAGCCTAAAGACAAACCAAGCGTGGAGAACACGGTAAAGCTGGTTTATCAGCGCGTGTTTGCCAAACTGCGCAATCAATTGTTCTTCTCGATCACCGATCTCAATGCAGCCATCATGGACAAGGTCAGGGAACATAACCAGACGCGTATGCAGCGTGAACCCGTCAGCCGTCAGGAACGCTTTCTGGCGGATGAAAAGCATTTGCTCAAAGCGCTGCCGCCGGCCCTCTTTGAAAAACGGTATTACGCAGAGCTGGTCGTCGCCTCCAACAACTGTGTGCTGCTGGGACAGGATAACAGGCACTATTCGGTACCCTCCCAATATATCGGCAAAAAAACACAGGTCATCTATACGCGGACATTGGTCAGCATCTACTGCGAAGGCAAGCAGATCGCCGCCCATCCACGCGAAAAGGGCTCGGGATACACTACGAAGTTGGAGCACTTTGCCTCCAACAACGGGCACCAAATGAGGCGAAGTCCCGATTATTACATCGGCATGGCCGCCCAGCGGTCCACTGGCCTCACCCGGTTGATCAAGCGGATCTTCGAGATGGAAAAGACGCCTGAACTGGCTTTCAGGACCTGCGATGGGCTGCTCAGCCTGCAGCGCAAGACCCAGCCGGATGTCTTTGAGGAGGCCTGTGAAATTGCGTACAGCAATGACCTGCTGAGCTACAAACGGTTAAGCGGCATCATACGGCAATGTGCCCTTGCCAAGGCGCAACAGGTAGCCGGACAGACAACATTGCTGCCGATGCACGAAAACATCCGGGGCAAGGACTATTACAATTAATTACATCAATAAATCAACTAAAAAAATGGAAGAACAAAAATCAAAGCTACAGGCCTTACGGCTATCGGGCATGGCCGGATGCCTCCAGGCACTTTATGAGACCCGAAAAATACATGAGCTGTCACTGGTCGATGGCCTACAGATGCTGATACAGGCCGAAAGCGACGTCAGATGGAACAACCGCTATAGCAGATTGCTGAAAAACGCAAACTTCCGCTACACCGCTGCCCTTGAGCAGATCGATGCCACAGCGCAGCGCGGCATTGACCCGGGCATGCTCAGTGCGCTCGCCGTTGGCAACTATATCAAAAACGGAGAATCGATCCTGATCACAGGTGCTACGGGCGTGGGTAAATCCATGCTCGCAACAGCCCTGGGGCATCAGGCGTGCCGACAGGGGTATTCTGTGATGTACTATAACACCCAAAAACTACTGCCCGCATTAAAAATTGCCAGACTGGAAGGGGTACTGATAAAAAGATTGGAAAAGATCGCTAAAGCGGATCTACTCATTCTCGATGACTTCGGGCTAACTACGCTGGACGGTCAGCAACAGAATGATATCATGGAAATAATTGAGGACCGGCATGCCCGAAAATCAACCATTATAGTGAGCCAGTTACCCGTAGCCGCATGGTTCGATATCTTCCCTGAGCAGACAATCGCCGATGCCATACTCGACAGAATTGTACATACGGCACACAGGTTTACTATAAAGGGAGAAAGCTTACGTAAAAAACGGTAACTTTGTCATGCTAAACAAAAAAGCACAGCACTAAAACTGGGTGCATATGCCCGGAAACCCTGGGTGCATATCAACGGAATATACAGCATACGATAAGTTATGTGCGAAGGGTTTACAATATACAGTGAATAACTATTAAAAAATAGAACATGGCTACTTTACAATATAGCGTCATAAAAGATAAGGTGCAATACGATTCCTATTGCAAAAAGTTGGAAGCATTGTTGGATGGGGATTCTGTAGATACAGAAGAGGTAGAATTATTAACATTATTGATAGAACATTATGATGCTTTGAACAGCAATTTTAATGAAATGGACCCAATTGAATTGTTGAAGTCACTTATGAAAGATCATGGATTAAAATCCAAGGATCTGGCTATTTCTCTGGAAGTCAGTAAAGGGTGTATTTCTGATATTCTAAATTATAAAAAGGGACTTTCTAAAGAGGTAATCCGTAAGCTGGCTAATCGTTTTGCTATTTCTCAAGAAGCATTCAACCGGCCGTACAAACTCCATGTACCAGAGAATAAATACTTCAGAAATGCCGGTGTAATGAATTTTCCCAAGGAAATTCAACCGACATTTTGTTGATGTCCGTAATTTCTTTAAGTCATCTTGTTTTGAGAATTTGCTTTTAAAAGTTTTCCACATTTCTTTTTTGTAACAAAACATAAAAGAGAATCAGGCAAAAAAGCGTTTTATAGGATACTGAAAAATGGCATAAAGCCAAAAAATCCAAGCAAATATGGCTTGGATTTTTTAGTTCTAATTTTCTTTGTAATCTATTGATTTACAGAATTTTGATTTATGATACGTTGTTGTAAATATCAGTAAATCAAAGAAAGAAAGCAATTCACAACTCTAGTTGGTCGTATAGTTGTTTTTGAAGAGTTGTTGTAAATATCAGTAAATCAAAGAAAGAAAGCAATTCACAACCATATATAAGGTCACGGATACCGTCGATGAGTTGTTGTAAATATCAGTAAATCAAAGAAAGAACCGAACGCAGTGAGCTCATGAGTACCATTAAAGACAGACAAATTACGAATAAAGCAATTCACAACACATGGATGGCAACGGGCGGTAAATCAAAGTTGTTGTAAATATCAGTAAATCAAAGAAAGAACCGAACGCAGTGAGCTCATGAGTACCATTAAAGACAGACAAATTACGAATAAAGCAATTCACAACCTCCGGTCTGCCATGTTACCTAACGCATCGAAATCAAAGAAAGAACCGAACATAGTGAGCCCATGAACTTAGCGAAGCGATCTCATTCATTCTATAAAAACAAACACGAATAATTATTCACAACAAACAATTTTTGCCGCGCGGTGTTGTACACTAGGAAAGGAATGCTATGAAAAATAAAATACTAACCGGATGTGCCTCTCTGCTTTGGATTCTGTATGCGTGTCAATCGGGGTCGAGAGGTGATAAAGCGCAAGACCATACACTTGATACGACTGCACAACAACTATCCACTGTAGCCAACGAACCTTTGCGCTTTCATCTCGTTAAGGTCGCAGGAGAAAGGGATACGATCTCTTTCGAAATAGAACAGCCATCGTTGGTCACAGCCACTCTTTCCACACCTTCCGACACGGGTAATATCCGTATCAACCAGATCATTATGCCCGATGGTACGATGGACGGCCCTTTTGGCAAGACTTACAAGGATAGCTTATATATACCGGGCACTTATCAGTTGATTATCGCCGAAAGTCTCATGCAAGGCGATACCTATGGAGGAGGATACGATGTGGAGATTGAGATAAGGAAGTAATCTGTCCCTATTTACATATCAAGGCTATCCGTTTGGGTAGCAAAAACAATCTTCTGTATCTGTGGGGTCATCAGCATATTTCTCATGTTGTGATGACTTCCCCTAAACATATCCCATACAGCTTTGTTGTATATATAGACCATTGCATCAAGCATGAAGAACAAAAGACAGTGGATCATAGGTATTGTTGGGGCGATTATTGTCATATTGGCGGGGATCGGGTGGTATCTTGGTCAACATTGGAAATCCATTATCCAGACAAAATTGGAGGAAAATATACGTACATCTACAAAAGGATTGTACAAGCTATCGTATGATAGCATGGAACTTAATCTCCTATCGGGCAGTATAGCCTTGAAAAATATCGAACTTTTATCCGATTCTGCGGTGTATCGTACGCAGGTCCAGCGTAGAGAAGCACCCGACAATCGTATTCATATCAAGTTAAGATCGCTAAACATAAGCGGTGTAGGCGTATGGTCAGCCCTTGTAGCCAAAAAACTCCACATGAGGGAGGTGGCATTCGATCATGCCGACGTACACTTGATCACAGAGTCACACGCCTACAACAAGTCCCGTGATTCCATCGCTATGCCGTTGCACGAACGGATCAAGGACATATTTCATACGGTACACATCCAGCGGAGTATGATAAACAACCTTAACCTTAAGCTGTCCAATATGCAAAACGGTAGGTTGGATACGACAAGCGTAGACCGGGTCCGTGTACGTTTGGACGACATCCTGATTGATGAGAATGGTCATCGCGATACCACCCGCATGGTTTATACCAAAGAAATAGAAGTGGAAATACCGGAGTTTGCGTATGATATCCCAAATAGTGTGTACAAGATCAGCTTCGATCATTGTATCGTCAATACACGGCAGCAACAGGCACTTTTGACAAAGATTGCCCTCCATCCCCGTATTACCAAGCAGAAATACTTTGAAACGGATAAGCAGAATAAGGCAATGATTGTATTGAAATGGGATACACTGCGGCTGGAGAAGTTGAACCTACAGGATATGTTGGATAATCAACGGATCTTTGCTCGGTATGCGTATCTCAAGGGCGGCAGTGCCTCATTCCACAAGGACAAACGCTATCAAGAGGACAATGTCAACAAAATTGGTCAGGCACCTCATCAGCAGGTCATGAAAATGGGACAGACCATCCGGTTTGATACGGTCTTCGTGGACAATACCGATGTATCGTACCATGAGTATAGCGGTGAGTATGATCGGGAAGGATCCATTTCTTTTGAATATGCAAAAGGAACGATCACCAATTTGACAAACGACACAGTGCAGCTGTCCAAGGACAGGTTTATGCGTGCCGACCTGCAGGCTAGAGTGATGGGTTCAGGCAGGTTGCATGCCCGATTTGGGTTTGATATGCTGAGCAAGGTAGGAAGCCATACGTATGCGGGTACATTGGGGAGCATGCAGGCATCGGCATTCAACCGAATCTTGACGCCTTTGCGTAATCTGGAGTTTAGTTCGGGGAATATCCATGGTATACGCTTTGATATGCAGGCGACAGACTATAAGACTAGGGGAGTGTTCCGTTTTGAGTATGACGAGATGAAAATAGACCTACTCCATGCTCCCAAGGACGATACAGAACAAAGCAAAAAGGGGGTACTTTCATTCCTTGTCAATGCCCTACTGATCCGCGACAGCAATCCCGGTGCCGATAAGGTCTATCTCGTGGGAAATGTCGAGTATACCCGTGTGCCCGAATATTCCCATTTCAAAACTATATGGAAAAGCTTGGAACAAGGCATATTCCAGTGTGTCGGTATAGGCAAAGGAGCGGAACGCGAAACGAAGGAAACCGACAAAAAACCGGAAGAGGACAGTGAATCAAAGAACTTTTTGAAAAAAACCGGAGATTTCTTTCGGGGTTTATTCAAAAAAGAAGATGATTGATCTATTTTATGCCAGCCATGAGAGAGGAACAGGGTGAAATATAAAAACCTAATCCCCCTCGGATTGTTCACAACATAAAGGCTATGGCAAAACTGTCGACATACCAACGGAAACGCGATTTTAGCAAGACCGAAGAACCGCAGGGCAAGACCACGACGAAAAAAGAAAGCAGCCGCAAGCTGCGCTTTGTGGTACAGCGGCATCATGCTTCGCGGCTTCACTATGACTTTCGATTGGAACTCGATGGGGTGTTGAAAAGTTGGGCGGTGCCCAAAGGACCCTCGCTTTATCCGAAGGACAAACGCCTGGCCATGCAGGTAGAAGACCATCCCATCGACTACGCGTCATTCCAAGGAATCATTCCCAAAGGCAACTACGGGGCAGGAGTCGTGCATATTTTTGACTCTGGGTACTATGAGTTTATGGAAGCGAAGGACGAAAAGGAATTCCTGCAGGATTGGAAAAAAGGCAGTCTGAAATTCAAGTTGTACGGACATATACTGCGGGGCGAATTTGCACTTGTGCGTATGAAGGGGGACGACGATAAAGCCTGGCTGTTGATCAAGCACCGGGATAGATATGCTTCGGATGTACCCTATAATAGCGAAGATGAAGTTTCTAAGAAGGTCAAGCAAGCCGGAGTAGACTTCAAAGAGGAGGACAAAAAGCACGAGAAGGCTCCTCCAGATAGAACGACAACACCCAAGCCTATGTTGACCAAGCTTGTGCAGGAATTGCCTTCAGGTTCGGACTGGATCTATGAAAAAAAATACGATGGCTTTCGTATATTAAGTGTGTGTGATGGAGCAGTAGTCCATCTCTATTCCCGTAACGGAAAAGATATGAATCCTTTGTTTCCGTCCCTGTTGGAAGAACTTTCTCAATTGGACAAACAAGTATGTCTGGATGGTGAACTGGCCATTGAGGACAAGCAGGGTCGTCCACACTTTCAGTTGATTGCGAGCGGCGAACCTATACCCAGTACCCTACGGTTGCGCTACTATGTTTTTGATATCCTGCGATTAGAGGGTGAGGATTTGACGGGGTATCCACTTCAGGATCGCAAGGAGTTGCTGGCTTTGTTGCTACGTCGGATCAAGGGTGCCGATATTGTCCATAGTGTAGAAGAATTGCGAGGCACTGCCGAAACGGTACAAAATAAAGCAATGTCACAGGGGTGGGAAGGTATTGTGGCCAAGGAAAAGAGCAGCAGCTATCTCGAAGGCAAACGTAGTACGGCTTGGAAAAAATTCAAACTCAATCAAAGTCAGGAAGCTATTATCTGCGGATATACGCCACCGCAGGGAGGCCGTATTGCATTTGGTGCATTGGTTTTGGGTATGTACGATGAGGGAGAGCTGCGCTATATCGGCAATTGCGGAACAGGCTTTGATACTGCCCAGTTGAAAGATCTCCATCGGCAAATGCAAGAGGTGGAGACCACCAAGAAGCCTTTTGATGCTAAAGCCAAAGTTGCCAAGGAAAAGGAAGTGACGTGGTTGCGTCCGGTACTCGTATGTGAAGTCTACTACTCGGAGTGGACAGCCGATGGACGCCTGCGCCATCCGGTATTCAAAGGCTTGCGTATGGACAAAGACATACATGAAATCGAAAAAGAAAATACTATGGAAAATCAAGTGAAAGAAGGTACGGTGCGCATAGGACGTAAGCAGGTGCAGTTGACAAACCTCGACAAGGTATATTGGCCCAAAGACAACTATGTCAAAGGGCAGATGATCGCCTACTACGAATCGATGGCTGACCGTATCTTGCCCTATCTCAAAAACAAGCCCGTTTCCTTACACCGTTTTCCCAACGGAATTGAGGAAGAATCTTTCTTCCAAAAGGATGTCGATCCGGACAAGATACCCGATTGGGTAAAGACTGTACCCATACTTGCCGAGAGTACGGGCAAAGACGTGGACTATATCATCTGCAACGACAAGGCTACACTACTGTATATTGCCAATCTCGGTTCTATCGAAATCAATCCTTGGCTCTCTACCTACCAAAAACCCGAATATCCCGATTTTGCGGTATTGGACATCGACCCCAACGGAGCAGATTTTAAAGAGGTGGTCCGAGTAGCACAGACTGCTAAAGAGCTATTGGACGATATGGAACTGCCGGCTTTTTTGAAGACGTCGGGATCTACGGGATTGCATATATACCTGTATGCCAACAAAAAATATGACTATGACCTCACGCGGGATTTTATACAGCTATTGGCACAGATGGTGCACGAAAAACATCCCGATACGACCAGCACTGTCCGTGATCCTAAGAAGCGAAAAGGATTGATATACCTGGATTTCTTGCAAAACAGGCGAGGGCAGACTGTCGTCGCACCCTATTCGTTGCGACCCAAGCCGGGAGCGACTGTCAGTGCGCCCTTATTTTGGGAAGAGCTGAAATCTGGGCTTCGGATCGAAGATTACACAATCAAGACTATGCTAAAGCGGGTAGAGCAGACCGATGATCCCTGGGCAAAGCTATGGGATAGTCCCGCCAATATCAAGCAAGCACTTTCGAGGTTGTAGGACTATATATTCTCACCTTTTCCCTCATGCGAGACTCGCCTTCAATTTGCTCAGTAGATCGGCCGATGTAGTATCCTCCACTTTGATCTTGCGGATGGAGGTATGTTTACCTTTGGCTTTCTGTTTGATGATCTTTAGCAGTTCGGCCATATATTCATTTTTATATTTGGAGATATCGAAGGGATGTGAATGCTGTTTGATCAGCTGGAGGGCCATATCCATTTCCTCTTTTTTCAGACGTACATTTCCCGGTAGCTTTAGGTCATCGGTAGCACGTATTTCTTCTTCAAAACGGATTTTGTTGAGGATAAGGAAGTTTTGATGTGGTTTGACTACAGCCAGGTTTTCTACATTTCGCATCACGAAGGAGCCTAAGCCTGCCGTCTTACTTTTTTCCAGGGCTTTGAGTAAGAGCTGATAGGCCTTTTGCCCACCTTTTGCCGGTTCGAGGTAGTAGGGGGTTTCAAAATAGATACTGTCTATTTCTTCGATTTTGACAAAGGAGTGCAGATTGATCATTTTGTTCTTCTCGGGGCTGGCCTCCTCAAAATCAGAATCTTCCAAGACCACATATTTATCTTTGAGCAGATATCCTTTGACAATATTGTCCCATATCACCTCTTTGCCCGTGTTTTCGTTGATGCGTTTGTACCGGATATTGGAACGATCCTTACGATCGAGCATATCCAGATCGAGTGCACTGCTTTGTGTTGCACTGTAGATTTTGATAGGAATGTTGACCAGTCCAAACCCAATGGCTCCCGTCCAAATAGCTCTCATAGCATTGTTTTTTGTATTTATATAATAAATGAACAAATTTGGAAGGAATTGGTTTTTTTAGATAGATACGATGAGCAGTTTGTGGTTAGTGATCTATATTCCTTTTCTTTCCATAAAGATAAGCAACATTAAATACGACAACAGCTGTAAAGATCATTCCAAAGGCAACGATCTGTGCGGTGTTGATAGGCTCTTTGTAATAAAAGACAGCCAATAAAAAGCTGATAATCGGATTTAAGTATAATAAGGTACCTACAATGGAGGAGTTTAAGCCCTTTAAAGCATAAATGTTGAGGAATAGTGGGATAATGGTATAGACTACCGCTATGACTGTCACCAAGCTATAGAACAGAACAGGTTTCGTATCTGTAGCATCTACAAACAGTAATATCGGGAGAAGTAGAAAGGTACTGAGGACGATATGTAAGGTCAATGTAATAAATTTGTCCATCCGAAACCTGTTCTTCTGGAGCACAAGGTAGATTGCATAGGACAACGCGATCAACATGCTGTAAAGAAGATCCATAAAATGACCATACGCCAGGATCACACAGCTCACCACACTCAACAGTACTGCAAGCCATTGTCCCTTGTTCAGTTGCTCATGTAAGAAAATACGGGCAAGTACAGTGGCTAAGATAGGGCAGATCAGATACGCCAAGGATGTTGCATTGACACTGACGGAATTCATCACGTATATGAATAAAAACCAATTCAGACCTAGCATTACAGCACTCAAAAAAATATTTATCGCCAACATAAATTTTTCTTTGCGGGGTGTATCCGAGAGATAATGTATACTGGCCGTTATTTCCTTTCTTCTGAAAACAATACAGGCAACAACAATACTGATAGTGGCGAAAATGACACGATGGATAAGGATATCAAGCGCTGCAAAAGCACTTAAAGGCTTTAGTACCCATGCAAATGTACCCCAGATAGCAAAGCCTGTTACGGCAGAAAGGTAATATTTCATAACACGTGTGCAAACTTCGCTAAAGTTTGCAAAACTTCGGTGAATTTTCGCAAATAAGCTTGATATAAAATCATAATTCAAATCAAAATAATCTATTCCTGCCATCTATTTTTTTGTCACTGCCATTTTTAAACCTTTTATGGCTATTTCCATTGGTTTTCTTATCTTTAGGCGAATTTTTAAAATAGGCGTGTTCTATTGCCGAAATTCAAATTTTGATAACGAAAAATTCATATAATTTCAATAGAAACTATGTCATCTAAAATTATTTACACCAAGACAGATGAAGCGCCATTACTGGCAACTTACTCTTTTCTACCTATTGTACAGGCATTTGCCAAAACGGCGAATGTAGCTGTAGAACTTCGGGATATTTCATTGGCAGGACGTATCCTGGCCAATTTTAACGACTATTTGACGGAAGACCAAAAGACTTCCGACGCTTTGGCAGAGTTGGGTCAATTGGCAACCACTCCGGATGCCAATATCATCAAATTGCCCAATATTTCGGCTTCCATTCCCCAGTTGAAGGCCGCTATTGCCGAATTGCAGAAAGCCGGCTATGCCGTACCAAACTATCCGGATGCGCCGGGCAATGCGGAAGAAGAAACTATCAAAGCACTATATGCGCGTGTGTTGGGTTCTGCCGTCAACCCCGTATTGCGTGAGGGTAACTCAGACCGTCGTGCCCCAAAGGCTGTGAAAAACTATGCCAAGGCCAATCCGCATCGTATGGGCGCATGGGCTGCCGCCAGTAAGACCGCAGTCACCTCGATGAGCGAAGGAGATTTTTACGCGACGGAAAAATCCGTAACTGTAGCTAACGACACACAGTACAAAATAGAATTCGTTGCCCAAGACGGCACAGTGACCGAATTGAAAGGTTTGGCCGATCTTAAAGCCGGTGAGGTCATCGATTCCTCTGTCATGAATGTGGCCAAATTGAAATCTTTTGTCGCACAAGCGATAGAAGAAGCCAAAGCACAAGGTGTATTGTTGTCCGCACACCTCAAGGCCACGATGATGAAGGTGTCGGATCCGATTATTTTTGGCGCTATCGTCGAGGTGTACTTCAAGGATGTATTTGCCAAATTCGGTGGCCTATTTGCCGAATTGGGTATCAATAAAAACAACGGTCTGGGAGAGATTTATGCTAAGATCGCGGGCCATGCACAGGAAGCTGAAGTGAAAGCTGCTATCGAAGCTGCTATCCATAATGGGCCAGATCTGGCGATGGTCAATTCGGACAAGGGGATCACCAATCTGCATGTACCTTCGGATGTGATCGTAGATGCATCTATGCCGGCCATGATCCGTATCGGTGGCAAGATGTGGGACAAGGACGGTGCAGAGCGCGACACCTTGGCAATTATTCCGGATCGTTCTTATGCAGGTGTTTACAAGGCCGTGATCGAAGACTGTAAAGCCAATGGTGCTTATGATCCAAAGACCATGGGTTCGGTACCAAATGTAGGCTTGATGGCACAGAAAGCCGAAGAGTACGGTTCGCACGACAAGACTTTCCATGCATCGGCCAACGGTACGATCCGCGTAGTGGATGGCAATGGGCAGGTATTGATGGAGCAACCTGTAGAAGCGGGCGATATCTTCCGAATGTGCCAGACCAAGGATGCGCCGATACAGGATTGGGTCAAATTGGCCGTAAACCGTGCACGTCTGTCCAATACCCCTGCGGTGTTCTGGCTGGATGAAAACAGGGCGCATGATAGGGAGATCATCAAGAAGGTCAATGCCTATCTGCCAAACTACGATACGACAGGATTGGATATCCGTATCCTTTCGCCTATTGAAGCGACAAAGTTCTCGGTAGAACGTATCCGTAGAGGTGAAGATACAATTTCGGTCACTGGAAACGTATTGCGTGACTACCTGACGGACTTGTTCCCGATATTGGAATTGGGTACTTCGGCCAAGATGTTGTCCATTGTTCCGTTGATGAATGGTGGTGGATTGTTTGAAACCGGAGCAGGTGGTTCTGCGCCTAAGCATGTCGAGCAGTTTTTGGAAGAAGGTTATTTGCGTTGGGATTCATTGGGTGAATTCTTGGCTTTGCAGGCTTCCCTTGAGCATTTGGCACAAACACAAAACAATCCGAAAGCACAGATATTGGCGGATGCTTTGGATGAAGCTAATGCGAAGTTCTTGGCGAATGACAAATCTCCTGCGCGTAAGGTAGGACAGATCGACAACCGTGGTTCGCACTTCTACCTGGCTCTGTATTGGGCAGAAGCTTTGGCCGCACAGACAAAAGATGCTGCATTGGCAGCTTTGTTTGCGCCATTGGCCAAATCCCTTGCAGCAAACGAGGCCAAGATCAACGAAGAACTGATCGCAGCCCAAGGAAAGGCACAAAATATCGGTGGATACTATTTCCCTAATGATGAATTGGCCTCTCCAGCTATGCGTCCATCCGCAACCTTGAATGCGGCTATTGCTTCGCTGTAAGAAAATAGAGGTAGACTTCCGAAGTTTTTGGGAAACTTCGGAAGTCTACCTAATTTATTCCTCATGAAACACCAATACCGGTGTTGTGGCATGAAAAGCGAGGTTGTTGCTAAAGCTTGAGCTCATGATCCGGTCAAAGAAGTTTCGATTTCTTTTGATCACAGCCAATAGATCAATGTTGTTGTCCTGCATGAATGTGTCGATGGTATCTTCCACGCTTCCTTCCTTTTCGAGAAAGACAAAATCCAGGTTATTGCCGTCAAATGATTTTCGCCACTGCTCGCTGTACTGCAAGATATCTGCTGTGGAGCTTTGGGTATCGAAGACATGCAATACATGTACATGCGCATCTACATAAGAAGCCAGCTGCAGAATTTCCTGCAGGGCGGCTTTGTCCTTTTCGCGGAATAGGGTCGTGAAGGCTACTTTTTTGATAGTCGTAAACGAAGCTTGTGTAGGGATGACCAAAACAGGTACACGTGTATTCTTGATAACGTTGACCGTATTGGTTCCTACAATCTGCTTTTGTAGGCCACTTGCTCCCAATGTACCCATGACGATGAGTTTGATCTGCTCACTTTCTATGGTCTTTATGACCGCTTGAACGACTGTGCCATACTCAAACAAAAAGATGACTTTGCTATGGTTCAGGTTATTTTCCTCTGCCAATTGGTGCAACTTTGGGGTTTGCTTTTTGTAAAAGTCAAATTTGGACAGTTCAATTTCCTTATAGACTTCATCTACAAGCGTGGGCTGGCCGGCATGCGAAAAAGAGACAACAGGTGTCTGATAGCAATACAGTACATATAATTGTGTATCCAGCTGGTTGGCAATTTTTAAGGCGTGCAGAAATGCATTATTTGCATTTTCTGAAAAATCGGTGGGGACTAAGATATTTTTCATCTGTATGTAATTTTTGTTTTTATAGGGGCGATGAGACGCGATCTCACGATACGATCTAGACAATTATGAGGGTTTCATCACGGAAATATTGAACATTTTTATGATATATGTAATATACGAAAATATAGATGTGGGCACAAAAGGAATTTGTCATATTATTTTGTAGCGTGTGGCACATTTATTACGTTTACATATATAATAAATAAAGTGCTATGGATGGCACGGCTATATTAGAAGACGATTTATTATATTTAGATAAAAGAGAATCTGAACGTTCATTTTTGAAGATTTTACCTAAATATCTGAAAAGGAGGCCTTTGTCATTAAAGCAGGCATTGGAGGAGTGTGCATTGTCCGCAACGGAACGTAGCCAGTCTTTTCTCTACAAAAAATATTATGGTTATTTGATGGCTGTAGCACTCCGCTATGTCAAGGATGAGATGGAGGCCGAGGATGTGGTCAATGAATCCTTTGTCAAGGTTTTCCGCAAAATACACGAGTTTACATATGACAGTGACGAAGGGATCATGGAGAAGACCTTCAAATCGTGGATAGCCCGTATTGCCGTCAATACATCGATAGACAAGATCAGAGCACGTAAAGAAATGGATTCGTTGGACGATGTTTCTGCCAATGAGCTCTCTTCGCATGCTATTATGGTGTCGACAAGGCTGGAAGAGCAGGATATCCTGAAGTTATTGCAGCAATTACCCGAAATACAACGTTCTATATTCAGTCTTTACGAAATCGAGGGGTATTCGCATCAGGAGATCGGCCAGATGCTGAACGTACCGGAGAGTACCTCACGTACGTATCTGACCAGGGCAAAAGGTCGGTTGAGAAAACTTTACACAGATCAGTTCTGTGCAGTACAAACAATACATCATTCTTAAAAATATAGGATTGGAATGAAAGAAGAAAAAGAAATAATAGATTACATTGTCGACAGGCTGAAGAAGAGTGAAGGGCTACCGTATAAGGCCGGGGCTTGGGAAAAATTCAGGTCGGAGCATGTCGTACCCAGAGCTTCCGTATATCGGATGAGTAGGGTTTGGTATGCAGCTGCATCTGTCTTGTTGTTGCTAGGGGGCTGGGGGGCCTGGTATATGACACGTGAAGTGGCAAACCCTGGACAGGAGTTGGTGCAGACCGCACCGCGTCAAGACAAGATCGGCCCATCTGAGCGGGTAGTTGATCCGGAGAAGAACCCAGCGGTATCTCCTTCACCAGATGTCGTGGCTATGGATGAGAAAGGTAGCCTGCATGCTGACGACATGAAATCTTTTGTGACTTCTTCTCCGGATAAAGGAGAGACCAGATTGTCCCTGCTGCATGACGAAAGCAATATACAAGTGTCTGCGGAGGCACAAATACCTTCAATGTTGCCTTTGCAGGGCAGGGATTTGTCCTATACCTATTCTTTTATTTCGGAAGAACAGGTAGAAAGTACGGGCAAAAGCAGATTAGATGAGCACCTTGCTTCTTCTCCCGTACCGCAAGGACGGGTTCTGGCCATGAAAGAGGTTGAACCTCTGGACCAGACGCAACGCGTTCGTCTGAATGATAAGTTTGAATTGGGTGTATTTGTCTCTCCTTATGCTACGGGCCAGAAAATGAATGTAGGTGGAGGCTTTGCATTGGCTTATAAGCTGAGCAATAAACTGAGTGTCCGTACAGGTGCTTCCTATAATACCTATGAGGTCAATATGCTCAAAGATCCCGTGCAGGAAGATAGCCGTATCGAAGCTATGGTGGTGGAAGAAAAATCGGCTCTGCGGATGGAATCTGCGAGTGCTACGGCGTATCAAAATAAAGTAGTCATCCCCAATATCAATGCCATTAGGGGCTCGGTACAGGCTATTGATATTCCTGTCGAACTGAAATTCAATGTCAGCAGATCTTTCTATACAGCGGCGGGACTGTCCTATTCCGCTATTCTACATCAAGAACGTAATGCATACTATGTAGACAATGTGAATAAAGAAACATTTACCGATGGTTACCCTGAAAACAAACAACAAGCTGAGGAGACCGTAAAACCGATCACCAAGTCTGTGGAGTCGATGGAGAATAATGTCAACACCAATGGTTTCAGTGGTTTTGTGAATTTTTCCCTCGGCAAAGAAGTGAAAATGAATAAAAGGGTAGGTATATCCGTAGAACCTTATCTGAAAATCCCTGTAGGACAATACCGTAGAGCAGATATGGACTATACAAACGGGGGTATACGGATTATGACCAGCTTCTAGAGTTGGTCTATACGCACCCAAGCCATGCCCGCACGGACGGCGCCTTGTACACCGGGATCGCCATCTTCAAAAACCAGGCACTCTTCGGGAGCAATATTCAATTGCTCTGCACATAGCAGGAATGGAGCAGGAGAGGGCTTGCCCTGTGGCGTATCTCCGGCACATACCATGGTTTCGTATTTGTCGTGTACATCGATGACCTGTAGTGTGATCTGTAGAGTAGATCTGCTGCCGCCGGATACAATACCTATTTTTTTCTTGCTTACATTCTCGACCAGCAATTCACGGACATAGTTTACAGGTTGGGTGTCCTGTATAAAGCGTTCGATGAAAATGGCGGATTTGCGTTTGGAAAACTGGGCAAAATCGAATTCCACACCATATCTTTTGGAGATTTCTTCGGCTACGGCCACAGTAGGCCATCCGGCTGTTTCGTCAATCAAGGCTTCGTCCAGATCGATGCCATATTCTTTTGCCGTAGCGACGTAGGCAGCCTTGTGTGCGTGCATATTGTCTGCCAATGTACCGTCCACATCAAATAGCAGGGCTTTGAATGGGTCAGCTATTTCCCTTAGTTTTTGTAGTTTGTTTCTTTCGCTGTCTGTCATTGTTGCTGCAAAGATAAGGAAAACCTGTAGAGACTCAATGCATTGCGTCTCTACTGATGCGATTTCCGTCTTTTCTTCTCCTTGATAATAAGACTCAGTTCGCGTCCGGTCTGTCCGGCGGCGGAGGTGTTTTCCTGTGCTCTGCGGAATAGGTAAGGCATGACAGATTTTACGGGGCCATAGGGCATATACTTGGCGACATTGTAACCGGCTGCACTCAGATTGAATGAAAGGTTGTCGGACATACCTAAGAGCTGAGCGAAAAATACATGCGGATGGTCGTGCGGAATATTGCGTTTATCCATTTCTTGTGCCAACAGCATACAACTATTGTCGTTGTGCGTGCCTGCCATCATTCCGATACGGTCGATATGATCCAGACAGAATAGGATAGCCGAGTCATAGTCTACGTCGGAAGCGATTTTGGTCGCTTGGATAGGCGATGGATAGCCTTCTTCCTCCGCTCTTTCGCGCTCTATTTCCATATAGGCTCCCCGCACGAGCTTGGCGCCGAAATAGAAACCTCGTACCTGTGCATAGGCAAAATCGGCTTTCAGGGAAGCCAGCTTGTCGTGTCTGTACAGTTGGTAGGTGTTGTACACGATGACTTTCTCTCGGTTGTACTTTTCCATCATCTCACGGGCGATATCGTCGATGGTCTCCTGTATCCAGGAATGTTCGGCATCGATCAATACGCGTATGTCGGCATCGTGGCAAGCTTTGCATATTCGATCACAACGGTCGAACAGGCGTTGGAACTCGGCTTCTTCCTCTGGTGTGAGCGGCTCTTTGGCATCTTTTTTTGCCAAGAGGTCGAATCGGCCAAGTCCGGTGGGTTTGAATACACAGAAGGAGATAAGAGGATTTGTCTTGGCGTAAGAAACTGTAGCCAAGACCTCGTTGCAACAGGCGTCAAAACTCTCTTCGGAATCTTCTCCCTCTACCGAATAGTCCAATATGGTCGTGACCTTTCCTTTTCCAAGCTCTTCGATGGCCTTGGCACATCCCTGAATGGTCTCTCCACCGCAAAATTGCCGGTAGATGGTATTTTTGATCAGTCCCTGAATGGGCAATCCGATCTTGAGCGCAGCATTGGTCAGCGGCGTACCGATCTTGATAAGCGTAGGACTTGCAATTATTTTGAACAGCCAGCTGGCCCTATCCAGATCTTTGTCGGATTTGTTGCGAAAAGCTATTTCGGTGTTGTCGAAATTCAAGCGTTCTGTATTTTCCTGTAATAACATTTTTCCGGTCTTTCACTACAAAATTAACTAAATTATCATGTACCTTTGATGATGTATTTTGTTAAATAATATACGGATTTTGCTAAATAACCAATACGATGCAGACGTTTGTACTAGAGGGAGAATTTATCCATATGATTCAGTTGTTGAAAGTCCTGAACTGGGTGGAGCATGGCGCCATGGCGCAGGAAGTGGTCATGGAAGGTTTGGTCAGATACAATGGTGAGATAGACTATCGCAAGAGACTGAAAGTAAAGCGTGGCGATGTGGTCGAGTTTGACGGCATGAAGGTCAAAGTCGTATAATTTTTCTATCTTTACCATTCATTTTTTACAGAAACTATGCAAGCTATAGAGAGCCTCGGCTACCACGTATATTTTGAAGAAAACCTAGAATCTTTGCAATCGTTTATTGCAGAAAGAGCGTATTCACAAGTCATTATTTTGGTCGATAGGAATACGAACGACCACTGTTTGCCCATCTTTCAGTCCTTTATGCCGGATCTGTTGGATTACGATATCATAGAGGTCGATCCGGGTGAGGAAAACAAGAATATTGATTATTGCATTGGGGTTTGGAAGACAATGCTCGATTTTGGAGTAGAGCGCAAGGCCTTGATGATCAATCTAGGCGGGGGTGTCGTGACGGATTTGGGCGGCTTTGCGGCTTCTACGTTCAAGCGTGGTATCGACTTTGTCCATATTCCGACGACATTGCTTTCGCAGGTGGATGCCTCCGTCGGTGGCAAGACGGGAATCGATCTGGACAATGTCAAGAATATCGTCGGCACATTTACACAGCCTGTGGCTGTTTTTGTCAGTACGAAATTTTTGGAGACTCTGGACGAGCGGCAGTTGCTCTCGGGATATGCAGAGGTAATCAAGCACGGGTTGATCCAAGACCGGGATTTGTATGTAGTATGTAAATCGACTCTCTATACGGATGTGCCCGCTTCGGTCATTCACCGTTCGGTACAGATCAAGAACAGGGTCATCACAGAAGATCCTACTGAAAAGGGACTGCGCAAGATATTGAACTTTGGACATACGATAGGCCACGCTATAGAGGGGTATTCGTTGCTTAATGACGAACAGCCTTTGTTGCACGGAGAGGCCATCGCCATCGGAATGATCTGTGAGGCATATCTTTCCCATAAATATGGTGGGCTGTCGGATGAGGGGCTGCAGGACATCACCTCTTATTTGTTGTCTTTGTATCCGGCTTATTCTTACTCTTCAGACCTGTATGGGCAATTTATCGACTTGATGAAGAACGATAAGAAAAATGAAAACCATAAAATTGGTTTCTCGTTGTTGAAATCGATCGGCGATTGCCAGTACAATAGCTATGTCGGGGAGGAAAATATCAAAGAAGCGTTGGATTATTATTTGAAAATATCCTAAACTATAGGTATTAGGGGGTGTCTAAAAAGTCGTCATGTTGAGCGAAGTCGAACACATCTCATTTTAGTAAAGCATTCACTATGAACGAGATCCTTCGACATGCTCAGGATGACGAATTGGAATTTAGGACTTTTTAGACACCCTCTTCTCTCCTAAACATGCTCCAACGGGCTGTCGATCAACCCCTGTGCTTCCATCAATACTTTTTTTGTCTTTTGTGCATCTGCCCGTATATGTTGCAGAAATTTGGGGTAACGGACAATCTCCTTGACCAATATACACTGCTGTTTGAGTAAGAGTGTTTTTTCACGGGTGTTGAGTGTGGTCAGGCAGGTAATCGGGTATTCCCCGTTGTCGTCTACGCGCAATTTGAGGCTATTGTCTTTGGGATAGTCCCAGCCCAGCAAGTTCATGTTGTAGTGCTTACCAAACTTGATCGAGTCGGTGGTAAAGTAAGCATTGGTCACAAGCCATCCGGACGTTATTTTTTTCGTTTTTTGGAAGAAGGTATAGTCTATATCGGATATATCCTTGATCCGGGACATGAAGTACATGGGGGTGGTGACCGATATTTTTGCGTCGATATCGTTTCGGAACTTACATTCTACGGCCAACAGTTCATTTTCCTTCATAGCGATTACATCGATCTCGTGGGTCACGGCATGGCCTTGTATGGTTTGTCCTGTGATAGCTTCGTAACCGTTGGTCTGGAACAGCTTGGATACCCATTTTTCGAAATAAAAACCTTCGGGACCGAGGTCGCGTAATGCTTTCTTGAGGCTGTACCGTGCGGCGTAGACATTCCGGTGGTTTTTTAAGAGTTCAAAGGCCAACTCATAGAGTTCTCTGGTACTGATACCGTCGTATAGCTTGTGCTTGATCTGGGAAAAGACCTTTTCCACTTCGTCTGCTGTGGCACCCGAGCGGGACAGTGAATGTCTTAAGCTGTCGGGGTTGAAAGGTACGAGTTCTCCGGAGTATTTCTTTACCTGCATATATAATTTTTGGATAAATTCAGGTGTGAATATAGGATTTATTGATTTATTATCATAATTGTAGAGACATGATGAATCGTGTCTCTACAATAATTCAAACATATTTGCCGCTATCATTGTTATTATACTATAAAAAAAGAGGAATGATTATGAACACTACATTGCAGGCTGTATTGGACAGGATAAAACGTAAAATAGATGAGGATCGTCTCGATGACAATATTGGTCTGTCCGAACGGGTATTGTCTGTTTTTTCGGGCAGTCTGGTCTTGGGCATGAGTATCAAAACCCTGTGGAAGCGTCCCATAACGGGATGCGCAGGAATAGCTGTCGGTGGGGCTATGCTGTACCGTGGGATCACAGGACATAGCTCGATGAAAAAGGTTATGGACAAAATAACGGATGAGGAAAATGTCACGGTCGTAGAGCACCGTTATTTCGTCAAGTGATACGGACATAAAACTTTAATTATTAACGATGGACAGGATTTTGTAATTTCTGTCCTTTTTTTATGCATCATGATGGATACGAATATCAAACATATCACGGTATTTACCGGAGCAGGTATTTCTGCGGAAAGTGGACTGAAGACCTTTAGAGGACACGACGGTCTATGGGAAGGAAATAGAATAGAGGATGTCGCTACACCGGAAGCGTGGCAGAGGAATCCGGAATTGGTTCAACGGTTTTACAATGAACGTAGGAAGTCATGTCTACAGGCACAGCCCAATGCAGCCCACGATGCATTGGTGAAATTGTCCAGGTATTACGACGTCGATATCATCACACAAAATATAGATGATCTACATGAGCGTGCAGGGAGTGTAAAGGTCTTGCATCTGCATGGCGAGATTGTCAAGTCACAGTCTTCTCTGGATCCGGAATTGGTGTACCCCATAGAAGGGGATGAAATAAAAATGGGAGATAGATGTGCATTGGGATCGCAGCTAAGACCGCACGTGGTATGGTTTGGAGAGACCGTGCCAAATATGACAAGAGCCTTGCAAATTGTCCAATACACAGATATGTTGATCATGGTGGGGACATCCTTACAGGTGTACCCGGCAGCCCAACTTGTTTTCGAAACGAAAAGAGAATGTAAGATTGTGGTCATAGACCCGCAAGCCAATCGTCATCGGATAGAAGGGGATGTAGAGTATATCGATAAAAATGCGACTGAAGGTGTGCCTTATTTGGTAAATCTGATGACCAAATAAAATTTTGTTAATATATATAATTATTTATTTATCAATATATTATAATATTTATATTAATCTTATTATTTATATTTGCGACATTGGATTGGCGTCTATTTAGCATATTAACCAAATAAAATTTTGTTTTCTGAAATTTATTTTTATAAAAAATTGAATATCATGTATTTAATTATCTATATATAAATATTTGATACATATTTAAAGTAGATTTATAACTGTCTCTGCTTTTTTCTAATTTTTTAACTTTCAACTTTTAAACCTTAGTCCCTAGACAAAAATCAGGGACGGATTTAAGTTGTTTCTCAAATTGAAATCACTTATTTTCGACTCCGATATGGCAAAACCCAGAAAGGCTCCTCCACGGAAAAAATTAACGGCAGTGCAAGAGCGCAAACGTTATTTGCTATGGAGCATACTGATTCCGGTTTTTATGGTTTTGCTGTTTGCGATATGGCATTATCGGAAGGGAATAGGCTACTATTTCAAAACCTTGTTTATCGTGACGGATGTGGGCACAAAAGGAGACAGCAAACATGAAACGCACAATGTATTGCTGATGTCCCGCCATGAGGACCGGATCTTTGGGATAGATGTGAGCGAGTACCAAGGGAACATTCTTTGGGATAGCGTCTCTTTGATCCACGAGCGTTTTCCGGTTGATTTTATATTCGTACGGGCTACGATGGGAGCCGATGGCAAGGACAAAAAGTTTGCCCGCAATTGGAAATCTGTACAACGCATTTCGCGCTTACGCGGTGCTTACCATTATTTTAGACCTAATGAGAACTCTATTCGTCAGGCCGAGAATTTTATCCGGACGGTAAAACTGCAACCGGGCGATCTGCCTCCGGTATTGGATATCGAAGAACGTCCCCGAACCCAGCCTATGGACAGTCTGCGCGTGGGACTCAAACGATGGTTGGACAGGGTGGAGAAGCACTACAGGATCAGACCCATTATGTATTCGGGGGATAGCTATTTTACGGATTTTTTGGAAAAGGAATTTGGTGACTATACGCTATGGATTGCCAACTATAATTTTTGGGTCGAAAAACCGAAAGAGCATTGGGATTTTTGGCAATTCTCAGAAAAAGGAAAGGTGAAAGGGATCAAAGGGCATGTGGATCTGAACATGTTCAACGGAGAGATAGAAGACTTGGAGGAATTGTGTGTACCTTTTGAACGGAGGGCCCGTTGATGTATGAGGTGAGGGAAATGTACAGTAGTTTACAGATCCCTAGACAGCTTCTGTCATGTTCCTAAGAAGGCACACACGGCACGCGTGCGCCAGATTCAGCTTGATGGAGGGGTGAAGACCACGATCTTATCGATCCTATTGCCATCCATGTCGATGACTTCAAGCCTATGGCCATAGAACAAGATATGGTCGCCTTCGACGGGTACACGATCGAGCGTCAAAAAGACCAAACCACCTATCGTTGTAATGTTGCTGTATTCTTCTTCTTCCTCCTCGGATAAGAGAATGTTGAATCTTTCCAGAAAAGCGTCCAACTGATACCATCCGTCCAATACAAAAGAACCGTCTTCCCTTTGCCGGACGGTGCCGTTGTTTTTCTGCTGCTGTGCGTCAAAATTGCCTACCAGGCTTGCCATGATGTCCTTCATGGTGATAAGTCCTTGGGGACTTCCGTATTCGTCGATGACAATGGCTTGCAACACTTTATTGTTCTTTAACATTTCCAATACGGTGTATATGCTGCTGTTTTCATTGACAAATGGAATAGGCTGGATCAGTTTTTCAAGATCGATCTCTCGATTTCGGATATAATTTTTCAACAAGGTCTTGGCATGGATGATGCCGCGTATATTGTCAAAATTGCCATCACATACGGGATATTCGGTATGCTCATTGGCCAGGATATACTTCTTGTTTTCGGCAAAGGTATTTTGCAGGTCTAAATACGTAATATTGCTACGATGTACCATCATATGGATGGCTTTCTTGTCTCCGATATCGAACAACCTGTCCATGAGGTCGTGCTCAAAGTTTTCGATGACACCACTATCCACGCCTTCGTCCACCAGAGCTTTTATTTCTTCTTCGGTCACGGTATTCTTTCCCGATTGTACATTGAACAGCTTCACAATGAGTTCTGTCGACACACTCAATATCCAGACAAAGGGCTTGACTAGCTTACTTAGGAAGCTCATGGGCAGGGCAATGAAGGAGGCATACTTTTCGGGTATGGCCATGCCGATACGTTTGGGTACCAATTCGCCAATGACCAGAGAGAGGTAGGTAATGATCAGTACGACAACGACGATGGACAGGCTCTCGCTGTAGGGAGCCAGTTGAGGCACTTTATTGAACTGTTCCGCCAGATAGCTGGACAATGTGCCACCGGAGAAAAAACCGGTCAATATACCGATCAAGGTAATCCCGATTTGTATGGTGGATAGGAACTGGTTCGGATGTTCCTTGAGTTTTAGAGCTGTTTTGGCGCCCAGATTTTTTTCGCTCCAGACTTGTAGTCTTGCCTTTCTACTCGATACGATAGCTATTTCAGAAGCAGACAAAATTCCATTCAGCAAAATCAAGAAGATAATAATGATTATTTCGGTCATCATAGATGATGTTTTTATGATACTCTAAATTTATACAAATTTTTAGAGAATATAGTAGAGAATTATTATAAAAGTCATAAATGCTA
Source organism: Parapedobacter sp. SGR-10 (assembly GCF_011030405.1). GTDB lineage: Bacteria > Bacteroidota > Bacteroidia > Sphingobacteriales > Sphingobacteriaceae > Sphingobacterium. The sequence goes on from NZ_JAAJTJ010000005.1 coordinate 61,344, forward strand.
AAAAGCGCAATCGATTGTTGTCAATAATTGTTTTAATTTGTATTGATTTTTGCAGATATTGCTTCAAATTTTTACATTTTTTTTGAATAACTTAAATTTCATGTCTTTGGTAAATACAGAAGGGGCAATAAAAGCTATCGCTGAGCAGTTTGATGTTGAGGGTGAAATATTGGATATCAGAAGGTTCGGTTCGGGGCATATCAATGATACCTATAAACTGACGGTCGACTCGCCGAAGGATATATCTTACCTTCTGCAAAAGATAAACCATCATATCTTTACGGATATAGATGGGCTGATGAACAATATCTCTTTGGTGACCAATCACTTGAAGGATGTGCTGCGAGGCTATGTAGAGGATGTGGATAAGCATACATTGACGATCGTTCCTACGAAGGACGGGAGATTGTACCATGTTACTCCGGAAGGGGAGTACTGGCGTATCTTTGTGCTGTTGGACGGTACAAAGAGCTATGATATCGTGGAGACGACCAAACAGGCTTATTCGGGAGGGCAGGCATTTGGACGTTTTCAGAAGCAGTTGGCGTCGTTGGATGCTACCAAGTTGGTGGAGATCTTGCCCAATTTTCATAATATCGACTTTCGTCTGGATAATCTGAGAAAAGCTATTTCGAAAGATGCGGCAGGTCGCGTGCACGAAGTACAGGACATATTACGCTATATATTCGACCGGGAGGACAAGATGCGTAGGGTCATCAAACTGGCCCGGAGCGGCCGTTTGCCTTTGCGGATTACGCACAATGACACAAAATTCAACAACGTATTGCTCGACCAGTATGATAATGTACAGTGTGTGATTGACTTGGATACAGTCATGCCGGGCTATGTAGCGTACGATTTTGGGGACGCCATCCGCACTATCATCAATTCGGCGGCGGAGGATGAACCGGAGACGAGTAAGATCGTCCTTAATATTCCTCTTTTTCAAGCTTATACCGAAGGCTATCTAAGTGAAGCTAAGGATTTTCTGACGAATGATGAAGTCGATTCGTTGCTGTATGGTGCTCTTCTGCTACCTTATATGCAGGCTGTCAGGTTTTTGACAGACTACCTGGAGGGGGATACGTATTATAAGATACACTATCCTGACCATAACCTGGTTCGTACCAAAGCTCAATTGAAACTGGTGGATGAGCTGGAAAGGCATGAAGAAGAATTGGAGGGTATTTTGAATAAAAGTTTGGTTAACCGATAGTGACAATATGAAAACTGTTTTGAAAGTACAAAAAATTAATTCGGATGCTCATTTATGGGATCATGAGCAGATAAATGAGCTATTTTCTTCTGCCGATTGGCATGATATGGCTTGTTGTCCATGGGAGGCTCAATTTCCTTATAAACCAAATGTGAAATTTCAGATCCTGCACTCGGATAATAGGATATACCTCCGCTATGAAGTAGAGGAGGAGTTTATAAAAGCACAGTATATCTGTCCCAATGAGAATGTTTTTGAGGATAGTTGTGTGGAATTTTTTATCTCTTTGGATGCTAGACAGACCTATTATAATTTTGAATTCAATGTATTGGGCACGGGACTGATCAGCTACGGGGGTGCTGTAAAGGCCGAACGGCGGCGGTTGGATCCATCGACCGTTGAACGGGTCGATACCTATTCGCAAGTCTGGCAAGTGGATGGCGGAAAAAAATGGGTTATGATCCTTTCTATTCCCAAAACTATATTGAACCAAGAGATCAAAACGGGAGATACCGCGTATGCCAACTTCTATAAATGCGGAGATGGACTGCCTAGACCACACTACCTATCTTGGCATAACATAGATAGCCCGACACCTAACTTTCATCAGCCTGCGTTTTTTGGAGAACTGATCTTTGGATAGTTAAGTACCGGGCTAGCAGGAAAGAATACGTTTTTGATTTTTATTTGTAAACGGATTCTTTCTTGAATTTTTTGACCAATAATGCATACACAATTACTCTGTATTTGTTCTTATTGGACTTGCCTACAGCTTCGATAACCTCTTCGATAGCTTGATCTAACTTGGCGTCATCTTTAAGACCTAACTTTTTCACCAAAAAGTTAGCTTTCAATCGATCAAGTTCAGCTTTGTCCGAAGCAGCAACTGTTTCGGCATCGGCATTATAAATGGAAGGGCCCAATCCTTTGGCGACAGCAGCGATCAACTTTTCATCTAGGTCAAGCTTCAATTTCTTTGCTTCAGCAACGTAGGCTGCTATTTTTTCTTCTAACTTACTCATTTTAGTTTTAGTTTTGAAATAAATTAATACGTTTACTTGATTTAAATATACTTACTTTTTTTATATTCCAAACAAGTTTGTATATAATGAATAAGGAATATGTAGCGATACAGCTACTTCTCTACCAGGTGTTGATAGGATATAGATGTATGTCGCAGTCCTATTTTTCGACCTTATTCGTGGTTTTCTTTTCCTTTTTTGGCACGGATCTCAAGATTGATAATGATATCCCGCTTACGTCCTTCAATGAGTGACAGATCTCCGGCTACAAATACGCCTTTGGTACCGGTTATTTCGTTTCGGATACCGTACACTGTAGATTCATCACTGGGATCGGTGGCTCCTTCGTATCTGTACAAATAGTCGATGGTATAGTCGTCTGTGTATTCAAACAGTTCGTCAAACTCTTTGTTGAAATCTTTTGTATATCCTTTTTCCTTCAGCTTTTCGAGTGCTATACTAGGTGAATCATAATTGAATATCGTCTTCATATTGTTGCTCCTTTTTATTATTAAGAACATATAAGATGGGGATGTTGTTTGTGACTTTATTATTTTTGTCCCGCAGGACTTGTCCCGATCTCGGGATTGTGCAGATTTCGGCACGGATTATTGTCGAAAAAAAAGATTGGTGTCTAAGATAAGGGCAGGGCATCTAAAATTGTTGTTTTGAAACAGAATGATGTTGGGATAAAAGGGAGGATTATTTTAATCCATGATTTGTATTCTTCCATCCCACCACCTTTCCGTCCTCATCGGCGGACGGCCTCGTGACTTTTGAAGCCCAAAACCGAGCGGAGCGAGCTCATGGATTCCATTGAAAACAAACACTGATCCATAACTACCAAAAGGCTTGTCCATTTCAAGGCATCCTGTCGCACAGGCCCTCACTCAATAGCCCTGCAACTGGCTGCCCTTGGTTTTGCTTCCCTAGGGCCATAGCGAAGCCCATCAGCAAAACTGAACGGAGCTAGGGGCATCCCACCACACAGCCTCCCGTTGCAGGGCTATTTCTCCCGATGCTGATGAAATGGACGGTTTGCAATCTAATACGGATTCTCCTTACTTACATATCAGTGCGTTCTATGCCTAACGCTGGCGCACGAATCCTTTCGTGTGTCTATAAATAACAAGCACACGAAAGGATTCGTGCGCTAACATGGGCACATCAGTACGTTATATGTAGGGATAAGCTATCGGATGTAGAATGCGCTCCGTCCAATCACAAGTGGTGGCAGACGACAGCAGATACCGGGGATGGTGGGTCGGACAAGGCCTAGGGGATATTTCCGAAGCTCCATCCTAAGGCTTCGGAATTCTTCCCAACCTTAACTGTATCTGTTGCCGTGAGCACTGGCCTGTGCGACATACCACATTGATTGGACAAGGGGCCTTGCCAAGTCGGATGCCCGGCCGGCATAGAGGCCGAATGGATCGTGTAGGAGATAGGAAATTGATATGTTTAAGGTAAACCTCCGTATTATCTATACCTGCCTACCCGACCAGACAGACTTTTGCCCTGTCAAAAAAACAAGTCATGTCGCAAGTCTATGAAATAAAAAGTAAATTTGACCACAACAATATATTTATGGCACATCAAGCACCAGAAAAAGGATTGACTACTTCTACAGCTTTTGAAAGATTGGTCACAATCATGAACACGCTTCGACAGCATTGTCCCTGGGACAGAAAGCAGACCATGCAAAGTCTCCGACACTTGACAATCGAAGAGATGTATGAGCTGGCTGATGCTATTCTAGAAGGAGATACACAGGAAATCAAAAAAGAATTGGGTGATCTTATGATGCATATGGTCTTCTATGCCCGGATCGCGGAAGAACAGGGGGCTTTTGACATTAGGGATGTACTCAATGCGGTCTGTGACAAATTGGTAGAACGGCATCCGCATATCTATGCAGATGTACAGGTCAATAATGAAGATGATGTCAAGCAGAATTGGGAAAGCCTGAAGCTAAAAGCCGGCAACAAATCTGTTTTGGCCGGTGTCCCAAACGGGCTTCCTTCGCTGGTCAAAGCCTTTCGTATTCAAGATAAGGTACGGGGTGTAGGGTTTGATTGGGAAGACAAAAAGCAGGTGTGGGAAAAGGTAGAAGAAGAACTTGCCGAATTCAAGACAGAGTTTGATATTGAAGATGATGGCGCTATTGATCAAGATAAGGCTGAACAAGAGTTTGGCGACCTGTTGTTTTCCTTGATCAACTATGCCAGGCATATCGGTATCAATCCAGATACGGCCTTAGAACGAACGAATAAAAAGTTTATACGGCGTTTTACGCATGTGGAAAACCGTGCCCGCGAAAATAACCAAGAGATTCAGCACATGACACTCACAGAAATGGATGTGTATTGGAAAGAGGCTAAGGAATTGGGTATTTGAGTGAGGTTACAGTCTTTGGTTCATTGTGATCCCGAAGACTGTAACCAAGATATTTATTTAGTACTGTGGTACGATGCCAAGATATAGAGGACGTGCCATAGAACCGTCTCCGATCAGAATGAGTGTATAATGTCTCCCGGCTTCAAACGTGTACTCCCTTTCCTTTAATGTTTCGCCATCGGCGTTGGTCACGATAAGGGTGTGCTTTCCGCTGTTTTGAGGAACAAATGTGATGTTTTCATTTTCTTCCTCTGCTGCCTCTTCATCATTGCCTTCATAGGCTCGGTCTGTATACAATGGGGTCTCCGTATTGTTCAGATACACGTTGACCAGACCCTCGCTGGGCGATAGATGCAGAAAACGGAAGGCACTTTTGTCACCAAGATTGTCCAATAGCTTATCCTCTGTCAGCAAGTGCTGAATGTCATCCTGCCAACCATAAATGAAGGAGGTGTAGTAGGTGTTTTCTTTGAAGGTGTAGCTGTCATCGGTCAATACCTCGTTGGTATCGTTGTAAATCCGAATCCGTCTACTTCCTGGAAATAACCTAAAATAGCCATATTCCTGATAGAATAAGGGATTATATCCTTGGGGTTGTATGTAGTTGTTGTCCGCTGCATAGCGCACCCCATTGGAGGACACAAATCCATTGACCATGGTAACCACCGCGACGGGTACCTCTTCGTAATCGTTGTCCTTCATACAACTTCCCAACGTGGCCAAAACCAAGGCTCCCATGAATAAACCAAATAATTTGAACATAGATACTTTTTTCATCTTACTTTCTTTTCTTGTATATTTCCATAACGGAACTGAAAGTAAAATAGCTACACGTCGGATGATTTTTTTCGAGACGGGCTTATGACTTGATTTCTTTTACAAATTTTGGTCACAAGCGACACGCTTGCGTCAGCTGTGTTTCAAAAACTTCGACTGTGTTAAAGACACCTTTTTGTCTTTTTAACCAAGCTTTAGCAATACCATCTTCAGATAATTTTTACTTTTCAATTTGACATCAGTATCTTCGTGGGTTACGAAACGGTATGCAACAACTACAGAAGAACAATAAGAAACTGATTCGCTCGTGGGCAATGTTCGATTGGGCCAATTCAGTTTACAACCTGGTGATCACCTCCACGATATTTCCGGCTTATTACTTGATCGTCACCTCCTCGGCAGAGCATGGGGATATGGTTCGCTTCTTTGGATGGGAAGTCATCAATACGGTACTTTCCAACTATGCCTTGGGATTTGCCTATCTTGTTATGGCCTTGGCCCTGCCTTTTCTATCGGCCTACGCTGATGCCAATGGCAAGAAGCTATCATTGATGAAACTGTTTACCTATATCGGTGCGGCATCCTGTATGGGACTCTTCTTTTTCAAATTGGAAACTCTTGAAATCAGTATCGTGTTTTTTGCCCTTGCTGCTATGGGATATATCGGTGGCGTGGCCATGAACAATTCCTATCTTCCTGTCATCGCTACGCCGGATCAGCAGGATGAGGTCAGTGCAAAGGGCTTTGCTTATGGTTATGTAGGCTGTGTGCTGTTGCAGTTGATCTGTTTTGTGATCATCTTTAAGAGAGAGTGGTTTGGTATAGAGGATCCTTCGCTTCCGGCTAGGATTTCATTCTTTCTGGTAGGGCTATGGTGGTTGGGTTTTTCGCAGATACCCTTTCGGGCACTGCCTCCGAATGCTCCTTCTGTGCAGAATGGTTTGAGCCTAGGCGGCCGGGTACGCCAGGAATTTATACATGTACTTGGAAGGATCAAAAATATCGAAAGCATCAAAAAGTTTCTTCCGGCCTATTTTTTCAGTGCCGTAGGCGTACAGACAATTATGATCGTTGCTACGCCATTCGGAGAGAAGGTCTTGCAGTTGGGTACGACCAAGCTGATTGCCACTATCATCTGTATCCAACTTGTGGCGATAGGCGGGGCTTATCTCATGTCCATCCTTACGCGCACATTGGGGAATATCAAAGTGCTGATAGGCGTTATTTTCTTTTGGGTATGTATCTGTGTGTATGCCTACTTTTTGAACAATGAGATCCAATTTTATGTTCTAGCTGTGATGGTCGGCCTATTGATGGGCGGTATCCAGTCCTTGTCGCGGTCTACGTATTCCAAGCTATTGCCGGAAGATCTGGAAGATACCACGTCTTTTTTTAGTTTTTATGACGTGACCGAAAAACTGGCTATCGTGGTAGGGTTATTCAGTTTTGGTTTTATCGAGCAGATCACACACAATATCAGATTTTCCGCATTATCTTTGTCAATTTTTTTTATATTGAGCCTGATTTTGATGTTTAGGATGTTGAAGTTCAATAAGGGTTTGGAATCCTGATTTTGGGAAAATGAGTAAAGAGGTCGAATTGTTTATTCCATGTTTTGTGGATCAACTTTATCCCGAAACGGCTTTTAATACGGTAAAATTACTGGAAAGGGCAGGGTGTAAGGTTGTATATAATCCAAAACAGACTTGCTGTGGCCAGCCGGCGTACAATGCGGGATTTTGGGACGAGGCCAAAAAAGTGGGGAGGCATTTTTTGAATAGTTTTGGAGAAGATCGGTATATCGTCTCGCCGTCTGCTTCCTGTACAGGGATGATTCGGAATGGCTACAATGACCTGTTTACGAACTCTATAGAACACAATAAGTGCCGGAATATGCAGCGCCATATATTCGAGATTTCGGATTTTTTGGTCAATGTGCTGAAAAAAGAATATTTTGGTGCCGAACTGGTTGGTACGGCTGTGTACCACGATTCATGCGCTGCACTACGCGAATGCCATATCAAGGAGGAACCTAGAAAATTGCTGTCCCATGTGGGTGGTTTGGAACTGGTTGATATGCGAGATCAAGATACTTGTTGTGGATTTGGAGGTACTTTTGCTGTCAAGTTTGAAGGTATTTCGGCTGCTATGGCCGAACAGAAGGTGAGAAATGCGCAAGCGGCGCATGCGGATTATATCATTTCGACCGATGCCTCTTGCCTGCTTCATGTACAGGCTTATATCAATAAACACCAGATCCCTATAAAGACGTTGCATCTTGTGGACGTCTTGACTAGTGGTTGGGCAAATATCTAAAACAAGTGAAGGAGGTGATGATAGTGATATAGTTATGAAATTTGGATAGATCCTGTATACCTATCTTCACTTCTATAACTTACGTAACTTTAAAACAAATAATTGAAAATGAATACAAGAAGAGAATTTATCAAAACTTTAAGTTTAATTACAGGAGGAGTAGTTTTGGCTCCCGGAATGGAAGCATTTGCCGCAAAGAAGTCATGGTTTGACATTTCTTTGGCGCAATGGTCGCTTCACCGCACTTTGCGTAAAGGGGACTTGGACAATCTAGACTTTCCGGCATTTGCCAAGAACCAATTTGATATCCGTGCCGTAGAGTACGTCAATCAGTTTTTCAAGGATAAGGCTAAGGATTTGACCTACCTTAAAGAGCTGAAAAAACGTGCTAAGGACAATGGCGTCAAAAATGTATTGATCATGGTGGATGGAGAAGGACAACTGGGCGATGAAGATAAAGCTAGACGGGCTACCGCAGTCGAAAATCACTATAAATGGGTAGATGCCGCCAAATACTTGGGTTGCCATGCTATACGTGTCAATGCAGCCGGAAAAGGTGAGGCTGAAGAGGTCAAAAAGCGTGTGGTAGAAAGCATGGTCACCCTATCTGATTATGCCAAGAAAGCAAAAATCAATGTCATCATCGAAAACCACGGTGGCATGTCCTCACACGGAGATTGGCTGGCAGATCTGTTGCGCCAGGTCAATCACAAGAATGCCGGCAGTTTGCCTGATTTTGGCAATTTTTACGAATACGACCGTTATCAGGGCGTGACGGATCTGATGCCATATGCCAAAGGAGTAAGTGCCAAAACACATGATTTTGATGCAAATGGATTGGAAAAAAACATTGATTATGCCAAAATGCTCGACATCGTCAAGGCGGCAGGTTACAGAGGCTACGTCGGTATCGAGTACGAGGGAAAAAACCTACCTGAGATAGAGGGTATCAAATTGACAAAGGCCTTGTTGGAGAAATATAGGTAAGGGGATTAAAAAGGTTTGAGAATCCCTAATCGTCATTTCGAACGAAGAATGAGGAGAAATCTATGTATGAATTTGAATTAACTAATTTTCAACAAGTTGAAAAGTTGCTTAACCATAGATTTCTCGTCGTACCTCCTCGAAATGACGATAATATTTGACTTTTTAGATTTCTTTTACAGAGAACCCAACATAAGGATACAATAGTTTTTTGGATGAAATATTACGTTCTGCTAATCGTATGTGCAATAGGTGTCGGTACGGGGACTGCCCAGAATATTCAAAAAATGAATATATGGCAGGATAGCTTGCTGCATGTGGGACGGCAAATGTTTCAAAGTGAGGGCGAAGCTGAACGGATAGAACGCAATTTTGTTTTTGTCAAGACTTTGGTGTCGGCCTTGAAAGAACCGAATTCTTATTTTTATGCTTTTGACAAGCTGGACATGATTTCGGTAATCTCTGCTCCGGATAATAGCTTCCGTATATTTTCGTGGAATATACCGTTGCAGGACGGGTCATACCTCTACTACGGCAGTATTCAGTATAAAGTGGCTGGAGGCAAACTGAAGCTCACACCGTTGTTGGACAAGACCTTTGAAATCCAAAATCCTACACAAGACATTACTTCAAACAATACGTGGTATGGTGCTCAATATTATGATATTATCCCAATTTCCAAACATCAGTTTGTCCTGTTGGGATGGAAGGGGCATCATGCCGAATATACCAACAAGGTCATAGAGATATTGCATGTCTCGCCCACAGGGGAAGTGACACTGGGGGCACCTGTATTCAGCGACGATCCAAAAATGGTCCGGAAGATATTTTCCTATACCAAAAATGCCACCATGTACCTGCAATTCGATAAAAAACTGAATAGCATAGTCTTTGACCATATCGTGCCTGTTGCTCCGCAGCACGAAGGAAATTTTAAATATTATGGCCCGGACCTCACACATGATGGCTATGAGATCAAAGATGGACGACTGATCTTTAAAAAGAATATAGAAGTACATAATGCGGAGAGTGGAAAGGAGAACCTATATATAGACCCTTTGCAACCGCCTAAGAAACTGAAAAGTGGACTCTGACCGTGTAACTATTTTATAGAGAAGTCTCCATATTCTGAAAAAAAATATTTTCTTTGTGTTATTAATAATTGAATTTACACATACTGAACTTAAATTATGGTAGAAGAAAAAGATGAATTATTGGTAAATCATTTAGCCAAAAGAGGTGTTGATGATAAGATGGTCATGGGACATCCTGCCGGACTTTTTGTCTTATTTTTTACGGAGATGTGGGAACGTTTCAGTTATTATGGAATGCGTGCTTTGTTGACGTTGTTTTTGGTGAGCTCCCTAGCTAGTGGCGGATGGGAGTGGACCAGATCTGAAGCCTTGCAGCTCTATGGCTTGTATACTGGCTTGGTGTACTTGACACCAATCATTGGTGGTATTATCGCCGATAAACTGACTGGATACCGTAAAGCGATATTGTGGGGAGCTCTCGTAATGACATTAGGCCACGGCTCTATGGCTCTTGAAGGATTTTCTGCAGGCTTTTTCTATCTTGGTCTTGCATTAATGATCATAGGTAACGGTCTGTTCAAGCCCAATATTTCTTCGATAGTTGGTCAGATCTATCCGGACAATTCTGCTAAGAAAGATGCTGGGTATACTATATTTTATATGGGTATCAATGCTGGTGCTTTTCTGGGGATGTTGCTGTGCGGCTATATCGGTGAGAAAATTGGTTGGCATTATGGTTTTGGATTAGCCGGTATTTTTATGTTTTTCGGTATGCTACAGTTTTATTTTGCCCAAAAATATTTTGGTGTGATTGGTGAATCTCCTTCCAAGCACCATGGCAGTGAGATGAAAACAGAAGCGGAAGAGGACACCACGCCTGGGAATGTAAAACGTGACCGATTGATCGTCATTGGAGTTTTGATCTTGTTTAGTACTTTTTTCTGGCTGGCTTTCGAACAGGCTGGAGGATCCATGAATGTATTTGCATTAGATTATACGCAACGTGTGCTCGAGGGAAATGCTGCGACGACCTTTAAATGGGTAGATGCGGCGTTGACACTCTTTCCCTTAATAATTGTTTCGTGGGTACTGCTGGGGTTAGCAAAGCAGATATTTAGTAAATATCCACTGACCATTATATCTACTGTCATCAGTATCGTCATTATTTGGGGTCTGGGTATTTGGAAGATCCAAAGAGAATTTACTGCGATAGAGACCGAAGTGGCGGCCTCTTGGTTTCAGATTCTAAATTCATTCTTTATCATTACGTTGGCTACCCTGTTCAGCAAGCTGTGGGAAAAGGTCTGGAATCCGTCGGGACCTATCAAATTTGCCTTGGGATTGATTTTGTTAGGTGTAGGTTTTGCGGTATTAGCGTATGGGTGTAAGGATATTCCGCAAGGGGCCCAAACGGCATCAGTCAGTATGGTTTGGTTGATCTTGGCTTATTTCTTCCATACGACCGGTGAATTGTGTTTGTCTCCTGTAGGATTGTCCTATGTTTCAAAGTTATCTCCTAAGAACTTGGTAGGTCTGATCTTTGGATTGTGGTTTGCTTCATCTGCGATCGCAAACTTTGCAGGAAGTATGTTGGGGTCAACTATCGATTATATCAGTTCGACCTATTCAATGACACATTTCTTCGGCATATTTGCTGTGATTCCGGCTGTCGTGGCTTTGATACTGATATTACTGTCGCCAATACTACGCAAGATGATGCACGGTATTCATTAATTAAATTTTATAAAAGCTGGAAAGGGCCGTGGTGCAAAAGCATCCCGGCCTTTTATTTGGTGCTTACCGTCTTTGTCGAAATGAAATTGTATTTTTGTGCCATCAAATAAAATAATTATGAGTCAACTTTCTGATAGTAATTTTGCCGGAGAATTACGCCAAGAGGGGAAAGACGGTCGTATGGTTTTAGGCCATCCGTCTGGGTTGTTTGTGCTGTTCTTTACGGAAATGTGGGAGCGCTTTTCCTTTTATGGGATGCGAGTCTTGTTGATGCAGTTTCTGACAGCTTCTGTTCTGGGACAAAATCCCGGTTGGGGCTGGACAGCAGAACAAGCCGGGGCATTGTATGGAACGTATGCGATGTTGCTGTATATCACACCGATTTTTGGTGGTGTCATTGCCGATAAATATATTGGTTCGAGGGCGGCCGTGATCATTGGTGCAGCTATCATGACCCTCGGACATGCTTCTATGGCCTTTGATTCTTCCATCATGTTTTTTATTGGTTTGGCCTGTTTGGTCATTGGTACAGGTTTTTTCAAACCCAATATGCCGGCTATCCTGGGCGAGATGTACAAGTCGTTGCCTGAGAAGAAGGATGGAGCCTATACGATTTTTTATATGGGAGTCAATGCGGGGGCTTTCTTTGGCATGATGCTTTGTGGCTATCTGGCTGAAACGATTGGTTGGCATTGGGGCTTTGGTCTTGCCGGGATTTTCATGCTTTTGGGAACCTTACAGTTTTGGCTGGCTGCTCCCTTGATGGGGAGATTAGGGGTTTTGGATAAGGCGAAAAAAGAAAATGAACAGGTAAAAAGCGATCTGGAAGAGGACGAGACGAAACACAATAATTTTACCTGGATCGATACCGTACTGATGGTGATCGTGGGTGTGATCGGTTTTGTATATGCTTTCAATGACCCGCTTTCCAAGAATCACGTATTGGATGTTTTTGCCTTTTTGGATACATCGGTTTTACGTGGCCAGAATATCATGGTGATCGGTGCATTGGTGCTGTTTCTGGTCTTGATAATCCTTAGGATTCGACGTTATGCAAAAGTAGTACGTGATAGGATGTACGGTGTTATCCTGTTGGCTTTCTTTCTGATATTTTTCTTTATGAGCTTTGAGCAGGGGGCGACTTCTTTGGTTTTGGTCGCGCGTGATTACGTAGATAGGGAATTGACCGGAAATAGTTTGTTGATCTTCAATATTGTCAACACTTTGCTGACTATCGTGCCTTTGATCATTATCTCCTGGGTACTGATCCGTCTTGCCAAAGTGACGTGGGATAAAATCGCGTGGTCAAATGTTATTTTGTTCATTTGTTTTGTGCTGATCTGGATCGCAGGCATTTGGATGCTTTACAGTGAATTTACGGCAGAGAAATCGGAAATCAAGGTCTCGTGGTTTTCTATATTAAACTCGTTTTTTATCATAGCCTTGGCTTCTTCGGTATCTAAAATCTGGGAATCGAAATACAATCCTCCAGCGGCTATGAAGTACGGATATGGATTGATTTTAGTGGCTATAGGCTTTCTAATTTTAGGGTCTGGCTCGTTGGGTGCGAGTGAGGGTATGAAGATTTCGATGATCTTCCTGGTATTGACGTATCTATTTCATACACTTGGCGAATTGTTTATCTCTCCGGTTGGTCTCTCGTATGTTTCTAAGCTAGTCCCCGCACGGATGCTGGCCTTTATGTTTGGCATGTGGTATCTGGCCATAGCCATAGCACAGAAGCTTGCGGCTATTTTGGGTGGACAGGTAGAGACCATTCAGGAAAACTATTCGCTGAGTCATTTTTTCTTTTTGTTTACAATTATTCCAGCTGCAGCGGGTCTATTGGTCATTATATTGAATCCTGTTATAAAACGGTTGATGCACGGAGTGAAATAGAAATATCTTATGGGGAGACGCGATAAATCACGTCTCTACGGGGAAGGTGAATGATTATTTGCCTCTACGTGTATAATTGTTATTTTTGCATATTAAACAAATAAATGGTGTCTGATAGTATCGTCATTATCCCTACGTATAACGAGATCGAAAATATTGAACGTATTCTGCATAAAGTGTTTTCTCTTCCCGTTGATTTTCATGTTCTTGTTGTAGACGACGGTTCGCCGGATGGTACAGCGGATGCCGTAAAACGTCTGATGCACAGCTCGTATGCGGGTAAATTGCATATCGAGGAAAGAAAGGGTAAATTGGGCTTGGGAACAGCGTATATACATGGGTTTAAATGGGCGTTGGCAAGGGATTATCAATATGTCTTCGAGATGGATGCCGATTTTAGCCACAATCCCGAAGACCTGATCCGGCTTCGTGAAGCGGCGGCTATTGGCGGTGCTGATATGGTCATCGGTTCGCGCTATATTCAAGGTGTGAATGTGGTCAACTGGCCAATGAGCCGTGTATTGATGTCTTATTTTGCATCTGTCTATGTTCGGCTTATTACACGGATCAAAATACAGGATGCGACGGCAGGTTTTGTCTGTTTCCGTAGGAAGGTATTGGAGACGATCGGTTTGGACGAAGTACGCTTTGTGGGCTATGCTTTTCAGATCGAGATGAAATTCAAAGCGATACAATATGGTTTCAATGTTATTGAAATTCCTATTATATTTACGGACAGAACGATGGGCGAATCCAAGATGAGCACCAAAATATTTAAAGAGGCTTTTTGGGGTGTAATACAGTTGAAGTTGGAGAGTCTGTTTAAAAAGCGTAAGTGATATGAACGAGAACCTAGATCCCAATCCAGAACGTTTGAATCCAACCGACAAGGAATTGGAACGGGTTTTGCGTCCTCAGACCTTTTCCGATTTTACGGGACAACAAAAGATACTGGACAATCTATCGATCTTTGTCAGAGCGGCAAAACTGCGTGGAGAGGCACTGGATCATGTCTTGTTGCACGGTCCTCCGGGATTGGGCAAGACAACCTTGTCCCATATCATTGCGAATGAGATGGGAGTGGGGATCAAGATCACTTCGGGACCTGTGCTGGACAAGCCCGGAGATCTGGCGGGTCTGCTGACCAATCTGGAAGAGGGAGATATCCTGTTTATCGATGAGATACATCGTCTGTCGCCTATTGTCGAAGAGTACTTGTACTCTGCGATGGAGGATTTTAAGATCGATATCATGTTGGAGACAGGGCCTAATGCCCGTTCTGTACAGATTTCGCTCAATCCTTTTACATTGGTTGGTGCGACTACACGTTCGGGATTATTGACAGCTCCGTTACGTGCACGCTTTGGTATCAATGCCCGCCTTCAATATTACGATGCGAAATTGCTCACGACGATTGTACTACGTTCTGCAGATATCTTACATACGACCATCAGTGAGGAAGGGGCTTTTGAAATAGCAAGAAGGAGTAGAGGAACTCCCCGTATCGCTAATGCGCTATTGCGCCGGACAAGGGATTTTGCTCAAATCAAAGGAGATGGCCATATTGATAAGGCTATTGCGCAGTATGCGCTCCATGCGCTCAATGTAGATGAACATGGACTTGATGAAATGGACAACCGTATATTGAGTACGATCATCGATAAATTCAAAGGGGGACCTGTGGGCTTGAAGACCATCGCTACAGCAGTAGGTGAGGATGAAGGTACTATTGAAGAGGTCTACGAACCTTTTCTGATACAGGAGGGATATATTATGCGCACCTCAAGGGGACGTGAATGTACGGAGACGGCATTTAGACACTTGGGGAGAATCGATTATAACAAAGGCAATACACTTTTTTAGCTTGACAATACGATGAAACAATACTTACTACTGCTATTTTTAAACATGACATGTGTCCTATTATTCGGTCAATTGAATTGTCCTCCGGTGGCTGGGGGTAGTACTGTGTCTGAAAAATTTCATATGACTCTGGGTGCTGGTTTTACCCGCCTCTATGGTGATATTGACAACCCCGGCAAGGCAGGATGGGGTACTTATGGCAGATTGGATTATACAATCATAAGAGGATTGAATATAGGAGGTGAAGGACAAATCGGATCCTTGGAGGCTGATTCTACACTTGTGGATCCGAGGTCAGTGAAAGGCAACTATGCCAACTTGGGGATTTCTATGTCGGTTTATCCGTTTGATATGGCGTTCGGAACTGGTAGACGTATGCAGTCATTTGGCGAACAGGTGGCCAGAGGTTTTTACTTAGGAGTCGGAGCGGGCTTTATCTACAATTTTCACCGTGCACGTAATTATCGGGATCCGAATAATCCTTCGACATTTGGCCCTCTTGATAGTAATGGAGAACTCAGGCAACGGACGGGCTCTCTGCTGTTGCCCGTATTGAATACTGGGTTTTCTATTCCTTTTACCAAAGATACATTTCGTCGGAACAAAGGTCTTTGGAGTCTCGTGATCAACGGGCAATTTAACTTTGCAGACAACGACGATATGGATGGTTATGTTCCTTTGAAAGGTGATGGAACAAGGCTAGGGACGAGCAATGACTATTACAGCTTTTATTCGTTAGGAATAAGGTATTCGCTTTAGTTATTTCGTTCCTTCATTGAGTATATCACCGTTTGCCGGTATGTAAATGGAGTCAGCTTGCTCTGTTTTCTTATCAAATGCATTTGGATTGACTGTCAATATGGCTCCGAAAATCATCCAGTATTTGTTTTATGATTCGTTTATTGAGTATAGTTGGTTGTGTAGATGAATGGCGGGACGGCTTGCAAAGTACACTCCGCCTATGGTGAGGAACAAACCGACAACAATCGCTATTTTCTTTGCCCGTTTCATATCTTACTTTTGAATAAAGATAATCAATAGGATAGGGGAGCCTGAAATCAGTTTTAAATTTGGCGGAAATGGTTTATGATTCGTAGAGGGACTTCCTGCCCCATATTGTATGTTTCGATAACAGGCAGTATCAAATCGTCTTCATGACACTGCCTGTTATCGTCACGACATTATTTCAAATTTGAAATAAATTTACTGAAATAGTCGTAATAAATGGCACCGTATATTTTAGAACCTTCGTCTCCGGTTCTCACATGACAGCCATCACCACTCCAATTTTTTGTCGAAAACCGAATGTGTATTTGACCCGACTTGGGTGGATTCTTCAGAAAAACCAATTCCATTTTTTGATTGATCTTTTGTTTTGCCCGAACTCCTTCTTTTCGGTAGTCCATGTTAAGCTCTTCTTTTTTTAGATCTGTATCTACGCCATAAGCATATGGATTTCTAACGACGGCATCTGATCCATAAACATCTTTTCCGTTGACAATCACTTCATAATTTTGGCGGTTTTTGCCATCCAATCCGTTTATCTTGGCTTCCATATAACCGGTCAGTGGATTCGCTTTTAATGTACTTGCATCTACGAAAACTTCTTTATCCCGCGTTTGGGAATACTGATAGTCATAAAAAGGTTTGATTTCCAGATTTTCGACTGCTGTTTCTCTTGCAATATCATTCATCAGATCCCAATATCCCCACAGTTCCCGCGCACCGATAATCGGAAGGGGATTGACCATTGTTGTTATGGTTATTTCGGGTTTGAGTTTTCTGATATGCCCTATAAATTCTCTAAACTCTTTCTCAAAAGCAGCAAAGGAGCGAACCCTGACCTCCATGCCTTGGAGAACGCTGATGTCCTTATAGATCAGTTCGTCCGGTGTAATGGGTCTGTCAAAAAATATCTGATGGGTAGTTTTATCGTATTTTTCAACCTTTCTCACGACATACTCCTTATTGTTGGAATAATATCCGCCGACAAATACATAATCTCCTTTTTGGGGCGGGGTGTCTATCTTATGCTGACTGTCGGTCAGAAAAGTAACTGTATTCGGGGTTATTTTATCAATTTTTCCAACCCATTTTTGAAAGTTATAGGTGTCCGACCCAGCATTATACTGCATGGACTTGATCGGCAGTGTTCTGATGGATTGTAACTCAGGTAATGAAAAATTAGGGTACTCGGTGTAAAGCTTGTATCCCTTTACACCCCAATCGTCATTTGGAGTCGTTTCGAAGTATAGAATATCTGGCGAGAAAGCCGCAATCTTTTTATATCCCCGATGAAACTCTTTCGGATTGTTAAAGAAAGTCAGTTTCCATCCTCCAATACCTGCATTCTGGAAATGAAAAAATCTATTCGTTGCGAAGTTGAATATAAAGTAGGGAATACCTTTGGTTCCTTTATAATTGCCTTTTATCTTCAGTTCGACCTCTCTTTTTTTACTGTTGTCAAATCTGTACGTTTTGATGGCTCTATCGTCTGTTTCGCGGAAGTCCAATCCACTAGAGACTCTCGTGGGTCTGGTAATATCAAATGACACGTCGCCATCTCCAAATGGACTTTCCAACTCTCCTTTACTCGATTTGCCTATCGTCGTTTTTTCGTAAGTGATCTCCTCACCGTAGGAAAACGTAATCTCTACTTTATCTCCTTTGACAGGCGCATTTTTTAAAGAAATCCAATGATGGACTTCTGGATCTCCATTTTTGTCTGTTCCGTATTTTCTGATTACGAGGTAATCCAGATCATTGGGGATTGCTCCGCCTCCATAGCCTCCCTTATTGTGATCTCCTTTGAGAAACTTGTCATTTAAACGTATTTGATGTCCGAATGTGAAGGCCCTTCCCAGATCAAACTGTTTGGTGGTGCCATCTCCTGCAAATTCCAGCCTATCTATCCCGATGGGGCTGTTGTTCCAATTATTCATGGTATCGTGCAAAACGCCATCGATATATACTTCAATTTCTGATGCACAACTATTATCTCTTTCGATGCCTTGAATGAGTGTAATTTCATCTCCTGTGATAGAAAATTTAATACTTGAATTTGTACCGGTGATTTTTAAGGCTTTACCTCCAAAGTATTTGCGATCATTGACTCCGTCCAGATAGGATTTATCTCCTTTTACCTCTACCATATCCGGTTCTACGGTCGTAGACTTGTTTCTCTGGATATTCAAAATAGCTTCTTTTACTAATCCGGATTGTAAATAACCATCTCCCCAGGTGACTGAGGATCCGGCAAAGCTTATTCTCCAATTTTTTGGATCTATGTCTTTTGTTTGGGAATTTTGTTGCCCTAAACAGATGGAGCAAACAAAAAGGAAGACTAAAATGTGATTGATCTTGTTTTTCATCATAAAACGGTTACGTTACCAAAAACAAGGTAAGTATTAATTTCAAAAAATAATAAACTTATCAAAATTTTAATAAACTATGTCGTCCTTTCGAGAGCTTGTCCCGATGTATCGGGAAGGTACAACGAGAACCCCGAAGGGCTCTGCGAAGCAAAATCTATCCATAGACTTCTCCTCCTAGCGTCGTCGAAGTGACGATGATCGTTGCCTATAGGTAGGTACGAATTTGTCGGTTTCCTAAATCTACAAGAATTAAATCATCGATAGGCATGGGACGAAGTGGCAGAACTGTTTTCTATCGGGACGACTCTGAATCCAAGGTTGCTGAATGAGGCATTGGGATTGACTGAACCAATAAAGACGGTATTGAAAGCGGCACAACTGTTTTTGCTACACCACCATGATCCTCCTCTGGCGTGGGCGACCTTTCGTTCTTTGTCACGGGGCAATGTACCTTCGCAAAATTCAAACACATTGCCAAAGATATCGTACAGTCCCCAGGGATTGGGCAGAAAGCTTCCGACAGGAGCGGTGTACATGTAGCTATCGGACATATCGGCCGAGAGATGATCCCTTTTATGCCAGATATTGGCATAGTCTCCTATATTTTCTAAGGAGGCACCTTCAAAATATTTGCCTTGTGAACCAGCCTTGGCTGCAATTTCCCATTCTTCCAAGGTAGGTAGCCGCACCTTGGCCCATTGGCAATAGGCTACGGCATCCTGATAAGCAATACAGGTCACCGGGTGATCCATTTTGTTTTCGATTCCTCCTCGCGAAATCCCGTTGGGGAATCGCCAATAGGCTGTACTATCGCTCAGCCACCGAAACTCTTCCAGACCTGGCTCGAACACCTGCGCATTGTGAAATCGTTCGGCCAATGTCTTATAGCCTGTAGCCTCCACAAACTGTGCAAAGTGTTTGTTGGTGACTTCATATTTGGCGATATATAATCCGTCTGTGCGAATTTGCCGCAATGGGTTTTCCAAGTATTGTTTTGTTCCAATCGTGTACTCTCCTTTGGATACATAGACGTAATTTTCATTTTGCGGAAAACCTGTAAATGGAAGCAATATCCAAACAAAAATCCAAAGCAAAGGTGTTTTCATACTAATTTGTTATTGGTAAACTAGTTGTTTGCAATGATGTTCTCATTTACTGCTTTTCTCCCCATAATACGCCATTGCCCGGTTGATAACCAGATCCTGATTGGCCGTATTGAATCGGATATAAGACTCGTAGTTATAATCACTGCCATAGAGCTGTCTATACGAGGAGGATTGGATAAACTCTACATATTCTCCTTTTTTCATCAATAACAGTAAGAGCGTAAGCGCGTCTTTATCCTTGGAGTTAGATTTGTAATAATCGATAATAAACGGAATCATTTCCCATCCATTTATAGTTTCTATGGCATTTTTGTAATTGACGCCCATATGTCCGCTCCGTAGGGTTGATTCCTGGATAATAGACATGACGGAGTCCCTATTTTCCCGAAGAAAATCGATCTGCCGATCACTCCATTGGTTTTCATCCATCCAGGACATCAAGTGGCTGAATATTTTCTTCTGCTCATCTGCCTGGGGCATGAATATAGCACAGTTTTGCGCATACATTTCGGGGTGTATCAGGCTATAGGTGAATTTTTCCCGAAGCGAGAGGGACTTAAACTGCGCTGCTGTCAAAGCTGTAATACCTGCATCACCATCTTCCTGTGCCTTGTATTGAAGGGTTTTTATCAATTCTTTTATTTTGTACAATCCATAGGGGGGAACCGTTGACCGTTGTCTGAATTCGCGATAGGCGACGTCCTCTTCGGTCATCTGGTAGTAGTGTTCATCTTGAGCATGTAGAAATAGGGTAGATCCTACAAACAAAAGAACCAAATAGTATTTTAATTGCTGACACATGATAGCTATTATTGATATGATCGTTGAAAATAACGAAGAAACTTTGAGTTTTCCAATTTTGGTTTTTGATTTGTATGGAATGCTTTACGATTCGTTTGTTTTATTAGAAATTAGTTAGTTGTCGTATATTATTTGTTAAAGAAGCTTAGACTCTCATCCGCTAGCGATCGGATGGGCTGTGTTGAGCATATCGAAATATCTTTTCTCCTTTAAAGGCTTATTATGGGCTCAAAACAATTTGCGGTTGTCCATTCGTTCTTGTCATTGTCGAGTACCTTTTCAACGGTATTGGAGTTTGGGTTGATCTGGAGAGTAAACTTCCGGACTGGAAATTTGTCTGTCTTGTCAGGAGTGAAGATGAGCATTTTTCCTTCGATCTTGTACTTACCTTCTATAAATTGCAATTGCTGTGATGGTGCAAATATGCGGCCATTTTCTTTGGCTTTCTTTTTTTCTTCTGTATTGTAATCATAAGTCGTGATGACGATTCTGCCCAATTTGCCATTGCCGCCAAATTCCAATAGGCTTTCTTTTACAAATGTCGTATCTCCTTTTGTCGTTTCAGTATTATAGCCAAAACATTTTTTGGTATTATCCACGGGCTCCGATTTATGGGGTTGTGGTGTTTCCTCCAGCTTTATGCGTTGGGGAGGGGGAGGTATTTTTCCCGGTTTTACTTGAGCAAATGCTGTTGAAGCAACGAGGGTACTCAATAATAAGAGCAACTGTTTCATTTTTCTGTGTTTTTTAAATTTTATATCACAAAAAAAATACCAGTTATTGAAAAATTAGACGGTAGACTAAGGCACGGCTTACAAATCCACGATCGGTTGGAATGGGGACTAATGTAGCCTATTCAATATTCTGTTTCCTCTACTTTTGCTTGCCGGGGTAGGATTTTTTTCGAGATGAAAGAGGATATGCAATTGGAGTTCCTGCGTGATCCAATCGTATTGTTTACTCAATACGTACAATATATCCCAGCAATTGACGAGTAAAGCTACCGGACAGTCTTCCTTTTCGATGAGCCGGAATGTCTTGGAGAGTATGTCTTCTTGATGTTGCGGAGTGAATGAAGCGGGAGAGGTTTTTAGCAATTGCATGATGAGCTTACTGATACTACGCAAGCTGCTGTCATTGTCAGTGATCAGATAGAGTTCGATGACTTCGGGCGTATATCTGGACAATAGCACTTTGTCTTTTAGCAGTACATGTTCCAATGTCCATGCTGCCCGAAAAGCCAGCCTGTAATGTGCGGTCTGATGGCACAATGCCAACAGGTCTTCTACTGTATATTCTTTTAGAATATGTGCATATAAGTCTAGGGCACTGTTTTCCAATAATGCGTTAGCTAAACCGTCTTTGTATTGCTTGTTCATATTTTAATTTCCCGCTGATGCAACATTGAATCTTTTATTATTATTGTTATTCAGTATCTTACGACTGTTATTTGCACTCTACTTGTTTTCATGATACCGTTGTTAATCACTGTCCCCCTCTCCGAGGGGGTAGGGGGAGGAAAAGAACACAAACAATTAATAAACAGCGTGTTATAGCAGTATCCCTCCCCCTCCCAACGCTCTTTGCCCACCGCGCCCCCTCGAGAGGGGGACAACCAAGCGTGTTACCTTTCTCACGCCAATACACAGCTTACTATTTGTGTACACACGATAGCCTCCAAAGGGGGATATGTATACGTGCTATTCATGTTTGTGTACCTGCCGGTAGACAGGATTTTCAGATTATCTTCGATGAGCACTTCGTGGTTCTTCACTTTGTTCAGAATGACAAAAAAGCGGTTTACTTTTTCAATGGCTTTTCCTTGTTTATTTCTACCATATCGACCTCATCCATCCTGGACGAACCCAACAGATGCTCGCTAAAGTAATCGGCCATCTTCCAGAAAAAGTATTCACTCATATTGCCAAATCCATGCCGTTGTCCGGGCAACAGTAGGAAGTCAAAGCGTTTGTTGGCTTTGATCAGTGCTTCCACCATACGGATGGAGTTGGCTGGATGCACATTGTTGTCTATATCGCCTGTGACGAGCAAAAGCTTGCCTTTTAGGTTTTTGGCCAGATCAGAATTTCGCTCGATCTGATAGCTGAAAGTCGTGTCTCCCTTTGATGAGATAATTTCTTTCACGCCATGATGCCTTTCGCTCCACCAACGGTTGTAGATGTTGTTTTCGTGGTTTCCTGCACCCGATACAGCCACCTTGAAAAAATCAGGGTAAACCAACATCGCTGCTGTAGACATAAAACCTCCACCCGAATGTCCTGTGATACCTACACGGTCAAGGTCGATGAAGTCATATCTGGCGGCCAATTGCTCGGCTGTGACTTTCTTGTCTTCCAATCCATAGTCCCGCAGGTTGCCATACCCATAGGTATGGTACCATTTTGAGCGGGAGGGATGGCCACCGCGATTGCCAACGGATACGACGATAAAGCCCATCTGTGCCAAGCGGTCAATTCTGTCCATACTTCTTCCGAAACTTTTATTGACCGCTTCGGTCTGCGGCCCCGGATAGACATACTCGATGATAGGATAGGTCTTTGTCGAGTCAAAATCGTATGGCTTGTATAGTACACCATAGAGATCTGTGATACCGTCCCCAGCCTTGACCTTGAACGGTTCGGGAAATTTGTATCCGGTTGCAAATAACTGGGATAGATCCGTTTCTTCCAGCTTCATGATCAGTTGCCCCGTAGCATTGTATAGATTGGATACCGGAGTGGTATTCACGCGTGAAAAGTTGTCTACCAAGTAATTTCCGCTTTCGCTAACATTGATCTGATGATCAAAATTTCCGGCGGTCAACAATTTGACGACCCCGCCGTTTTTGTTGACGGCATAGTAGAAATTGTAATAGGGGTCTATATCTTTTTCTTTACCGTTTGCATTGAAATACAGTGTTCCGGTGGCTTCATGGTATTTGACCAGTTCGTCACAATGGAATTCGCCTTTCGTAATTTGGTGAAGCAACTTTCCCTGTAAATCGTACAGATAGAAATGCCCCCAACCGTCACGCTGTGACCAGTGGATGAACTGTTTGCTGTTCTTGATGATATACGGTTTTTTGACGTCCAGATAGACATTAGATCGCTCTTCGACCAATGTTCTGACTTGACCATCCACCGAGACGGCGATGATGTCGATCTTCTTGAGGTCACGGCTGGACCTGGCCATATAGAACTCCTTTTCATCGCCTAGCCAGTAGTTGATGTAGTACTTGCCCGTGTAGTTTTCCTTAGAGGAATGTCTATTCCATAGGCTGAGCGTTTGATTCTTGAATGCCGCTACCTGTATTTGTCTGGGTTTGTGCTGTGCGGTGTCAAAGATGTACAATTCGGCTTCGGTAGAATCCTTTTCTCCCGGCATGAGGTATTTGTAGGTTTCCAGCGTAGGTCTTTTCCCGCCAACATTGTTAATGACCCATAGATCTGAATAATCCCGGTTGTCTTTGCGTGTCAATACAAAGTGCTTGCCATCGGGAGAC
This sequence comes from Parapedobacter sp. SGR-10, assembly GCF_011030405.1. Classification (GTDB taxonomy): domain Bacteria; phylum Bacteroidota; class Bacteroidia; order Sphingobacteriales; family Sphingobacteriaceae; genus Sphingobacterium. The sequence continues at coordinate 85,369 of NZ_JAAJTJ010000005.1, forward strand.
CAATACAGCCATACCGTTTTCCGTTCTTGTCTATCCTCTTCTTCTTCTTTTTGGCTTCTCGTCGTGACACTGTACTGATCGCCGCCCCAAGCGTAATACTGTACCCCATCCGTTGTGATCTGGTGCTCTACGATTGTGGAGTCCTTTTCATCCTTCAATGCTTTTTTGTAATTGGCATAGTCCATCCAATACAGGTTGTAGTTTTTTGCAAAGTATACACGTGATGTGTCGGGACTGAAACTTGCCCACGATGGTTTGGGCTTGCCTTCGGTCGTATCGCTGATTTCCTTGAGTTTTTGACTTTGGATGTCGTATTCAAAGTAGAATATTTTTTTCTTTAATGTATCGTTCTTGTTGGTCAGTTTTTTGATTTCGTCCTTACTTTTTATGGTGTCTTTGGTGCTTTTGACCTGAAAGCGGATCAGATGTTCGCTATGGTCTACAAATTTCAGATTTTCAAGGGCAAGGTGCTGGGCATCGAATGGGTTTTGGACGATACGGGTAATTTGGGCAGCCATTTCGGCTCTATCGAACAATTCACTTTTCTTTCTGGCTTTTGGATCGACGATATACCATTTTTTGCCATCAGGGGTCGAATATTCGTACCAAAACCTGTCACTGAAATTGATCCAACGGGGACGTACTTCGGTAGAGAATATCATGGTGCTCAGCTTTGAAGGAGAAAACTTTGCTGCGAGTTGATAATTGGGCTTCGCCGATTCTCTTTCCTGTCCTTTTACGAGTTGCAGGGATATAAATAACAGACCTAAGATATAGTATTTCATGGATAATATTTTATGCCGCTAAGTTATCCTTTTGAAAGGGCTTTGGCGAAAGGCGAGTGTAAAATTTTGATGATGGAAATGTGGTAGAGGCACAATGCATTGTGTTTCTACAGGATCCTAAAATTGCGTTGGGCACTGTATATGCCTTTTTTGCCGGAGATAAAATATGCGGCAAGGGTGGCTAGCAGAACAATGGGCAGGACAGAAAATCCGAACAATTCGGCCGCCATGACCGCACAGGCCAAAGGTGTTTTGGTGGCACCTGCAAATACGGATACAAAACCCATGGCAACAACGACCATCCAAGGTACAGGAATATAAGGCGCTATCGCGGCAGCTAATGTCGCGCCAATGAAAAACAGGGGAGTGACTTCGCCTCCTTTGAAGCCAATGCTCAAGGTCAAAGTCGTCAACAGGATTTTTACAAAAAAGTCATAACTGTTTTGTGCATGATAAAATGAATCCACGATCGTCGACATACCCAATCCGATGTGTTTTGTTGTACCCAAGAGATAAATGGCTGTCATAATGACGAGAGAGCCAATGACAATACGCAGGTAAGGATGGGCAATACGTTTGAACAGCTTGCTGAATACATAATCACTTGCGACAAACAATCTGGTAGCCAAACCGCAGAGCATTCCTACGACGATAGCCCATAGTATATCCATGGAAAATCCCAATTGATATTGTATGGTAGGATAATGGGTATGTGGTGCGCCAAAGAGCGTACAGCCGTAATGTGCCAGATAGGCCGTCAATAGAGCAGGAATGAGCGCTGTATAGCGAATTTTACCCATGCGAAACATCTCGACAGCAAATATAGCCCCCGCCAAAGGGGTAGCAAATAAGGAGGCAAATCCAGCAGAGATACCTGCAATGAGTATTATCCTTTGTTTTCGCTTATCGAGCTGAAACCTATTGGCCCAATAATCGGCAAAAGTCGCTCCGTATTGTACAGCCGTACCTTCGCGACCGGCAGATCCACCAAATAAATGTGTCAACAACGTAGCGACGACCACGAGCGGAGCCATGATAAAAGGAATAGCAGTTTTGGGACGGTAGAATTTTTCAAACAAGAGATTATTGCCCTTGTTGGCCTCCGAACCGTATGTTTTGTACAGGTAGACGATAAGAATACCGGCTACGGGTAACCCCCAGATAATCCAAAGGTGGCTTTCTCTAAACTCACCTACCCATTGCAATGCATGTAAAAACAAAGCTGATGTAGCACCTGCGCATAACGATACTAGCAAAAGGACTGCTATCCAAACGAGTATGTCTTTTTTTGATAGAGAAAGTGTTTCGAACATTTGCTCCAGGTATTAAAGAAAGGATACCAATGCTGCTAGCCAACCTATGATCATCAACAGTCCACCCAATGGTGTGATCGGGCCAAGGAACCTTAGGTTCTTTTTCCAGTATTCGGCAAAGGACAGGAAATAGATGCTTACGGAAAACAGTAGGGTACCTATGGCGACACCGTACACGGCTAGACGTTCTGCATATTGCACAAAATCAAACTGAAATCCTACGATCAGCAGAAAAAAGGCACTGTACATCTGATAACGCACGCCAACTTCAAAAGAGGCCAGTTTTTCTTCTGAAAGGATTTTTCGGAAGGCGTGGGCACCAAAGGCACCGAGGGTAATGCCTGTACTCCCGAAGAGCACGGCTAGGATGAGTGTGGTTGTGTTCATGTGATGGTGTTTATTGGAGGTGTCTAAAAAGTCCCGATTTTAATTCGTCATCCTCGATCCGCCAACTGGCGGAGAAGGATCTTGTTATAGTAAATGCTGTACTAAAATGAGATGTGTTCGACTTCGCTCAACAACTTGTCCGACTACCGGCGGATGACGGCTTTTTAGACACCTATCTAAAAAATCATATTCCTATTTCTTTCAATATAAATTGTGCATTGTCGATCTTATCTGCAATCCACAATACATAGCGGATATCCACCCCAATCGAACGGCTGTAACTTTCGTTCCATGCGAAGTCGTTGATCGTGGCATCGTAGGCACGGTCAAAATTGACACCGATCAGTTCGCCATAAGCATTCATGATAGGAGAGCCCGAATTGCCACCGGTGGTGTCCATGTTGTACAGGATGTTGACAGGCACATCGTCTATTTCTTTCTTGTAGTAAGCCCCAAAGTTTTTTGCCAACCAGGCTTGTTTAATAGCTTCGGGATAGCGGAATTCGGCATCACCAGAATTACCTTTTTCGATCAACCCCTTGATGGTTGTAAACGGAGTCATGTAAGTTGCGTCGGCCGGACTGTAGCCTTTGATATAACCAAAGGTCAGTCGTAAGGTAGAATTGGCATCGGGAATAAAATTCTTCGATTGGAACGTTTCCTTTACAGCGACATAGTCGGCCATCAACTTATTCAACACACCTTCTCTTCTGATCAGTTCGGTGCTGAAAGGTTCGATTTCTTCTGCAAATTGCTTTTGAAGCGTCAGCAGTTCGTCTTGATAGGCTACCAATGATTCCGCATCGTTCAGTACTTCGGAAAACAGTTTGTTTTTATCGTTTATCCTGGATTGATCAATGGCTTTTTCAATATACGCTTGCGCTGCTTCTACGTTACTGAAATTTTTACGCTGTATCGTCGAAACGGTATTTTGATCCTTGAACTGATAGGCCAAAGCAAATTGATGTTTGGCTATATTTTTATCTGCTTCTGCATGATAGCTTTCATAGATTTTTTCTAGTTGCTCTTTGACCTTAGCGATGTTGAGCGTGAAGATCTTGCTTCGCTGTTGCTTGGCAGGATATTTGGCCAATGCATCTTTGAACGAATTGAGCAATCTTGCTATATGAATACTTCGAATACCGGAGTATAAGTTGTTGAACCATAATTCTTTTTCTGCATCTGTAAATACGGTTTTATAATGAGCGTCGATATCTTGCAGCAATGTGCCATAACGTGCTTTCAGATCCAGACTTTTGGCAATAAATTCGGCCAGAGCCTGATCTTCCTGTTGTTTTTGTTTGACCAGGTCGATATTCCGCAGACCTTTCAATTTACCACGATAGTTTTTCATCACATTGGCATTGCGTTTGATCCGGGTGGCCAATGCCAGCTCGATTGCTTTGTCGTTTTTGCCTGCATTATAGAGCTGTTGGTTTTGAAAATCGTACAGTTCGGAAGTAAAAGGTAATAAATATTGCTGTTGATATTCCAAATATTGGTACGGTCTATGACGGAATGTTCGTCCCGGATAGCCGAGGATAAAGACGAAGTCATTTTCATCTACACCCTTTGGATTGATTTTAAGGTGTTTTTTGGGTTGATAGGGTACATTATTTTTGGAATATTTGGCTGAAGAACCATCCGGAGCGACATAAGCCCTTAAGAAAGAGAAATCACCGGTATGACGTGGCCAAACCCAGTTGTCTGTTTCTCCTCCAAACTCGCCGATATCCTGTCTGGGAATATAGACCAAACGGACATCTTCTATCGTCTTGTACCGAAAGAGTACGTAACTTTTGCCGATAAACATTTCTGAAACCTCAGCTTTTATGCTAGGGTCTTTTTGCTCAGCATCACTGGCCAATTCTTTTCTCTTTTTGTTGATGATCTGAATACGTTCGACAGGATCGCTCACCTGCGCTACAGCAGACAATATTTTGTCCGAAACATCTTCGTATGAATCGGTAATGCGTATAGTCAATCCTTTGGCCTCGATTTCCTGTTGGCGGGAGTGGGCCACAAAACCGTTTTCCAGGTAATTGTGCTCTGGTGTGGAAGCCAACTGTACAGCGCTAAAGGCACAGTGGTGGTTGGTAATGACGAGCCCATTTGGTGAAATGAAAGAGCCTGAGCATCCGCTGACCTGTACCAAAGCATCTACCAATCCTATCTGTCCGGGATTGTATATGTCTTTTTCGCTGATTTTGAGTCCGGCTTGTTTCAATCCCGCACGGCTGAGCTCGCTCAAAGGGAACATCCCTTCGTCAGGTACTTTGGCGGAAAAATTAAAGATGGACGATATAAGGACTGCTGCTACTAGGAGAGATTTCAGATTTGCTTTCATATGTGCGTACTTTTTCAAAAATATGATTAACACACAAAGATAAGCAAAACGATTAAGAACCTTTTTATTATAAAATGTTGAGGTATACGACAAATACACCTCTGCACCTCAGAATCTCTCGCAGAGACGTTAAGAAAAATACTATGCGTCAGTTGGGCGAAAAATCTTTCGCCCTTACTGATTTAATTATTCTTCCCGATTTTTTATACATTTGACGTTTCAACAAATCATCCTCAAAAGATATTCTATATTGACGATTTTATTCATTCTTATCATTAGCTTTATTGCTTCTTTGGTTCGTTCTACCTTAGGCTTTGGCGAGTCATTGATTGCCGTACCGTTATTTCTCTTTTTTTTGCCGGTCAATATTGCCGTTCCCTTATCTGTTATGCTATCGGTCGTCATAGCCCTCATTATCGTCGTGCAAGACCATAGCAAGATTCACTTCAAGAGTGCCAAATGGCTGATCTTTTACGCTATACTTGGTGTACCTCTGGGTATTGTGATGCTTCTATATGGGAATGAGATATTTGTAAAGACAGGACTTGGTGTACTCATTATATTGTATTCCCTTTACTCGCTTTTCTCTAAAAACAAGAAGGTGCTAAAGGAAGACAATACACTCTGGTCCTTTGTCTGTGGGTTTCTGTCCGGAGTATTGGGTGGAGCATATGGGCTGAATGGCCCACCGTTGGTTGTCTACGGGAATCTGAGACAGTGGAGTGCAAAACATTTTAGGGCTACGCTTCAAGCGTATTTTTTGCCCGTCAGTCTGATAAGTGTTGTTGGGTACTATGCAAAGGGCCTTATTACCGCAGAGGTCAATATGTACTTCTTGCTCTCTCTGCTTACGACTATTCCTGCGATATTCTTAGGTCGATACCTCAATCATCGGTTGAAAGACAATACATTTTTCCGATATGTGTATTGGGGATTAATCGGTGTCAGTGTGATTTTGATCATCAGCACCTTGGCATAAATAACCTACATTTGTCAAACAAAGACTTTGGTTTTATGTTTGAAATATAAACTATCAAATAGGATTGAACATGCATAAACTTTTTATCAAAAATATGGTCTGCAACCGCTGTATCCTGGTGGTGAAAAATGAACTGGATAAATTAGGATTGGGTGTTAAAAACATCACACTGGGAGAGGTTACCCTCGAAGAAGAACCTATACCCGAAGAAAAGAAAAGGTTTGAAGAAGCATTGATCCCGTTGGGCTTTGAACTGATAGATGACAAAAAAAGCCGTATCATCGAGAAGATAAAGAATGTTATCATCGATCTGGTGCATTATCAAGATAGCAATGAAGCAAGATACAATCTATCCGATATCCTCAGTAATACATTGCAACACGATTACAACTATCTGTCCAATCTGTTTTCGGAGGTGGAAGGCACAACCATTGAGAAATATTACATTGCCCAAAAGGTGGAGAAGGTAAAAGAACTGTTGGTGTACGATGAATTGACTTTAAGTGAAATCGCTTTCCGTCTGAATTATTCAAGTGTAGCCTACCTAAGTAACCAATTTAAGAAAGTAACGGGATTGACGCCTAGCCATTTCAAACAGATCCGCGCAGACAAAAGGAAGCCACTGGATGAGGTGTAAAAAAAGAACCATTAAGGAATGAAGGAGAGTTAAGTCTTGATGTTAACTTCTTAATGGTTCACAAAAAAGGTAAATCTTACAAACCAATTCCATAAAACTACAACACAGCATTCTCTTTTTATGGCCACCTTTGTATTGTATATTTAAAGCAATCGAAATATGGCAACGAATAACGACAATAAAGAAACTATCTATCTTCCCCTGGAAGGGGTAGAAAGTGAACACTGCGCCCTGATCGTCGATAAAGGACTGGCAGAGGTCAAAGGTATCGAAAGCCACAAGGTAGAGCTGAACAATCGTAGAGCTGCTATTACGGTAGAAAATAATGAAACTGTTGCCGAAGCAACAAAAACTATCAAGGATCTCGGTTATGGAGTTACGACGGCCAAAGGCACTTTTCTGGTTTTGGGAATGACCTGTGCCTCTTGTGCCGGAAGTGCCGAAAGTATTGTCCGTCATCAACCTGGCGTAGTCAATGCCTCGGTCAACTTTGCGACGGGAAACCTGACGGTAGAATATCTTCCCAATATGACCAATGCTTCCCAATTGCAAAAAGCGGTGCAAGGTGTTGGGTACGATCTATTGATCGAAGATGAAACCAAACAGCAGGAAACCCTGGAAGCTCTCCACGAGAAGAAATTTCAACAATTAAAGACCAAAACCATCTGGGCAATCATACTGTCCTTGCCTGTAGTCATTATCGGTATGTTCTTTATGGATATGCCTTATGGCAATGAAATCATGTGGGCATTCTCTACCCCTGTGGTGCTATGGCTAGGTAGAGACTTCTTTATCAATGCGTGGAAACAGGCCAAACACCGTTCGGCCAATATGGATACTTTGGTGGCATTGAGTACAGGTATTGCTTACATATTCAGTGTGTTTAACATGTTTTTTGCCGACTTTTGGCACCAGCGGGGATTACATGCCCATGTTTATTTTGAAGCTGCTGCCGTCATCATCGCGTTTATTCTATTAGGGAAGCTATTGGAAGAAAAAGCCAAGGGCAATACTTCTACGGCTATCAAAAAACTCATGGGATTGCAGCCCAAAACCGTTACAGTCGTGCAGGCAGATGGTACAGAAAAGCAAACCGTTATAGAGGAGGTAAATGTAGGAGACGTGATCTTAGTCAAACCCGGAGATAAAATTGCGGTGGATGGTATGGTCATATCGGGCAATTCGTATGTGGACGAAAGTATGCTGAGCGGAGAACCCGTTCCGGTACTGAAAAAAGAAAACGAAAAAGTATTTGCAGGAACGATCAATCAAAAAGGCAGTTTCCGGTTCAAAGCCGTTAAGGTGGGCAAAGAAACCATGCTTGCCCAAATCATCAAAATGGTACAGGATGCACAAGGAAGCAAAGCACCTGTTCAGAAATTGGTCGATAAGATCGCGGGTATCTTTGTTCCTACGGTGATCGGTATCGCTGTCTTGACATTTGCCTTATGGTTGGCTTTAGGTGGGGACAATGGCTTGGTACAAGGATTATTGGCTGCAGTGACGGTCTTGGTTATCGCCTGCCCATGTGCTTTGGGATTGGCTACGCCTACGGCCATTATGGTCGGTGTGGGCAAAGGGGCAGAGAATGGTATACTGATCAAAGATGCCGAAAGTCTGGAATTGGCCAAGAAAGTGGACGCTGTTATATTGGACAAAACAGGAACCATTACCGAAGGTAGACCCGAAGTCACCGGTATCCGATGGTTGAATAATGACAATGCTACCAAAGATATCCTGTTGCGTATAGAAAGACAATCGGAACACCCTTTGGCAGAGGCTGTGGTCAAACATTTCGAGAACGAAAACTTTTCCAAAGTTGATGCAGGAAACGCTGAAATGTCTGATTTCGACAGCATCACCGGTCAAGGCGTAAAAGCTGTCCACGACAACGAAACTTATTATGTAGGCAATAGGGTGTTGTTGACCGAAAAAGCCATAGCTATTACAGCGGATCTGCAGCAGCAGGCGGATGAATGGAGCAGACAGTCTAATACCGTCATCTGGTTTTCGAACAGCAGACAAGCTTTGGCCGTGCTGGCCATATCCGACAAGATCAAAGAAACCTCGGTAGCAGCTATCAAGGAAATGCAGGAAATGGGCATTGATCTGTATATACTTACAGGCGATAACGAAGCCACAGCAAAAGCCATTGCGGAGGAGACCGGTATCAAGCATTACAAAGCCGAGGTGTTGCCACAGCGCAAAGCTGATTTTGTCAAGGAACTACAGCAACAAGGCAGGGTGGTGGCTATGGTCGGGGACGGTATCAATGACAGTACGGCACTCGCGACAGCAGATGTCAGTATAGCAATGGGCAAAGGTTCGGACATCGCAATGGACGTGGCCAAAATGACCATCATATCCTCCGATCTGACCAAAATACCGCAAGCTATACGTTTGTCCAAACAGACCGTTGTGACAATTAAACAAAACCTGTTTTGGGCATTTATCTATAACCTCATCGGTATTCCGATTGCAGCGGGTATTCTCTATCCGATAAACGGTTTCCTGCTCAATCCGATGATCGCCGGTGCGGCCATGGCATTGAGCAGTGTCAGTGTGGTCAGTAACAGTTTGAGGTTGAAGTGGAAGAAGTAATTGAGAGCGTGTTATAAAGTAAAAAATGAACACGTATATTTGTTGTAAAAGAAAGTGAAATGAATACAAAATTGACATTGACAATTGAAAAGGAAGTCATAGATATTGCTAAAGAATATGCAAAAGAAAAAGGCCAAAGCCTTTCTGAAATGGTTGAAAACTATTTCAAATTTGTCACCGTAGATCGAAAAAAAATCAAAGAAAAGCAACTTTCTCCCAAAGTCAGAAAACTAAAAGGAATAATCAAAACAGATGACAATCTTGACTATAAACAAATCTTAACAGAGGAACTTTCAAAAAAATATGGGGTATAAGCTTTTTGTACTTTTTCACAGACAGAGAGCCTCACGCAAATCCTGCAAGTGAACTTTTTGAACTCAGCGAACAAGGAAGTGTGAAATTATATCTTTCGGCTGTAAGTATTAATAACATTTACTGTATCGTAAGAAAATTTTTAGGCAACAAGAAAACATTGGAAGGTGTCGAGGCTCTGACCGCAATGACCGAGATAATCGGAACAACCAAATCAGAAATCATACAGGCATTAAAAAATGACTTTGCTGATTATGAAGATTCTGTTCAATATTCATCCGCGCTAACCATAAAAGGTTTGGATACGATTATTGCCCGAAATATAAAAGATTACAGAAATTCTTCAATCGCGGTGATGACACCTTTGAATTTCTTAAAAATGAAAGAGAAAAACGAGGGTGTCTAAAAAGCCAATCATACCGTCATTTCGACGAGGTACGAGGAGAAATCTATGGTTAAGCAGTTTTTCAACTTGTTGAAAATTAGTTAATTCTAATTCATCCATAGATTTTCCTGCGGAGAGCTCGTTTCACTCGGTTCTCTCTTCGTTCGAAATGACGATTATATGAATTGCCAGACCTTTTTAGACACCCTCAAAACAGACCGCGATAAGTAGCTTTATCTGCACCCATTCCGAGAATCACAACAACGAACATGTCCAACGTAAATTTATTCGGTTACAATATTATGAAAAAAGCATTTGAATTTCTGAAACAGGTCCAAGAAAACAACAACCGCGAGTGGTTCTCCGTACATAAATCGGAATTTGATTCGGTCGTAGCAGAAAACAAGATTTTTTTCAACCGAATTTATACCGAGCTTCAAAAGCACGATAGCTTAGAAGGAATCCATATTTTCCGGATTTATAAAGATGTTCGCTTTTCCAAGGACAAAACACCTTATAAAACCCATTTTGGAGTCAGTTTTTCTAGAACAAAACCTATGCTCAGAGGAGGATACTATCTTCATTTGGAACCCGGTCACAGTTTTGTCGGAGGAGGTTTTTGGGCGCCGAACAGTGAGGATTTATTTCGTGTCCGCAAAGAGTTTGAAATGGATACAACCGAAATCGAAAAAATCACTTCGGATAAAACTTTCATAAAATATTTCGGGGTGCTCAAAGGAGAAGATGGCGTAAAAATGGCTCCGAAAGGATTTGACAAAAATCATCCTGCTATTGATCTGATTAAGAAAAAACAGTATGTAGTCATGAGAGCTCTTTCTGATAATGAGGTTTTTTCTTCTGATTTCCAGAAAGAAGTAATCGCTACATTTTTGGCAATGCGTCCTTTTTTCGATTATATGAGTGAAGTGCTTACGACCGATTTAAATGGGGAACCGCTGTTTTAGGAGGAATCCTTTACTTTCGGTCACAAGCTGACATGAACGGCGTATATATCCTTAACTTAATGACATTGCTTGTGCATCCCTAAATCTTACAAAATATTTTCAAAATTATGTAAGCGTACAGAACAGAATTGTACGGAAATTTGTACTATTAAATAACTCGTAAATTTTAAAGATCATGGAAAATAAAGAATTAAAATTCAAAACAACATTAAATTGTGGCGGATGCGTATCCAAAGTGCAATCCGATCTGGATAATGCAGAGGGTATCTGCCATTGGAATGTGGATACGGACAATGCCGATAAAATCCTTACGGTAAGTTCTAAAGGTATTACCGAAGAAGAAGTAATAGCTATCGTAAAGAGTAAAGGCTTCAAAGCAGATCCGGTATAGCATAAAAACGGATCTACTTATTTTACATCAATGCCTTTGCGATAATATCAAAAGCATGTAGTCTTTTCCCTTCATCAAAGATGTAGTTGGTGGTCATGATTTCATTGGCTTGGTGCTTCTCGGCAAATGCCAATACTTCCTCACGCATCTCCTTTTCCGTCCCGATAAAGGTACAGTTGACCATATTCTGAACAGCTTGTTCTATTTCCGGAATACCGTGATAGATAGGTTTTTCAGTAGGAGGAGAGAGCGGTTTTCTCAGATTGGTCAATATTCCGGCAAACATATTGAACAGACTGGTGGAAAGAAACTGTGCTTCTTCCACACTGTCACCTGCTACGATATTGATACAGATGATGGTATACGGCTCTTTAAGCACATCGGAGGGTTTGAAATGGGAGCGGTATATCTCCATAGCCTGATCGAGCATCGCCGGCGCAAAATGGGCTGCAAAAGCATAGGGTAGTCCCAGTTCGGCAGCGAGGTAAGCACTGTCTGTACTTGACCCCAGAATATATATCGGAATATCCAAACCTTCTCCCGGAAAAGCCCGTACCTTGGCGTTAAAGTTGTTTTCGTCCAAATACTGCTGTAGTTCGAGGACATCTTCTTTGAAGTAGAAGGAGGTATTGAGATTGTTGCGGCGCAGTGCCATGGCTGTCAGTTGATCCGTACCAGGTGCCCGGCCGAGGCCAAGGTCAATTCGCCCCGGATAGATGCTTTCCAATGTACCAAACTGCTCAGCGACGACCAAGGGTGTATGATTGGGCAACATAATACCGCCCGAACCTACACGGATATGTTTCGTCTGTCCGGCGATATGGCCGATAAGAACAGCTGTGGCCGAACTGGCGATATGTGGCATATTATGGTGTTCGGCCAGCCAAATGCGATGAAAACCCAATTCTTCTATATGCTGTGCACCTTTTACGGCCCGAGCAATCGCTTCTGTAGCATTGCTTCCTTTACAGATCGTCGCTAGCTCGAGCAGGGATATTTTGACATTACTCATGCCATAAAAATACAATGAATAGTGGAGGACATTGTAAGGAAATTGTCTTTATCTGATTTTTGGCGTTTGTGTGACAAATCATACAACTTTCACTCCCTGTATCACAATATGATTGCCGGCGGGATCTGTAGTAAAAAACAAAAAGTCTGACCCACCGTCCTTGATCTTGTACCTTTTGCGGATTTCGTCTACCTTGATGGGAAAATTTTTGGTAGCCACATTGGCTTTGGTAAGACTATTGTTCTTTTTGAAGGAGGGTATACTTTGTACTTTTTGGATTTTAAAGATCCTGCCGGGAAATTCCTCATCCAATATCTCCGCAGTATACAGATGTGTATTGGTGTGCAGCTTAAACAGACTAAACCGTTTGCTGATGGTCTTGAAAGCTCCGGCTTTGGTGACCGATACATCGGGATCGTAGAGGTAGGTGAGGGGATCCGAGGTTCGGATCAAGGTACTTTTTTCTTCTTCGATACCGAATGTATGCACTTGTATCTGATCGGCAAACAGGCGTATGGCGGATATTTTGGGTGTGCCATCAAATAACTTGTCCTGTACAAATAGTAATTCCTTGCAATCGCCATCCACAGAGATGACAAAGACATATTTTACATGACGCAGTTTGCCCAATGCCGTGGAAATATCCATGAGTGGGGACAGTTTGCAGATGACATATCTTGACTTCTTGAAAAAGAGATCCTGCAAGTCGACGATATTGGGTTCGCAGTCCTCTAGCAAAAATACTTTGGCATGATTGACCCGACGTGAGGGATCGATGTAGATATAATCCAAGACATCGTCCTCTTGTTGTCGGATATATTCTACACCGTCTGTGGCGAGGCATACAAGGTTGTTGACCCCCAGTTCTGCCGCATTATGCTGAACGATTTTGGACAGTTTTTCATTAAGCTCACAATGAATGACGATCTCCGCTTCTTGCGCAATATAGCAACTGTCCACACCAAATCCTCCGGTTACGTCTACGACTTTGCTGCCGGTATGGATAAGGGTCTGTTTGATGAGTGCAGTGTGTTCGGAAGAGCATTGTTCCAGATTGATCTTGTCGGGGTAGTAGATGTTGGGGGAAAATGCCCATGTAGGCAATTTTCGCACGCTACGCTGCCATCCATCAATTTGGGAGGCCAGCTCGGCGGAGGTCACATGGGAAAAAGGGGATCTTTTCAAAGCTATAGTACTTGGCGAAAGCTCCCTATTGGCTTTGATAAATTCTTGAACGTCTTTATCTAGAATATGTTTATTCATTCAATTCTTTCACTAACATCTGACAGGTATAACTGTCCTTAAGTTCGCGAATAATTTTCTTATTTACCAATACCCGATCAATAGTTTCTTGATTATAATACCGGATCGTGATCAATTCCAAACCTTTTTCGTAGTTGACCTTATACCTTTTTTCGAGATCTTCCAATAGCATGTCGACATTCTCACCTGTATCATCTATGCTCACGGAAAAGGATATGGCACTGTTGTGCATCATGTTGATTTTTATGCGGTGCAGGTGACACAGATTGAATATATGGCTCAGATTGTCCTCTACGATAAACGAAAAATCCCGTGGCTGTATATTGATCAGTACCTGATTGATCTTGAAGATAAAAGAGGGGACAGGCAATGTCTGATTGGTTGTACGGATTTGTGTTCCCGGTTGCTCCGGTTGCAGAAACGAACGTACATTCAATGTGATCTTTTTATTTTGCAACGGCTTGATTGTCTTCGGATGTATGACGGTAGCCCCATAATATGTCAACTCAATGGCATCGGTATAGGACAGCTCAGGGATCAATTCGGTTTTTTCAAACCATTTTGGATCGGCATTCAGCACACCCGGTACATCCTTCCAGATCGTGATGCCTTCGGCATTGAGACAGGCCGCAAAGATCGCTGCTGAATAGTCCGAACCTTCCCGACCTAAAGTCGTCGTAAAATTCTCTGATGTAGAACCGATAAATCCCTGCGTGATGACCACATATTCATCCAATATCAAGGGGAACTCCCTGCGGATCTTGGCTTCGGTAAGTTCCCAATCCACGACAGCTTCACGATAGGTATTGTCCGTGGAGATATAATCTCTGGCGTCTTCCCATTTGGTCGGAATGCCTATCTGATTACAATGAGCAGCCAGTATTTTTGAAGACAGCAGCTCGCCGACGGAAACGATCTGGTCATAGAGATAGTCGTAACTATCCAATGGCTCTTCTTCCAGGATCCACTCAATCTCGACAAAACAATTGGCAATATCATCAAAGACAGGAGCTTGGCGATCTTCAAACAGTTCACAAAGGATCTGGTTATGTTCTTGCTTGACGACATCCAATGCCAGAAAAGGATCTCCTTGACCCTTCGTGTAGTTGTTGACAACCTCTTGTAACCTGTCCGTAGTTTTATTGATCGCAGATACGACGACCAACAGTTCGGAAGATTTATATTTCGAGATGATCGAAGCTGCATTTTTGATGTTTTCCGCATTTTTCACCGAAGCTCCACCAAATTTAAAAACCTGCATTTATTGTATTCAAATGGTTAATATAATATTTTTTAGGATGTCATTTTTTGCCATCTATTACGGCTCTCTCTATTTCTTTAACATACTCCTTGCCTCGGTTGCTTAAAAAATCCTTTAAATCAGCATAAGGAAGCTTGATCGTTGTAGATCCTTCCGAATAAGGTTTTATTTCATATTCGTTGTAATAAAACAGCAACTCATCTTTTGTCAAGCCAAAGTTATCATTTAAAGCGAATATTCCGCGCTCAAAGAAAAAATCCTTTTCCAATGAGGCTGTATCGGCAAGGTTTTCCATCTTTCGGAACTGCTGCTCAGCCATTTTGGTTAGCGCAGGGAGTTTCTCTTTGATAATGATATCCGAAAGCTGAATTTTCTGGTGCTGTACAATATCAAAGTTGGACCATACAACTACGGTGTTGCCATGTGCTCCTCCCGTATATTGCTGATAGGTGGTTTTGAGGGTAAGCAGTCTTGGGGTATTCAAGCAGACGGAGCTTTGTATGTTCTTAAACCAAGCCATAGAAACATGGTGTGTAGACTCTTCCTCCACAAACTCGTCGTAGCCCTCTATAAAAGTTTGGGCTGCTTGTTCAAAACCATCTTCTCCTTCAAGCCAAATGGCAGGGTGAACTAATCCCATGATGGTGGAGTCTGGAAATTTGGGATAAGAAACACGGAAGTAGGTGCTGTCGACAGAGGTGTCGTGCTCCACAAGATACCTACTCGACTTTGCAAACTCTTGATATGTATACGATAGTGTGTCATTATCTAAAGCATTGGACAAACTTTTTTTTGAAGTTTGTTCGTTCGTATGGGTACAAGCATAGATCAGAAATAGGAATACAAAGGGTAAGTATTTCATTTTTTGTCAAAATTTAAATTTACATTGATCCATTCTCCATCGAACGTTGCTTGGTATTTCTCATAAAATTTGATAGCCGGTTCGTTCCAGTTCAGTACCTGCCACATGATACCGCTATAGTTTTTTTCCTGGGCATAAGCTATGGTTTTGTCCAAAAGGAGTTTTCCAATCCCTTTGCCGCGATAGGGCTCATTCACAATAAGATCTTCCAGATACAGCCTTCGTCCTTTCCAGGTAGAATATCGTATGTAGTATAGCGACATACCGACAATCATTCCCTGGATCTCCGCAACAAAGGCTCCCCATACCGGATTTTTGCCAAATCCTGCATCGACAAACTCTTCGAGGCTTACCGTGACCTCGTGGGGTGCTTTTTCAAAAAGGGCCAGTTCGTGGATCAGTTCCATCATTTGGAGACAATCTGCGGCATTGGCCGGACGTATCTGACACTCCATTTACTGTGCTTTATAATGTTTGATGACCCGTTTTCCGAAAATGGTACTCCCCAATCTGACCATATTGCTTCCCTGTTCGATAGCGATCTTGTAATCTGACGACATACCCATAGATAGTGTGTCAAAGCTGCTTTCTTGACGGAAATAGCTGACTTTTATCCCGTCAAACAACATTTTCAGCTCGTAGAATTCTTCTTTGACCACCTTTGGATTGTCCGTATTGGTAGCAATCCCCATGAGTCCTCGTACACATATGTTTTCCAATGTCTTGAATTCCGGATTTTCTAACAGCTCGATGAGCTCTACATGGTCCAGACCGAATTTGGAATCCTCGTCGGCGATATAGATTTGTAAAAGACAGTCTATTATCCGATTGTTTTTGAGGGCATGCTTATTGATTTCCTTCAACAGCTTGTACGAGTCCACACCGTGTATCAGTGTGACGAAAGGAGCAATATACTTGACTTTATTCGTCTGTAAGTGACCTATCATATGCCAGGAGATATCTTTGGGCAGTGCTTCTTGTTTTTCGACCAATTCCTGCACGAGGTTTTCTCCGAACACACGCTGTCCGGCTTCGTAGGCTTCCTGTATATCTTCGATAGGCTTGGTCTTGGAGACCGCTACCAGTTGTACGCCGATGGGATTTAGTTCTTGTTGTAAGGTTTGTATATTCGATGCAATACTCATTTATATCTCATTTCGTGTAGAATACTCCTAATAAAGACGCCGAATACAGCGGCATTTTGTATTTTTGTGCAAAATTACAAAATGAAACGCTTATTCTTCGTCATAGCAGCGCTGTTTTTTTTGGTTGTGGCTTGTTCCAAGTCCAGACCGAAGGGGATTCTTTCGGACAAGGAAATGTCCGATCTGATGACCGAGGTGTATATCTTGGACAGTTACCTGAACAATATGCCCATTGACAGTGGCCGTAAGGTTATGCCGGTACTTTATCAACAGCTGTTTGACAAGTTCAAGATGGATTCGACCACATTCATAAAGAATCTTGATTATTATTACGGCAACCCTGTCGAACTGGAAAAGGTAAACGACAAGGTCAAGGATGTATTAAGCCGTTATGAAAAAGAAGCTTTGCGTGTCGATTCCATAGAACAAGCCCATATCCGCGATAGTACACATAGGGTAATGAAGTTGCAGCAGCAGGCAGATGAGATGAAAAGGCTGATTTTGGAGGTTCATCTGGATACGACCGAATACACTTTTGAAGCAAATAATTCGGCTTTCTTCCAATATACAGGCCTATCTGTACAGCGTCATGAATTGACTAAGCCTATGCCTAAAGAAGCAGATGCAGCGGAGGTCAGCGAGGACGAGGAGAATGAGGCTTCGGAACAGGAACATATAAGCATAGATTCGAATCAATCCGTGGCACCTCTGCACGATGAGATCATCGAAAGGAGAATAGATGCCAAGGAAGTACAACGAAGGATGCGATTGAAAGAAATAAAACAAAGATCAAAGCTGTGATATATCCGGATAATGCGGTAGATAAGTTGGGGTTTTCGGAAATCAGGAACCTCATTCAAGAAAAGTGTCTGAGTGAGGCAGGTCGGCTTATGGTTGCCAAAATACAACCACAGACCAAATATGAGCAGATCGATCGGTTTCTGCGGCAGACACAGGAATTCAAGAATTTGCTGTTGCACGATACGCCGCTACCTGTGGATCATATCTATGCCATCAAACCCCTGGCCCAAAAGGCCAAAGTAGAGGGAGCCTTTTTGTCCGAAGAAGAATTTTTCCGTCTGCTGTTATCCCTGCGGACAGTTTACGCTATCATTCGTTATTTCAACGAAAGGGAAGGACAGTATGCTTATCTAGAATTGTTATTTGAGCACCTACCTATTGAAAAGTCTTTGGTACGGTCTATTGAGCAGGTCATCGATGATCGGGGTAAGGTCAAAGAAAATGCTTCCAAGTTGCTGTTGGATCTGAACCAACAGATCGCTAAGAGCGAACAGGAAGCACGTAAGAAACTGGATACGGTATTCAAGAATGCTCAGGCCAATGGTTGGACAGCCGATGGAGGTATTACGATCCGGGAGGGAAGGTTGTGTATCCCGATTCTGGCCGAAAACAAACGTAAGGTCAAAGGACTTATTCACGACGAATCGGCTACAGGACAGACAGCCTTTATTGAACCGGAAGAAGTGTTCCACCTGAACAACAAGGTTCGCGATCTGGAATTCGAAAGAAGAAGGGAGATCATTCGGTTATTGGTCGAATTGACCGATGAGATACGTCCACATGTGCCCTTGTTGCTCTCCTACCATGGACTGATCGCCAAGCTCGATTTTGTACGGGCAAAGGCACTTTTTGCAATAGACATTGAGGCTACGATGCCAATCTTGCTTGCCGCACCCGAGCTTAGCCTTGTCAATGCGCGGCACCCTTTATTGTATCTCAACAGTAAGCAGGATGCTTCGCATCCGGTAGTTCCACTGAATATCAAAATCGATCAACAGGATAGGATCGTATTGGTATCTGGCCCCAATGCCGGTGGTAAATCGGTCTGTATGAAAACGGTAGGTCTATTCCAGTTGATGGTACAATCGGGATTGTTGGTACCGGCAGATGAAACTTCGTCCATAGGCATTTTCAAACAGATATTTGCCGATATAGGGGATGACCAATCCATAGAAAGTGATCTGAGTACGTACAGTGCGCATCTTTCAAAAATGAAGTATTTTTCCACATTCGCCCAAGCGAAGACGTTGGTGCTGATCGACGAGTTTGGTACAGGCACGGATCCGCAATTTGGAGGGCCTATTGCCGAGGCTGTATTGGAACAGCTGAACAAAAGGAAGGTTAGGGGAGTGATCACGACACATTATTCCAACCTAAAGCTCTATGCCAACAATACGGAGGGGATCCAGAATGCCTCCATGCTGTTTGACAATCAGCAGATGAAGCCTCTTTACATCCTCCAGATGGGTAAACCCGGTAGCTCCTATGCTTTCGAAATTGCCCAAAAGATAGGCTTGCCCAAGGAAATTTTGGATTCGGCTAAGGTAAAGATCGGAAAACAACAGAATAGGGTGGATAGCCTTTTGGTGGATCTCGAACGGGACAAGAAGGAAATCTATCAGACCAAGGTGGCCGTAGACAAAAGAGAAAAGGAACTGGAAGAACTCAAAGCGAAGTATGAAGAGCTGAAAAGCCATATAGAAGAAAACAAAAAGGAGATACTCCGTAAAGCGAAAGAAGAAGCTAAAGGAATCCTCCAAGATGCAAATAAACTGATTGAAAACACAATCTCCGAAATCAAATCCGTCAAAGCTGATAAGGAAAAAACAAAAGAAATACGTGGAAAATTGAACCAGACCCTTGACCAGCATGCGGAGGCTTTAAAGAGTAGCGTATCTCCTAAATCGAGTAAACATGTTACCAATACTGAATTGGAGGTAGGAGATTGGGTTCGGATAGAGGATACAGGTTCCGAAGGAGAAATTTTGGAAATCACACGCAACAATAGTTTAATCATATCTTTAGGTAGCCTTCGTACTGTCATTAAAAAGAACCGTGTAACTAAACTAAAAAGCAAGGAAAAATCCAAGGCTGTCAAACGCCAGACTATCCTATCATCCGAATCCATAGCAGACTTTCATCCCGAAGTGGACGTGCGTGGGATGCGTACAGAAGATGCGTTGCAGAAAATAGAATTGGTATTGGATAGGGCTGTCATGATAGGTTATCCTTCCCTCAAGATCATCCATGGCAAGGGAGATGGTATCTTGCGTAGATTTATACGGGACTATCTACGTAAGTATAATCATGTGAGCCGTTTTGAGGACGAACATGCCGACCGTGGAGGAGATGGGATTACATATGCGTATATTGGGTAATATAAATTTGTATCATTATTGTCCATACGAAAATAGATACAACAAAAGAGGAAGAGTACTTATTATGAGCAGACGATATTATGACAGCAATTCTTCTTCAGCTATAGTACAGGATACTCTTCCTATATCTTCAGACAAGGAAGTTCAGAGAAATGGCTCCGCTGAACACTGCACATAGTAAAAGATACATTATACCACTAACAAATCTTCCAACTCAGCAATGCTATCGACGATATACGTCGCACCGGCCTGTTCTAGCTCAGGTCGGGAGCCAAATCCATACAGTACGCCCACGGTATCTATAGCAAACGTCTTTCCTCCGAGTATATCGTATTTTCGATCACCGATCATTAAAGCTTTGTCCGTATCGGTTATTCCTGTTTCATCAAGCACGTGGCGGATCACATGGGCTTTGGTGGGGCGTGAATCATCGAGACAGCTGCCACCAACAAAATCAAAATAAGAGGATATTTCGAAATGATCGAGGATACGCTCAGCAAATATGGTCGGCTTTGATGTGGCGAGATATAATCTATAATCTTGTTTCTTTAGTGATTCCAATAACTCGGGTATTCCGTCAAAAAGCCTGTTTTCGTAGAGCCCTATTTCGGCAAAGCGTTCTCTGTATTTCTCTACTCCAAGATCAGCTTTTGCCTCATCAAAATGGTGTATATCCATCAATGACTGTTTGATGGGAGGGCCTATCCACGATTGCAAGGCTGTCAAATCGGATGTTTCAATACCGAAATGTTGCAGAGCATAGGCAATACATTTGGTGATCCCCTCGGAAGGATCTGTCAATGTCCCGTCCAGATCAAACAGCAGGTGATTATACTTTTTCATTGTTCTGAGCATTTATCATCTTTCTTTTGGGTTCGATATTGGGCAGAAAAGCCGTAATGATACCGATCAAAGGCAGGTACGCACACAGTGAGAAAACATGTGCTATGCTCGTATGGTCGGCCAGTTCGCCCAATATAGCCGAGCCAATACCCGCTATACCAAACGCAAAACCAAAAAACATACCGGATATCATACCAACCTTGCCGGGGACAAGTTCTGTGGCATACACCAGAATCGCAGAGAACGCAGATGAAATAATGATCCCGATGATGATCGCCAGTACGACCGTTCCGACCAGATCCATATGGGGCAGCAACAACGTAAATGGAGCGGCTCCCAGTATAGATATCCAGATAATGAGTTTTCGTCCGTATCGATCGCCTAACGGCCCTCCGATAATTGTACCTGCTGCAATAGCGCCCAAAAAGGCAAATAAATACAGTTGGGATTGTTGGATGGATATACCAAATTTATCTATCAGATAGAACGTGAAATAATTGGTCATCGAGGCCATGTAGATGTATTTTGAAAAGATCAACAACATCAGGATAAGCATGGATATAAGTATTTTGCTACGGCTTAACGAAGACTCCTTATTTTGAGCAGTCTTGGAAATCAGTACCGTATTATTGGCCAGGTTTGCTCCATACCATCTTCCGATCAGGCTCAATAGTACAATTCCCAACAAAGCTACAACCCCAAACCAACCGATATATTGTTGTCCGTAGGGGATAATGATCAGAGCAGCCAATAGCGGGCCTATAGAAGTACCTGCATTGCCTCCAACCTGGAAAACAGATTGTGCCAATCCTTTTTTTCCTCCTGAAGCCAAATGTGCGACCCGTGAAGCTTCGGGATGGAAAATAGCTGATCCAACACCGATCAAAGCTACGGATGCCAATAATATAGGAAAGGTTGGCGCTAATGAAATACAGATAAGTCCAATCAATGTAATGCTCATGGCGATGGCCAAGGATTTTGAGTTGGGATGCTTGTCCGTATAGAGCCCAACAAAAGGTTGGAGCACCGAGGCAGACAATTGCGAAGTCATCGTGATCAAACCTACCTGGGAAAAGGTTAAGGAAAAGTTTTCCTTGAACATCGGGTACACGGACGGAATGATTGACTGGATCAAGTCATTCAATAAATGTGAAAAACTGATGGCAAACAAAATAGCATAAACCGTTTGGTTTACAGGTGTAGGTACGGCTTTCGTCGAAAAAATAGTCTTCATCTCTTAATTTCCAATCTTGCAAAAGTCCCAATATATGTCCTGAATATTGTCGACAACATTGAAACTCGGCAAAGATAGCCATTATAATATGTTAAAGCGAAAAGGAAAATATCATGATATTGTCTAATATAGATTCCTTTTTTTGAGGCAGCCTATTAAGTCCGATAAAACTTGACCTTGTTTCCTTTTATCTTACCATTGCTATACTGCTGGATGATCTTGGAGGCGACTTCCCGACGTACGGCAATAAAGCTCTCTTTGTCCTTGACTTCTATCAATCCGACATCTTCCTTTTGGATATCTTTGGATTGAAGTAGGTAACCGACAATGTCGATCTTATTGACTTTGTTTTTACGTCCCAATGGGATATATAAGGTAGAAAAAGGTGTATTCGGTGGCAAATCGTATTCTTCTTCAAGCAGAATTTCTTCGGTGTCATGAGGAAGATAAGGGAAACTGTCGTCCGGTTTTAGCAGGAGTACGACCTCTCCGGAGGCATGCATACGAGCTGTACGCCCATTTCTATGGACAAAGGCTTCCTCTTTGATCGGAAGTTGGTAGTGGATGATGGTATCGACTTCGGGAATATCCAGACCGCGGGCAGCTAAATCTGTCGTGATGAGTATCCTGTTGCTGTTGTTCCGGAATTTGAGCAAGGATAGTTCACGATCCCGTTGTTCCAGCCCACCGTGAAATATATCATGGATCAGATTTCTATCATCCAGCAACTCGCTGATATGATCTACGGCATCCCTATGATTGCAAAAGATCAATATCTTCTTGTTGCCCAGACTACATATCAATCTGAACAAAGTTTTGAGCTTGTATTGGGCAGGGCTGATGACTTTTTTGAATTGTATGTTTGGCTGACCTTGTTCGTGGTTTAGAAAATCGACCGTAACAGGTGTTTGGAGCGAAAAATAGGGAGGAGGCTCTACTAATTTCGTGGCTGAAACCAAAATCTTCCGGCTGACTTGTGGTAAAGCAGTCATGATGATTTCCAATTGCTCCTGAAAACCAAGTTCCAGACATTTGTCATATTCGTCCAAAACCAAAGTATGGACATCTGCGGTTTGAATATGCCCCTTCTCGATGTGATAGATGATCCGTCCGGGAGTACCGATCAAGATGCTCGGTGGATCGACCAAGGATTTCTTTTCCGACCGGCTGTCGTGGCCACCATAGCAACATACGATCTTTTGCCCTTTGGTGACCTTTCGGATCACTGACTCGATCTGCAGGGCCAGCTCCCGGGTAGGAATGACGATAATGACTTGGATTCCCTGTTTTTGCTCTTGGAGCAGTTGTTCTATCAACAAGGCAAAAGCCAGTGTTTTACCTGATCCCGTGGGTGATAGAAGAATGAAATCTTTCTCCGTGTCGAATGACTGAATGACAGCCTGTTGCATGTCATTCAGTTGTTCGATACGCAGTCGCTCCAGAATGGAATTTATTTTTGTCATGTGTTCAGATTAAAACAGACCGATCTGTCCACCATCATCAACTTGTATATCGTCGGGATTGGTTATTTCGAAAGAAACAGAAGAACTGTCACTAGCAGAAGCTGTCTCTGTAGACAGAGACTCTTGTGCTGTCGTTTCTGTTTCCTTCTCCACAGTCAGATCAATATCGGCTGTCAACAATTGTACTTCCTGTACATTATGGAATGATAATCTATTACCTTGGGCTTTGATCTTTTTGATATCGATCAGCTCATTCAAAGGCTGTTCGATGGTTTCCGGCGTTTGCGACTTTCCTTTGAGTTGGTCTATCTTGACGACAGGTTCAGGATTGTTGGTCAACAGGATGAGTTTGGAACCTGGCTCGTCGTTGATGAATGTAACCCGTTTTCCCAAGGGGATATCGTCAAAGGTAAACCGCTTGACATAATACGTACCGGACTTTCCGTCTTGATGTACAGCAGCATATACATGGTCGAGAAGATGTTTTTCGATACGTATCATCTTCTCGTCGAAATGATTGTTCAAGTCGAAGTTGGAAAGTTCGTACGAACCATCCTGGAAGACCATCAGTATCTTGTCGTCTCCGTCAAATTCGCCCAAATATTTGCCCCTTTCGTCCGCATTTAGGCGTTTTAGGACATCGTCATACCAGATTTTGCGTCCGGACAGCGTAGAGACTCCCGCACTCTTGAACATAACCTTCTTGAC
Organism: Parapedobacter sp. SGR-10; assembly: GCF_011030405.1. Lineage (GTDB taxonomy): Bacteria > Bacteroidota > Bacteroidia > Sphingobacteriales > Sphingobacteriaceae > Sphingobacterium. Next base: position 109,441 of record NZ_JAAJTJ010000005.1, read on the forward strand.
GGGATATTTGGATACTATATTGCCCAGAGAGCCTTTTCCCTTGATGGCTATTTCGGCAAAATCGAGATCAAAATTCAGTTTTCTGAGTTTGGTATGTGGCTTGAGCTGAATGTTGACGGTTTCGGCCTCGCCGTTTGGATTCGCCGTAAAATAGAGTATTTTCGAGCCTTTGGTTCCTTTGCTGACATCGTATTCTTTGTCTCGGGTCACGGCTGTCACGGCAAAACGTTTGACATAGGTCGTACCGTTTGTGCCGTCTCTATATATGGTATTGTAAATCGTCCGCTCGTCGCCTTTTTTGAATACGGCTACATGGATAATGTCTTTTCCGACAAAGACCTTGTCCTGTACTTTGGTCACGCTGTATTTACCATCCTCACGGAAAACAATGATATCGTCTATATCCGAACATTCGGTCACGAATTCATCCTTCTTCATGCCTGTACCGATAAAGCCTTCAGCCCGATTGACATACAATTTGGCGTTGGCCAAAGCTACGTGGGCTGCTTCTACCTTGTCGAATACCCGAAGTTCCGTTTTCCTTTCGCGTCCTTTGGCGTATTTGGTACGGAGACGTTCAAACCAAGCTATAGCATATTCGGTCAGATGTCTCAGGTTTTTCTTGACCTCCTTGATCTCATCTTCCAGCGCTTTCATCTGCTCATCCGCCTTTTTGATATCAAAGCGGGTGATGCTGCTCATGGGTTTATCGATCAATTTTTTGTAGTCCTCGGCAACGATTGCTCTATAAAACTGGTCAAAAAACGGTGTGAATAGTGTATTCAATACCTGCACCACCGTTTCGAAATCTCCTGCATTTTCATAGTCGGGATGTTTGTACATACCCTCTTGGATAAATATTTTCAAGAGGTTGCTGAAGAAGATTTTTTCCTGTAGTTCGCGTAGGCGAATTTCCAGTTCCTGCTTCAATAAGGCCTTGGTCTGCTTCGTGTTTTCGATCAATACATCGTTGACACTCATGAAATGAGGTTTGTTGTCTTTGATGACACATGTATTGGGTGAGATGGACGATTCGCAGGAAGTGAAGGCGTATAGGGCATCGATGGTGACATCGGGCGATATGCCGGGAGCAAGGTGTATGATGATCTCGACATTTTCGGCCGTGTTGTCCTCGATTTTCTTGATCTTGATCTTCCCTTTATCATTGGCCGATACGACACTTTCGATCAGTGCACCCGTGGTCGTGCCAAAAGGTATCTCGGTAATGGCTAATGTCTTTTTGTCCCGTTCTTCGATCTTGGCCCGAACACGGATCTTACCCCCACGTTGTCCTTCGTTGTAATTGGATACATCGGCCAATCCTCCTGTAGGAAAATCGGGGAAAATATTTGGACGCTCGCCCCGAAGCACCTGGATCGAACCGTCTATCAATTCAATAAAATTGTGCGGCATGATCTTGGTCGCCAACCCTACGGCTATACCCTCAGCACCTTGCGCCAGTAATAAAGGGAATTTTACGGGCAAGGTAATGGGTTCCTTATTTCGGCCGTCGTAGCTGAGCTGCCACTCTGTGGTATCGGGATTGAACACAACCTCGTTGGCAAATTTGGAAAGACGTCCTTCTATATAGCGGGGGGCTGCTGCCGAATCTCCAGTGACGGGATCGCCCCAGTTGCCCTGACAATCGATCAACAGGTCTTTCTGGCCCAGTTGTACCATGGCATCCCCAATAGAGGCATCTCCATGCGGGTGGTATTTCATGGTGTTGCCGATGACATTAGCCGCCTTGTTGAAACGTCCGTCGTCCATTTCCTTTAGCGAATGGAGGATACGGCGTTGTACCGGTTTGAAGCCGTCGTTGATATGCGGTACAGCACGATCCAAAATGACATAGGACGCATAGTCCAAAAACCAGTTTTCATACAATCCCGAAAGTGGGATAGTGTTGCTGGTTTGTTCTGTATCCGGTGTGTCGTCTATGTTGTTTTCTTCTGAATTGTTCGTTTCGTCAATCATCTAAGCTACTTTAATTGATTGTGTATACGGTAAAAGAAACTTTTTTTGCAATTATGCAAACTTAGATAAAATGCTTTGCATTCACGAATGTGAAAGGAAAAAAATCGTTGTTATCTTAAAGCCTGTTTGATTTTCTAAATTTTATTTTAAAGTTATGATGGTGACAAAGGTTACAGTGGTTATAGAGGCCATGAGCCTTCGTCACTTTCATAACCTCCGCAACGACCATAACCATTATCAACTTTATTTTAAAGTTATGTAAGTTATGGGGGTGAAGTAGGTTATGAAGGTATACGTTTTGCCTTCATAACTACATCACTATCATCACCTCCGTCACTTTATATTTTACAAATGTAAAGATTGTCATGTTGAGGCTTGCCGACTGCTAAGCAGGCATCAGGGATGTGTTGGGGGTTGCGGGGCTGATGCAACTCCAATCTGTTAAATTATACGAACAGATACTTCACCAAGGTTCAGTATGACAATAAGAAACTCCAAATAACATATATATTTTTTGAACAATTCAGTATAAAAGTCAAAATTTGTACAAAAAAATGACGAATGTACTTTTTTTGTCTAGGGATATAATATTAATTTTGTACTGACGGTATTTGTAACCAGTCTACCGGAATTACTTAACAGAGAAGAATAGTTATGGCAAAGCGGAATTATGTTTCGAATTCTACGGAATCGACTCGGATGTTTAAGAATGATTTTTTGGAGGCATTGACCAAAGTACATTATATGGTGCCGATTATCTTTTGGGTACCTGTGATTATATATTTCATCTGGAAAGCCTATACTGTGGGTGAGATGTCCCCAAGCAATATCGTGCTGTATTTTTTACTTGGCTTGGCATTTTGGACCTTGGCAGAATATGTACTACACCGCTGGATCTTCCATTATGAACCCAAGAGCAATTGGGGGCAACGTATCCACTTTATCTTTCATGGGGTACATCATGATTATCCGAAAGATCGCTTACGTTTGGTCATGCCTTTGTCCGCCAGTATTCCGTTGGCTACTATTATTTATTTTATATTTTATATCTTCCTTTCCGAATTCGTATTGGCGGGCTTTTTCGCAGGTTTCCTATTGGGGTACCTAATCTACGACGAGTGCCACTATGCCATGCACCATGCCAATTTCAAATCAGGCTGGTTCAAAAAAATAAAAGACCATCATATGCTTCATCATTATTCGGATCCGGAGAAAGGATTCGGGGTCAGTTCGGCCATATGGGATGTGATCTTTAGATCGGGGTTCCCCAAGAAAGAGCAAAAAAAGCAATCGTAAGATTGCTTTTTTTGCTTTTAAACGGTATCTATTATTATCATGTAGAGGCGCGATTAATCGCGCCTTTACTTATTTACTAAAATATTTAGTAAAATATTTTTCTTTTCATATTTTTGTCTTATGGATAGGATCGAGGAAAAACTGAAAATATTGGCTGATGCAGCCAAGTACGATGTGAGCTGTAGTTCCAGCGGAAGTAAACGACAAAATACAGGTGGGATAGGGGATGCCTCATTTGGAGGGATCTGCCATACCTATACCGAGGATGGCCGATGTGTTTCCTTGTTGAAGATCCTGTTGACCAATCATTGCATTTATGATTGTGCGTTTTGTGTAAGCCGTCGGAGCAACGATGTCAAACGTGCGGCTTTTACCGTAGAGGAAGTCGTGGATCTGACCATGAATTTCTACCGGCGCAATTATATAGAAGGTTTATTCTTGAGTTCGGGCATATTCAAGAATGCTGATTTTACAATGGAAAGACTGCTGTTGATCGTCAAAAAACTACGAACCGAGCAGCGCTACAATGGATATATCCATCTGAAGACCATCCCCGGAGCAAGCGAGGAGCTGATCCGGGAAGCCGGGCTGTATGTGGACAGGATGAGCATCAATCTGGAATTGCCCACGGAGGAAGGGTTAAAATTATTGGCTCCAGAGAAAGATCACGATTCGGTCAAGAAGCCTTTGGCTTTTGTCAAAGAACAGATACAGCAACTCAGATCCGAAGCCAAGATGATCAAACACACCCCTTCGTTTGTCCCGGCAGGACAAAGTACACAGATGGTCATCGGCGCAACACCGGAGACAGATCTGCAGATTATGTCCGTGGCTAATACATTCTATCAAGATTATAAGCTGAAAAGAGTGTATTACAGTGGTTTTGTGCCTATACATCAAGAGCACAGTCTGCTGCCAAGCATAGGCAGTGCACCTCCACTATTGCGTGAAAACCGCCTCTACCAAACGGACTGGCTGCTGCGTTTTTATGATTTTCGATTGGATGAAATCCTAAATGCCGAGCATAGCCACCTTGATCTGGAGGTGGATCCCAAGTTGAGCTGGGCACTGCGAAATCCCCAATACTTTCCGATCGACATCAATACCGCCGACTACAAGATGATCATCCGTATACCGGGGGTTGGTCGGCAGTCGGCATTGAAAATCATGCAGGCCCGAAAATTTGGAAAACTGCGGGAGTACCAATTGAAGAAAATGGGCATAGCCTTCAATCGTGCCCGGCATTTTATGGTTTGTGCCGATTCGGTTGTTTCCCTCGGCACTCCAAGCATGGAGACCGTAAGGGGGCATATTCTCAGTAAGGGCAACAGCAAATATAAAGGTAAGATCGGCCAAGGACAATTGCTTCTTTTTTCGTGATGTATTATCTATTTGATCATACCTTTCCGGGATTGCTCTGTTGTGTTTTTGAAAGTTTTGAACGCAAGGAATTTGAGATCACCCCGGTGTTGGAAGAGGAATTTCAGCCGGATTTTTTCAGCCATACCCGGAAGATTGTCACCGTACCGGAAAAGGCGGGCCGCGTACAACAGGCCTTGTTGCAGAAGGTGGGACGGCAAACAGCATTGGATTTCTTTAAGATATTTCTTTCGGAAGACCGAGAGGCATGGAGAGCGTTGTTCAGTATTATACAGTATGTGTTTCGGTATAGTCCAGAGATATGGCAAAACTATGGTCATCCCGATGTGCTTTACCTCGTGCAGACCCTCAAAAAGGTAAACCGCGAACGGCACCGTATGAAGGCGTTCGTACGTTTTCACAAGAGCAGAGATGGTCTATATGTAGCATCCATCGAGCCAGATTTCAATGTACTGCCCTTGATTTCTGATTTCTTCCGCAAGCGCTACGCAGACCAACACTGGTTGATCTACGATGTCAAGCGGGGATATGGACTGCTCTATGACCAATGTCAGGTCACTGAAGTACATCTTATGGAAGAAGAGCATGCAGCCAACAGGCGAAGAACAAGCGTAGGCGACACACGTGCACTAGAAATACCCCTCGATGACAGGGACAGGGATTTTCAGCGGTTGTGGAAGCAGTACTACAGCAGTACCAATATCGAGTCACGTCGTAATCTCAGACTCCATCTGCGGCATGTACCCAAACGGTACTGGAAGTACCTCACCGAGAAAGAATATGGCTGAAAAGGAGCGGGGTGTTAGCGTAAATTTAATCGTCCTTTTAACAACAGAAAGTCTTGCAAAACGATTTTTTTTGATAGATTTACTTCTCATGAAAGAAAAAAGACATGAGATCAAGAAACATTTTATTTATTATTGGCTTTTCATTTTTACTGTTTTCATGTGACGCTATCACGCAGGCCTATAAGGAAACATTTGGTCTACAGGATGATAGCAAGAAGAATCGGAAGATCGCAAGAGACAACATATCATCGGAAAATATATACGACAAACAGGAGGATGTAACGTCGGAAGACAAAAAGGTCAATTTACTTGACAATGCGGAAAAACTGGATCAAATCCAACAACAGCTTCAAGCACTATTTCCCGAAAAGACGTTGATGGTTTTTCCGCCGCACATCTACGTAGAGACGGATCGTATCCGACTACGGCTTGTCGATCCGGATATTCCTGAGAACATCGATTGGTATTATTACAGGGCCGACACGGATACTTGGCAAAAAGAAGAACCTGTAAAGACAAGCGTCCACGACAGATCGAAACCTATTCTACTGGATAACATCCAACTCGGCACCGCCCATCATGTTTATAGGCAGTTGATCCAAAAAGTACAGGGGATAGAAGGTGCAGAACTGCCGTCGACCATCTATTTCAGTTTTCACGTACCGGAATGGAACTGGAATGCAAGAATCAGAGGCAGCAGGGCAGATTATAACTTTAAAGCCGACAAGGAAGGAAAAGAAATCGAGTTTAGTAAACAGTAAAAACAACTATTTAGATTATGGGACAAAAATTCTGGTTTGGCTATATCGCATTTTTTGTATTTATATTTCCTCTGTTTTTCAGCTATTCGGGAAGTTTCATGTCATCACCGATCGTATCTACCATTGCTTTGGGTGTAGGTTTTATCGGATGGATTATCTTTATCTCGTGGACATATGCACAGACTATCGCACGTCCAAGGAAATTGCAGCGAAACATCATTTCATTGGCTGACGAAGGGCGTCTGACAAGAGGTAAAATACTGGATAAAATTCTGTTAAAGAAACAAAAAGACGGCAGCCAAGTGTTGGAAATCGTGGTTGAGTTTCAGAATTTATCGAATACACTTGTTCAGAACGTGTTTGAATTTACAGACAGCAGACCTCATGAAAGACGCTTTGAAGTGGGAAACAACATCAACTTGCGACTGAGCACAACCCAACAATCGCCGGGTATCGTTATGGCCGATATACAGACCAAATTTTCGTGGAAATTCGGACTTATTGCCACCTCTTTTGTAGTCCTGTATATGGTCGGTACGTTTATAGTCCATTACCGTATATTTAGCGAAGGAAACGGCTGGCGGTTTATTTCATTTTGGCACCCGTGGGTGATGACGCCTTACATGGGGCTTTTTTTCTTTAACATGACGAAAATGATCGGACGATTTTTCGGTGGAAAACATGCGCATGATGAAGATCTACTGCTCTATGGTAAAAAAGCAACAGCCATCGTACAGCGGGCCGAGCAGACGGGTACCTATATCAACGAACAGCCGCAAATGAAATATATCCTCAAATTCACCGATGACAAAGGTGTAGAGCATGTGGTGACGCTCAAGAGAATCGTGTTGCTGACGGATCTGCACCGTGCAAATACGGGTACGCAAAATATTCTGTATCTCCCGGATGATCCTGAAAAGATTACTTTTGTGGATTGATTTATCTATTATTAAAAGATATAGGTCAAGCCCATTGTTCCTCCACCATGCAACGTATTTCGTGTCGGGTCTGCTCCCCAAAATTTCCATATCGCCCCTTTAGTACCTACTTGAGGTTCCACTGCTTCAGCATACGTGAATGAGGGGGCAGCATATACCTGAAGATGACGCCCCAAATTGATAGCCGGAACAATCCGTACTGAACTCCGATTTGCATCATGATATTCAAAGTTTTTGTCAAACTGGATGCGATGAACGATCTCCGTAGATAATGTAAATCGTTCTCTCTGTAAAAGATGTGCACCGAGCCCTGTTTCAATACCATATTTGACGTTCGTATTATTTAGATAGGTTCCCAGTCCTAAGACACTGTACATGACGCGTCCGCCGCTTTTAAAATTCAAGGAAACGAAACTGCTCTCATCTATCCCCAATGTCAATCGACGAGAACCATTTTTCACCCAGTTGAATACACCAATAGGATAATCACTGCTATCGGCGATATTGACAACTGCAAATTGGATACCATTCACCTTTTTGGCCATGCTGAGGACTCCCGCAACCTGGCTTCCAACTTGGTCCTTGGATATATTCATCACTCCGGCAAACTGTACACCTTGCGTCGCATTATTGGCTACATTGACCACGCCTGATAATTGCACACCCGAAAGAATGGTGTCAACACTGTTCCAGACGCCGGCCATTTGTACCCCGGACAATTTATTCAAGCCAATATTGCCGACTCCGGCAGCTTGAAACCCTTTGACATCACCACCGACCACATTGGATACCCCCGCAAGCTGGAATCCACGCATGTCGAATTGATTGACATTGAAAACTCCAGCGAATTCCGTACCGGTCACACCCGCTGTATATCCACCGATGATATTCAAAGAAAATTTATTGACTACCTGCGAATTAAAAAGCCCGTGTGTACTCAATCCCGGCGTCATCGATATCTGAAAAGGGCTGTACACAAAAAATCCACCCAGATTCAGGTTCTGAATTCGCTGTCTCGAGCTTGTGAAAAAACTGCCAAATGCAGAATTTGAAATGGTTTTAAGGGAATCGGAAGAGTAGTAATACCCTATTTTCCTACCTTTGGCGACATGTGAAATCTCTACGGGAAGTAACAGCACAAGCACGGTATCCCTATAGTTTTCTTTGCTCAAAGCGAGTGTGAAAGTATGCTCCGGATTCTTGATATCCAATTCAAAATACCCTTTTTTGTTTGTCAATGTGGAAGCTTGAAACGTCGTCCGATCATATACGGTCACGAAATCAACAGGCCTAGCTGTTCGGATATCCTTGACATAGCCCGAAATCCTCATCCGGTTATTTTTGGTCGTGTCCATATCAACGGTACTCACGTCCATTCGCTGGGGTGCATATGTAATAATAATATGGGAATCGGTTTCCTTAAAACTATATTTTTCTCCGAGCAATTTTGTCAGATAATCAATCAGCAGTCCCTGGTGAGGAGGCACGCTGACTTCTTTATCCAGATCAATCAGACTGCTGTTGTAAGAAAATAGAACCGCCTGCTCTTGCTTTAGCCTGTCAAAGATTTCCCTGATGCTGGTCTGTTCGTAGTTTGGCAATCGTATGTTGTTCGATAGCTTATTTTGGGCATACACGCACAAATAATTTAGGGACATCAAAGCACTTATGGCAAAAAGTTTTGATTTTCGGATAATGTATAGGATGATCTTCATATTTCTGATGAAATTATAATAGCTAAACATGGTATTAGTCAATATAATAGACGTTATCTTTTTTACTTATTTTAAGGTCGAATGTCTTTAAAATGACATCTACTATTTCAGAGAGGTTCTGCTGTTCAAACGTCGCTGTATATTTTAGGGTTTTCGTTTGGGGATCTTCGATCACAAAGCGTTTTCCATACGCTTTTCCCAATACTTCAAAAACTCTTTGTAAAGGCGTGTTTTCAAAGACAAATTCCTGATGAACATAATATCGGTAGAGCTGATCCGGAACCGTGTCCACGTGGATATTCTGCCTTGATAAGGTATCTGAAACGACAATCATTTGGTTGGGCTTTAAGACAAATTCCTGCTCGTCATAATCAACTTTTACCGAACCACTTGCTACGACAACCTCTGTATCGTTTCCTTCACGTCGAATATGAAAACTTGTTCCAAGGACGGTAATTTTACTTTTACCGCTTTCGATCACGAAAGGATGTTTTTCGTCCCTTTTTACATCAAAGAAAACCTCTCCTTTGCGCAATTGGACCTTTCGGTCTTTCCCGAGCCATTCTTTACGGTAAGCCATTTCTGCATGGGTGTTCAGATGCACTGTACTACCGTCCGGCAATTCGACATGCTGTACCTGCGTATCTGTTTTCAATATCTTTTCTACGTTGAATGTATATTGAAGGATCCAAAGGGTCAACGCTCCGAATACCAATAGGGAGGCAGCTATGCTTATCCAGTTCGATTTATTTCGCTTTATAGTGCCAAGGGGTTTCACCTTACTGCTCTGCTCCTCGCGCATCCGGACAAAATCTGACCAGGCGTTATCAATATTTATTTCCGGAAGCGGTGTGCGCTCTTCTCCGATACCCCATACTTTTTTCATATCTTCCAGTTCCTTTTTATTATTGCTGTTTTCAGCAATCCACAGCTCGACCAAAAGGCGCTCTTGTCGATCCGCTTCTCCCACGATATATTTTACTATCAATTCTTTTTTCATCGTCTAGATTTGTTTTTTTTATGATCATGCGTCTGTTCTGGTCCGACAGTTTCATAACCGTGTCATCATGATTAAAGCCAATACATTCAAATAATCCGAAAGATGCATCCTCAGATGTTTCAATGCTTTGGTCATATGTCCTTCCACTGTTTTCAACGACAAGGTCAATTCCTCCGCTATTTCCTGATATTTCAACTCTTGAAATCTACTCATCTCAAAGACGAGTCTACTCTTTTCGGGCAATCGCGATAGGGCGAGAAACAGTTGCTCTCTCAATTCGTTATCGCTTTGCGGCATATATGTTTCATTACCTCGACTGTGCCGTTGATGTATTTCATATTTCATCCTGTGGTGTCCTCTCTTGATGAGATTTATACTCTCGTTGTACACCGCTCGGTACAGATAGGAGCGGACAGAGGTATGCACATCTTGTTGCCAGTCTCTTTCCCACAACTTCAAAAAAACCTGCTGGACAGTCTCCTCCGCGATATCGGAATCGGCCAATATCTTAAAAGCATATCGATGCAGCTCCTTAAAATAAGTCCTAAAGATTTCTTCAAATTTTTTCTCTTTGTCTAACAGCATAGTCATATCATGCTTTTTGTTTGTGTCAGTATATATTCTCTGACTGTGCTAACTATCTATGAAGACAATCAATAGGGCATTGACCCTCATAGAATTTTTATTTTTTTTTATTTATGATCCTTATCAAAAATAGAAAGGGAACATACATTTATATTTTTTCATCAATTACAAAGGGTATATGCAGCAATGCCAAACTACAGGACTATGTGGGGAGGCTTCATTTTGGGCGGCTGAGAGTGAGGAGTTGTTTAGCTTCGCACATCACAATCACCCCCTTAAAGTAATAGATGGCAAGGGAGTATCCAAAAAAAGCCATTTTTCGAATGAAAAATGGCTTTTTTTATGTACGCCAATCAGGATTCGAACCTGAGACCGACGGTTTAGAAAACCGTTGCTCTATCCAGCTGAGCTATTGGCGCTCCTTTTTTGTGTAGCAAAAGTACTTATTTGGGGCATAATTGCAAAATAAAAAGAAGAATTTTTAGTCAAACTGCAATAACATATTGCTTGCCAAATGGTTAATTCCTAGTTGTGATTTTTGGCGATCGATGTACGCAGAAAGAACTGTTATGCGGCTAAAAACAGAAACGCATAGGGCCAATATACTCGACAAAGAAAATTAATACACAACAAGACAATTCGTAACCGGCTAAAAACTAATTAAATGCACATTTCAGCTTATTTAACAAGGATTATTTTGTAAATAAATTTTGCAGATAAGCATAGAATTTCTACTTTTGTCGCGGAGAGTTGGCAGAGTGGTCGAATGCGGCGGTCTTGAAAACCGTTAACTGTAACAGGTTCGGGGGTTCGAATCCCTCACTCTCCGCAGAAAAATCCTTCATCAAAAGATGAGGGATTTTTTGCGTTTTGAGGGTTCGATCCGTAGGGGAGGCCACTCAATGGTATACAAAATCCAAATTTTGAGTATAAAATTACAGTGCCTTCTTCTCTTGTTAATGTTTGGCGTCTTCAATTCCAATCACATTGTTTCCCGCTCCTGTAGGTTGAAAACTGTTCCTGATGGATCAGTTATCCAATGCATATTTTCGGGTAATTCTTCAAGTTCGTCACAAGTTTCCACATCGTTCGATCGTAGATAGTTTGTCGCCTCTTCCACGTTAGGAACCGTAAGCTGTAACCAAGTTTCTGAATGGGTATAGTTGTCCACGCAGTCTAACCAAATAATATTGTTGCCAAATTTCACTTCGTGTGTTCTGGAAACGGTTGGATTGTCTATGTTTTTTTCTGTGACTTCCAGTTTCAAAATATCCCTGTAAAAAGCAACTGTTTTTTCGTATTTGCTTTTAGGGATTTTTATAGCAATGTTTATTCCTGCTTCAAATTTTACACCAGGATTGTCTCTATTACTTTTTTCCATATTTTGTTCTTTTTATTCCCTAATGTTATAGTATTTCTGCAATCTTTTTGACTAAATCCAATGCAGATGTCTAACCAGAGCAAATGTCGTCAAAAAAAGAACTTTTGCCTAACGGTTGAGATTATTACAAAGGTATTTAGACAATTTTTGGATATACTTGCCTTATGGCAAGAATACTATGGGTTTTCGATTTTTCTAGCCTGTTCGAATGTAGTAAGAATGGTCAGAGTGATTAAAAAAGGGACGAATAAAGATATATTCGTCCCCACATCTACCTATGAAAAACATGCCCTTGGGGAGGGCACAACAAATGTACAAACAGTATCCATGATTTTATCCCAAAAATATACTTAATAATAAATTTTGTAGCTACTTTGCCACAAAACCTTAACCTAACCGTCAAACATTAAATAAATGATTAATATTTGAGATCTTGGTTGTCTACCAAAAGTAATTAACATTTGTTATCTTATTCACAATTTATGGAGGTTAAGCAAATTTTTATTTATTTCGAATGAATAAGTTAATATTGTAATCGATGAGCTTGACGATTTTGGAGGAATATATTGAGACGGGCAACGTACACGATTTGGAATTGTTGCTGAGTAAGGATCCGGATTTAGTTCAACAGAATACCAGCCATGATATTTCTCCATTGCTGCTCGCGTGTTATTATCACAAATCGCAGATTGTACAGGTCCTTTTAAAATACATCAAGACCATTACCATACATGAAGCCTGCGCTACAGGACTGGTGCAACATGTACAGATGATGATCGAAAACAAACCGGAAGTGGTCAATGAGATCTCTGCGCATGGCTTTACACCATTGGGAATAGCGGCGCATTTCAACAAGGAAGATGTTGTTCGTCTGCTACTCATGCACCACGCAGACCCCAACATCAGTTCTCAAAACGGTTACAATTCCTACCCGTTGCATGCAGCCTTGAACAATAATAACTCAAATATCAGTAAAATGCTTATCGAAGCGGGAGCGGAGGTCAATGTGAGTCAAAATGGACGTATCACGCCCTTACATCTAGCTGCCCAGCATGGAAATATCGAGTTGATTATATTACTGCTCGAACAAGGCGCTGATGTATCCATAACCACCGAATTGGGTGCCAATGCTTCCGATCTTGCGGCCGAAAAAGGTTTCCACGATATTGCCGAGATATTGAAGGTATAGGCTAAAGGGTAGGAGCGAAGAGGTTTTTGCGTTTAATTTATTATTGCCCCCTTAGCAAATGAAGGCCTATGGAGCAGGATAGACATCTCCTTTTGTCGCAATATTCTTTTTTTAGATGGAGAATCCCCTGTGACGTTGCAGCGCTGTCATTTCTCCATCCCAATATTTCAAACTTTTTTGTAATAGCGTTGCTTTCCTGGGGCAAATGTTGTAGCCATCGCAAAGCCTTGGAAGTATAGGCTTGGCTGCCTACATGTTTGCCATAAGCAAATAACACCGGTACAAAACAGTTTAGGATGAGGTGCGTAATAAAACTGTCGCTGAAGGAATTGCCGTGGGGAACTGTTGTCGAGCCAAACCTAAAATGATTCAGCCAATAGGCATGGGTGCGTATATTTTTGAGCAATACCATGATATCATCCAGATTTTCGGTCATGCAGATCTTATCGAACCAATACATTTCGTGTGCACATAGGGCAGCGAGCTGTGCCAATCGGAATGTCGGAAAATTGTAGGGACGCATACGATGGAATTTCCACTCCAGCTTCGATAGCTCCCGAAGGCCGTGTAAGGTTTGTAGATACTCGAACTCAGCGGCCAGCTTTGTGCTGTAATCGTCTGCCTCTTTTGTCGGTAATAGTCCTGACATACCAAACAGTACAGCTTCCAATTTGAAAGGTTCCGAACGGTATTTGAATAGGAGGGAGCTGTCCAATTTTTCCATTAATGCTTCGAACGAAGTGGCATTGACTTTCATGCCGAAAGCCCTCCCCATAAGCATCATCAGTGTTTTTTCCCAATCATTCTTACTTCTGTCGAGCAACGATTCTACATATTGGCACTTATGCTCCAGACGTTCGACACTCATTCTTTCGGACCATACCGAAGCGACAATATCGTTTGTAAACCTGCCTATTTGCTTCTCACAAGGGATCCAGTTGAGGTTGCCCATCAGTTCCAGGTATTTGTCCACCATAGCCGGATTCACATAATTCTTTAATTGCAGCGTAGGAAGTGGGGTGCCATCGTGACGCATGGCCGCCGCATCGTATTCCCAAACGACGTGCAATACTGTGCTATTGTAACGCTCATCGAGATGGTGTTTATGTTGGTTCCATTCTTTTGCATAGATGTGTATTTCTACGTGTCCCGACCACAGCGTTTCCCCGATCCGCAACTGTGCGAACTCAAAATCCGGCCCTGCATCCAAGTTGTGCTGACCCACAGCCAATAGTTCTATAGTCTCTCCTGATACTGTCCTCAGGTTGAATTGGTCAAACAACCGAAATTGCCAGATGAAGTGTAGCAGTTCTTCTGGAAATAACATAGTTTAAAAATAAACATTAAACTATAAATTACAAAATTTTTATTTTTGGCTCAGCCCCGCTATCCCCGCACTATGCCCGGAACGATATAGTTGGCTGCGTCCCACTATCACCCGCGCGCATGGCCGCAGCCATCCCGTTAGGGGAGGGTACAAAGCAACCGAATACCGTTTGCTAACGCTCACTGTTTTTCTGTTTTAGAGAGGTACCTCAAGCGAGCTTGGACACCTCTCTAAAACAGAAAACCCGACTATTGTCGGGCATTCGGTTGCGTTTGTGATTCGGCTGGGATTCGAACCCAGGACCCATACATTAAAAGTGTATTGCTCTACCAGCTGAGCTACCGAATCATAACCCTTTGTTAGGACTATCCTTCGTTGGCTGAAGTGCTGCAAAGGTAGAAAAATCTGTGTTTTATGCCAAATACTTGACCATATTTTTTTGTACAAGACGAATAAGTCTTTGTCTTTCAGTTTGAAAAAGATAACTATTTCTCCAGATATGCACTGATCATTCTATCCACGCCGTTGATATCCGGATGTATCTTTACCTCACAAAAACCTTTTTTCTCCAACAAAGATGCTGTTTCCTGACTGAGATATTGATTGATTTCAACATACAGATATCCATTCTTGTCCAAATGGGCCAAAGCAAAGTCCGCAATATGGTCGTAAAACAACAAGGGAGCTTCCTCCGGTACAAATAATGCTGTATCCGGTTCAAAATCCAATACGTTCTTGTGCATGTGTGTTTTTTCGCCAAGGGTGATATAGGGTGGATTACTGACCACTATGTCAAATTGTTGTTCTTTATCAAAAATAACATCCCATTCCAGTATATCTCCCTCTAAAAATTGCACCGGTTCCCGATATCTTTCGGCATTGGTCTTTGCGATTTGCAAGGCATTGTCCGAAATGTCCATGGCCCATATAGCAGGTTGTTGCATGTGATGTGATAGCGTGACAGCTATACACCCGCTTCCGGTACCGATGTCTATCACGCGTAGACCAGACTGCGTTTTGTGTCTGTCGAGGATCAGATGTACGAGTTCTTCCGTTTCGGGCCGGGGAATCAATGTGTCCTCCGAGACGTGAAATGTCAAACCATAAAATGGAGCTTCTCCGAGGATATGCTGGATAGGTTTTCCTGTAGCCAACTGTCCGGCAATGTCCAGCATTTCCTCTGCTATTTGATCTTCTACACTTTTGTCCTTAAGGATCGGATACGGAGAAATAGTTGTGGAAATTACTTTTTCCACCGCAATGAGAAATAGCTGCCGGATCTCCTCACTGGGGTAGAGAATGGACAATTTCTGCTGATAGCTCTGTTCTATTTCGGACAAGGTTTTCATGCTACAAACTTACGACAATATCTCTGTCGTTTGGGTATTTATTGTTAAGTTTGTCCTATGGATATCCATGAGAAATACATGCAGCGTTGCTTGGAACTGGCCGTATTGGGAGCGGGAAGTGTCTCCCCCAATCCCATGGTAGGTGCCGTGATTGTCGTTGGGGACAGCATCATCGGAGAGGGATATACCTCACCCTATGGTGGCCCTCATGCCGAAGTCAACGCCGTACGGGATGTGCTATTGAGATTTGGAGAGGAGAGGGCAAGAGTTTTGTTACAGGAGAGCACGATCTATGTCAGTCTGGAACCTTGTGCACACCATGGCAAGACACCGCCTTGTGCCGATATGTTGGTCGATGCAGGGATCAAGAATATATACATTGCCTGCCAAGATCCATTTGCCAAAGTGAACGGGGAAGGCATTAGAAAGCTGAAAGACTCAGGCGCATCGGTGCATATCGGTTTATTGGAGCAGAAGGCAAAAGGAATCAACCGAAGGTTCTTTACCCGTGTGGATCAACATCGACCCTATGTTATATTGAAATGGGCAGAGACGGCTGATGGCTATTTTGCACCTTTGGACAATTCCCAAAAATGGATTACCAATGCAGCCAGCAAACAATTGGTTCACAAATGGCGATCCGAGGAAGACGCGATCCTTGTAGGTGCAAATACAGCATTGATAGACAATCCCAACCTGACGGTTCGGGAATGGAAAGGACGAAATCCTAAACGTATATTGATCGACAAGAATCTTTCCGTTCCTCCTGCTTCGGCTATCTTCAATACGGAGGCAGAGACTATTGTCTTCAACGCCCAAAGGACGGATTGGCAGGAGCATATCAAATACATTGCTTTGGAGAATTTTGACCTGTACCTACCGCAAAACATCTTGTATCAGCTCTATCTGATGGATGTACAGTCGGTGATCATTGAAGGTGGAGTGAAGACCTTACAGATGTTTGTTGATGCCGGCCTCTGGGATGAAGCGCGTGTCTTTGGCGGGACTTTGTCTTGGGGAGAAGGAGTGAAATCCCCCGTTCTGCGAAACGAAAGGTTGGTTTACAGCCAAAAGGTGTCTTCGGATAGTTTGAAGGTGTATGAAAGAGAAGGATAGCGTATAAACATAAAAGATAAGAAATTCAGATATATGGACATTCAAGTAAGAAATCTGACCAGGAAAGACTATGACGGACTGAAGGAATCTATGATAGAAGCCTATGAAGGCAGTGCAGGTGGGGTATGGTCAAGGGCCAATATTGATGATCTGATCGCCTTGTTTCCCGAAGGACAGATCTGTGTGGAGGTAGATGGTAAGGTCGTCGCCTGTGCCCTTTCCTTGATCATCAATTCTAAGAATACAAATATATACGAGAAGTATTACGAGATCATCGATGGTGGCCGGTTTACCAAGCACGACGATGATGGTGATATCTTGTACGGTATTGAGGTCTTTGTACATCCCGAGTACCGTTCATTACGCTTGGGAAGGCGCCTCTACGATGCCCGAAAAGAACTATGTGAGCAGATGAACCTACGAAGCATCGTTGCCGGAGGACGCATCCCCAACTACTACAACTATGCCGATAGCATCAGCCCACGTGTGTATATCGAACGTGTGAAACGGAAGGAGATTTATGATCCGACGTTGACCTTTCAGCTGTCCAATGATTTTCATGTCAAAAAAATACTGAAACATTACCTTCCGGATGATGCGGAATCCATGCAATATGCCACACTATTGGAATGGAACAATATCTATTACGAACCGGATGCCAAATCCAATTCACCTACCAAACAGACCATACGTCTGGGTTTGGTGCAATGGCAAATGCGGCTCTTCAAGGACATTGATGATTTTTACGATCAGATTGAATTTTTTGTAGATGCCGTCAGTGATTATGGGGCAGACTTTATCCTATTTCCCGAATTTTTCAACACGCCTTTGATGAGTCCGTACAACGACATGCCCGAACGTGCCGCAATGGAAAAATTGGCCGAACTGACCAAGGAAATCGTCGGTAGGATACAGGAGTTTGCGGTGTCTTACAATGTTAATATCATTGCCGGATCCATGCCTGTAGTAGAGCGGGGCAAACTCTATAACGTGACCTATCTTTGTCACCGAAATGGCCAATCGGATTCGTATCGGAAGATACACATCACGCCCAATGAATTCAAATACTATGGTATGGTCGGCGGCAACGAGGTCAAGGTCTTTGATACCGACTGTGGCAAGGTAGGCTTGTTGATCTGTTATGATGTGGAGTTTCCGGAATTGAGCCGTATCCTAGCGGATCAAGGTATGCAGATTCTTTTCGTTCCGTTTATGACCGATACACAGAATGGCTACACCCGTGTGCGGACCTGTGCACAGGCCCGGGCTATCGAGAATGAGTGCTATGTGGCGATTGCAGGATCTGTGGGCAACCTGCCAAGGGTCAACAATATGGATATCCAATACGCACAGTCGGCGGTGTTTACGCCGTCGGACTTTGCCTTTCCCAACAATGGTATCCGTGCCGAGGCAACACCCAATACCGAGACAGTACTCATAGCCGATGTGGATCTCTATGCCTTACGTGACCTGCATGAGTATGGTACTGTCAAGATCATGAAGGACAGACGCAAGGATCTCTATGAAGTGAATTTGTTGAAGTAGTCTTTTTTATTAAAATTTTATATTTCTCTTGTTTTGCTTAACAGTGTTAATTAACTTTGCGCTGTTATGGGAATAAAGGAAAGAAAACAACGTTACAAGGAAGACTTCCGTGGTCGAATTCTTGAAGCAGCCAAAAAGCTGTTTGTACAAGAAGGGATAGAATCCACCTCGATCCGTAAGATCGCGAAAGAGATCGAGTTTAGCCCAACGACGATCTACCTCTATTACAAGGACAAAAGTGATATTGTATATGCGCTGCACCAGGAGGGTTTCCGTATCCTGCATCAGCGCATGGAACCATTAGTACATGTCGGAGATCCTTTTGAACGCCTCAAGGCACTCGGGAAGTCCTATTTGGCTTTCGCCATCGAAGAACCTGATTTTTATGAAGTTCTCTTTATGAAAAAAGAACCGATGGAGTTTCTGGACAACAACTGTATCGAGAGCGAGTGGGAAGAAGGCGAACGGGTTTTTGATCTGTTGCAGCATACCGTACGCGAATGCCAACAGATTGGGTATTTCCAGGACATGGATGCCGGGCTGCTATCCTTGCAGGCATGGAGCAGTGTGCATGGCCTAGCTTCCTTATTTATTACAGGACACTTTCAAAAGCTAGGAGAGATGTCTGATACTACTGTGGATCTCGATGTATTGCTGGAAAGCACATTCCAGGTTTATGTGGTCCTATTGGAAAAGTTAAGGTAATTTTTTTGTCAAAATATAAACACTGTTAAGAATGAGAACAGTATTAATAAATATCCTATATATCTGCTTTGCCTGTGGTATCGTACATGTCCAAGCACAGGACAGCAGGTTGGATCAATACATCAGACAGGGTATGGAAGACAATCTTGTCATTGCGCAAAAGAACCTTTCCCTGCAGAAGGCCATGAATGCCTTGGATATCGCACGCAGTATGTACTTGCCCAACCTGACCTTTGATATGACCTATACTACGGCCAATGGGGGACGTGCTATATTGTTGCCCGTAGGGGATATGTTGAATCCTGTGTACAACACCCTCAATCAATTGACACAGAGCCAGCTTTTTCCGCAGATCGACAATGAAAAGATAAACTTCTTGCCTCGTAATTATTACGACGCCCGGTTTAGGGCGACCATGCCGCTTATCAATACAGACATTAAGCATAATAAGGACATCAATCAAAAGTTGGTCGGTATGCAAGAGACAGACCTGGAGATCTATAAACGGGAATTGGTTAAGGACATCAAGCAGGCTTATTACAATTATTTGAGTGCCTGCGATGCTGTGGGAGTCTTTCAGAACTCCCTTCAATTGGCTAAGGAAGGCAAACGCGTCAACCAAAAGCTGCTCGACGCCGGCAAGGGTCTCCATGCCTATGTCGTGCGGGCAGATGCCGAGATCGCACAGGTGGAAGCCCAACTGAATGAAGCAGAGCAACAGCGACTCAATGCCCAATACTATTTCAATACCTTGCTCAATCGAGAGGCCCTTGATCCTATCGACTTCGGGAGCAATCCCCATATCGACCAGTCCCTAGAGTCTTCCTTGGGTCTGTCGGTAGACGAGCGGGAAGAGTTGGATATCCTTGCCAAGCAGATTGATGTACAGGAGACCGTGGTCAAGATGAATCGGCAGGTCTTTTTTCCAAAACTAAATGCTTTTGTCGATGCCGGATCCCAAGCCGAGAATATGCGTTTCGACAAAGAATCCCAATATCTGATGATCGGTGCACAGTTGACATTTCCGATTTTTGAGGGCAACCGGAACCGTCTGAAGATCAAGGAAAGTCAGATCGCTGTTGCCGAGACGCAAAATCAATTGACCCAGGTGAAACAACAGCTGGAATTGGCTGCCCGTGTCGCACGCAATGAAGTTGTCACCACCAAAAAAAATTACCGGTCGGCCAAACAGCAGGTAGAAGCTGCCGATACGTATCAACGCCTTATCCAACGCGGATTCAACGAGGGTGTCAATACCTATATAGAAACCATAGATGCCCGCGCCCAATTTACATCTGCGCGCTTGGCAGAGAATATTGCACGGTACAAATGGCTGGCCGCATTGGCCAAACTCGAACGCGAAACAGCAACCTATCCTTTAGATTGATTAAATTCAAATTGTATCAAAAATGAAACCACATGGGTATATAGGACTTTTCAATGTGCCAAAAAGCAGGCATAGAGAATATAAATTCCCTAACATAGCTCTATCTGTTACTATCATTATGCCTTGGCATCCTTATCTAGTGGTCAATCAAGGATATAAATCCAAAACTATGCCCCTATGTGGTTAAAAAATATGGTAATTATATACTTTAGCAACCAACCCGTCATTTCGACGAAGAATGAGGAGAAATCTATGGATGAATAGGACTAATTTTCTACTTGGCCATAGATTTCTCTTCGTCGTACCTCCTCATCGAAATGACGACAAAGTTTGGTTAAAGAAATATATAATTGCCAAAAAGATATACTAAATCTCAATTTATATGAAAGCACACTATATATCGTACTGTATACTAGCACTGGCTCTGATTTCGTCTTGTAGCGGTAGCGGTGAACGTACCTCTGCAATACAGGTCGAGGATACCATACCGGTCAAGCTGATGCCCTTGCAGCAGCTCGGAGCACTTTCGGTGGTGGAAGCCACAGGTATTTTTACAACCGATGATGAGACTTTATTGGGATTCAAGAATGGCGGTGTGATCTCGAAGATATATGTCAAAGAAGGTGATGCGATCCGTAAGGGACAACGCCTTGCGTCGGTACAGGCGGTCGAGGTCGATGCTATGGCAGGGCAGGCCAATATCGCCTTGGAAAAGGCCCGTCGGGATTACGAACGTGCCAGAAAGCTCTACCTCGATAGCGTAGCCACATTGGAACAGATGCAAAATGCAAAATCGGCTTTGGAGTTGGCCGAACAGGATGTCCATGCCGTAACCTACAACCAGCAGCACCTGCATATTGTCTCTCCGGTGACCGGTTATGTCCTGGCCAAACTGGCTAACGAAGGGCAAGTTGTCGGTCCGGGAACACCCGTGCTGCAGGTGAATGGTGCAGCAAAAGGCACGTGGACATTGAAGGTAGGGGTGGGCGATGCCCAATGGGCGGTAATCCAAAAGGGAGATGAGGCAATGGTGTATACAGATGCATTGCCCAATCAGGAAATCAAAGCGGTTGTATCCAAAAAATCCGAAGGATTGGATCCGCAGTCGGGTACTTTTACCGTCTATCTGGAATTGCAAGGTCAGCCAGACGGCAAATTAGCTTCAGGAGTATTTGGCAAATCCAAGATTATGACCAGTGGTAAAGGAGAGGAGCAGCACAGCTGGCAGATCCCTTACGAATCGCTTGTCGATGCCCACGGAAAAGAGGCGTATGTTTTTGTCACCAAAGACGGGAAGACGGCCGTAAGACAGAAAGTCATATTGGGCGATATCCACAATGATGCCGTAACGGTCGTCAAGGGGTTGGAAGGAATTGAATCCATTATTGTGTCGGGTAGCCCATATCTTGTCGACGGTTCTGTCATTCGTATAAAAAAGTAATTTTTAGTCATTGCGAGGCACGAAGCAATCTCATTAGACGAAAAACGCAGATTGCCGCGTCGTTCCGCTCCTCGCAATGACGCGTTTTTTTATTGTCTTTAATTTTTATCATGAGTTTGATCAAATATCCCATTAAAAACTACCAGTTTACCTTGATTATGGCGATCATGGTCATGGTAGTAGCCATCAGCACCATACTGACCATGCCAAGGGCCGAGGATCCCGACATGAGGGCTTCGAGCTTTCCTGTGGTGGTTGTCTATCCCGGCACCAGTCCAAAGGATATGGAAAACCTGATCGTCAAACCTTTGGAATCAAGGTTCTATGGTTTGGACAATATCAAAGACATCAAGACCACGATCAACAACGGGCTTGCCTTCATCTTCGTCGAATACGAGTTCAAGACGGACTATAACGAAAAATACCAGGAATTGGTCCGTGAACTGAATGCTGCACGCCCGGAGCTGCCGGAGAATATATACAGCATGGAAGTGCTCAAGGTAGATCCTACCAATGTCAGTGTCATCCAGGTAGCCTTGGTTTCTGAAAATGCCTCACGAGCTACGATGAAACGGCTCTCGGACGACCTCAGATCTGAACTCGAAAAAATAAAAGCACTGAAGAATGTAGAGATTTCTGGACTGCCCAATCAACAGGTACGCATCGATCTGCACCAAGCAAAAATGGCCGAACTTCGTATTCCTATGAACCAAGTCATACAGGCCGTGCAGAGCGAAACTCTGAATATACCGGGAGGAAGCATCGATGCCGGCACACGATCCTTTAGCGTCACGACCAGTGGCAGTTACCAAAGCATAGAGCAGATCCAAAACACGATTGTTTCCAGTGCACAAGGCCGTAATATATTGCTACGGGACATTGCAGATATCTATCCTTCATTTGGCACGAATACCCATATCACACGGCTCAATGGCTATCAATGTGTCTTGATCAATGCCGCCCAAAAGGAAGGCGAAAATATCTCGCATACCCAAGAACAGTACAAAACCGTATTAGCAAACTTCAAAAGCCACTTGCCGGACAATGTAGACCTGATCCTTTCCTTTGACCAGGGCAACAACGTCAATAAACGATTGACCGGCTTGGGCATCGATTTTCTGATCGCGATCAGCTTGGTATTGATCACCCTATTGCCTTTGGGTACGAGAGCTTCCCTTGTCGTGATGATTGCTATTCCATTATCCTTGGGGTTGGGATTGATCACGATGAATATTGTGGGCTATTCATTGAACCAGTTGAGCATCGTCGGATTTGTGGTAGCCTTGGGGCTGGTCGTGGATGACAGTATTGTGGTCGTGGAGAATATCGAGCGTTGGATGCGCGAAGGATATTCCCGTCTCGAATCGGCCATTAAAGGAACCGAACAGATTGCATTGGCCGTTGTAGGCTGTACCGTCACCTTGGTCATCGCATTCATGCCTTTGATGTTTATGCCTGAGATGGCGGGCGATTTCATACGGAGCATGCCTACAGCCGTGATCGCCTCGGTCATCGGATCCATGTTTGTCGCTCTGCTGATCGTACCGTTTCTGTCCAGCAAGATATTGAAGCCCCATGCAGATGAAGGGGGAAATATTATCCTCCGTACCCTACAGAAATGGATCCACAATACCTATGGCAAGTTGCTGGATACAGCACTCCGGCATCCGGGCAAGACGACATTGATTGCCCTTGCTGTATTCCTCGGATCCTTGGGGCTTATTCCGGTTATCGGTTTCAGCCTGTTTCCCCCATCCGAAAAACCACAGTTTATGATTCAGATCCGTACTTCGCTGCAGGGCAATCTAGCGACGACGGACAGCATCACCCGACATATAGAAGGAGACTTGAAAGAAATTGGGGAGGTAAAATATTTTACGAGCAATGTGGGTAAGGGCAATCCCAGTATTTATTACAATATGCAGCAGGCCGGTGAAAATATATCCTACGCCGATATCTTTGTACAGCTGCACGACGATGTGAAATCCAAGGATAAAATTGCCCTGATCGAACGGCTCCGAAAGCAATGGTCTCCCTATCTGGGTGCAAAGGTCGAGGTTCGTGATTTTGAGCAGGGCGTTCCGGTGATTTCGCCGGTAGAAGTGCGGATTTTTGGGGACAATCTGGATACGTTGCAACAGTTGGCCTTGCGTATAGAAGATATGCTGAAAACGACCGAAGGCACAGAATATGTCAACAATCCCATCAAGAACAACAAATCGGATCTGCGCATCCGTATCAATAGGGAGAAGGCCATGGCGTTTGGTGTCCCTGCCACTACGATCGATCAGACGGTTAGGGTAGCATTGGCCGGCTATGTAGCCGGGACGTACTCGGATCCCGATTCGGACAACAATGACTATGAAATATTGGTTACCGTCCCCCGTGAAGAGTATGCTTCCATCCACACACTGGAAGGTGTCTTTGTCAATAACGTGGAGGGAACGGCCATTCCCTTAAATCAATTGGCCACGTTGGAACTGGAGTCTTCGCCATCCAGTATTTACCACAAGAACAAGGAGCGGACAGTCTCTGTCAATTCTTTTGTAAAGAAAGGGTATAGCAACGATGAGGTGATCAATGCCGTCATCAAGCAGATGGATGCATTTGATTTTCCATTGGGATATTCGTACGAGATGGGCGGCGAGGTCGAAAGCCGTGAAGCTGCTTTTGGTGGCTTCGGCACCATCGTCATTGTCACCATATTTATGTTCATCGCCGTATTGGTATTGGAATTCAAAACCTTCAAGAGCACGTTGATTGTCCTGTCTGTCATTCCGCTCGGTATTGTGGGAGCGGTCTTGGCTCTTTTGGTTACGGGCAATACCCTGTCCTTTGTGGCGACCATCGGTATTGTAGCCTTGGCAGGGATAGAAGTGAAAAACACCATCCTGCTGGTGGACTTTACCAATCAATTGCGCAGGGAAGGAGTCGCACTGAACGAAGCCATCGAAAAGGCCGGAGAGATACGCTTCCTGCCGATTATCCTGACATCCATGACAGCGATCGGTGGACTTTTGCCTATTGCATGGTCTTCCAATCCATTGATTTCCCCCTTGGCAATCGTCATGATCGGCGGGTTGATCAGCTCTACCTTGTTGTCTCGTGTCGTGACACCTGTGGTGTATAAGTTGATACCACCGGAGGTGTAGGGACCCCTTCGGCAAGCCGTATATTGTATCTCTCACAGATAACGAGTATCTTTACAAGTCACTGTGCATCTATTTAAATAAAGTGACAGGGGTAATGACCATCATAACTTTCATCACCTCCTTCACTTCCGTAACTTTAAAAATAAAAACTATGAAGATTGTCATTTTGGACGGTTATACCTTAAATCCGGGGGACTTGGATTGGAGCCCCATACAATCGTTAGGCGAGGTCACTGTTTACGAGCGCACTGCGGCCGGAGAGGTCGTCGGACGGGCTAAAGGTGCACCCATCGTACTGACCAATAAGGTTGAGATCACCCGGAAAATGATGGAGCAATTGCCCGATCTGGAATATATCGGTGTGATGGCTACCGGTTTTAACATCATCGATCTGCCGGCAGCGACGGATCATGGGATCACCGTGACCAATGTGAAAGGTTATAGTACAAATGCTGTGGCGCAGCACACGTTTGCTCTGTTATTTGCCCTCCTGAACCGTGTCGAGACGCACAGTGATCTAGTCCACGCAGGCAAATGGGCCGCCAGCAAGGATTTTACCTTCCGGGAAACGCCTCTGCTGGAGGTCGTAGATAAAACGATGGGACTGATCGGGCTAGGCGACATTGGGCAGAAGGTGGCCGACATCGCCCGTGCTTTCGGGATGCGGGTGATCGCTTACCGCAAAAACCCCAACAAGACTAATGACCCGGATATCCAGATGGTCTCGTTGGATGAGGTGTTCAGGCAAAGTGATGTACTGAGCCTGCATGTCCCGCTCAGTGCCGAAACCGAACACATCGTCAACAAAGAAAATCTGGAAAAGATGAAAGCGACAGCCTATCTGCTCAATACCGCCCGGGGTGCCTTGATCAATGAGGCAGACCTGGCCTCAGCATTGGACAACCAAGTCATCGCAGGTGCAGGCCTGGACGTGCTCAGTTCAGAGCCTCCTTCGTCGGACAATCCCTTATTGAACGCTAAAAACTGTGTGATCACCCCACATGTTGCCTGGTCGCTCCAAGAGACGCGCGAACGCCTCATGCACTTGATCAGTGAAAACCTCAAGGCGTATCTACGTGGCGAGCCGATCAATAAAGTGAATACTTGATACCGCAAGGGCAGACCACACCAACAGAACAATGAAAAGCTCTACCATCTCCCAACTCAAAAAAGAACTCAGCTACCGCTCTTCCGATGAGTTGCTAGCGCTCTGTCTGCGCCTGGCAAAGTTTAAAAAAGAAAACAAGGAATTGCTCACCTATTTGCTCTTTGAAGCGGATGACGAAAATGCCTACGTAGAGAGCGTCAAACGGGAAGTGATGGCACAGTTGGCAATGATCAATACCAAAAATTACTACTGGATGCGAAAAAGCATTCGGAAAATATTAAAGGACGTAAAGAAATACATCCGCTATTCACAAAAAAAAGAAACGGAAGTCGAGCTGCTGTTGGATTTTTGTGCACGGCTCAAAACACTATCACCACCCATCGGCAAAGATAAAACGCTACAGAACCTGCTGGACAGACAGCTGGCCTCGGTGCGTCAAAAGATCGATGCGCTACACGAAGATCTACAATATGACTTTAACCAACAATTGGAAGCGCTGTCTTTGAAGCATTCAAAATAACGATTTAAATACCTTCCTTTTTTACCTATCCCGCACCATCACAGCCTTATACCCTGGGAATCTTTCGAGCAGTTTTTTACCTTCTTTCCGGCCCAAGACCATAATGGAGGTACTGAGGAAGTTGGCGAATTCTGCCGAAGGCCCCCACACGGTCACGCTGGCCAGACCGGCGGAGGGCCAGCCTGTCTTGGGGTTGATGATATGGGAGTAACGCTTGCCATCGATCTCGGCAAACTTCTCGTTGTTGCCGGATGTGGCCACAGCACCATTCTTTATGCGGAGAACTTTTTGGATTTTATGTGCTTTGAACGGGTTGCTGACACCTACTTTCCAGGGTTGTTTGTCGGGTTGGGTGCCCCAGGCCGAAAGATCACCCGAAGCATTGACAATGCCGCCTTGAATACCTAGCGATTGCAGAAGTTCACGGCCTCTGTCTGCGGCATAGCCCTTTCCTATGGAGCCAAATCCTATTTTCATGCCTTTCTTTTCCAGAAAGATCGTCGAGTGAAGACTGTCCAGTAAAATATGTTGGTAGCCCACATCCTGGATTGATTTTTCGATAGCTGTAGGAGAGGGGAGCGTATCCATACTGCCATCAAACACCCAGACATGGTCCAAGGCAGCGATGCTGATATCAAAAGCACCATTGCTGAGCCGACTGTATCGGATAGCACGGCGGGTCAGTTCGAAAACCTCCCGATCCACCTTTACGGGTCGGATGCCGGCATATTGGTTGACCTGCGAGATCTGGGTATGTGGCCTCCATTCGGAGATCAGGTTTTCGATCCGTTCTATTTCGGTTATGGCTGGCTGAAAATACCCTTCAGCTTGAGCAGAATCATGCGCTATCACCACCAGTTCAAAAACCGATCCCATCAGCACCGTTTGCTTCTTGAATACTTGCTGGCAAAGCCCAGAGGAAAGGCTTATGAGAAGAAAAGATATCGTCAAAAGGATCTTCATAGTAGCAAATGTTGTGATGAAAGTAAGAAAAAAAAGATCAAGGCCAGCTTAATAACAATCCGAAAGAATCTGTCCACGCCAATCGCTCAATCCATGACTTGCGCAGATCTCTGCCAGCACCTCCTCTACATCCCGTTGCATGGCCAACGAACCACAGATCATGATAACACCTTTGCCTGCCAACAGATCGGCAAAGAAGGAGGCATC
The DNA here is from genome assembly GCF_011030405.1 of Parapedobacter sp. SGR-10. GTDB lineage: Bacteria > Bacteroidota > Bacteroidia > Sphingobacteriales > Sphingobacteriaceae > Sphingobacterium. Next base: position 137,271 of record NZ_JAAJTJ010000005.1, read on the forward strand.
TTTCCGGATCAGATCCATCACGTATCGTGCATGTTCTTCCCGTGAAAAGGCTATTTGGAAATCGGCCAACCGTCCGGCCGCTATTTCCCCTTCGGCAAAACGACAGTATTCTTTCGAAAGAACATTGTTGTACCGGAAACCAGCATACAAATGAATAGGAATACGTTTCTTATTTTCCGAAATCATCCCAAGGAAAGGCGCTATGCCCGTTCCATTAGCAATCATGGCTACTTTCGGAGCTTTCTTCGGAAAATGGAACCCTTTATTGGCCACAATCCGAGCAGATATACGCCCATTTTCGGATAAGCGATACAGGAATTCCGATCCCAATCCGTTAGGATACAGCTTCACCATGAGCTGGATACTATCCTCTTTCTTGCCTATGGAATAGAGCCGCTCCCGACCATCGTCTGCCGGGTAGATGGCCAATAGATCGCCCGATCGGAAAGCCTGTCGCCTCCGAGGCCGCAGTACGATCTTAAAGGTGGAATTGTCTTCGGTGACTTCGGTTTTTTCCAAGATATCAAATTTCCGCAGTCCCGTTATTTTGGTAGCGTAAAGGGCAGGCGTAACCGCCAATTCACAGGATGCTTTTTGGCTCCAGGCTTTTATCCAGGTGATGAATTCTTCTACAGAACGGTCGTTGACCGTATGCAGATCGAGATACTTCGTGGCCCAAGGTTGCCTGGCCAACAGCTCGTCGACGTACCGGGCATACGCACAAAAATCCGGATAAGCTTTGGAACCAAAACCAATGACCGAATAGCCTATCTGCTGATCCTGTGGAAACCTGGCCACTAACTTATCAAAATGGGTGGCATTGGCCGGTGCAGTACCTAAACCATAGGTTGAGCTGAAGACCAACAAATGCTTGGCTTTGGGAAAAGGAGCAAAGCGGTTCATCTCGGTCAAAAAGGATTTATATCCATATGCCAATAGCTGTTGATGGATTTTGTTGGCATAGGACAATGTACTGCCATTTTCGGTTCCTATCAGTAGGATATATTCTGCATTCGATGGATTGAATTTATTCTTGATCCTGGTTCCTTTTCTACGGAAAGTAATGGCAAAACCCGTATACATAAAGAACAGGATATTCAAGGAAGCAAGTCCCAAAATAATTGCCCAGATAACACTGGTCCGTCCTGTATGCAGATCGAGACTGAGCTTTTCTAGCATCAAGCTATAGGGATAGCGGTTTTCTTCGACTATCTCGCCGGTAATCTGATTGACGGAAAGTTCCCGGTCTTTCAGTTTCAGGATATAAAACTCTTCGGGATCATCGGGCATAAATGGAAAACTGATCTTTTCCACGTCGGCCAGTGGGGTGCTCTGGAAAATAGAAAAATCGGCCAGATCTTTCTTTGCTGCTTTCTCGTGCTGTACGTGATCGACTGTTTGATTTTCAGCGCCTACCATATCGATACGTACCATAAAAAGATACGTGCCTGTAAGGGCCAAGATCAAAACAGGGATCAGAAAAATACGTCCTGTGACGACATGGAAGTATTGTGAAAAGAAATCTTTATTGATCCGGGCAAAGAAATTCCGTAGTCCCTGCTGTCGCTTGGCGATAAGAATGACTCCGGTAATCGTGATCAGAAAGAGTAGAAAAGAAACTAGACCGATGATGATCCGTCCTGTCTCTTTGAGGAACAATGAGCGGTGCAGAGCTATGTTCCATTGGATAAAGTCACTTTGAGGCCTGACCTCACCCAATGCTTCTCCGGTGAGGGGATTAATGTAGGCTTTGACAGCATTACCTTCCCGGTCTGTGGCATCGACAGACACAAACCCGTTGTGGTCTACCGAAAGCTCGATTATTTCGGGATAAACCTCCCACAGCACCGGAATGGTCTGTGCGAGGTTTATGGTGTGGAAATCATGGATCTTGTATCCTTGTGTTTTTTCATCTATAGCGCCGATGGCCAGGATGACTCCCGTCACGGAAAGGATCAACAAAAACACAGCGGAGATAATGGCCAAAGCCAAATGGGCATACCTCCAGATGGATAGGGTCATTGCACTTTACTTAGTTTGACAAAACGGATGTATCCCGTTCCTTCCACACGTTCGGTCAGCCCTTGTGGCGTGACGGATAGCTCTACGTCCTTTACGTGGTATTTTTGTTCTTCCACGGCAGACTCAAAGCGCAATTTGTAGCCTTTGTTCAATTTGGAATCTTCGATCTCGATGGTACGCACGGCACGGTCTCCACCATTGACCGATGCTCCGGTGATGGTGCTCAGCTTGGATTTTGCTTTCGTCTCAAACTTATACCATTCTTTGAGTGTATTGTACCATTGCTTGTCCGGCCCTAGGACAGCAAGGGTCTTTTCATATGCTCCTTGTGGATTGATCAGGGATATAATCACATAGGCAGCCTCACCCTTATAACCGATCATTTGGATCATACATTTGTATTTGCTCGATTGTGCAAACGAGCTTAGCGACAATAATGTTATAAATAAGGTAAAAAACAGGGTTTTCTTCATCTTTTTATTTTAAGAAATCAATGGATACATTGTTGGCTTTCAAGAAATCATTTTCTTTTGCCAAGTCATAAGCTGTTTCGTCAAACTCTGTCTTCAGGTCTTTTTTTGCGCCCAAGGCAAGCAGTTCTTTCAGAATCTTATCGTCTTTCGCGATCAAAGCCGCCTTGTGCAGTGCAGTCAGACCTTCTTTGTCCTGTGCATTGACATTGACACCAAGCTGTGCTGCTTTTTTGATTTGGCTTAGGCTTTCCTTAGAAACAGCCAAGTGGAGAAGAGTGCTTCCGTTTCCTTGCGGAGTAGCGACATCTACACCACTGTTTTTGAGGAGTTCCAATTTTGTTTCAAAATCATCGTTAGGCTGACCTCCGCCTTGTGGACCACCGGGCCTGCCGCCGCCACCTTGCGGACCTCTTTCTCTGAAAGAGTTAAACCAATAATAGGCGAGATTATACCCATCTTTGTCCAGCAGCTTGCTATCTGCACCTTTTTTCAACAGGAGAGAAGCTACTTCGGCTGAACCGCTGGCAATTGCTTTGGTCAAAGCCGATTCGCCTTTACTATTTACGGCATTGATATCGTTGGTTTTTCCGACCAATGTTTCGATCAAGGCAGCGTCCCTGCCTGCAGCTGCATTGATCAATACGGTATTGCCTTCATGATCCTTTGTGTTGACATCAACTCCTTTAGCCAGGAAATAGTTGATGATCTCCGTATTAGGTCGACGTACCAGTGTGTGCAGGATGGTAGCGCCATCTTTCGGGTTGATCGCTTTGGGATCCAATTTTAATTTTTCGACCAGATATTGGTATGTTTCGATACCATTCTGGTGCATTCTGGAACCTTGTGTAGCAAAGAAAAGTGCTCTATTCGTTGGCTTTATGCCTTTACCCATTAATTTTTCGATGAGCACAGTATTACCAAACCTTGCTGCATAGTCAACAGCTGTGCTTCCATATTCATCGGTATCATTGTACGACAGGCCTTTGGACACGAAATAGTCTGATATCGTAAAATCGTCGTCTCTGGCTATTGCTAATAAGAGCAATGTAGCACCGTCATCGTATTTTTGTTTGGGGTTCACACCGGCTGCAAACAATGCTTCATAAATGGCCGTATTCTTCACACCGTTGGCAGCAGCATTTGTGATTACCGCTGATCCATGGCTGTCCGACAGGTGTACATCCGAACCTTTTTCGATCAAGTAAGCGACCAGGTCTGCATTTCCTCGTCCGGCTGCCCAGTGTAGATAAGAAGCACTGTGGTGCGTCTTTTTATGTACGCCATTACCTTCTTGTTCGACCATGAATTTGATGGTTTCCAGAGGAGCATCACTAAGGATGGCTCTTGCTGTTGGATCCCAGGAGGCAGCATTTGCCTCAGAAGGACTATTCCCTTTGGCTATTTCGGCTTTTACCTGTTCTATGGTAGGTTTGGTTTTCCAAAAGTCAGGATTCATCAACGTGTTATTGCTTTGCTGGGCTTGTACATAGCATGCGGATGATGCCAAGATCGCTAAAAAGAGTTTTTTCATACGGGTACCAAATCAAGTTATTTGAATTAAGTCTAAATTAATCGCAAAACTATAAAAAATCTTTGGTTTAAGAAAAGAAAAGTTGCAAGACTTTAATAAATGCTGCAAACATCAGTTTAAAGCATTTGTAAGATTATATTAATAAAAAATCTGAGAAAAAAGCATTTGTTTTTTCGATTTTACGCTGATATTAACTTTGGTACCCGCAGACCGAAAAATATTGTGTATCTTTGAGTGAATCAATACTATATAATAGTTATGGAACTGATTTTGAAATCCAACAATGAGCAGAAAATAGCCAAGATTTTGGCATTAGCTAAGAAACTCAACATCATCATTGAGAAAAAGGATAAAGCTATTGATCAAAACGAACGGGAAGCTATTAAAACCCGTATCCTCAATTTCAAAACAGATGAACCATCAGCCTTTGGTGATGGAGTCCAATGGGAACGCTCACAGAGGGAAAATAGGACACTGCCCTTTTCATAACCATGTTAATAGACAGCAATATTATTATCTATTCTTTCTCCGATGAATATCGTTATCTGCGGAACCTACTTGTTCATGAGCAAGCCAATATTTCTGAGATTTCACGAGAGAAGTATTGGGCTATCACAAATTAAAGGATGTGGAACGAAAATATTTTTCAGACATCTTCACCTACACCTCAACTATAATTCCAAACCGAGAGATATTTGATAAAGCTATTGAGATCAGACAGCAATACAATCTAAACTTAGGAGATAGTATCATAGCAGCTACTGCCTTGATATATGATTTAACAGTGTACACAAGGAATCTCAAAGACTTTGAACACATAAAAATATTGAGGACCATTAACCCCGTTCGATGAGGGTCAAAAAGCTAATATGCGAAATCTATTAAAAGTGTTTAGGTAAGATAAAAAAGGACAGACCCCATAGAGATCTGCCCCGATAATAAAACAAACTAAATAATAAATCCTTTCCGTTCTACCAATCTTTGGCATATTTATGTGTCTCATCGAACACCAATACATCTTGGAATAGTTCCACTGCAATATTCTGGAGTGCAGGCAATTGTCGGGCACTGGTCGTTCCCGTACTCCAATTCGATCTGTTCGGATCGAATGCAAATATCATATGTGCTCCGTAGCCACCGGTACGAATGGATCTCAGTTGTGTTGCCGATGGATAACGACCCTGCGCATATTCACCTGACCGCATTCCCCATCTCGACTTAGGCAAACCGGGATATCTTGCATCTAATTCGGCCGAACCTAAATAATCATGAAGGGCATAGTCCACATATTCACCTGCCTGAGCCTCTGGGATCGCATTGGTTCCACCAAAATTGTCTGTACGGCTATACACGTAGACTATTACCAACTTATCAGGTATGGCTTGCTTGGTTTCATAGCACAAGCGTGCCGCAGCCTGTCTCGAAGGTGTTACAAATCCCGGAGGTACCGGAGTCTGGTAGGACGAGTATTCATCGTCAAAGAATACACCATCCAGATCGTATGCCTCACAGGTAGCCTTGAGTTCCTGTGCAAATTGCTTTGCTGCTGCCGGGCCAAGGTTAGCCACACCGGATCTATCATGGTTACCCAATATACTCAAGATGACTTTCATTCCCTTATCCTTCAATGGTTTCAAGTATTTCTCTTTGTTTTCCAAGATATGTGTGATATTGGGGTTGTGCGTTACGATAACTTTTCCAGTTTGTGCGTTGTAATTGATATTTGAAGAGAACAAGATGACCATATCAACCAAAGGTTTGCCGCTATTTTGAAGCGTGAGTGAAAGGTTATTTAGTGGATTGGTATCGTTGACTTCTATACAACTGACAATCTTGATCCCCGTGGATTTGTCCGGGGTAGGCAGCTTCGAATTGTCCCTGACGAACAGTAAAAAATTTACCGAACCTTGTGCGCCGGATAGATTAGAACTCAATGGTACGACATACGTTTCTGTTCCGTCCAAATCAGCAGAAGTTTCCACTTGTACGGAAATCTCCGAAGACACCTTGGAATCGGATTTTATTTCGAAGCTTCCACTGTTGGGGAGTGTCACCAATTCTTTCGGGAACAACCTGTACGAGGTGCCGTTTGCTTCGTTGTACTTGATCAAAACCTCTTCATTGATGGCCAAAGTGTTTGTGATATCCTGTGTGGCCGGCTTTGTCAGCTGCACGGTAAGGGTATAAGTCTTCTGCTCTTTGAATTCAAGCAAGGAACTGTTGGACTTTCCATCTTCACCGACTAGCAATCCTATGGATTCCGAAGAGATATGGTAGGACGATTCATCAAGTTGGCCCACATCCACGACTTCTTCTTTACACGCATTGAACAGCGTCAGACACATAGCGGCTATCGCCATGCATGACGATAAGCCTGTCTTGTTAAAAATACTTTTCATAGTCATATAATCTATATATAGTGTTCCTATTTGTTATTTCTTCTCGGGCAATGACACCGGAGTCCACCGGATAGCAGATTTTGAAATCAAATGGTTTTCATTTGCGGTGTGGTCCTTAACAATATTTCCCGCGCCATCATCACATTTCCAATAGGCAACCAGTCCCGGACTGTCCACAGGCACATTGTACGGATTTGCAGCAATTTCCTCTGGCGTACGCTCAACATTCCAGATCCTGCATTCGGCAAATTCTCCGGCCAGAAACCGATCATCTGCATAAGATCTGCCGATCTGGAACCCATTTAAACCTGCCGTACCCAGATTCCTACTAGTCAAGGTGGTACTGGCTTCTGACTGCAGATTGCCATTGACATATACCTTTATACTTCTGGGTGCAGTGCCTTGAAACGTGACGGCTATATGCACCCATTGGTTGGCATCCAAGCCCTTGGTCGAAGCATCCGCTGTCGGCATATTTCCGGCAGAGGTAGCGACCTGTATCTGGTTGGGTGGAAAATTAGCATCTCCCAACCGGATCAGGAAGTTGCCCTCAATACCCATGATCGTACTGATCATCCTATCAAAATTTCTGGCACGGATCAGTGCTTCCAAGGTAAATTGGGTCAACCCGTTGAGTGGTGTGGCATTTTTCCATGCCGTGGTATAGAGATAGTTATCTTCCAGATCCGCTACGACATTGATCAATGCACCTCCTCTCACCACATAATAGGTGATACTTTCGCTTTCCAATACACTAAGGTTGGTATTGGCTACTCTCACAGGCAGGACATAGACCGTTTCCATATCCAAGGTATTGATCTTATCAAAGTGAACCGTTACCGGATTGGATATCACACTTCCGGCTGCGATCACCGTACTATTCTCCGTCAAACTGTAATATTCCTCCGACAGCAAAATAGCCTGCTCACTATGTGCCTTGTTATAGCGAGCCACTAAAGAGGGGTCTATGGAAAAATCAGCTCTGATGTCTTCTGCCTCTGGTTTGGCAATACCGATCTGCAAGGTTCGCTCATCTGTCGTCACGGAAGGCTTGTTGAGAATGATTTCCAATGTGGGGGTGACCAAATACACATTGTTGTCAAATGTTCCTTCATCCTTACAACCGGACAGTAGAAGGATCGCGCTGAGCAGAATGCCTAATTTTTTATATACATGCGTTTTCATGACTGTTATTTTTTTAAAGGTGGATTTAAAATACTGATCACTTGCCGACTTGCCTGATACGATTTCAAAATGTTGTAGTAGTCGTATTGCAGATTCAGCAATCCTATTCCTTTGACTGTAAACCCACTGTGGTTACCGTTGACCCATTCGGCTGTACCGATACTGGAGGAAGAACCATCGGCAAAATACCCCAAAGAAGCTTCGTCAAGCTTGTATGATGTTAGATTGGCCAATGCGATAAACCTATCCTTAGGGATATCTGCTCCTATGGCTTCTATAAATTGAAAAGTCAGATTACTTTTGCTTAGTGATTTATCCGTGGGTACAATGATATACTTAGCTTGTCCTAACCATTCGGTATCACCGACAAATTGTGGCAGACCTTTGAAAATGAACTCCTGAGCCGGATTGGCATCCTTCCATTCTTTGACGGCATCAAACAATAATACCTCTCTCTCATCAATCTCTGTTATCTCTGCGGGAGTCAGATGGAGTCTGTTTTTACCCAGAAAAGAAAAGATTACGCCATCGTACGGATATGCTTTTGAAAAGGCAATAGCCGTATGCAATGAATCCTCCAAAAATTGATGAAAGGTCGTCGGGGGATCTGTTTCATCTTTTTTCTCGAACGCTGCCCGAATAGCTTCCACATCGATTTCGTATAAGACCTTGGTTCCTTTAGTACGTTGGATATTGTTGATCTCTTCGGTTTCCCTCTCCACCAGATTGTCCGGGCTTGTCAAGACCAGATAGTCCAAGCTGTCGGGTACCGCAAGGATATGTTGTCCTTGGCTAATCACATTTTTGACGCTATTGTCAAACCAACCAAAGGTCAGGCTATGGTCGGAAGCTTTGTACGCTCTCAAATCTTGTAGATATGCAGCATAAAGCTCCGGGTTCTGGTTCTCCATGTCCTGCTGTTTTATCCGCAATGGATACACTTCGTTCCAATCCTGACAAGCGACCATCGTGGAGAAGATGGTTCCCAGCAGGATGACTTGTTTTATGTTTATCATATTTTGTTTCATCGTTCAAGGTTTATTGTTTAGCCCACCATACATTCGTTCCCATGTTGTCCGGTGCTTTCAGCAGATTGCTGACAGCCTGACTGACATTTGCTGCATTTTCGGTATATTCTTCCTGCGGATAGGCCAGACGACGAGCCATAGTCGCCGAATTGACCAGACCTCCGCTATTGTTCGTCACGACCGGCATCAGTCTTGGATATCCTGTTCTACGGTATTCTGCCCAAGCTTCTATACCTAATGGGAAGTTGGCGATCCATTTTTGGGTAATGATACGCTCCAGTTTGAGCTCCGTAGTGGCCGACTCCACCCATTTGATCGTGATTGTCCTTGGTGTCCCGGAATAGTTAAAGGCTGTTTGATTCAATGGATCCGTATAATTTTGAGGCTGGCTCGTACTGTTGTTGAGATACGTATCGGCTCCTGAAGCACCCCATTGTTCAAAGGACAATCTGATGCCCTCGTTATAGAGGCTCTCTGCCGTACCGCCACCCATATTCCAACCTCTTACGGCTCCCTCGGCTTTGAGAAAAGCTACTTCGGCGGCATTCATCCACAGTATCCTATCGTTTTCGGCCACTTTCATGTTCGCATACCGCTTGATGTTGTCCCCGCTTGGGATCTGTATGCCCGAACGCAATCCATGGTACCCGTTGGAGGTACTACCTGTAAAAGTAGACTGCTCAAAATACTGTGCTCTGCGTGGATCGGCGTATCCGTTCATATAGGAAGTGATGTCCGCCGATATTCTGGAGTCTCCATTGTTATATTCGTACATGATGACACGAAATGGATTTCTGTTGATCGGATTGACAAAGGCATTATCCGTATTGGATACAATAGGTCCAACCGGATGCGAGGCAACCTGTTCCGCCATTTCCCTGGCTTTGGCTTCACTCACATTCGATATACGTATAGCCAGCCTCAATTTGAGGGAGTTGGCCAATTTGAGCCATTGCAGGGCATTGCCACCATAGACCATATCAGCTTTGGCCGAAAAATCCTGATTTTGTCTTTCGGTCAACGTGGCGATGGCATGGTTCAATTGTTCGAACAATAAATCGTACACTTCTTCCTGCGAATCGTATGGTGCGGCCAAAGCACCATCCAGACCTATCTTCGAATAGGGGATAGGACCGTAAATGTCCGTGACACGGGAAATAGCCATAGCCCTAATGATATCAGCTACGGCCAAAGCCACAGGATCTTCCGACACACTATGCACGTTGGCGTGACGAATGAAGACATTGGGGATCACGTCATTGAAAGGAACACGGGCCCATCCGTTCTCAGGGTTGTAGGTAGCAAAGTTCTTGCCATTGAATCCGTTGTTCGAATCGGCCAAGTACCCGCCAAAAGATCCACCCAATAAACATTCGACAAATTGATTGGTATTGACATCCAATGGAATAACCCAAGCTTGCAGACCTGTCAATGCAGCCGACAATACATAAGCATCCCGGGATACTTCCTCTAGCGTAGCACCACTGGAATCGGTATTGTAATCGTCAAAATTTTTGGTACACGATTGTTGTACATAGGCCATTGATAACGCCATTGCCAACATTCCTATTTTACGTAGTTTCATAATAAGCTTAAAATTTAAGTCGAACATTAAAACCTATATTCCTTGTGCTCGGTGACATGAAATAATCTATACCCTGATAGTAATTTCCTGTACTGGCTGTTGTTTCGGGATCGAAAGGTGCTCTATTGTAAATCATCAGTAGGTTTCTTCCGACCAGAGACAAAGACAAATCTGCCTTGTTCCATAGTGTATTTTTCGGGAACGTGTAGCCCAAAACGACTTCCTGCAAGCGAACATTAGTTGCACTGTATGCATAATACTGAGGAATACCGCTTCTGTTACCCACTATATTATAATAGGATTCAGCATGTATGCGATCGGATCCATTGATCAATACTCCTCCAAAATCTCTCGCTTCGGCAGAAACCTCTGATACACCATAGTAATCCAAAAAGGCTTGTGTGGCAGAGTACACCACACCGCCCACTCTTGCGGCAAACATGAAATCGAAGTTTATATTTCTGTAGTTGAGGCTATTTCTCCAAGCCATATTCGACTTAGGCAGCACGCTTCCGATGAGAATATCGCCGACGTTATTATTGACAGCAACCTGTCCGTTGGGATCTACATAAATCTTGCCCTTGTCATCACGTTGCAGATCAGACAATGAATATAGGTCACCCAACGTACCGCCTTCTTTCAAGATAAACCGAGCTTGTGAAAGCCCTCCGACATCCAAACGGTCTTTGTTGATCACGGCACCTGTTTCCGGATGCTGAAAGTCTCTGACCAATTCCAATATCTTGTTTTTGTTGGTGCTGAATGTGTAATTCGTAGACCATGTAAAATCATCCCATTTCTTCTCGTACCCCAGTGCCAATTCGACACCCTTGTTAAGGACCTTACCCGTCTGCACATAGAGGGTACTGTAACCCGAGGAAACCGATAATTGCGGGTCAAATGTTTGGTTCAATGTCGTCGCATGGTATAGGGATAGATCCAAGCTCCAGCCGTCCAAGAACCGGGTCGTCAGACCGGCTTCCCATGAGTTAGTACGCTCTGGTTTCAGATTGCTGATCGGATAGTGCGTACGATCCCGGTATTGTTGTGTAGCCACATCCCACTCATATGTTGGGATCGCCAAAAATGCCGGAAACGGGCTACCTACAGAGGCATAAGATGAGCGCACTTTCAAATATTGGATGCCCGAAGGAAGTGTTAAGGCATCCGATAGCACAGCTGATGCACCTAGGGAAGGGTAGAAGAACGATTTTTGGCTGGATTTGGCTCCGGCAAGCTGCGAAGGCCAATCATTACGGCCTGTGGCTGTCAGGAAATAAATATTTTTGTACCCTAATTCCAAACTACCAAATACCGACTGCGTTTCTTGTGTTCTGTCGATCAAAGGCTCTTTCTTACGGTCATCGATCTGGGTGATATCAAACTTATTTGGAATAGCATTATCTAGCAAAGGTCCACGAATAGGGAAACCTCTTTCCAAATCTCTTTGTAAGATAGCTCCCAAATTACTTTGTAAGGTCACGGTATTGAATGTCTTGTTGATATTGGCCGTGATATCTCCGTAGATACGTTTATTCTGCAATTCTTGTATCCCGAATAAACCATTGGGCGAACCATCGGTAATCGTGGTATTGGTAGAGGCGTATAATTTTTCGGTAAACCTCCCGTGGACGTTATCCAATCGTCCTCTAGCCGTAAAGCTCAACCAGTCTACGACCTTGTAGTCCAAGCTGGCATTGACCATATAACGGTCTTTTTCCATATTGCGCAGATTACGGTAATTGATCCAATATGGATTTTGCCCGACGACTTCATTCAGTCCTTGTGGCCAGTACTGGGTATAGATTTTGCGTTGTACATCATATCTTTCATACATCTTGATCGCATTCCAATCGTCTCCACGAGGAAAAAGATAAGCCGTAGTCAATGGGTTGGAATAAATACCCTGATTGGTCATGTTCTGATCGTTTTGGATGATATAGTTGACTCCGGCATCAAAACTCAATTTTTCGTCCAAGAATTTGGAAGAGTTCCTGAACGTGAAATTATACCGATCGTACTCGTTGTTCGGGATCACTCCCAAGGAATTAACCGCGCCAACCGAAGCATACGTCTGATTTTTATCGTTTCCGGTCGAAAATGACAGGCCTTCCGTCATCGTGATACCTGTTTTGAAATAATCTTTCGCAGGATCATACCCCATATGGTTGGCCTCGTTCAGTTTCGTTCCCCAGCTTTTGTCATTGACCCCCGTAGCAAGCTCACTGCCCGTTCCGTAGCTGTTCTGAAAGCGGGGAAGGACGAGGGGGGTATGGTATTGTGTATTTTGGGTGAGGCTTAAAGTAGTCTTGCCAATAGCTCCTTTTTTTGTCGTGATGACAATAGCTCCATTGGCCGCATCTGATCCATAAAGTGCCGCAGCTGCTGCTCCGGTCAATACCGACACTGATTCAACATCTTCGGGGTTCAAATCGGCTATGCCTTCAGACGTTCCGGTCGAGCCAAACTCTGTGCCTTCCGCACTCTTCTTATTGAACATCGGGATACCATCGATGACATATAATACGTTATTGTCCTTAGCGATAGACTTTGTACCCCTAAGTACCACTTTAGATGCACCACCAATACCGCCAGAACTACTGTTGATGTTTACTCCGGCAACTTTGCCGTTCAAAGAATTGATCAGGTTGGCATCTTTCACTTGGTTCAGATCATCTCCCGACACCTGCTGTACATTATAGCTTAAGGATCTTTCCGAACGTCTGATGCCCAAAGCGGTCACTACCACCGCATCTAGTTCCTCCTGTTGGGGATACAAGACGATGTGGATGGCACTTGACATCCGCACGGCATACCGTTGAGCTTGAAATCCCACCGAGGAGATTTCCAGCACATCACCGGTTTTTCCTTCCAAGACAAATTCTCCGGAATTATCTGTCGATGTTCCCTTTTTGTTCGTCGTGTTGAGTACCGAGGCTCCTGTGATCGGGCGACCTATGGAGTCCCTTACGGTACCTGTCAAATTACTCTGCACGGTTATTTTTTCGATCGCTACCGCTTGTGTTCGGTTTTGTTGATTCGCTTTGCGGCTGATCACGATATATTTTTGATGGATTTTGTAATCTAAACCTTGATTCTCCAACAATATGTTGAGTGTTTCTTCCAAAGACTTGTTTTCTATAGAAATATTTAACGTTTTTGACTGTCTCAATGAGCTTTTTTCATAGACTATCGAATAGTCGATCTGCTTCTCCAATAGTTCGAATGCTTGATCCAAACGGGTATTCTCCAGTTTTAGATTTATCTGTTGGGGGTAACTTTTTCCATACCCCAAGGTCAAGAAAGCGGTCAATAGCAAGAGGGTCAACTTCGTGTGAAAGAATATCTTGATATTGATTTTTCTGGACAAAAGATATCTGTTTTTTTCTTTTTTGAAAAAATTCATAGATTGTATAATTAGGTTTAAAATCTTGTTAACGTTCGATTTTTAAACGATCAATAGGTTCATAAGAGCCGATCCATGACTGTATGTACAAATCGGTTTTGCATTTTTTTTTAAGGGTTATGTTCTCGTTTTCATGACTTTTAGGGTTTTGTTCGTTAAGTTGAATTTCACTTCGCCTGTCAACTCCAATATGGTCAACAGTTCTTTTAGGCTGATGTCCTTGCGGAGCTTGACGACAAACTCTGCTGCTATCGGTTCTTGATATTGGACATCCACACCATACCAGCGTTCGACTTCGTTCATCAGATCTTCCAATCGAATGGATTTCTTGCAGAAATATCCGTCTTTCCATGCGACAACCTGTGAAAGATCAACATCCTGCGATAGGATAGAAGGTTTGTTTTTGAATACGGTCAATTGTTGGCCGGGGATCACCTGTCGTTGCATTTGTCCATTTCCCACGGCGACTTTTCCTTCTAAAACAGTCGTACTGACGGACTCTCCGATAGCATACGAATTGATGTTGAAGTGCGTGCCAAGTACTTGAACACGTGTATCGCCCGCCATGACGATAAATGGTTTAGAAGGATTTTTTGCCACTTCAAAGTAGCCTTCTCCTGTAAGTTCTACCCGACGTTCACGTTCTGTAAAGGCTGTGGGAAACCGCAAAGAAGACCGAGAGTTCAGCCATACATGGGTACCATCCGGTAAATGAATCTGATAGAAGCCTCCGGTCGGTGTCTCCACACTATTATAAGATGTTGTTAGTTGCTCGTCGGGACTGATACTGTACGTCAGTTGGCCATCACTCGATTTGGTAATCTTGATCGGTCCCTCTTGGAGAACGGCACCCTCGTTTAGGCCGTCTAGGATAACCCGTTTTCCATCTCCCAAGGTCAAAACGGCTTTATTGCCTCCGGCAGGAATGTCGTTCTGTTGGACGAGTTCTGTCATGACTTCCTTTGTCTGGTCCTTTTGGAAGAAGAAATAAAGACCGAGTACGAATAATACACTGGCGGCATACATAGACCATCGTCTCCAATGAATGATTTTCTTTTCCGGATAGGATAGGAGAATATTGTTTAACACCTCTTGGCGGTTAAAATCAACATCTTCCATCGCTTCCCATTCCTGATTGTACAGGTTTTCCATGATAGCCTGTGCCTGCTCTCTGTATTTCTCTTGGGACAGTAGGTCGAATAGTGCTTTTCGCTCAGATGCCGAAGCCGTTTTATAAAAATATTTGAATAGTAAGTCTTGAAATTCCTTGTCTATCATTGGTTCTTCCCTTTATTGGTGTTTAAGGTAAAGACAACCGCACAAAGAAAAGTGGTAATGAAAAAAAATTTTTTTTGTTATTTTGTCAGTAAAGCTGTGGCAATCAGTAGGATAAACTCACCTTCTCTACCTCTCAAATGGTCTCTCAACGTCTTGTTGGCCAGATAAAGGTGCTTTCTCACGGTTTCTACGGATAGATTCAACTGTTGGGCGATCTGTTCATATTTCAGCTTTTCGATTTTAGCCAATTTAAATATCTTTTGTTGCTGAACAGGTAGTTTTTCGACTTCTGCTTCGATCAAGGCATAATACGCTTCCAGTTCTACTTTATCCTCCTTTTCCTGCGGTTCGACCAATGCGTGGACATTAGTTTCGTCCAGCGGTGCAAACAATATATAATCTTTGGCCCTTTGCTTCAAGAGATTGTAGACCCGGTTTCGGATCAGTATAAACAGGTAATCTTTAAAGGAGGTGATGGCAGGGAGTTTTTCCCGATGAATCCATATTTTTAGAAAGGTTTCCTGCAAAACATCTTCTGTGAGCGATCGATCCTCCAATAGACGATGGATATAATGCCCAAAAGGGGTATAGTAGTGAGTAAAAAGGATTTCGAAACTTTTTTGATCACCATCACCAATTGCGGTCAACAACAATTGCTCGTTAGGATGTTCTGTTATTTTCAAGAATATAGTTGGTCGTACAAAGCAAATGTACAGTATAAAGTTTATTTTCCAAACTTACATAAATTCATTTTTATATGCAATATAATTGCGACCGTATATGAAATGGATTTATGTAATTCTCCTCTGCCTTTGAAGGCTCTTTTTATAGGGGAAAATATATAGAATAAGCTGTCTCGGTATTTGCTAGAAGCAAATACCGAGACAGCTTATTCATTTTTAATATTTATCCAAAGAATTTTTCGGGGTCAAACCCATGTTCCCTCATGATATCTGCAGGTACGCCATTCCAGACACCGGGCCTGTTTCCTGCATAACCGATATCCTTTACGCCTATCTCACTTGTAAAAAAGCCAGACGATGTCAAATTACGCATCAATGAAAAAAAGGCTGCACCCTGTTTCATTTGCGGCTTTACCTTATCGGGATAGGCGATTTCGTCGATAAGTTCCAACTGTTGTTTATCATCACACTTTATAAAAACATCTCCATAACGTTTTTGGCACTGTACATCCATCCATTTTAATCCACCCCGCATCGGCAACTTATTTTCGGGAAGATCCTTGACGATAAATTCAATAAAGTCCGGTACACCTGCTTCCGATGCACTGCCAGAGACCTCATCTTTCGGTATAATGATATCAGCTAATACGGTAATCGTTGCCATTTCATGGTCCGTAAAGAATTTTTCGGCATACAGCTTCTGATTGCGCTCATGCTCAAAATCCTGTATACCGGGCAATTTTTCGGATACCTCGCCAACGGCGGTTGTTTCTTTTCCCTTTTCTTGTTGACAAGCTGTCGCCAAGACACCTGTTCCTGCGGCGATTAAGCCTAAAGCTTTAAGAGACTCTCTTCTGTTCATAAACCTTGTTTTCGATTAACCGTTTAATTTTTTCTTCTCTTCCAAAATATATTCTGCCGTACGCATAGACAGTGCCAATATCGTCCAAGTCAGGTTTTTGTCTCCCTGTTGTACAAACGGTCCTGCATCCACTACATAAAGATTTTTACAGTCGTGGGCCTGTCCCCATTTATTCAATACGGATGTTTTGGGATCATTGCCCATACGGGTCGTGCCGCCCTCATGGATGATCTTACCGGGTGCAGCCAATCCATAGAGTGTTTCCGGCCCTTGCACACCTGACAACACGACAGCACCCATCTCGTGCAAGATCGATTGGAAAGTATCCTGCATGTGCTTTGCTTGTAGTATCTCTTCGTTTGACCACTTGTAGTGGAAACGCAACACAGGGATACCAAACTTGTCCACACGTGTCGGATCGATCTCGCAGTAATTGTCTTTGCGGGCCATAGCTGTTCCCCGACCAGACATCCCTATGGACGCTCCATAGAAACGGCGATAGTCTTGTTTGAGCAATGCGCCGTATCCTCCCGAATCTCTTTTCTCCCCATTCCTGCCCGGTACAGCTCCAATAGACTCCGGAACCCAATTCAAGAATCCATAGCCAGGCATATGCATGCCTCCACCGTACTCAATATGGTAACCTCTCGGAAAAGCCAAGTTTTTGTTGTCTTTCCACCAAGGGGAATAGATATGAACGGGGCCTACGCCATCCTCGTTAAAACGCTTACGATC
Source organism: Parapedobacter sp. SGR-10 (assembly GCF_011030405.1). Taxonomy (GTDB): domain Bacteria; phylum Bacteroidota; class Bacteroidia; order Sphingobacteriales; family Sphingobacteriaceae; genus Sphingobacterium. Next base: position 154,458 of record NZ_JAAJTJ010000005.1, read on the forward strand.
CAACAATTGAGGTAGGAAACCCCAAGCATCCGATCCGGTAGAATCGTGCAGGTATCTTCCGACCAGACCGCTGCTATTGCCCAGTCCCCCGGGATGTGCCGCAGATTGGGAATTCAGCATAATACGGGCACTTTCGCAAGCGCTCGCTCCGAGAATGACGGTCTTTCCTTTGACTGCATATTCCTGCAAGCTCTTGGTATCTACGTACGACACACCCACGGCCAATCCTTCGTCGTTGGTCAGCACCTCACGCACCATCGCATTGTCGATCACTTTTAGATTACCTGTTTTCATGGCAGGCATGACGAGGCAGGAAGAAGACGAAAAATCACCATAGACCTTACATGACCTTCCACATTGCCCACAGTAAAAGCACGTTCCTCGTCCTTTGATTTCCGGAGAGGCCTCTGTCAATACAGATCCCCGACCGGCGATGACGGGTACACCCGCTTTTTCTGCTCCCTTGGCGATATACAGTTCGGCCAAACGAGGTTTTGGTGGTTTCATAAAGATACCGTCCGGTTCGTTGCGAATACCCTCGACCGTGCCGTAGATACCGATCATGCGGTCTACTCGGTCGTAGAACGGTTTGACTTCTTCATAAGTAATCGGCCACGCATCCGTCACACCGTCCGTAGGTTTGAAATCATCCGGTCCCATGCGCAAGGAGATACGGCCCCAGTGGTTAGTTCTACCGCCGAGCATACGGGCACGAAACCATTCAAATTCTGTTCCCTGTACAGTGGTATAAGGTTCACCCTCAATTTCCCAACCACCATAGGCCGCATCAAAATCCCCAAAGGGACGGGTTGTTGAAGCTCCTCTACGAGGGGACTCCCAAGGCCATCGCATCTGCAAGGCGTCTTTCGCAGGATCAAAAAACGGACCTGCTTCCAACATCAATACGTTTAATCCTGCATGAGCTAGGATATAACCCGCCATACCACCTCCCGCACCAGATCCTACTACAATAGCATCATAAACTTCCGGATTCTCTTTTATCTGATATATCCCCATATTTTCGGATTTATTTTTATAATTAGCTGTAAAATAGTGAATAATATTGATTTATGTCTTAATATTGTTTAGCCCATACCAAAGTAACAAGAAAAGCCGAAATTCCTCGTTTACCATTGGTTATTTCCCTTGTTATATTGGTATTCGCTATAAAGACAATGGCATGAGGAAAAGTGGTAATCGAAAATAGTTTTTTGTATGTTTTAATTAATAAGTTTTTGACATTCAATATGATATTTTTTCAAAACACCATTTCTTTTTAACCTATCTACGTTTCATTGAGCCCCATAGACATATACAACGTAGACGTTGCGAATCTAGAATAGAGTTTTTTATGAATAATAAGGTTAAATTTTATTAAACTTGTATCCGATTTAAAAAACTAAAACAGTTATTCATGCGCATTTATAGAAGAATAATGCTGGGTAGTATCTTTTTGATGACGGTGTGTACATCTTTATCTTACTCCCAGTCAGCGGTGCAAACCCAATCTGTTCCTGTCGATTCGAGCCTCATTCGTGTAACATTCCAAGAGAGAAGAGAGTATAGTTTTGACAACGGAAAAATCGGTTTCAGCAATAAATTTTCATCGGCAAGATACAACGGGGTGTCACAGTTGAATGACAGTACCTTTGTCGTCACCGTCGAACCCGAAAACACGCCGATCAATCGAAGTCCCTGGTATGCGTTTAAAGTTTGGTCCCAGGAAGTACGTGATATCTATATACAACTTTTTTACCCTACGACAAGGCACAGGTATATGCCTAAGCTGAGCCATGACGGTCAGCATTGGGATACGGTCAATATGGTGTCATTGGACGAGAAGAAAAAGAACGCTACTTTTAAGGTGAGTATATCTACGGATACGCTTACAGTTGCAGGGCAGGAAATAATGACCGTCGCCGAAACCAACAGCTGGCTTGACCATTTGACGGAATCGGCTGATGCAGAGAAGGATCTCGTGGGATATAGCCTGCTCAACAGACCGATCTTTGCGGTCAATACAAAAGGAAGTGATGGAAAGAAAATGATTGTGATCATCGGAGGCCAACATCCACCAGAAAGTACCGGTCACTTGGCCTTGCGGCATTTTGTGGAGGTATTGCTGTCTCCGACCGAACAAGCCAAGCAGTTCAGAAAAGAATACGAAATAGTAATCGTTCCCATGCTCAATCCCGATGGAAGGGAAGAAGGACATTGGCGGCACAATATGGCAGGAGTAGATATGAACAGGGATTGGGTAGAATTTAAACAGCCCGAAACAAGGGCTTTTAAAGAATATCTCACCAATAAAGTACATACACAAGACGCCCAGATTCATTTTGCAATAGACTTCCATTCTACTTTTTTTGATGTGCTATACACGAATGGTGAGGATGAGTCCAATCATAAGGCTGGTTTGATGAAAGATTGGATTGCTGCTTTTCAACATGGGATACCGGAAGATACCATAAAAGAGGAGTCCAACTACCGGGTCAAGCAAGTCACATCTAAAGCATGGTTTCATAGAGCGTTCAAGACGGAGGCTGTAACCTATGAGATCGGTGATAAAACTTCGAGAGAGCTTCTAAAGAAGAAAAGTGTAGTGGCTGCCGAAAAATTAATGGAGCTCTTGCTTAAAGATTGAGTACCTGACTAATTTTGAGAGCCTGTTTAAAATTGTATGATAAAATTTTAAACAGGCTCTTATATTTTATCCTAGATTTTACTGTACACTATCGGTGTGCCCGAGGTACACATTACGCATTTGGACGAGGTATTTACTGTTGGATAAGTATTCCATTTTCCGGCCTTTAAAAGCCATATAAGCTGCTTTTTTTTCGCTTTCTACGACAAAAGTCAAGAAAGCATTAAAGTACTGTTCTCGCTGATCTATGGACGCCGCACTCTTTTTACTTATATACTCTACCAAGGCTTCGTCAATAGACAGACCTATGGTGTTTTCGCCATTTCGTCTGAAGCAGACCAAGGGATTCTTGATGGTATCTACAAAAATACCATAAGCGACGTACTTTTTACAGTCCTCCTCCAATATGTATCCCTGGAATAAAAAATCTCCGATGTTCACACTGTCCACAAGGATAAGCTGTTTCATGATTTCATAAGTAGGTGTTTAAATCTACATAGAAAACTTGTAAAAAACAAGAGCTAATTTAAAATACCCTATTTTTCCTCTTTAAACTTTTTATAAGAGTCTAGGATGTAGAGCCGCATATCTTCGGGCGAGGCTGTTTCGGCAAATTTCAGTTCGGGTCTAAACCGTTCCCTAAACAGGGCAAGCTCTTCTTCGTTGAGTGTCACGATAGAGGCGATAAGACGAGGGGTAAATATCCGGTCTACTTTTCTATTATTTTGTTCTTCGAGCAATAAGGCCAGTTTTGAACGGGCCTGCTTTGCTTTTCGGCCAAACACCCTGGAGGGGGATATCCGCAGACCACCTCGCTGCTGACTGGCCTCTACGGACTTTCCTTCATTCTGCGCCTTGGCAATCTCTATGGCCAATCTGCTATCGGTCATTCTCTTCACCAATATTTCGTCCAGAGCAATACTCTCTTCGTCCCGAAGCATATATACACGGCGTACGCCTTCTTCATAGATAAATATGGTATCGGTCAGATAGCCCGGCAGGGTAAATGTCAGATAATCGTTGAGCTCGGCCTTGATATTGAACTGACCTTCTCTATTTGTATTGGCTTCTTCCTGTGTACGCAGATTCTTGACGGTCACGTTCCAGAGAGGACTACTGCTTTCCAGCTCATACACGATTCCCCGAAAGTCCTGTGCGTTGACAATCGAACCACCACATACCCCCAACAAGAACAGGATATAACTATATAAATAACGTCTTTTCATCTTATTTTGCTTTCCAAACATTGTTTTCCGGATTGATGTCGGGATACACATCCCGAGGATCTAATTTCACTTGTGTCAATTTTTCCTGGGAATCCAGCTTAAAGGTCCAGGAGGTATTGCGTTCCCATACTTCTACAGGAAGCTTTACCGAGATGCGCTTACCCGATTCGGTGGTAGCTTCTACCACTATAGGCATAGGCAGCTTTCCAAGGTTTTGCACGGTAATGTGTGCACCTTTGCTGGGATCCATCTGCACATAGCGCACTTCAGATATGGCCTGGTCCATCTGCCAGTTGTGCTGGAACATGCCCCGCCAAAACCAACTCAGATTTTCACCTGTTTCATTTTCAATAGTCCTAAAAAAATCCTGGGGCGCAGGATGCTTGAAGGCCCAATACTCGATATATTTTTTAAAAGCGGCATCAAATCTCTCCCGGCCTATGATCTCATCCCTCAGCAAATGCAGGGCATAGGCAGGTTTGTAATATACCAATAGGCCGATATTGCGTTCGCGCATGGTCTGTGGGCTATTCATGACAGGTTCGAGGGCAGGGTGAAACAACATTTGTGTACGGCTGTTCTTCTTCCCGTATTTCAAATGGTATTCGCCTTTATTAAATACCTCGGTGGAAATATCGTTGATGAACGTATTGAACCCTTCGTCCATCCACCCGTGCAGGCGTTCGTTACTACCTACGATCATCGGAAACCAGTTGTGCCCGAATTCATGATCGGTCACGCCCCATAGGTTGGCGGCTTTGGCTTTGTGGCCGCAGAAAGATATAGCCGGGTATTCCATTCCTCCGACATTGGAAGCCACATTGACCGCTACGGGATAGGGGTACTCATACCATTTTTTGGAATAATGTTCGATAGATGCCTTGGTGTATTCGGTCGAACGTTCCCACGCGTTTCCACCGTTGCTCTCTTTGGGGTAAGCTGATAGGGCTAGCGCAGACTTGCCGGAAGGCAGGTTGATCTTGGCGCCATCGACAATAAAAGCAGGAGAGGAGGCCCAAGCTATGTCACGGGCATTTTTGAGGCTGTATTTCCAGGTCAGCTGCTCTTTGGCAGGCCGCGAGGCTTTTTGTAAGACTTCTGCTTCACTACGGATCATGACGGTCTGGTTGGACTGTTGTGCCTGCTTGTAGCGCTCCAGTTGCTGCGCTGTCCATACCTCTTGCGGATTAAGGAGTTCGCCGCCCAGGACCACGATATGCGAGGCAGGAGCGGTAATTTCGACCTGGTAATCTCCGTATTCAAGATAAAATTCGCCCGGGCCGGTATAAGGTGTAGTATTCCAACCCAGTATATCGTCAAACACCGCTAGCCGAGGATACCACTGTGCAATAGAATATATCTTTCCATTTTGCGTATGCAATATGCCTGTTCTATCGGCTCCATACGTTGGGATGGAAAATTCAAAGTCCATGGACAAAGTGGCTTTTCCGCCTTTTGCTTGGATAGGAGAGGGTATATCGATACGCATGCGTGTATCGGATATTTGCGATTTGATGTCGGAGGATTGGTTGACTTTCAGATTGGACAATTTGTAACCTCCTTGAAAGACATTTTCCGAATCTCCATAACGACTCTCTTCCAACGGTATAGTCGCTTGCCCAATGGATTGAGGAGTGAAGAGATTTTGATCCAGCTGCAACCAAATATACGCCAGATCTTCGGGACTATTGTTTGTATAATCGATCTGTACAGATCCATAGATGCGATCTTGCTTGTCGTCCAAGCGTGCCTTGATCGTATAGCTGGCCGCATTCTGCCAATACTGAGGTCCGGGTCTCCCACTAGCCGAGCGATAGGCTGTGCCATTGCTCGTATAAAAGCCAGGGCCAAAGGCCTCGCTATAGTTGTAGCTACTGCTTTGCTGGGCAAATGCCGCAGTCGCCCACAGGGCAACAAAAAGAAAGATACAGGATTTTAAATATAAAAGAGTACGGATCATTATTTTAACAATTGTGATGTATAGTTCGATTCGTCAAATCCCAGGATGATTTCATTGTCAAGTTCGATCACGGGGCGTTTGATCATACTGTTGTTGTCCAACAAAACGGTGTAGGCAGATGAAGCATCCACTACCTTGGCCTGCTGTTCAGGCGAAAGCTTCCGCCAAGTCGTTCCTTTCTTGTTGACCAAGGCTTCCCAACCTACACTTTTGCCCCATTCTTTCAATTTTGCCAGGGTAGCAGGTTCTTTCTTGAAATCATGAAAAGTGTACGCCAGTTTGTTTTCTTCCAGCCAATCCAGGGCTTTCTTCACTGTATTGCAGTTTTTTATTCCGTAAATGTGTAACATATCTAATCAAACAAATATAACAGCATAAAGTTATCAATATAATCGATAATAGTCAAAATGAGTTTGATTTTTCGAGTTAACGTCATGAATAGGATAGACACGTATTCTTTTTTTACTTAGTGTAATCTTTACACTATTACTTTTTTTGCGTTTAAAATTTTATTACCTTTATATCGTCAAAAAGATTTAAACAAAATATTACACATGAGCCTAAAAGATTTTAAAGGTGTATTAACGGGAGACCAGGTACAGGAACTGTTTGAGATTGCTAAAAAGCATAAGTTTGCTTTACCTGCGGTAAACGTTATCGGAACCAATTCCATCAATGCCGTCATGGAAACTGCCAAAGCGGTAAACTCACCGGTTATCATTCAATTGTCCAATGGGGGAGCCCAGTTTTATGCCGGAAAATCATTGAACAACGATGGTCTGAAAGCCTGTATATTGGGAGCGGTATCAGCAGCCCAACATGTACATTTGCTGGCCGAGCATTATGGAGTGGCTGTGATTCTGCACACGGACCATGCGGCCAAAAAGTTATTGCCTTGGATCGATGGCCTTTTGGATGCCGGAGAGAAATTCTTCGCACAACACGGCAAACCATTATTTTCTTCACACATGTTGGATCTTTCCGAAGAACCTATCGAAGAGAATATCGAGATTTCGGCCAAATATCTTGCTCGCATGAAACCTCTCGGCATGACTGTGGAGATCGAACTCGGTGTGACCGGAGGAGAAGAAGATGGCGTGGACAATTCGGATGTGGATAGTTCAAAACTGTACACACAGCCCGAAGAGGTGGCTTATGCCTATGAAGAGTTGTCTAAAGTTTCCGACAAATTTACGGTAGCCGCAGCCTTTGGGAATGTGCACGGCGTATATAAACCGGGTAATGTCAAATTGCAGCCTGTCATCTTGCACAATTCGCAACAGTATATTCGTGAAAAATTTAATCTCACAGTTGAAAAACCTGTTAATTTTGTATTCCACGGTGGATCCGGTTCTTCACCGGAAGAAATCACCGAAGCTATTTCGTACGGTGCTATCAAGATGAACATCGATACGGATATGCAATGGGCTTTCTGGGATGGTGTACGTGGCTACGAGGCCCAACATCGCGATTACCTGCAAGCACAGATCGGCAATCCGGAAGGAGCGGATTCTCCAAATAAGAAATATTACGATCCTCGCGTATGGTTGCGCAAAGGAGAAGAAGCCTTCGTCGCACGGTTGAAACAAGCTTTCCAAGAGCTGAATGCTATTGATATCAATAGCAAACTGTAAGAGAGTTTTTATATACGAAAAGCCTTTCGGGAAAAATCCGAAAGGCTTTTCGTATAAAATTTAAATAGAATCCAACATAAACCGTTTTTATTTGTTAACTTACAGAGTTTAATCAAATACAAAATACTATGAGTCAAGTAACATTTAAAGGAACAGCAGTACATACAAAAGGTAGCCTACCGCAAGTAGGTTCAGAAGCACCAGGATTTTCTTTGACAGCGGGAGATCTATCCCAAAAATCCCTTTCCGATTTCAGTGGAAAGAAAGTGGTGTTGAATATATTTCCCAGCGTAGATACGGGGACATGCGCAGCGTCTGTACGTGCATTCAACCAAAAGGCTTCTCAATTGGAAAATACAGTCGTACTTTGTATTTCCAGAGACCTTCCATTCGCACAGGGAAGGTTCTGCGCCGCCGAAGGATTGGAAAATGTCGTCACGCTCTCCGAATACAAAGATGCTAGCTTTTCGGATGCTTACGGTGTCAAATTTGTCGATGGCCCGTTGGAAGGCTTGCTAAGCCGTGCCGTAGTCGTCATAGACGAGGCTGGAAAGGTGGTCTACACCGAGCAGGTAGCTGAGGTCACCGAAGAACCTAATTATGACGAGGCTATCGCAGCGGCCGGATAAACACTTTGATAGAGACGTCGCATCTCTCGTCCTGCCGAGACATGTTGCGACGTCTCTACATCCGTATCCAAAATTATCTCTTTCACCTTAAATAATATCCAAAATATCCGATTTTTTGGATATTATTGTACCATGAATGAATCAACAGGTCAAAAAGTAGCTCTCATCACAGGAATTACCGGGCAGGATGGTGCGTATCTAGCTGAATTTTTATTAAAAAAAGGGTACAAAGTACATGGCCTCAAACGCCGGAGTTCACTCTTTAATACAGACCGGATAGACCACCTGTATCAAGATCCACATTTGGATAACCGCAATTTTATCTTACACTTTGGCGATTTGACCGATTCAACCAACCTCATCCGTATTATCCAGGAAACACAGCCAGACGAGATCTATAATCTGGCGGCCCAATCCCATGTAAAGGTCAGTTTTGATACCCCCGAATACACAGCCAATGCCGATGCTTTGGGAGCTTTGCGTATATTGGAAGCCGTGAGGCTATTGGACATGGGGCAAAAGACAAGGGTCTACCAGGCATCTACCTCCGAGCTATACGGATTGGTACAGGAAGTCCCACAAAGTGAGAATACTCCTTTCTATCCGAGAAGCCCATATGCTGTAGCCAAACTATACGGCTATTGGATAACAGTCAATTATCGCGAAGCATACAACATGTATGCCTGCAATGGCATCCTTTTCAACCACGAAAGTCCCATAAGGGGGGAGACCTTCGTAACCCGAAAAATCACCCGCGCCGTAGCCAAGATCGCTCTGGGCTTGCAAAGCAAAGTATTTTTAGGTAACTTGTCTGCCCAACGTGACTGGGGACACGCCAAAGATTATGTAGAGGCCATGTGGTTGATCCTTCAACAGGAAAAAGCAGAGGATTTCGTGATTGCCACAGGGGTGACCACTACCGTTCGTGATTTTGTACGCCTGAGCTTTGCCGAACTCGGCATCGAAGTAGAATTCAGCGGCAAGGGAGAGAAGGAGAAAGGCGTCATCATCGACAGAGAGGACGAAAAACTACGTCTGCATGGTATCGACCCCAACAATGTCAAATTGGGACAGACCGTGGTCAAGGTAGACCCGGCCTATTACCGACCGACCGAGGTGGACCTACTGATCGGAGATCCAAGCAAGGCGCAACAAAAATTGGGTTGGAGACCTAAATACAATTTACAGCAACTTATCGCCGAGATGGTCGCCTCTGACCTAAAGCTCATGCGTAAAGAACAGTATTTAAAAGCTGGGGGATTTGATATTTTGAATTATTTTGAATAGCAGCCCTTGCTTTGGAATAGTTTTTGTTATAGCAATGTTACAAAATTAAGAGTACTATTGGAACAATTTAGTTTTTAGGAAATGGAAGTACAGACTAGTAAGGAAAACAAAAGCGATATACAAGTAAAGAAAAAGGACAGTGCTAAGATGTATTTCTTTGTTATTGCTATCGTCACTTTACTCATGACGAATGTTTATTTTTACGTCAAATTCAAATCTTCCGGCGAGAAACTGTATACTATAGCACTTCAAAAAGAAAATCTGCAAATCGAAATCGATAGGATAGAAGCTGAATTGGACAATATCCAACGTGAGGGAAGTCTGATCAATTCGGATGAAGTCGTGCAGGGAGAACAACGGGCCAGACAAGGCATCGATAACCTGCGTTTAAACCTGGAAGACATCAATCTATCCGAAGATAGACTGTCTTCTCTGCGCACACAGGTCAGAACATTAAAAGAGGATGTCGCTGCTTTGAAGAGCAAGATTGAAGAATTGAATCTTCAAAACGAGATTTTGCAGAAAGAAAACCAGGTCTTGAGCCAGACCGTACATCAACAAACAGACAAAGTCCAATCCCTGGAACAGCACAATAAGTTGTTGAAGGAAAAAGTAGGCATGGCTTCTTCCATTAAGGTGTCCAACATGTTGATCAACGGTGTCGAGCTCAAACGTAGGGGTAGTAAAGAAATCGAAATGAAAGCCAAACGTGTGGATGAGCTACATATCCATTTTTCGGTGGCAGACAATCCTTTGGCTGAAAAAGGAAACAAAGAGGTGTACGTACGTGTCGTAGATCCCAATGGAAATCTCATCGCCAATAGCGAAAATATCTTCTTGGTCAATAACGACCAACTTCAGTATACTTTCAAAGAACAAATCGACTTCACAAATAATGGAGAAGAATATGTATTTGTGTGGAACAACAGCAACCGTGGATTCAAAAAGGGAGCATATACCGTTCTCCTCTATGCTGACAATGCCATTATGGGCAGGGCGAGCATCGTGCTAAAATAAGCCTTGGTTTGTTTGCTCTCACGTCAATCCTGTAGCGCTTTTTTCCGTTCTTTTTTTTCTTCCCCGTCCTGGAAATCGGCGACTTCTATAATACGTGGGATACTGCTTTTTGGAGCCATGTGCTTCAGTCGTTTTAGTTTCTTCCTAGCACGTATGATTCGAAAAGTTCTATTGTCTTTATACAGATTCCAATTCATCAGCAAAACGGACAACAGCACCACGAACAGCCCTGTGATTTGAAGCGTGGTCACCTGGTGATCGGTAAAATAATGAACCAATACCAAGGCGACAATAGGATTGATATAGGCATAGGTACTGACCTCGGTAGCAGGACGCACCTGCAATAGCCATATATAACAGCTAAATGCCAAAATAGAACCCATCACGATCAAATAGGCCATTGCGAACCAGTCTGCTGTATACACCCGACCAAAGTCAAAATCGCGGTACTCACCATTCAACGTCGCTGTAACCGTAAAAGCCACACCGGCAGTGACCATTTGCCAAGCTGTTTTGACGATGACATTGAGGGATTTTTCTTGTTTCTTCACAGTGACCTTATTCTTTTCCTGCATATACTTGGAAAAGAGTGATCCGACCGTCCAACCTATTGTTCCCAATATCATGACTCCCATAGCGATGAGGCTTTGCCTATTGCCATTGTTATGCTCATGACCGAAGACCTGTTCAGCAAACAGCAGTACAACACCCGAAAAGCCGAGTAGAAGTCCCAAAACAATAGGGGCACTGGAAAAATTTTCTTTCCATTTGGGTTTATCAAACAAGATAAACCAAATGGCCGTTGCGGCAGATAGTATAGACACTATTCCGCTGGAGATATATTGCTCCGCCCATATAATTGAAGCCATATCCACAAACAGCAGGAGAAAACCTATAAAAATAGCTTGACGGATATCCCTACGGCTGAACAAATGGTAGCCTTTGAGGGCACAATACCCCATCAGCAGTGTCCCCGCGATGACAAACCTAATCGAGCCCAATACAAAGGGTGGAAACGAGCGCAACGCTTTTTCTATAAAAAAAAAGGTCGACCCCCACACGATATATACGACGAGGTAGGCCAATAAGATACTGACTAATGTGGATTTATTTGATGACATTTTTACTCTTTCGACGGGATGACTAACTTTTGACTTTCTTTGACGGTTTCCAATACAATCGTAGTCCGTGTAGATAGGATACCTTCTATTTTTCCCAAGGTATTGCGCATAAGATCTACCAACCCTGCGGCATCGCTGGTCCTTACCTTGATAAGGTAACCATCGTCGCCGGCAATGTCGTGCACTTCCTGCACCTCAGGAATATCAGCCAATAAATAAGCAATCCGCTGCTCTCCGATGATATCGGAGGTCTTGATAAAGATAAATGAGAGGAGTGTCTGCTCCAGCGCCTGTGGGTTTATCTTGGCTTGATACGCCAGGATAACTTCTTTTTGTTCCAATTTTTTTACACGTTCGAGGATAGCCGAAGGTGCCATACCCAATTCGCGGGCAATATCCGCATTGTTGGTACGGGCATTGTCCTGCATGATACGCAAAATCTGGTAATCTATGTGATCTAAATTAATGTCTACTTTTTTCATAATTCTGCAATTATAACAATATTTAGAATATTATTCAAATATTTTGTTAAATTTTAGAATTTAATTCAAAAAACAATGACATTATATAGAAAAAAGACTTCCGGGGTTTTCGAAAACCCCGGAAGTCTCTCTAATTATAAAAACACTAAAACGTTAATATTGTTCTTGATTTTAATTGAGGATCGCGCCACCCTCCGGAATATCTGGAAGTTCCCGTTGTGCTAGCATGGTCTCGTTGCTTTTCAGAATTTTGGATGTGGCCATATATTCGGGATTGTCCGCATAGATAAACAATCCCGTACCGTTCTTGATGGTATTGATGATAGGTTTTGTCACTTCACGGGGTAGAGCTGGGCAACCATAACTTCTTCCCAAGCGTCCCGTAGCGTTAATGATACGTTGGCTGCAATAGTCGGCCCCATGTATGACTACGGCACGTGCCTTTGCCTGGTCGTTGATGCCTTTCTCCATACCATTGATGACTAAAGAATAGCCATTTCCACCAAAATAGGTCTTTTCAGTTACATAAAAGCCCAACGAACTCTGGAAAGAGCCATGTCTATTGGAAAAAGAAGTCGCATATTTCTCTCCGCTATTGCGCCCATGCGATACGATCGTGTGGTACAACAGCTTTTGGTTTTTGAGATCAATGACACACATTCTCTTTTCAGTCGAGGGAAGCGTAAAATCAATAATGGTAATAATATCTTTATTCCGCAACGATAAATTCTCAAACCCCTGCATCGCCATTTCGAAGACCTCATATTTCAACTTGCCTTCCAAAGCGATACGATGGTACAGTTTTTCAATGACTGAACTGTCATTGACTATAGAATCTACTTTTAACGTTAATTTTTCTGAAGGAATTGGATTTTGGATAGGTTGGCTAAAGATGGTGTAAAATCCTGCGGCACACATTAAAACCATCACAATAAAAAAATTTTTCATAAGCACACTTTTCTTTTCCACATACAAAGGTCGCTATCAAGGGCTTACAAAAGTGTTAAATAATGTTAATTATTGGTTTATATATGTTTTCGTAGACGTAAGATCTTATGTCTCTACCTTATGCTGGCCTCCCGACTATCGAGATGTCTACTTTTCATAAACATTCTAGATCTTACGTCTCTACCGGATCAATCAATGACAATCACCAACGACAATCCCGGCTTGATCCAATCGTACACAAACTTGGCGTGGGAAGAAGCATTGCGCACGCACATGTGCGAACGAGGGGTCGTCCCCAGGCTCCAACTGTACTCTACGATCTGTCCTTTGGGATTATTGACAGGTACACCGTGGATATATGCGCCATTGGTAAATCTACTGGCCCAAGGTGCAAATCCTTCGATACTGGTCGTACCATCCCTATAATAGAACATTTTGGTTTTCTGCTCTTGTAGCACAAAGATACCTGTGGGCGTCTCCATGGCATAGGGTGGTGCATGTCTACCCGTAGTCGCCGGGTTCATACTGCGTACGATCCAGCCATTGTCGGCATGTTCCAAGGCACATATATTCTGATTGGTCACATCGACGACGACGACATGTCTGAAGGTAGCAGTATCGCCGATGGGTTTCACATAGCGCTTGGGGATATCCCACTCACCTTCAAAATTTGTCAGTCCCTTTATCTTGACCATAGCCAAGGTGTCGGCCGAAAGATACTTGACCAGAGAGCCATCCCTTGCATAGATCGTAGGGAGTTTTGTCTCTCCCTCTTTATAAAGGGGAGCAGATTGATAGCGTTCCGTGCCTAAGGTATCGGACACTCTTTTGTAGGCATTTCTTTTGAAATTGGCTACCGTGGGAGCTTCTCCATTTTTATTTTTGTAATTGACGATAATGCCATAATCGTTGTGTTCTCGTTGGAAATTTTCGATGTAGGCCAACCGTTCTTTTATCTTGTCCCATTGAAAAACCCTAAAAGTATCTTTGTATTCGTATTTGTCCTCTAATGTGTATTTTTCAAATAACAAGTCTTTGGCCAGAACAATATCGTCCGCCGTACGGGGACGCTTCCGTTCCTCTTCTTCGGCTTTCCGCACTCGTTCTATGGAATCTTGTTTTGCTTTATCTTCTGCATCAACATTTTGGGGCTGTGTCCTTTGACAAGACACCATAGTCAATACGATTGCAGAAAAGAGTAGGGGGAGGGTGTATCTCATAAAGACAAATTAATAGTCGTTTGTTCTAATCTGACCAAACTTACATAAATTCATTTTTATATGCAATATAGTTGAGACCGCATATAAAATGGATTTATGTAATTCTCCTCTACCTTTGAAAGCCTATTTTATAGAGGAAATATATCAAAATATTATATGATAGGAAATAACTTGGTTTCCATTTCTCTTGGAAACAACTGCAATCGATCAAAAAAAAGCTTATTTTGTTCATTTTCTTCAAGTAAATACGAGATGAACAGTTTGCCCTGCATGGTTTTCATCTCATAGTATCCCAGCAACAGTCCATTGTTTTTTTGCACAGCCCTGATTTCTCTCAGATTGCTAACGTCTCTATTCAAATTGAATGAAAATTCTTTTTGTCCTTTTGATGACTGTATTTCAACTTCATTCGATTTGGGATTGAAAAAAATCTGCTGTCGTCTGTTAGCCTTGATGTGGTTGAATAGGATGAAATATTGTCCAATCAGATACAGACTGATGGGCAATAAGAGTAAAGCTATCTTGAATTTTGCCGTCACCAACAGGATGAGGATCAGTAGGACAAAGCCAATGCCTACAGAAAATAAGGTCTGCCGTACCGCTCTTTTCAATGTCCTGGTATCTATCCTGACTTCCAGCCAATCGGAGGCATGTAAATATGTGGTCGGACGACTGCTGACAAAGCCGAGCCTTCTGACAATGAAAAAGATCAGTATACCTAATAGGGCAGCTATGAAAATAACCTTGAACACGCTGTAATACTAATATTGTTCGTTTTCGTTGGGATAGTCCAGTGCTTTGACATCAGCTACATACTGTGCTGTAGCTTTGGCGATATCGTCAAACAGATGCAGGTACTGTCGCAGAAATTTTGGTTTGAAGTCTTTTGTCAAGCCCAGCATATCATTGACGACCAATACCTGTCCATCGCAACCATTACCGGCACCTATACCAATAGTTGGAATATGCAGGCTTTGACTGACTTCTGTAGCCAGTTTTGCCGGTATTTTTTCCAATACAATGGCAAAGCATCCTGCATCCTGCAACGCGAGAGCATCCGATTTTAGCTTGCTCGCCTCGGCTTCTTCCTTAGCCCGCACGCCAAAATCTCCAAATTGGTAGATGGACTGTGGGGTCAATCCTAAATGTCCGCAGACCGGAATCCCGGCGCGAACTATTTTTTTGATATTGTCGATGATTTCTATACCACCTTCCATTTTAAGGGCATGTGCTCCCGATTCCTTCATCATTCTGACAGCAGCTTCATAGGCTTTTTCGGTCGATCCCTGATAGGTTCCGAAAGGCAGATCGACGAGTACCATGGCTCTTTTTGTGGCACGACTGACAGCCGAAGCATGGTAGATCATGTGGTCCAGGGACATCGGTAAAGTGGTTTCATATCCTGCAAAAACATTGGCTGCAGAGTCACCTACCAATATGACATCGATACCTCCTTCGTCAAGGGCTCTTGCAGTGGAAAAATCGTACCCGGTCAACATGCTTATCTTTTCACCACGAAGTTTCATATCCTTGATGGTGGAGGTGGTGACGCGCTTGATAATTTTATTTACCGACATAGTTTTTTGTTTTACTGCAAAAATAGGAATAAATCTTATCAATGTTGTAGGGGCGAAAAATCTTTCGCCCAAATAACGGACAAATTATCATTTGCCCCTACATAAGTAAACCTACTAAGAATATGCGCTACTATTGTTGTATGGATTTCATTTGGGTTTTGCTATTTTTGCACTATGATTCAAAACGAAGTCCGTGCATTCAAGTTTCCAAAATTCAACGAACTGATTATCCACGAAGATGACAATTTAATCGTCATAAACAAGCCTCCCTTCGTTGCTTCACTAGACCAAAGGGAAGGAGGGGAGATCAATATCTTACGACTGGCCAAGAAATATCATGCCGATGCACAGGTATGTCACCGCTTGGACAAGGATACCTCTGGTGTCCTGCTCATTGCCAAAAATCCCGAAACATACCGGTTGGTTTCGATAGAGTTTGAAAAAAGGAGGGTAAACAAGATTTATCACGCCATCATAGAGGGTACACATGTATTCGAAAACCTAAAAGTGGACCTTCCTATATTGAACCAGGGAAACAAGAATGTCAGTATAGATCGTGCAAACGGAAAACCCGCAGAGACGATCTTCAACAGTATGCGTTATTTCAAGCATTATACATTGGTCGAATGCAAACCTATTACGGGTCGTATGCACCAGATACGTATACATCTGGCTACGCAGCGCGCGGCAATAGTAGGAGACACGATGTACAGAGGCAAGCCTGTCTATCTGTCCCAAATCAAAAAACGTGGATTTACCATGTCCAAAGGCGAGGAGGAGATGCCGATCATGAAGCGCTTTGCGCTCCACTCCAGGTCTGTAGAATTTGCCATCGATGGCAAACATTATGCTTTCGAAGCCGAATATCCAAAAGATTTTGCTACCTTACTGAAACAATTGGAAAAATTTGACACGTAAAAAAATGAAAACCATACAAAAACTAATCGCTCTGTGTGCCATAGGATATTTTCTGGCTGCTTGTACAAACAGCTCTACAAACAAAATATCAAGAGATGCTGTCGATGGTATAGCACAAGACACTATAAAAGAAGATATTAAAAATACCGATAACGAAGAAATTACGGTATCAGCCCGGTTCAAAGATGAAGCAGGAAACCCCGTCAATACGGCAGAATTAAAAGGAAAAGTAGTTTTCATCAATTTTTGGGCGACCTGGTGCCCACCTTGCCGCAAGGAGATGCCCTCTATACAAGCATTGTACGACAAGTTTAAAACCAATGAAAACATTGTTTTTCTGATCGTCGAAATAGAGCATGATGTAGAAGGTACAAAGAAGTTTCTGGCTGACCAGAATCTATCGCTCCCCATCTATTATCCCGAAGGTGATATCCCACAGGATTGGTTGGGTGGAGCTATCCCTACAACGGTGATTTTGGACAAGACGGGAAAATTGGCTGCCAAACAAGAAGGCATGTATGATTTCTCAACAAAATCTGTAGAAGACTTTATACAAAACCTTATCAATCAGTAAGAGCAATAATGACTAGACAAGAGCTGATACAGCAGATAAAAGAGAAGAAATCCTTTTTGTGTGTGGGATTGGATACCGATATCACCAAGATTCCGGAGCATCTACTCGCCGAAGAGGATCCTATATTTACGTTCAACAAAGCCATTATCGACGCGACCGAAGATCTATGCGTGGCCTATAAACCCAATATAGCATTTTACGAGAGCTATGGCGTCAGTGGCTGGAAATCTCTGCAAAAAACATGGCAGGCCTTGCCCAAATCATGTTTCAGCATAGCTGATGCCAAGAGAGGCGATATCGGCAATACGTCCAAGATGTATGCACAGGCATTCTTTGACCAGACTTTGTCGGGCATGAGCTTTGACTCGATTACGATAGCTCCTTATATGGGACGGGATTCGGTCACGCCATTTTTGGATTTCGAGGGAAAATGGGCTATTGTATTGGCGTTGACTTCCAACGAAGGAAGCAAGGATTTTCAAAACTTCGCCAATAAGGCAGATAAACAACTGTTTGAAGAAGTCATCGATAAGGTTAATACCTGGAGCAAACCGGAAAATCTAATGTATGTCGTCGGAGCCACACGTGGCGAAGCTTTCCTTAAAATACGTGAACATGCTCCCGACCACTTCCTTTTGGTACCGGGAGTAGGCGCACAGGGCGGTTCTTTGCAGGAGGTATGCCAGTACGGTATGAACAAGGATTGCGGCCTCTTGGTCAACAGTACACGGGGCATCATCTATGCTTCGCAGGGCAAGGATTTTGCAGAAAAGGCGAGAGAAGAAGCGCTTAAACTACAGCAAGAAATGGAAGCAGAATTACTGAAGGCAGGGATTATTTAAATTTTCCCTGCACATACATATTATTGTGCAGGGAAGTTTTGAGCGTTTTTTATCTCTTCAATTTGTAAGGTATGCCTTGCCGTATGGCCTGCAATAAACAAAAGTGATTGATAGGCGTCCGTAGCTCCTGCAGGCGAATCGCTAACACGATTTCGCAACTCTTCCAAAGGTGTATTGTTGATAAAAGACAAAATTTCAGTACGCTGCGCTTCTAGATCCTGCAATGCTTGTTTGGCATCGTCATACTTTCCTTTTCCGATCAACATTTCCGGCGCTTTATATTTTTCGCTTCGGTCCGTCACCATGGCTATGATATCTTTGTCGGAAAGCTTAATTTCTGCTCTCCGTTCCGGGTTGACAGGTTTATTCATATTTTCTTTTAACATTCCGAAAATCATAGCCTCGGTAAGAATGATATGTTCCAGGCACTGACTGATAGACCAGGCAGTATCAGAGGGTCTGAAATGCAACTGACCAGCACTTAGATCCGAAACATTATTTTTGAGATCGTCCATTGTTTTCTGGTAATAATTCAAGGCAAATGCCCAGTCGTCAGGGCTTTTCTGTTCTTCTAAAATCTTTTTCAGATTTTCCAGTCCACCTTCAAAATCTTTACCCATATCATAAAACAAGCCCATCAAGTTCCATGGATAAGGCGTTTTTCCCGAAATTCCCCACGTCACCTTTGTTTGATCTGGAGAGACCTCTTCTGTAAGTATATATGATTGCGCAGGTTCGCCAAATCCGAAATCGAGTTCGGTTTCCAGTTTTTCGTTGTGCAGCACATTGGTAATGGATTGTGTGCCTTTTCCTACTTTTTTTCCATCCCAACTGTATTTATAACCGACGGTTCCGTCCGTTCCTTCTTCCTTAAATTTTGCTTCAGGATCAGACAGTTGCCAAACACCGTAATTGTCTTGATTTTTGACATACTTGATGTAATCGAAAACCTCCCAACTTGGCTTGTCAATGACGATTTCTCTTTCGCTATGAAACTCTTTAGATACAAACAAGGCCACAAGGAGTGGTATTGCAATGATAATCAGCAATACGATAATGATTCTTTTTAGGATTTTCATTTTGTTCGTTTTTAAATATGGCTCATGAGACTCTATTTGCTTAGATCATTCTACGTAAGCAAGCCCCATATCTCACGATTTAGTAAACGAAATTAAAAATATTTTGATAAAATAAACTTATCCTATGGCAAGAAAATCAAGTTGGATTGAAAATGGGCCTAGTCTTTCTTTAACTAATAAATCCTTTGACATATTGTTGCGTAATCTCGTTTTTGGGATAGAGCAGTACATCCTCTGTCTTTCCAAACTCGACGATTTCGCCATTATAAACAAACAGGATGTAATCCGAAACACGACGCGCCTGGCGTAAGATGTGTGTTACTAATACAATCGTATAGTCTTTTTTGAGTTCGATCAAGAGATTCTCTATGGTCTGTGTGGAGATAGGGTCCAATGCTGATGTGCTTTCGTCACCAAGGATAATCTCCGGCTGTACAGCCAAACCACGGGCGAGGCAAAGGCGCTGTTGTTGCCCGATGGACAAGCCTGTCGCCGAACTGTCCAGACGGTCTTTCACTTCGTCCCAGAGACCCACATTTTTGAGCTGTGTCTCGACGATTTCGGCAAGGACTTTTTTATTTCGCTCTCCATGGATACGAGGTCCATAGGCTATATTGTCAAATATGGACATGGGTAGCGGAAATGGTCTTTGCGACAGCAGGCCCATCTTTTTACGGATATGTGTGACTTCCGCATCTTTGGCATAAATATCTTCGCCATTGACCAGTACCGAACCGGATACCGCTACATTCTTGCTGTCGTCCATCAGTCGGTTGAGCGTTTTGAGCAACGTGGTCTTGCCACAGCCCGACGGCCCGATGATCGACGTAACGGAATTGTTCGGTATATCCAGATTAATATTCTTCAGAATATGCTTTCCTTCGATATGTACATTCAAATCCTTGATTTGTATGTGCGGTGCAGCAGGAAGGATTATATCTTGTGTTTCTTCTGTTTCGATGCCAGGATATGTGTACATATAACAATGAATAATATAATGAATGTTAATACTAAAGCAGAGGCATAAGCACGTCCCTGCACCTCAGGGATAGGGCTACTCAACTGAAAAAATATGGCCAAGGGCAGGGTAGCGGCCGGTTCGTCGATGTATTTGGGCAGATTGTCGCTAAAGCCTGTGGTCAACAATACTCCAGCCACATCACCGATCGCACGTCCAAATGCCAACAACAGCGCCGTAAAAATCCCCGGTTTGATATATCTCAGCAATATTTTGGCCGTTTCCCATCGCGTCGCTCCCAAAGAGACTGTCACATTTTTCAAATCTACCGGGATAGTCTTTAGCAATTCGTCTATCGTACGTACGACAATAGGGATCGTCAGTAGGGTAATGGTAATGACACCACCAAGCAACGAAGCCCGTATGCCTAACCAGATCATGATACTGAATGCAATAGCACCGTAAACAATAGAAGGTATGCCGAATAGTACGTCGAACAGTAATTTGACCGATCTGGCAAAGAAAGAACCATTTTTGACATACATATTCAGATAGATGGCAATCGGGATACCGATAATACTGGCCAACGCCGTAGAAATACTGGCCAAGTATAAAGAACCCAAAATAGCATTCAATATCCCACCGCTCTTGCCGATATAGAAACCACCTTGCGGAGTTTGGCTGATCATCTCCCAACTCAAATAGGGCAGTCCCTTGTACAATATGATCCCTACGATCAGAAACAGGGAAGCTGTGATGCTAATCCCCGACAATTGCATAAGTATCTTGGCAATTTTTTCCTTTCGTAATCTGCGGTTGACGTGCGACATTATATTTTGTCCTCCAATCTGTTCAATATTAATCTAGAAATAAGATTAAACCCAAAAATAATCACAAACAAAAGCAGTGCAGCAAACATTAAGGCCGAATCATACAACGGAATGGACATCATTTCGCCAAAGTTGTTTGCAATCAATGCCGGAATAGGATACCCTGCATCAAACAGGCTTTTGGGTACCTGCGGGATATTGCCGCACACCATCAGCACAGCGATCGTCTCTCCAAATGCCCTCGATATAGCCAATACAATAGCCGCTATGATACCCGGCTTAGCTTTTTTCAATATGACTTTCTGAATGGTTTCCCATTTTGTGGCTCCTAAAGATAGGGAGGCAAACTTTAGGTCCTGCGGAATCGTCTGCAAGACCTCCACCATAATACTGATCATAATAGGGAAGATCATGACGGCCAGTACGATACCGCCTGAAAAAACAGAATATCCCGTCACAGACAGACCGAATAGGGGAGCGACCCATCCGCCCACAATCGGAACAACAAACAAAACACCCCACACCCCATACAGCACCGGAGGGATAGCGGCCAATACATTCATCAAGGGCAGCACAAAATTGCGCAGGCGAGCCGAAGCATATTCCACCAGATACACCGATGCCAGTATACAGAGCGGAACGGCTATGCATAGAGAAATCAGCGTAACCCAGACGGTACCCATGATAAACGGTAAAAAACCAAAATCTCCTTTGAGTGGAGACCATACACTTTGGCTCAGAATATCCCAGATGCTTTGATCTTGAAGCAGAGGAAGGGATTTTGACCCTAGACCGAAGACAATCAATAAGACCACAGACAAAGCCAGCAACAACAGTAGAGCGGAGACTTTCTGTATAATGGAATCCTTGATCAATCTTATATTCATGACTTAATTTAGGTTTAGTTTATTAAGTTCGGCAGCGCGTTGTTCTTCATTCAGTGGCACATATCCATTTTCCAATAGATAGCCTTGTTGTTCCTTGTCCAAAATAAAACGGATAAATTCTTTGATCAATGGGCTATTATTGTCCTTTCGGATCACAAAGGTCAGCTCACGTGAAGGGGGAGAAGGGTATTTGTGGGTTGCTACGGCATCTGTCAGCTCCTCTAGCGTACCATAAAACTGCTCTTCCGGGTCGATGGTGCCGTTGCGGTCGATATCTATCGGGACCACGGCAATGTTGTCCGTCGTATGAGAAGTGTTAAGATCATATACATAATTGATATTGTTGAATCCGATGGCAAACTTGTTGTCCTTGATGGCTTGTGCCAATCCCGGGTCACCAAAAATACCAACGCCCTTCAATCCTTCCTGGCTTTCCCCAAAAAACTTGGCCCACGTTTCTGCGGCTCCGGCAGCATCCGAACGCACATATATACCGATGCCGTCGTCCGAAAACGCTGGATCTATTGCCTTCCATGTCTTGTATTTCTGCTCTACAAAAATACCCGACAGTTCTTCACGCGTCAGTCCTCTCTGCTGTAAAAGCTTGGTATTGGGATTATTTGGGTTGAATGTCGCCAATACAGCATCCTTGGCCACAAAGATCGGCAAAGCGCCTTTGTCTATCTCTTGTGGGTGTAAATCGCGCGAAACCAACCCTATGTCTACCATGTCAGTCAATACATCCGCAATACCCTTACCTGCTCCTCCGGCCGAAATATTAAAACGTACTTGTGGATGCACTTTTTTGAAATCTTCGCTCCACAATACGACGATAGGGTACAGTGCAAAGGCTCCGGAAATAGAGATATTGCCTCGATATCCATTTTTGGCATCATACCCTTCCTTGACTTTCGGAGCACAGCTATAAGCTACTAATACAAATGCAATACTTATTTTTAATATATAGACAATCCTCATGTAATTTTTATGCGAAAACTACTTCTCAAAAAATTTCTACAAATATATACTAATTTGGTAGATTATGTAGGATTAATATAAATTTATTTTTTAACTTTGTGCCGTTGCTCCCTACATAATAGGGGCAGCACAAATTGTGTGTAGTGAAACTATTAATTTAAGTACAACAAAATTTAAGTATGCTTAGCTTTCGAACAGAATTAGAGAATCCAGTTGTCCCACAGGAAATCATTGATTTGGAAAAAAATATCCGAGCCTATAGAGAGGGGAAGATAGTAGAGGACAAGTTCAAGTCATTACGCTTGGCACGTGGTATCTATGGTCAACGTCAGCCGGGAGTACAAATGGTACGCATCAAGATCCCATTCGGTAAGCTGACATTCAAACAGTTACTTAAGATTGCGGATGTATCTGACGAATATGCATCTTCAAACCTGCATTTCACCACACGTCAAGATATCCAGATACATTATGTGAGTCTAGATAGAACTCCAGAACTTTGGGCCAAATTATCTGAAGACGACATCACAATCCGTGAAGCCTGTAGCAATACCGTACGGAATGTTACAGCCTCATGTATTGCCGGAATAGATCCTAAGGAACCTTTCGATGTAGCGCCTTATGCACATGGCTTCTTCAAATATTTCCTGGGAAACCCTGTCAGTATGGATCTGGGAAGAAAATTCAAGTTCGGCTTCTCTTCCAGTGAAGAGGATACAGCATTTTCTTTTATCCACGACATAGGTTTTATACCTAAGGTCAAGTATGAGAATGGCGAGGAAATAAGAGGGTTTAAAGTAGTCCTAGGCGGTAGCTTGGGCGCACAGCCTTATATCGGACAGTCGGTCTCTGAGTTTATGCACGAGGATCTGATCATTCCTTTTTCCGAATCTGTGGTACGTGTATTTGGTATATATGGGGAGCGTGCCAACCGGAATAAAGCCCGTTTGAAGTTCTTGTTGAATAAAGTGGGTTTCGACGAGTTTGTAAAAATGGCTGCTGAAGAACAAATAGCCAATAAAGTCAAAACATACAAGATTGATCGGAATACCGTAGAAGAGCCCGTTCTTCCTGAGCCTGTCTTCACAGAAGTAGAAATCCCTGCGGAACGCCAATTGGCCTATGAACTGTGGAGATCTACCAATATATTCGAACAAAAGCAGGCAGGCTATTTCGGTGCTTTTATAAAAGCCAAAACTGGAGACATGTCTACGGATACGGCCAGAAAATTAGTAGCCTCTGTAAGACATATCGTCGCTGATGATATGCGCGTGACGATCAACCAAGGGTTATTGCTTAAATATGTACGGGAGGCTAACCTTCCAGAATTGTTTTTGGCATTGGACGCTTTGGGGTTGACCGAACCGGGGCACGATAGTGTGGCCGACGTGACCACTTGTCCGGGAACAGATACCTGTAACCTAGGTATATCCAATTCTATGGAGCTGTCCAGAGTATTGGAATCGGTCATCTATAACGAATATCCCGATTTTGTCTATAACAAAGAGATCAAGATCAAAATCAGTGGCTGTATGAATAGCTGCGGCCAGCACGGTATTGCACATATAGGTTTTCATGGCAGTTCGATGAAGGTCAACGGAAAGATCATGCCTACGGTACAGGTATTGTTGGGTGGAGGAGCCGTGGGGAATGGCGAGGGGCGTGCCGCCGACAAAGTGATCAAAGTCCCTTCCAAAAGAGCCCCGGAAGTCTTGCGTACGATACTCAATGATTATAGTGATAAAGGAAGCAACTACGAAAGCTTCCTACACTACTACGACGAGTTGGGCAAGGATTATTTCTACCAACTGTTGAAACCCATTGCCGATCAAAGTACCGTGGTAGACGATGAGTTTATAGATTGGGGACAAGATGAAGAATTCATACGAGCTATAGGTGTCGGCGAATGTGCCGGTGTGATCATCGATCTGGTCGCGGCACTGTTGGCAGATTCGGAAGAAAAGCTACATTATGCGGACTTGTCCTTACAGGCTCAAGCCTATGCTGATGCTATCTATCACACCTATACATCCTTTATCAACAGTGCGAAAGCATTATTGCTGGACAAACAAGTACACAGCAGCACTCAAATAGGGATTATCAAGGATTTTGACACTTACTTTATTGAGACAGGTGAATTTAACCTGGGACAAAAAAGTTTTGCCGATGTCGTCCTACAGATCAGTAAAAATGAGCCTACAGAAGAGTTTGCAAAGACCTACTTTGTACAGGCACAACAATTTTTAGAACAAACCAAATTACAGAGGGAAGCTGTATTAGCAAAATAGTCATGCAACAAGATAACAAACATATTGAACCGAAGGTAACATTAGTGGGTGCGGGGCCAGGAGATCCTGATTTGATTACTTTAAAAGGTATAAAAGCTATCCAAAATGCCGATGTCATTCTTTTCGATGCATTGGTCAATGAAAAGATATTGGAATATGCAAAACCATCTTGTACCAAGATATATGTAGGCAAAAGAGCGGAAAGGCTTTCCACCTCACAGGATTATATCAACAAGCTGATGGTAGATTATGCCTTGACTCACGGTCATGTCGTACGGCTGAAGGGAGGCGATCCCTTTGTTTTCGGACGGGGAGGAGAAGAGTTGGACTACGTGCGGCAGTTTGATATTCCCACTGCGGTCGTACCGGGGATTTCCTCGTCTGTAGGATTGACCGGACTGCAGCAGATCCCGTTGACCTATCGGGGCATCAGCGAAAGTTTTTGGGTTATCACAGGATCTACATCAGATGGCAGACTATCCGATGACGTACACAAAGCCGTCAAGACCAATGCTACAGTAGTCATATTGATGGGATACTCTAAAATCCAACAAATCATAACTTTATATCAAGAAAATGGAAAAGGCGATTTGCCTATTGCCTTGATCCAAAATGGTTCTCTACCCAATGAACGCGTTGCCGTAGGTACGGTAAATACGATCTTGGAAGAAGTGCATAAAAACCTTTTGGGAGTACCGGCAATCATTGTATTGGGAGAGGTGGTGAGCAAACACATGTCTTTCAAAAAATTACGTCAGGATATCCAACATTTAGAAGTATAGTCTACGTGAACACCTTGTTTCCGATATATGTCAAGATGGATCAGATACAGACCTTATTGGTCGGTGCCGGTCCTGTGGGTTTGGAAAAATTGCAGGCCGTATTCCGCAATTCTCCTCAGGCAAAGGTACATATCGTCGCCGAAAGGGTGGAGGCAGAGGTCAGAGAATTCATAGCGGGGAAAAAAACAGTTACCCTCAGTCAACGTAGGTTTGAGGAAAACGATCTCGAAAATGTAGACCTGGTTATTTTGGCGACCAACAATACAGTGCTGAATGATAGCATACGACGATTGACGACAGCACGGCATATCCTGCTCAATGTTGCCGATAAGCCTGATCTATGTGATTTTTATCTTGGTTCTGTCGTTCAAAAAGGTAACTTGAAAATCGGCATCTCGACCAATGGCAAATCACCGACGATGGCAAAGCGATTGAAGGAGTTCTTAAACGATATTCTGCCCGAAGAGATCGACGAAACCTTGACACTGATGCAACAGATGCGTGATCAGCTAAAAGGAGATTTTCAGCAAAAGATAAAAGCGCTCAATGCACATACGGAAGGATTGGTCCGTAAACAAAAGACGAATCAAACCACATAGCAAAAGGGCAAAAACAAAAAAGTGTAGAAAGAAAGTGAATTTCCCACATAGGAGTGTCTATGTGGTTAATTAAAAGAGAGATGATAGCGGAGTTAAAAAGAGATTTAGAAACGTTGGACGCACAGCAAATCGTGAGGTATATCTCGGACAGGTATGGCGAAAAAACTGTTTTTTCCACGTCTTTTGGTATAGAAGACCAAGTCATCACACATTTGCTGGCTGAAAATCAGACAAAAGCCTCTATTTTCACGTTGGAGACAGGCAGATTATTTCCCGAAACCTACTACGTCTGGAACAGGACGCTGGAAAAGTATAAGTTGCCTATCAAAGCCTATTATCCCAATACAGCAGCTGTAGAACGTATGGTCACGGAGAAAGGACCGTCCAGTTTCTATGAAAGCGTGGAAAACCGCAAGGAATGCTGTTATATCCGCAAGATAGAACCTCTGAAAAGAGCAATACAAGGCTTTGAAGTGTGGATTACAGGAATACGTGCAGAGCAATCGGCCAATAGGGAGGATATGGATTTTGTGGAATGGGACGAAGCAAACCGAATCATCAAAGTACACCCCTTATTCCACTGGACACTAACAGACGTAGAGGATTTTCTGAAACTGTACAACATACCCTACAATCCATTGCATGACAAAGGCTTCCCCAGTATTGGTTGTCAGCCTTGTACGCGAGCTATCCAACCCGGAGAAGATTTCAGAGCCGGCAGATGGTGGTGGGAGGAT
The DNA here is from genome assembly GCF_011030405.1 of Parapedobacter sp. SGR-10. GTDB lineage: Bacteria > Bacteroidota > Bacteroidia > Sphingobacteriales > Sphingobacteriaceae > Sphingobacterium. Next base: position 181,675 of record NZ_JAAJTJ010000005.1, read on the forward strand.
AGAAGTAAAAAGGAATGTGGACTACACGCCACAAAGTAAAAAAGTAATTTAAAAATATAAGAATTTGGAGATTTGAACATGAAAATCCATAATTCTTAATTTATAATTTGTAATTAAATAAATGGATTATTTAGATCATTTAGAGGCCGAAGCAATTTATATCCTTCGAGAAGTAGCAGGACAATTTGAAAATCCAGCCTTATTGTTTTCCGGGGGCAAGGACAGCATTACCTTGGTACATTTGGCTAAAAAAGCCTTTAGGCCAGGAAAATTCCCGTTTCCTTTGGTACACATCGATACGGGACACAATTTTCCCGAAACGATACAATTTCGAGACTGGCTGATCGAACAGACGGGAGAGAAGCTGATCGTGGGATCGGTGCAGGATAGTATCGACCAAGGAAAAGTCATCGAGCAAAAAGGTAAAAATGCAAGTAGAAATCCCTTACAGACCGTGACGCTACTGGACACCATCGAAAGGCACGGTTTTGATGCCTGTATAGGAGGTGCCCGCCGTGACGAAGAAAAAGCCAGGGCAAAGGAGCGTATCTTTTCTGTCCGGGACGAATTTGGTCAATGGGATCCCAAAAGACAAAGACCCGAATTGTGGAGTATATTCAACGGTAAGATCCATAAAGGCGAAAATGTACGTGTATTCCCCATATCCAATTGGACAGAACTGGATGTCTGGAACTACATCAAACGCGAAAAAATCGCACTTCCATCCATCTATTTCAGCCACGAAAGAGATGTCGTCTGGCGCAATGGCCAATGGATGGCAGCCGACCCTTGTCTCAATTTGGATGAAGAAGATATTATAGAACATAAATCAGTTCGCTTTAGGACAGTAGGAGATATGACCTGTACTGCTGCTGTAAGCTCTGTAGCAACAGAACTAGATGATATTATAGCTGAAATCAAAGCCTCAACAGTCAGTGAAAGGGGAGCACGTATGGACGACAAGGTCTCCGAAGCAGCTATGGAAGAAAGAAAGAAACAAGGGTATTTTTAAAAAAGATATGCGTAGTGCGTATAGCGTATTGAGATTTTTAAGATACGCAATACTCACTACGCAATACGCAATACTAAGAAAAATGAACATACTTAAATTTATAACGGCAGGATCCGTAGACGATGGCAAAAGTACGCTGATCGGCCGATTGCTATACGATACAAACTCTATTTTGGACGACCAATTGGAAGCCATCCAAAAGGCAAACCGTAAGAATGACGATGGTACGGTAGATTTGGCTATTTTGACCGATGGGCTTAAAGCCGAACGGGAGCAGGGTATTACCATCGACGTCGCTTACAAATACTTTCAGACTGAAAAGCGTAAGTTTATCATTGCAGATGCCCCCGGACATATCCAATACACCCGCAACATGGTGACCGGAGCATCCAATTCCGATCTGATCATCATCCTGATCGATGCGCGCAAAGGCGTCATCGAACAGACGAAACGACATTCTTTTATTGCAAAATTACTGTCGCTAAAACAAGTATTGGTCTGTGTCAACAAAATGGATATGGTTGATTATGAGCAAGCTGTATTCGAAAATATCAAAACAGATTATTTACAGTTGGCCCAGAAACTGGAATTGCAACATGTAGATTTCATTCCTGTATCAGCCCTTAAAGGCGATAATATTGTAGAGGAATCTTCCCGTATGCCTTGGTACAATGGGCCTACGATATTGGAATATTTAGAAAACATTGATTTTCAAGATGATAATCGATCGACCTGGCGTTTTCCTGTCCAATGGGTTATTAGACCGCAGACAGCTGAGTTACCGGACTATAGGGGATATGCTGGACGTGTATTGGGAGAGGGGCTAAAGGTCGGCGAAGAGGTCCTTATCTTGCCAAGTGGTGTCAAAAGTAGCATAAAAAGCATCGAATTGGATCAAAAGGAGTTTCCGTATGCCGAGAATGGACAATCTGTCATCTTACATTTAGCAGACGATGTCGATATATCCCGTGGTGATTTTATCGTCAGCGCAGCTAAACCGACACATCTTGAGCGATCTTTTGAAGCCAATATCTCATGGTTTGAAAATAAACCACTGGATACCAACCAAGTTTATCTGTTGCAAAACCAGACAAAAACTACAAAAATCAAAGTTCCTAAAATTCTGTTCAAATATGATGTCAATACACAAGAACGTACCTATGACGAAGAAATACGCTTGAACGATATCGGCCGAATATTGGTTAAAGCTGCTGAAGAAATCGTTTTTGATCTGAACAGGGATTTTCCAGAGAATGCGCGGGCTATTATCATCGATCCGCGCAATAACCTAACTGTAGGTGCCTTGACCGTTGAAGAACTCGTTTAAGTAAAATAAACCCAACATATACCATAATGCATAAAGACCTCCAAGCCATTTCGTTTGGAGGTCTTTTTTGTAAAAAGGGGTGTTCTCAATTTTATATTTAACATAATATAAATTATATGACATTGTATAACAAAAGCTTCTGATGCAAAGTACAACTCAAAAGTTTTGGTTCAAATATATAATGAAAAGGTTCCATCCCATCCCGGCTTTTCACACTCGCTGAAATTTCAAAATAAAGATGCTTCCTCTTTTTGAACAATTTCCAATACTTTGTTTGTTCCTGCTGCTTTTGACAAAAAGCTATCACCGCATCTTCTTTTTCCTTTGCATTTAGTGGTGCTTTTTGTGGTAATTTGGGATCTTCTGACAAAAGATCATTTGAAGATTGCAAAGTAATCGATACTTCAGCTCCATCATTAATGATGATGCGCCTCTTTGTAGCTTTATCATACAGGTTACCAAACTTGTATATGGCATCTATTTGATCTCTCCCCAAAAAACTGGAGTATTTAGAAGTAGAGAATTCGTTTATGAATTACTAATTTTAAACGGGAGGAATATCCATGAAAAAATCAAAGTTTACCGAAGCGCAGATCGCCTTTGCCATCAAGCAGGCCGAGACCGGTACACGCGTCGAGGAAGTGTGCCGCAAAATGGGAATCAGTGAAGCCACTTTCTACAACTGGAAGAAGAAATATGGTGGCTTAGGGGTAGCTGAACTGCGCCGTCTCCGGCAGCTTGAAGAGGAGAATGCTCAATTAAAAA
>NZ_JAAJTJ010000049.1 GCF_011030405.1 Parapedobacter sp. SGR-10
GTATAAAGTATAAAAAAACAAAGGCGTCCTACGGGACGCCTTTGTTTTTTATTATTGCCCAAAACTCGTTTTTACCGTAATATTGGCCGTTTTGTATCGGGATGTAGTATTGAAAACCCCGCCATACGAATACTCTTCATTATCGTTTTGTCCCGTAATCTGGAACACACCTAAATCAGCTTTGAGCAACCTGCCCAAGCCACTCCCCGACTCTTTCGCGATATTTTCTGCTCTTGCCTTTGCATTTTGTGAGGCCTCTCCGATCAAAGCCAACTTGAGGTCTTCCAATTTGGAATAGTAATAATTTGGCATATTAGAACTCAATTCAACACCTTGAGAAATCAATGCAGAAATCTCCCTTGATGCGTTATCCACCTTATCCAACTCCTTGGACTCCACACTCACAAACTGTGTAAGACTATAACCTGTAAAGGTATTGTAGCTTCTACCGTTGCTATCGGTATTGTAAGCAAAATCCCTATTGATATTTACTGCATTAAACTGTATCTCATTCTCCGGAATACCTTTTTGGAGCAAAAAGTTCTTGACCAACTCCCTGTCCTGTTTCAACTGTTCCGAAGCTGCACTCAGATCCATCGACTTACGACTGTAAGTGGCCGTCCACTTGACAATATCCGATTCAAAATCTTTTTTGGCATTCCCGGTCACATTGATCGTATTGTTGACCTTATATTTATACTTATAGGCATTCCCCACGATACAGGCCATCACGATCAACCCTAGGGCAGCAATGATGCTAACGATTATACTGGTAGATTTCATAAGTGTATTTTTTTAATTTTATAATAAATATACGAATTTACGTGCCAAGTTTTTGAAATTGGACCAAAAAGAGGATAATTTCAATAAATTAATACGGGTTCTTCATTGGTACTGCTTTCCTGCTAAAAACAAAAAAAGCCCAACTTTCGTTGAGCTTTCGAGCCCCCTGCCGGGATCGAACCAGCGACCTACTGATTACAAGTCAGTTGCTCTACCAGCTGAGCTAAGGAGGCAAATTAATATTTCAAGATTCCTAAAACTTTCGTAAACTTTAACTTTTAAAAGTCACGTACTGATTACAAGTCAGTTTCCGCCAACTGACGGATGAGCTAAAGAAGCTTTCCTTTTGTGCTGCAAATATCGCCAGTAGAAAGCTTTTTTACAAGTATAAATTCAAATTCCCCTCTTTTTTCGCACCAACATTTTGATATTCAAGACAATTTATTTCCTATTTTTATTGATAATCGGAAATGTTGACAGCTAAAAAGAAATAAAAGAGACAAAATTTCAGTCATTTATAATCGTAAACCGAAAGGCATTTGTTTTGTTAAATACATAGTGTAATAAAACAATAAGCACATGAATTTCAACAATTATACTATCAAAGCACAGGAAGCTATACAAAAGGCTTCGGAAATAGCCGCCGGCAATCAACAGCAAGCTATCGAACCGGCACATATTTTAAAGGCACTGCTGACTGTAGATGAAAACGTCGTCAGTCATCTATTGAAAAAGCTAAATACCAATATCAATTACATCAGTAGTGAAGTGGATAAGCAGATCGAGGCATTGCCTAAAGTGAGTGGAAGCAATGTCTACCTTAGTAACACCACCGCTTCTGTCCTGCAAAAGGCCCAAAGCTATCTCAAAGAATTCAACGATGAGTTTGTCTCAATCGAACATATCCTTTTAGGCTTATTGTCTTCCGGTGACAAGGTGGCTACCCTGCTGAAAGACCAAGGTGTCAACGAAAAAGATCTCAAACTGGCCATCAAAGAACTCCGGGGCAAAAATAGGGTCACGGATCAAAATGCCGAAGCTACCTATAATGCCTTGGGAAAATATGCCCGTAATCTCAACGAATATGCTGAATCCGGAAAATTAGACCCCGTAGTTGGTCGTGATGAAGAAATACGCCGTGTCATGCAGATCCTCTCCCGCCGTACCAAGAACAATCCTATCCTGGTCGGCGAACCCGGTGTGGGTAAAACGGCCATTGCCGAAGGTATTGCGCATCGTATCATCAAAGGCGATGCACCCGAAAACCTCAAGACAAAAACCGTGTATTCCCTGGATATGGGTGCACTGATCGCCGGTGCAAAATACAAAGGTGAATTTGAGGAACGGCTAAAAGCTGTAGTCAAAGAAGTATCCGATTCGGATGGAGAGATCATCCTCTTTATTGATGAAATACATACCCTCGTAGGTGCAGGAGGAGGCGAGGGAGCCATGGATGCGGCCAATATCCTCAAACCTGCACTAGCCCGGGGCGAATTGCGTGCCATCGGTGCAACTACCCTCAACGAGTATCAAAAATACTTCGAAAAGGACAAAGCATTGGAACGTCGTTTCCAAAAAGTCATGGTCGATGAACCCGATACGCAAGATGCTATTTCCATCCTACGGGGACTAAAAGAACGTTACGAAACCCACCACAAAGTACGTATCCTCGATGAAGCTATCATTTCAGCCGTAGAGTTGTCGCAACGCTACATTACCGACAGGTTTCTGCCCGACAAGGCTATAGACCTGATAGACGAGGCAGCTTCCAAACTACGGTTGGAAATGGATTCCGTACCCGAAGCCGTGGACGAACTGGATCGCCGTATCATGCAGCTAGAAATTGAAAGAGAAGCCATCAAACGTGAAAACGACGATAAGAAGGTAGCAGAGCTTTCCGAAACAATCGCTAATCTTTCCAATGAACGTGATTCGTTGAAAGCAGCCTGGCAGTCGGAAAAGACCTTGGTCGACCGTGTCAACCAGGAGATCCAAAATATCGAAGACTACAAACTGGAAGCCGAACAAGCCGAACGCGCAGGAGATTACGGCAAAGTGGCCGAACTTCGCTATGGCAAGATCAAAGAAGCACAGGACAATGTGGAGAAGCTAAAAGCCGAATTGGCTGAAAAGCAACAAAGCAGCCGTATGCTGAAAGAAGAGGTGACCTCCGAGGACATCGCCGATGTAGTGTCACGGTGGACAGGCATTCCTGTCAGTAAGATGGTGCAATCCGAACGGGAAAAATTGTTGAACCTAGAAGAGGAACTGCACAAGCGTGTAGCGGGACAGGAAGAGGCTATAGAAGCTATTTCAGATGCTATCCGCCGTTCGCGTGCCGGATTGAGTGATGCCAAACGCCCGATAGGTTCCTTCATCTTCCTCGGCACGACAGGTGTGGGTAAGACGGAACTGGCAAAGGCTTTGGCGGAGTTCTTATTTGACGACGAACACGCATTGATACGGATCGACATGTCCGAATACCAGGAACGGCACTCTGTATCGCGTCTGATCGGTGCGCCTCCGGGATATGTAGGCTACGATGAAGGTGGTCAACTGACCGAGGCCGTGCGTCGTCGCCCTTATTCGGTCGTGCTATTGGATGAGATCGAAAAGGCTCACCCAGATGTTTTCAACATTCTGTTACAGGTATTGGATGATGGACACCTGACCGACAACAAGGGTCGTGTGGTCAACTTCAAGAATACGATCATCATCATGACCTCCAACACGGGTTCGCACATCATACAGGAGAACTTTTCCAAATTGACTGAGGGCAACCATGATGAAGTTGTAGCCAAAACAAAAGACGAAGTATTTGAACTGTTGCAAAAATCTATCCGTCCGGAGTTCTTGAACCGTATTGACGAGGTCATCATGTTTACACCGTTGAGTCGCAATGAGATCGGTGAGATTGTTCGCATGCAATTCAGAAACGTACAAAAACAGCTGGCCGAGCAGAATATCTTCCTGTCCGCCAGTGACGATGCACTGGATTGGCTGGCACAGTTGGGTTACGATCCGGTGTATGGAGCCAGACCGTTGAAACGAGTCATCCAAAAACGTATTCTCAACGAATTGTCCAAAGAGATACTATCCGGTAAAGTGACAAGTGACGCAATCATCCAACTGGATGTATTCGATGGCAAGTTTGTGTTCTTGAATAAGGATAAA
>NZ_JAAJTJ010000050.1 GCF_011030405.1 Parapedobacter sp. SGR-10
AAACTTTAATTGTTAAATGATCAAACAAAGTGCTCCCCTCGTATCTCCATCAAGAGAACCACCACTACCGTCCGTTTATATATAACAGCAATTTATAAAGATTTCCGATTGAAAAACTTTGCATAGGACAAGAAATCACTATTTAAACTTCTTCTTCAATGCCCGCATAAATTTCTTCACTACGGCATTCCCTGCGTTAAAACCATTTGTACCATTAGGGCTTGCTTTATACTGAGCCGATTCCCAAAGAACATTTCCACCCTTATCTATAATTTGGGCTGTCAACGTATAGGATGTGCCACCCCACGATGTTAGTGTCATCCCTTTCGAGGCTTTAATATCGGCTTTCAATACAAAATCGGCTTCATCTTTAGTTGGTTTTACCTCCCAATAGGCCCAATCTTTTAACTCGTCAATAAGCCTGTCTATGGCTTTCATCGCATCCTCGTTTTTCGACTCTCCTATTACATAAACTTTGCTGCCCTTTTGGGGCACCTTTGAAGAATCTTGGGACATCCCTACATAGGGAAGTAATAAGCATACAACAGTTAGCATAAATACGTTCGTTTTCATAGCCATGGATGATTAAGTTTTTAATATTCAAAAAACATATAGCCAAAATAATACCAATCCATGAAAACCGTGAATTTTATAAATCAACTTTTCTATGACATCTAGCCTTCTATTGTAGCATTTCTTTATTGACTTTCGTTATCCATACCAAGTAATCAATAAGCATTTATTGACACCAAAAAAATACAATCAAAACTGAATTACATGAAAATATTTTTTTTACTATTTGCAGTTGCTACATTGTTGTTTGCTTGTGACAAAAACGAGGAAAAATCTTATCTCTACTGGTCAAATCTGGTCAGTGAAAAATATGCGGGAATAAATCTCCTTACACAGTCTGTACCTTGTACAGACATCGAAGAGTTTGATCTTATCAACCAAAATGGCTACTATCTCGTCCATCCATCCATCCATAAGGACACAATTTGACCAACTAATGGCCGATCTACAGCACCTTCAATCAGAAGCCGGAAAAGCTGCGGCACGAGAAGGCATAGTAAATGACTATATATGGGCACCCAACCCTCCCTTGCGAAAGGTCTGTGCTGAGGGTAAACCTACACTGATTTATGTACAGAATTTACCACTAGAAGAAATCAACGAAGAATTGCCTCCACGTTTAGACGAAATAGAAAATTTCTACAACGATGTACCCTGTACCGACGCGAATGCATAGAGCAGTTACTTTCTACGGAAAGGCTGTTGCATGGAAGGAATAGCAATCCATAAAACCATCCGAACAGCAGAGATGTTTGAAAAAATTCATATTCACAACCGTCTGATGGAAAGAAAACTAGCATTGGAGAAAACAGATTGCAAAAACAACAACTGCCCGACCCAAGCCAAACCTGTACAATGCATCAATGGAAAACCAGTCATCGAAATGACTACACCGTAGTCGCCCTTAATTCGTCTTCGTCTGTTGAGTCTTCACCGAAAAGCTAAACTTATCCCTAAGCAGGTTCTGGAAATCCACACAGTTGGCATCGATGAAGCAGCCCACGAAGAGTATCAAAACCGCAGTTATTAGCCACAAAAACTTTTTCATGGTTTAATGATAACAGTATGGGCAATTACAATCCATAACGAATGGTTTATTATTCGTAGCAATCGCGCAAATAATAAATGAATCCTTGCAAATTGTAAACGGATTTGGCAGATAAACTGATGACCGGTTATTTTCACCTGTATTACGAGGAAGAATTGACACAATGAGCTGCAAGAATTTTAGTACCGAAGAAGAACATAACGGAGGTTGTGGCGGATGTTAATTTTTAAAAAATTACAGGTATCGATATATGGGCATACTCGGCAGACATAAAGTAAAACTTATTATTGCGATCCCCATTCTCATCTATTTCATTTGGGGCTATTTCGGTTTTACATGTACGTGGATTCCGGGCGAATACGATACCGAAACCAAGACCTACAAGGTTTTTTGGTATCAAGAAGGCTTTGCGTGCCGGAACGGACATTTTCGGATTAAGGCTTACACCCCCTTCAAAAAACATGGCTTGTGCGATACCTCTGGCCGCCTTGTTATTCCCTTTCGTTATGATAAAATAGGCGATGTGGAAACGGGTGGACTGCTGACCTTTACAAACAACGATAAGCAAGGTGTCATCAATTTAAAACAAGAAGTCATTCTCAAACCCGAATGGTACTATATCGCTTTATACAAAAACGAAATATATGCGACAAAACATGTATCTCCGAAATTGAAGTTGCGTATGCTGTTGCACAATGACGGGAAACCAGTTTTTACAGACACGGTTGCTGTTTTGGCCAATGTAGAGCTTGAAGACCGTCGTGTACATCGCGTTGCTTTTTCGCTGAAAGACTCCGTTTCGTACATCTATTTTGGCGATAGCGGAAAGGTATTGACACTCGACTATTTTGCACATTCTTATCTATTTTTAGGCGAGGGCGCATCGGCGATTATGGTCATTAACGGCAAGCGATATGAAAAAGATCAGCTTACGCATACCTCAATGATCAGCATGTCGGGAGAGGCATTGCTCCCATCCGAATACGACTATATATGTGGTTTGTACACTGACGAAATTAATCCATCAAGAACACTATTTCGGATTGGGAAACAAAATCTCGAAGGTATTTACAGTGCCGTGCAGAAGAGATGGATATGGCCTCCGTCTCCTGTCAAAATCAGTAAAGATTATAATTTCCCACTGTTCACGCTTCAATCCGACGATGGAAAAACGCGCTATGTGGATGAAAACGGAACGTTGATTTTTTCCGAAAGAGTAAAAGTAACTGGCAACGTGAGAGAATACCTGAACTTTCGGGTAAATAAAAAAGATTATTATTTGAAATACGATAGCGAAGAATGTAAATTCTATTGGTATCGGGGATACAAAAACAAATAAATGACTAAATTGGTTTTCTAATGAAAAAACTTTTAATAATAGCGCTGCTTGCACTTCTGTTTACAAATGCGTTTGCACAGGATAAACTGATTTTCCCTAATGAGGATGTCATTTATTCGTTCGAAACAAAAAATGGCAAAATGATGGTCTTGGTGAAAGACAAGAACAATGCTTACATCCAATACCGGTTCGGTAGTGAAAATAAAATTGAATTGGAGTTCCCGAATGAAAGAACGGCCGAAAGTTGGGAGCAATTTGCATACAATTCCTATTGGAGAGGTGGCGGAAAAGAAAATTCGGGTATGGAAATAGACAATATTCAGTTCATGAACAACGGCTACACTTATCTTGTTTTCAGAGCATATTTTGCAGAAAATGAAAAAAACACAGCAGGCATCATCGTCACGGATAGCAAAGGCAAAGAAAGCAGAATAAATGGAGTGTCCCAAACCATTAAAGGATGCATCTGTAATTTGGAAAACACCGGAATGATTGAAAAAACGGATATAGGGTTGAGTTTTTAATGTAGGATTCGAAGAAAAATGGATATGATGACATCAATAAAATACATTATCCTATTTATTTCTACGACATGCAGTGCTTTTGCCAACGACGGAGCTTATTTCGCTTTGGGCAACCAACTGATTCCAATACAGGAAACGGATATTTCGGTACAAAAGGAAATTTTACATCTCAAAAAAATAAACAACCAATTCATCGAAGTGTCGGTGTATTACGAGTTTTTCAACCCGAAAGAAGCCAAAGAGCTCATTGTCGGTTTTGAAGCCATATCGCCCGAAGGCGATGTGGATGGTTCACCGAAAAACGGGCAGCATCCCTACATGTACGATTTCACGGTGAGCATGAATGACTGTCAATTTGCCAAAGTTTTATTTGTTGCATACTGGTCGTTTTTTACAATGAGGCA
>NZ_JAAJTJ010000051.1 GCF_011030405.1 Parapedobacter sp. SGR-10
AACTATTCTGACAGTTTTCATATAAAAACTAATTTAAAATTAAACAATCTTGTGCATAAAAAGTAGATAAGATTTCTTAACTTTGCAAAGATACTTAAAAAATAAGTATCTTACAAAATTAACTATTTTAATGACTACTAAAAATTCATATAAAAAGCAACTCATTGAAGATGTTAACATTGCCTGCCATAAAATGTCAACGGCAAGTATAATTTTTCATCAATCATTGGCAGAAAAGGCTGGAATATCAGGTGTTGACCATAAATATCTTGATATTTTACTTCAAAAAGGAACAATGACGGCAGGTCATTTAGCAAAACTGGCAGGATTAACAACCGGGGCAATAACCGGTATCGTTGATCGGCTTGAAAAACAGGGATTGGTTAAGCGAGAGAAAGATCCTAAGGATCGGAGAAAAATTTTGTTAGTTCCCCAAAAGGAAGAAACTATGAAAATGTTTACCCCTTTATTAACTGATTTTATTAAAGATAACGAATTATTACATAATAAATACAACACCAAAAACCTACAGTTTATTAAAAAGTATTTGGATGATATTACTCGGTTTGTTACAGATCAAACTCATAAATTAAATAAAAAACCTTAATGCTAATTCTCTTTAAGAAACAACAACAAACCGCTAACAAACGGCTGTTCTGCAAGGCGGGTTAACGTCTTCGAGTGGACGAAAAGTAGTATATTTGGCGTATCGGCTTCGAGCGAACGATTGTGGTGAAAATCCGCCCTGCAGAAAGCCGCCAGACGTTAGCTGTGATTTTAGGAAGACACCGCATTAAAGAATGGAACGACACGAATACTTTAAACAATTTCACGACATCGGCACGGCTGACTATGACTTGCTGACAAAATGCCTGAAAACAAAAGCCTTTAAAAAGGGCGACTTCATAACTGTTGCAGGACAAACACAACGAGAACTTTACTTGGTAAAAAGTGGTGTTCAAATGTCTTACTTTGACACAGACAACAAAACTCACGTTATCGCTTTTACTTATCCGCCAAACCTTTGTGCCATTCCCGAATCGTTTTCGTTTCAAATTCCGTCAAAATACTTTCTGACTTGTCTTACAGACAGCGAATTGGACTACATTACTTTTGAAGAACTTCAAAAACTATTTGACCAATCGCAACAAATTGAACGACTTTTCAGACGAATGACAGAAGCGGTTTTGGCAGGTATGATTAACCGACATATTGAACTGCACAGCATGACGATTGAAGAACGTTACAAAACATTCTGCCAACGCAGTTTGCATTTGCTTCAACTTGTTCCACACAAATACATTGCTTCTTATTTGGGCATTGACCCAACAAATTTCAGCAAGTTGTTTAACACCGTGAAATTCTAATGTTGGTCTATACCAACATTAGTTTTCCAAACAGTTAAGACCTTTGCCGTATAAATTTTACAAGTATGGCAAATCATTGGCTTGACAAATCAGAGTATCCGTTTACATCAAACTATTTTGACATCAACGGACAAAAGTTGCACTATATTGACGAGGGAAAAGGCGAAACCGTTTTGTTTGTTCACGGAACGCCTTCGTGGAGTTTTGATTATCGCAATGTCATCAAAAAACTGAAAAAAAATTACAGGTGTATTGCTATTGACCATATCGGCTTTGGACTTTCCGACAAACCCGAACATTACGACTATTCAACACAGAACCACAGCAAGACACTTGAAAAATTTGTGCTTGAAAAAAACTTAGAAAACATCACACTCGTTGTTCACGATTTTGGCGGTGTAATCGGACTAAACTTTGCTATGCAATATCCCGAAAAAATAAAGCGTTTGGTTATTCTCAACTCTTGGTTATGGAGCAGCAAAACCGACCCTGACTTTATTAAGTTGAGCAAGATTTTGAAAAGTCCATTGTTACCTTTCTTGTATCGTTATTTAAACTTTTCGCCTAAATTTATTTTGCCCAAATCATTTGGCGACAAAAAAATTTCAAAGCAACTATTAAAGCAATACACGAAACCTTTTGCCGACAAAACCCAACGAAACGGAGCATTGGCATTTGCCAAATCGTTGCTTAACGACCAAGATTGGTTTGAACAACTTTGGAATAAACGACAAGCAATTTCAACAAAACCGACATTGTTCATTTGGGGAACAAAAGACCCTGTTATCAAACCGCATTACCTTGACAAGTTTCAAAGCGGTTTTACTAATTCAACGACAGTAAAGTTGGAAACAAGCGGACATTTCCCGCAGGAAGAACAAGCGGAAACGGCAACTAAAGTAATGCTTGACTTTCTGACTGACAAGAAAAACCACAGCTAACAAAGCCTTGGCGAAATGCGGGGTTAAGTGCAAAGTTGAACTTTTGTGCATATTAAGTCGCCAAAAGCCAATTTTATTGGCTTTTTGTTTAAATTAGCAATAGAAATTGGCTTTGGCTTAGTTCGGTCTGAATTGAACTTTCGCTCAATTCAAGCCCGCACTTGCGCCAAGCCTCGAAACGTTAGGTGTTATGCTGAAAAAACCAATCCAAATGAGAAATTTTAGTGAATACGAAAAGAAATTAATCCAAGAAATTGTAAAAACGGATTTACAAAAATCTAATGTTCTTGATGTTATATCTAACATTACATTGATTGATAGAGGTATTCAATTAAAAGAGAAAGAAATTGCTCTAGTTTATTTTAAATCGGACAAAAATGCGCTAAATGAATTTTTCGAAACTTTGTCTTTAATTAAATATTTGGAACGTAATGATTTAATATTTATTCATACAAACTATGATTTTCCGAATGAGGGCAATTATATTTCAAAGAATTTGGACCAAAATACAATCACAAAAAAGGCATCAGAATTAATTTCTCAACCTATACCTACAAATATCTTTGACATTATTTCTGATTACAGAAAAAGCTATTTAGTTGTTGGAACAGAATTAAAAAAACTTGCCGAAAATAAATTTAAAACAAATGAACAAATTCATCACGAAACAGAAATAGCTGAATCTCGAAAACAAACAAAAATATCACGAGATTCCTTTTACATTGCTTTAGTTGCTTTATTGTTTTCATTATCAGCACCGTTTATTTTCGATACGAAATTTGATGAAAATCAATTAGACTCTATCAAAAAGGAAATTAAAAATAATTCATCGAATGAAATTCAGGAATTAGAAAAAATTCGTGAAGAATTAAAAGCAATACGTGATTCAATTGCGATAAAAGCTCAAACACCTAACAGCGTGTATGAAAAATTGCGGGTTCAGTGCAAACTCAAAGGTTAGTGCTTTTAATAAAAGTCAGTGCCAAACTGAAAGTGAAGTGCTGTTTAATCCGCTACTTCTCATACACGCGAAA
>NZ_JAAJTJ010000052.1 GCF_011030405.1 Parapedobacter sp. SGR-10
CTCAAACTTCCAACGCCCACAACAGATAGGGACCGAACTGTCTCGCGACGTTCTGAACCCAGCTCGCGTGCCACTTTAATGGGCGAACAGCCCAACCCTTGGGACCTTCTCCAGCCCCAGGATGTGACGAGCCGACATCGAGGTGCCAAACCTCCCCGTCGATATGAGCTCTTGGGGGAGATCAGCCTGTTATCCCCAGAGTACCTTTTATCCTTTGAGCGATGGCCCTTCCATACAGAACCACCGGATCACTATGTCCGTCTTTCGACCCTGATCGGCTTGTTGGCCTCACAGTCAAGCGGGCTTATGCCATTGCACTCCGCGTACGGTTACCAAGCGTACTGAGCCCACCTTTGAAAGCCTCCGTTACCTTTTTGGAGGCGACCACCCCAGTCAAACTACCCACCAAACAATGTCTCCCGGTTAACGGGATTAGAAACCGGATACAGAAAGGGCGGTATTTCAAGGGCGTATCCACGCGTCCTGGCGAACACGCTTCATATACTCCCGCCTATCCTACACATCCTGCACCCAGTCACAATGTTAAGCTATAGTGAAGGTTCATGGGGTCTTTCCGTCCCGTTGCGGGGAGCCGGCGTCTTCACCGGCACCACAATTTCACCGAGCCCATGGCTGAGACAGCGCCCAGATCGTTACACCATTCGTGCAGGTCGGAACTTACCCGACAAGGAATTTCGCTACCTTAGGACCGTTATAGTTACGGCCGCCGTTTACCGGGGCTTCGATTCAATGCTTCTCCGCCAGCTGGCGGATGACATCCCCTCTTAACCTTCCGGCACCGGGCAGGTGTCAGGCCTTATACTTCATCTTGCGATTTCGCAAAGCCATATGTTTTTGTTAAACAGTCGCCTGGGCCTTTTCACTGCGGCTTCTCCACCTTGGTGGAGGAAGCGCCCCTTCTCCCGAAGTTACAGGGCCATTTTGCCGAGTTCCTTAGCCATGGTTCACTCGAGCACCTGAGGATCCTCTCCTCGACCACCTGTGTCGGTTTGCGGTACGGGCCTTGTATACCTGGAGCTTAGCGGGTTTTCTCGGTAGTATGATTACCTGCGCTGTCCGCTCCCCCGGAGGGTCGCGGTACTGTCGGCTTTCGGCAGGATACGCGGATTTGCCTACGTGTCCTATACCTACGGCCTTCAACGCACTATTCCGTCAGTGCGCGGCAGTGCCACTCCTACGTCACCGCATCGCAGTATACAAGGGTACGGGAATGTTGACCCGTTGTCCATCGGCTTGCCCCTTTCGGGTGCGCCTTAGGCCCCGACTGACCCTGATCCGATTAGCGTTGATCAGGAAACCTTGGTCTTTCGGTGGGGGGGTATCACACCCCCCTTATCGTTACTCATGCCTACATTTGCTTTTCCATGCAGTCCAGGACAGGTCACCCCGTCCATTCCCCCCGCATGGAATGCTCCCCTACCAGATGTACAGTCGCCTGTACAAATCCACAGCTTCGGTACCGTCCTTGATGCCCGTTTATTATCCACGCCCGGCCGCTCGACTAGTGAGCTGTTACGCACTCTTTAAATGGATGGCTGCTTCCAAGCCAACATCCTAGCTGTCTGGGCAGCCGGACCTCGTTAGTCCAACTTAGAACGGATTTGGGGACCTTAGCCGGTGGTCTGGGTTCTTTCCCTCTCGGCACCGGACCTTAGCACCCGGTGCCTCACTGCAGCGCATATCTACCAGTATTCGGAGTTCGTCTGGATTTGGTAGGATTTGACTCCCCCGCACCCAATCGGTAGCTCTACCTCTGACAGACTAAACGCCACGCTGTTCCTAAAAACATTTCGGGGAGTACGAGCTATTTCCCAGTTTGATTGGCCTTTCACCCCTACCCTCAGGTCATCCGGAAACTTTTCAACGTTTATCGGTTCGGTCCTCCATTACGTGTTACCGCAACTTCAACCTGCCCAAGGGTAGATCACTAGGTTTCGCGTCTACCTCCACCGACTATGCGCCCTGTTAAGACTCGCTTTCGCTGCGGATACGCCCCTGAAGGGCTTAACCTTGCCGGTGAAGTGTAACTCGTAGGCTCATTATGCAAAAGGCACGCCGTCATCCCGACTTGTCGGGACTCCGACCGATTGTAGGCACACGGTTTCAGGTTCTTTTCACTCCCCTGTTCGGGGTCCTTTTCACCTTTCCCTCACGGTACTGGTACACTATCGGTCTCCCAGGAGTATTTAGCCTTGCCGGATGGTGCCGGCTGATTCAGGCAGGATTCCTCCGGTCCCGCCCTACTCAGGATACTGTTAGGCCACCTTTGCTTACGTCTACGGGACTATCACCCATACCGTGCAGCTTCCCATCTGCTTCCACTTTACGCCGGTGTAACCATAGCACAGTCCTACAACCCCGGTATTGCCGTAACAATACCGGTTTGGGCTGTTCCGCGTTCGCTCGCCACTACTTGCGGAATCACTCTTGTTTTCTCCTCCTACGCCTACTTAGATGTTTCAGTTCAGCGCGTTCGCTTACCGCCAAGCGGTATGGCATGCCTTCAGCATGCCGGGTTGCCCCATTCGGAAATCCACGGATCATTTCGCATTTGCCGATACCCGTGGCTTATCGCAGCTTATCACGTCCTTCATCGCCTCTGGGAGCCTAGGCATCCCCCGTGTGCCCTTATTTACTTTCTCCGCCGCATACGCCTTTTGCCCGTATGCGGCTGCCTGAGGCAGTCCCAAATACAATAAAGTATAGGAAATGCCCCTGCTGTCCTCTTCTCTTTTTCTTTTCTCTCTACCAATATGTCAAAGAACTT
>NZ_JAAJTJ010000053.1 GCF_011030405.1 Parapedobacter sp. SGR-10
GTATCCGCCCTATGAACTACATATTTGATTTGTCGCTAATTTGCTTATAGTTCTGCGGATAAAGCTCTTTTATATTTTTATGGTTTATGGATGCTATGTTCAGTAGCGTATGTTTTAACCACTGGTACGGGTTGACCTCATGTTTTTTGCAGATAGCGAAGAAGGAATATATCATTGCCGACCGCTGTGCAGCTTCATGACTGCCAGCGAACAAGTAATTTTTGCGACCGAGGGCGACGGGTCTGATAGCATTCTCCACGAGGTTGTTGTCTATCTGCAGGCTTCCATCGTGCAGATATGCCGAAAGCGCATCCCATCTGGCATAGGCATATGCCATGGCTTTACCAATCTGGCTCTTTGGCAAGGTGTTCTTTATTTCTTCAAAGATCCATTTGCCCATATCGTTGATGATATCCAGTGAGTCTTTTAGACGAAGATCCTTGATCTGCCCAGGTGATAGGTTTTCTTCTTTTGCCCTGCGCTCGATCTTATAAAGCCCCTGTATCATCAGCAGTGCCTTTTCGGCCCTTGGACGGTCGTTCTGAAGTGCTTTTTCGAACTCACGGCGTGCGTGTGCCCAACACGCCAGATGGGTGATCTCCTTCTTTTTGCCATATTTGTCATAGGCAGCATATCCATCCGTCTGCAGATACCCCTTAAAGTTATCCAGCATGGATCTGGGCACGTGGCCGCCACGTGAAGGATTATAGTCAAACAGCACGGTCCTGTCCAACGGGCAATGGTACACCCAGTACCAACCTTGGTGGGCAGCTCCTTTTTTATCGCTGTCGAGTACTTTTATCGGTGTCTCGTCAGCCTGTAAATATCCTTTTGTTTTTGTATCGAAGACCAATTGGTCATAAAGTGGTTCGAGTTTGATCAGCGCTTCCTTTGTCCAGCCTTCGATCGTTGATGAGGCGATCTGTATGTTCTCCCTGGCGAAGATCTGCTTCTGTCAGTAAAGCGGGAGATGATCTTGGTATTTACCGGTCAGTATCATCGCTAATAGTCCTGCCCCGGGGATACCTCTTTCGATGACACGTTCGGGAAGCTCGCCGATCTTAACGCCATCTCCGTTTTTAGGCGTGTATTTATAGCGGATATAGCGTTTGATATAGAACTTTGCCGGTTCGCACTCCAATTCTTCGGTGATCTCCTTTCCGATGCATACCATATCCGTCAGGTCGCCTTCGGGATAGATCTCTATCTCCTGTACGGGAAGGTGTTCAGGCAACTTTGCACGTCCCTTATGGTTTGGACGTTTGCGGGTGTATTCGATCTTTTGTTTGATTTCCTCCTGCTGTTGCTCTACTTCTACAGGTGTTGCCTCAAAGGGGAGTTCAGTCTGGTTGGGATCACCCTCGAAGCGCTCACGCTTCTGGCCGAACTGCATCCGCCTGTACATGGCAAGCTGGGATTCCAGATATTCTATCTTTTCATCACGTTCAGCCAAGGCCTCATTACGGCTGGAAACGAGCTCTAAAAGAGCCTCTTTTGATAGGTTTTCCAGTGCTGTTCCCATACCCTAAAGATACGATTTATCAACGTTCCTGCAATCAAAAAAGCTGTTTTTGTGGCAATGAATAACGTTTTTTCTGTATGCTTTTTACAACCTGGACGCCCTCGATGAGCAATACCAGGTCGCTCCATGAGAGTTCACCTTTTTTAAGTGAAGATGTACCAAAAGTCCCCTGCTCCAGACGCTTGTAGTACAGCACAAAGCCCCCGTGTTCCCAGTGCAGAAGTTTGATATGGGTACGGCTACGGTTCAAAAACACAAATACCTCACCGCTGGTCGGCTGACGCCGCATCACCGAAATCACCAGGCCACAAAGACCGTCGAAACTCTTGCGCATATCGCAGTGCCCATCATATAAATAAAAACGGTGCGAGGAACCTAGCGAAAACATATCAGTAAAGACGGATCAGCTGGGAAAGTAAACCAAGATCGGTATCTACTTTGATCCGCACACCATTGGGGTAGATAACCTCAACATCGCCTTTTCTGACGCCCTTATCGATCGCGATAAAGCTGCCGCTGGATGTAGCGTTTTCTTTACTGCGCGAAAACCAGTAATAAAATTTGGCCTCGTTGATACCGTTTTCCTCGCAGTATCGTTTCTTGCTCATACCGCTCTGCTGCCAGTCTGCGATCATTGCAAACATCTGCACTCTTTTTTCTTCTTTGCTCATCCAGCAAAGCTACCCACGACATAGGATTATTCATAGACGTGGACCATAGGGCGGATACG
>NZ_JAAJTJ010000054.1 GCF_011030405.1 Parapedobacter sp. SGR-10
GTATCCGCCCGACGAACTACAGGTCAGTTGATTTCTTGAAATTCTGCGGATAAAGATCTTTTAGATTCTTATGGTTGATGGAGGATATGTTTAGCAAAGTATACTTTAGCCATTTGAACGGGTTGACCTCATGCTTTTTACAGATGGCGAAGAAGGAGTATATCATCGCCGCCCGCTGTGCTGCTTCATGGCTCCCGGCAAAGAGATAGTTTTTGCGACCGAGGGCAACTGGTCGAATGGCATTTTCGATCAGGTTGTTGTCAATCTGTAGATTTCCATCATATAAGTATGCCGAAAGGGCATCCCATCGCGCATAGGCATAGGCCATGGCCTTTCCGATCTGACTTTTGGGCAAAGTGTTCTTGATCTCTTCAAAGATCCATTTGCCCATTTGGTTAATGACCGGTAGCGATTCTTTAAGCCGCAGCTCTTTGATCCTGTCGGCAGAGAGCTGTTCCTCTTTGGCCCTGCGTTCAATCTTATAGAGCTCCTGTACCATCAGCAGTGCCTTTTCGGCTCTTGCACGGTCATTCTGCAGTGCTTTCTCGAACTCACGGCGTGCGTGTGCCCAACAGGCCAGATGGATGATGTCTTTCTTTCTGCCATATTTCTCATATGCCGCATATCCATCGGTCTGCAGGTAACCCTTAAAGCTGTCCAACATGGATCCGGGTACATGGCCACCACGTGAAGGATTGTAATCGAACAGTACGATCCTGTCCAATGGGGAATGGTACACCCAATAGTATCCCTGATGGGCAGCTCCTTTTTTATCGCTGTCGAGTACTTTTATAACTGTTTCGTCCACCTGCAGGTAACCTTTTGTTTTTGTATCGAAGACCAATTGTTCATAAAGCGGTTCGAGTTTGATCAGCGCCTCCTTCGTCCAGCCTTCGATGGTCGAGGAGGCGATCTGTATGTTTTCCCTGGCGAAGATCTGCTTCTGGCGGTACAATGGAAGGTGATCTGCATATTTCCCCGTCAGGATCATCGCCAACAGGCCTGCTCCGGGGATACCTTTGTCGATCACGCGCTGGGGAAGTTCTCCTATCTTAACGCCTTCCCCGTTTTTGGCTACATATTTATAGCGGATATAGCGTTTGATATAAAATTTGGCGGGTTCGCATTCGAGTTCTTCGGTAATCTCTTTTCCGATGCATACCATATCCGACAGGTCTCCTTCGGGGTGTATCTCGATCTCCTGTACGGGAAGGTGTTCGGGCAACTTCGCACGTCCCTTATGGTTGGGGCGTTTGCGGGTATACTCGATCTTCTGTTTGATTTCCTCCTGCTGTTGCTCTACTTCTACAGCTGCTGCTTCAAAGGGGAGTGCGGTCTGGTTGGGGTCTCCCTCGAAGCGCTCGCGCTTCTGTCCGAACTGCATACGGCGTAACATGGCAAGCTGGGACTCCAGATATTCTATCTTTTCGTCACGGCTGGAAATGACCTTCAGAAGGTCATCTTTAGAAAGGTTTTCCAGCGCTGTTTCCATACCCTAAAGATACGGTTTTACCTGCATTTATACAATCAAAAAAGCTGTTTTTAGGTCAATGAATAACGTTTTTTCTGTATGCTTTTTACAACCTGAACGCCCTCGATGAGCAATACCAGATCGCTCCATGACAGCTCACCTTTTTTAAGTGCGGATGTACCAAAAGTACCCTGCTCCAGCCGTTTGTAATAAAGGACAAAGCCGCCGGGTTCCCAGTGCAGCAGCTTGATATGGGTACGGCTGCGGTTCAAAAACACAAATACCTCACCGCTGGTCGGCTGGCGCTGCATCGCCGAAGCGACCAGACCACAGAGTCCGTCAAATGATTTGCGCATGTCGCAATGCCCATCGTACAGATAGAAACGGTGTGAGGATCCCAGTGAAAACATATCAGTAAAGGCGGATCAGCTGGGAAAGTAGACCAAGATCGCTATCTACCCTGATGCGCACCCCGTTGGGGTAGATAACCTCAACAGCACTGTTCCTGCCAGCCTTGTCGATCGCTATAAAGCCTCCGCCGGATGTACCCTTTTCTTTACTGCGCGAAAACCAGTAATAAAACGTTGCCTCATTGATCCCGTTTTCCGCACAGTAAGCCTTCTTACTCTTGCCGCTCTGATGCCAGTCTGCTATCATCGCAAACATCTGCACTCTTTTTTCCTCTTTGCTCATACTACAAAGTTCTGAATTATACAGACCTCAGGAAAGATGCAATTGGTCGGGTGGATACG
>NZ_JAAJTJ010000055.1 GCF_011030405.1 Parapedobacter sp. SGR-10
AAACAATATCTTTATAAAGGAAAGTGGGAAGATATGGATGTTTTGACCGATACAGTTCACATAAAAGATAAGGAAAGTATCACAGTAGATCTAGCTTACACTCGACATGGTCCTGTAGTATATGTGGACTCTCTTCATAATAAAGCTTATGCTGTTCGTTGTGGCTGGCTGGAGGTAGGAGGAGCTCCTTATTTAGCTTCGTTGCGGATGGGGCAAACCAAAACTTGGGAGGAGTTTCGTGAAGCTTGTAGTTACAGTAATATACCAGGTGAAAATATGATATGGGCAGATAGAGAAGGTAATATTGGTTGGCAGGCGGTAGGAATTACGCCGATTCGTCCTAATTTTAGTGGGCTGGTGCCCGTTCCGGGTGATGGCCGTTATGAATGGGCTGGATACTTACCTATTAAAGAACGACCCCATGCTTTTAACCCCTTAAATGGTTTTATTGCGACTGCAAATCAAAATATTATACCACAGGATTATGTACATATGAATGCTGTGGGATATTCTTGGGCGGATCCCTTTAGAGGGGATCGTATTAATGAAGTGTTACGTGGTGGTACTAAGTTCACTATGGATGATATGCGTGAACTGCAGGTGGATTACCTGTCTATACCTGCAAGGCAGTTAATTCCGCTACTCATGAAACTGCCTTTTGATGGTAAGTCTGCCGAAGCAAAAAATAGATTAGCCAATTGGGATTATAGGCTGTTATCCAGTTCAATCGAGGCCGCAATCTATGTGGCTTTAGAAAATGAGATAAAAAGGCTATCGGTAGAACTATTTGTCCCCACCTCTGCTAAAGAAATTATTAAAAGCATACAGTTAGGTAAAATTATTTCTTGGCTTCTTAACCCAGATAGTCGCTTTGGTACTAATCCAGATCAGGGTAGAGACGATTTCTTGATTAAAGCTTTTGACAATGCTGTTGCTAATCTGGAGCAAAAACTTGGAGAGGATATGAATCACTGGCAATACGGGCAAGAAAAGTTCAAACATACTTATTTAGAGCATCCATTGAGCAAGCTTGTCAATTCAAATACAAGAGATAAGTTAGATTTGGGGCCTCTGCCGAGGGGGGGGAATGGTTATACCGTTGGTGCGACCGGGAACAATGACAAACAGAATCATGGTGCATTATTTAAAATTATCGTAAATACAGGTGACTGGGATGCGACAATTGCTACAAGTGGTCCTGGGCAATCAGGGAATCCCGAAAGTCCATTTTATAGTAATCTTTTTGATTCTTGGGCAAAGGACGATTATTTTCCAGTTTATTATAGTAGAAATAAAATAGAAAGTGTTGCGGCTAGTAAGGAGATACTGGCACCTACTGAAAGGTTATAGAAATGTATATTTTTACTCATTGGATGATATGTAATATCTCTATAATTTGGTTTAAATAAATGTATTACGAAAAAAGAAATTTTAGTGAAAAAATATAAAAACATGAAGACTCAGTATATTGTAATCTTACTAGCTATAGTTCCCTTAAAAGGTTTTGCTCAGGAAGTTAATTATGAGGAATCGTTGGTGTCTGACTATGTTTTGCCAGATGTATTGAAAGCTAAGGATGGGAGAGTTATTGCAACTAAGAAGGATTGGGAGAGTTCTCGCCGTCTCGAAATCCTCGATATGTTTGCTAAAGAAATGTATGGAGTTACACCTAGAGATTCGATAGCAGTAAAGTACGAGTTGTTAAAAGAAAATAAACAGGCTTTAGAAGGGCTTGCAACAATTAGGCAAGTGAAGTTTATTTTTAGCAATGGACAACGAGAACATGAAGCTCTTCTTCTTTTGCATATTCCGAACAGGAAGTCTGGTAAAGTGCCGGTATTTGTTGGCTATAACTTTAGAGGCAACCACAGTACAACCTTGGATACAGCTATCCTTTATTCAAGCGGATTTTCATTAATGAGGTCTCCAGATCATCCTGACTGGACTAGAGGAAGTCAAATGGAAAGATGGCCTTATGAAACTATAATAGAAAGAGGATATGCGGTTGCAACGATGTGTTATCATGATATTTATCCAGATAATCATGATATGAGAAAGCATAGTGTAGCATCACTTTTTTCAAGCTATAAACCTAATCTAGTAGATTCAAGTGAATGGGGTGCAATTGGAGTTTGGGCTTGGGGGTTAAGTCGTATTTTAGATTACTTGTTGGAAGAGACTTGGGTAGATA
>NZ_JAAJTJ010000056.1 GCF_011030405.1 Parapedobacter sp. SGR-10
GTTAGAATAAAAACGTCTATCTGTAGGTTATTGTAGCCTGCTGCTTAGTTGTGTCTGCTTTCTTGTTTTGAATTGATATTACTGTAAATGTATTATAAATAATGCGTGAGTTGTTAAGTCATTAATCGTATGGCTACTGGTGAACTGTGATCTGTATAAAGCATTAAAAATTCTCTTGATGAAAAATTACATAATAATAAAAAAGTATTTTCTGTTTCTTGTTTTTCTTCCTTTGTCGTGTATTACTTTGTTAGCTCAAGAGCAAAAGGTGCTACTTGCAGGAGCTTCAATGAGTAATATTACACCTGATTTAGGGAGTGGGATTGTAGGCAATTTTGGTGGTAATCCACCTGCACAGTATATACATGATGAGCTCCATGCAAAGACTCTAGTGTTAGACAATGGAGAAAAGCGTATTGCGTTTGTCGTAGTGGATAATATATCGATTGCTCGAGAGGTATTCGATGAAGCAAAGAGAAATATTTTTCAAGAGACGAAGATTGCTCCTGAGAATATATTAATGTCGACTACACATACCCACTCGTCAGTCAGTGGAACTTGGACAGGTAGTAGAAGACACTGGTGGAATGAAGGCTTACCTTTTGATAAATATCAGTTATTTCTTATCAAACGCATTACCGATGCTGTTCGAAATGCTGTTACTAATTTAGAGCCTGCTAAAATTGCTTGGGGAGTTGGAAGTGTTCCACAGCATGTGTACAACCGACGTTGGATTATGAAGGAGAAAGTAAGGAGTCCCTTTGGAGGATACGAGAAGGTTAAGATGAATCCTGGGTTTAATAATGATAATAAATTAAAACCAGCGGGTCCTACTGATCCGGATGTTGCTTTTATCTCCGTTCAGTCACTAGATGGAAGACCAATCTCTATCTTCGCCAATTATTCCACACACTATGCAGGCGGAGTTCCTAAAAATGATATTTCAGCAGATTACTTTAGTGTTTTTGCTGATCGAATCCAACAGTTAATAGGCGCCGATCGCCAGTTTCCACATTTTGTAGGAATTATGTCTAATGGCACTAGTGGAGATATTAATACTGTCAACTATGGTGGAGTACAAAGAAGATATGAACCCTATGAAAAGATGAAGGTTGTTGCAGAAGATCTTGCTCAAGAGGTGTATAGAGTGTATAAGGATCTTGAATATCGCACTTGGATCCCTCTAGATGCTATACAGAAAGAGGTTCGTTTGAAGACCCGCACCTCTACAGAAAAGCAGATAGCTCGTGCTAAACAGGTGTTGAAACGTCCTAAAGATAAAGAATATTGGCATGTCCATGAACGATCGTATGCTAACCGCCTACTTCGAATGGAGGCAGAGTATCCTCGTGATATAAACATTATTTTGCAGGCTTACCGTATTGGAGATTTAGGGGTTTCTTCTCTTCCTTTTGAGGTGTTTGCAGAAACAGGTTTGGAGCTTAAAAAGAAAAGTCCTTTTAAAACAACTTTTACAATTGGACTGGCAAATGGAAGTTATGGGTATTTACCTCCACCAGAACAACATAAGCTCGGTGGCTATGAAACTTGGATCGGAACGAGTAAAGTACAAGAAGATGCTACGGTGATTTTGGTAGATGAACTGGTGAAGATGTTTATAGAAATAAAATAGAACTAGGAATAATTTAGTGTTGATAGTTAGTTAACTATGAAGTATTTGAATTTACTTTTTATTGTCCTTTTTACTTCCTGTCTTTCTTCAACAGAGTTAAAAAAGGAAAAAATTCCTGGTCTGAAAGAATCTGTAGAGATTATTAGGGATAAATGGGGGATAAACCATATCTATGCTAAAAACCAACACGATCTGTTTTTTGCACAAGGATATGCTGCTGCTCGCGATCGGCTTTTTCAATTTGAAATGTGGCGTCGCCAGGCTACTGGC
>NZ_JAAJTJ010000057.1 GCF_011030405.1 Parapedobacter sp. SGR-10
ACCGGGAGAGCCGGAGGAGACTCAAAACAAAGAAAATAATCCCTGTGATGGCGTTACTAAAGCAAATGCGCTTAAAAATAAAGTGTCAGTTTCGTCTGAAATAAATGTCATTAAGAATAGTTCGTCTGAAACAGGGTATAAGTTTTATGTTCTTGATAATTCTGATTATAATACATTTTATGTTGGTAATGGTGTAGTGAATGGATCAAGCTCAAATTGGGCTACAAATTTCACTTGGGATTCTAATACTAACGGAGGATATACAATTGGGCATATGCACAACCATCCGGCAGGATCAGCTCCTAGCCCTTCGGATGCTATGGCTGGTGTTGACCTAGATCAGATGCAATCTATGCCTAACATTAGTACGGGCGAAGTCGATTTTTATACCAAAAATTTTAGTGCTATTATTGTTACCAGTTCATATGTTTACACTATAACTATCAAGGATGCTGCACTATATAAAACGTTTCAGGCAGGTTTTGATAATAGCACTGCAAATACTACATATTTAAACCATGCTTATACTTACAAGACAAATTATAATTCTTCAGATGAAGAAGCAGGTGAATATGCTTTGCTGAAAATGTACGGAAATGCCATCAACCTCACTCGACAGGGAGTTAATTCCAGTGACAGCAATGTGGAACTGAAATTAAACTCCAGTGATACAGTCGTGTCCAACAATCCATGTAGTCCTTAGTTTTTTAAATATTAAAATCATGAAAAATATATTAATAATCATTTGTTTAGTGTTTTTGGGATCATATTGTTTTGGACAAAAAATGCTTACCCAAGTTAATTTGAAATCTGAGTTGTTGAAAGAGATAGACCGGTCTTCTCTTGCGGATATCCAAACCTCTTTGAATAAAAGGCAAAAGACGGCAGGTTTTCCGGTGTCCCTGCAACTAATTTCTAATGAAAGAGTTAAGGTATACCGTGTAAAAGAAAGCGAGGATTTGGTGCAGATAATGTCCATTACCCGTGAAGACGAATTGAATAATTGGGATAAAAAAGTACGAATATCTATCGAGATGTATGCTTCCACAGACGGACAAATGGAAAGATATGTCGAGAACATCAATGGTAAGGACTTTGAAGCGGTATCATTTTTTACTAAGGGAAACTATCGTGGCAAAAACAATTATGCCTTATATAGAAGTAAGGCTAAGGAGATAGCTTTATTTATTACCTATATCACCCATTCTCCAGACGATGTTAGGATCGAAAACATGCGAAAGATCATTAAAGATATTAAAATTGAGTAGTTTCCAGAGACAGTAATAATTCATCATGAAAAATACAATTGTCTTAATTTGTCTGCTTTTTTCGATATCCGGTTGTTTTGGACAGAAAAAGCTTAGCCAGGTCAACCTGAGTTCTAATCTTTTAGAAGAGATTGATCCTACTTCTATTCCCGACATTAAAGCCTACCAAACAGAAAAATTCAAACAGCCAAAAAGCAAGTTTAAATCAGATATCAAATTAAGATCCAATGAATACAACAGACCTTATAAACTAAGGGGAAGCGATGATATTATTATGATTACCTCGCGGCTCTACGAAGGTGCAATTGAAAACTGGGATAAAGATGTTAAAACAGCTATCGAAATGTTTACTCCGCTATATGAAGGTACAGATCGATATATAGAATATATAGAAGGTTCTGGTTTTAGGTCGGCTATTTTTTTTACCAAAGACTATAAGTTGGGCAATACAAATTATATTTCCTATATAAATAAGAAGATAGGTATAGTACTATGGATAACATACATCAGTAATTCTTCGGATGAAGTGAAGATCGATAACATGCGGAGAATCATCAATAACCTGAGAATTGAGTAGTTTATTGATAAAAACTATTA
>NZ_JAAJTJ010000058.1 GCF_011030405.1 Parapedobacter sp. SGR-10
AATACCTTGTTATGTGCAGTGCTTTTGGATATTTAATTTATTCCTTGCGATCCTCTTACAAACTTATTTCCGAAGAATAAATAATTTTTTGTTTGCTTGGCAAATCGTTCAAATGTGGGAATTTTCCTTGACGAAAATCTTTGTACATCTGTGCGATGTCTTCCATTGTGTCTGCTACAAAAGGTCCGTGATGCACCACAGGAATATTATGCGGTTGTCCTGCATACAGCACAAAATGCGTATCGTTTTCCAGTGCTTCAAATTGTATTTCGGTGTTGCCGTTGTTCAATCTTGAGCTTGTCGAAACGTCGGCTGTCTTGTCAAGCCAACCTGCTTGTTCTGCTTTGATGATTTTGTCGCCTGCTTTCACGCTACCTTTCAGCACATACACCAAACCATTGTAGTGCGATGGAGTTTCTTGTCTTGCCACAGCACCGCTCATTAACCTAAAGTCCACCAAAGTAAATGGCGTATGGTTTTTTAATGGCGAAATCAATCCGTTACTGCTTCCACTATATACACGAATTTCGTGTTCATCGGTCTTGATTTTGGGTACGTCTTCCAATAGTATTTTTTGTAAGAAAGGCTGTGCATATCGCTTTTCGGGCGGTAGTACCAACCACACTTGCAGCATACGAAGTTTTTGTTCGGAAGTGATTTCTTCAGTGTGGATAATGCCTTTTCCTGCGGTCATCAGTTCAAAACTTCCCGTTTTCCAATCTTTTTCATTGCCTTCCAAAACCAAGCTCAAGGTTTCAAACCCTGCGTGTGGGTGTGCACCGCCTACGGGTTCTCCGCCCGGAAGATTCAGGCTGTCGTCCATAAACAAAATAAAAGGGTCACTGTCTTTGTAAGGTACACCCTCCAATACTGCCATTGCACGATGTCCTGTTCCCAAAAAACCATTATGCCAATGGTTTTGGGTTATTTTTGAAATGTCTCTTCGTATCATCATTATCGTGCTCTTTTAGTTGAAAAAATTCTTTGTTTCAGTTCAGGGAAACGGATAAATGCCGTAACCCAAAGCAGGATTTGAAAAATAACCGCCATTGCTATCGGTTGTTGATGTTGCAAATGTGTGACGATAGCTCCACCCAAATAGGCTACTAACAGCATTGTACCCAAAATTCCTGT
Source organism: Parapedobacter sp. SGR-10 (assembly GCF_011030405.1). Lineage (GTDB taxonomy): Bacteria > Bacteroidota > Bacteroidia > Sphingobacteriales > Sphingobacteriaceae > Sphingobacterium. The sequence goes on from NZ_JAAJTJ010000058.1 coordinate 1,135, forward strand.
TCTCGGAACAATGAAGAGTATCAGAGAGATTATTTCGATAATCCCGATGAACTGATACGTGGTGGCATCAATTCCGAACGAAGAAGCCTGCGCCAAAGCCGTTTCGTTTTGCGTGAGCTTCAGAAATGCACTCATTGTAAACACAAGTGCTAAAACGATGGTCATAGTCCATCCTGTAATTTTGATTGCTTTTTGTGACATGATTTTTAATATTTTATGATTCTTCTGCAAAGTTCAAAATAAATACTATACCTTTGTTATCTGTTACAAAAAGGATAGTACTTACAAAAAGAATAGTGCATGAAAAAACATACGGTTGAAAGCTGTGCAAAAGCTAAAATGGCGATACGCGATACACTTGATATCGTAGGCGGTAAATGGAAGTTGGTTTTGATTTCGGTTTTGCGAAGCGGAAAAAAGGGTTTTAATGAGTTGTCAAGGGAAGCGGGGATTTCTCCACGCATTTTGTCCAAAGAATTGCAGGAATTGGAAATGAACGGATTGGTCAGCCGAAAAGTCTGCGATACCAAACCTGTTACGGTACAATATGAACTGACACCTTATAGTGGAACGTTAAGCGAAGTCCTGTCCGCTATGGAAAAATGGGGTTATCTGCACAGGAACAAAATTGTTCAAGGGATTGAGTAATTGTCAAATGTTTTGTGGATTGTCTTTCTGCGGTGGTTTGGTAGCATTGCACATAACG
>NZ_JAAJTJ010000006.1 GCF_011030405.1 Parapedobacter sp. SGR-10
TTTTTAAAGAATAATGTACAGGCAAAATTGATTCAGTCAAATGACGGTTTCAGCTTATACAACCTTAACGAAGTCAGATATTTTTTAAATCAGTTGAATTTGACTGATGATATTTATACAATCAGTGATGAAATTTGGTTAAACGCGAAACGTGAAGTAGTAAATAAATACCGCCACAGCACCAAATTGGAAATTTTAGGAAACATCATCAGAGATTTTGAAGCGACCAATCCGAAAAAGAAATACAAATCAGACTTAGAGGTTTTCATTCGCGAATCCAAATTGGAAGATTTCTTCACCGAAGATGGAGAAACGATTTTTGTCTCAACCATCCACAAAGCAAAAGGAAAAGAATTCGATAATGTTTTTCTAATGCTTGAAAACTTCAATCCTGCGACAGACGAAACCAAACGACTTTTGTACGTAGCCATGACAAGGGCAAAAACAAACTTGACAATTCATCTTAACTCAAACATTTTTGACAACGTTACAGCAGACCATTTAGAACGAATTGAAGACAAAGAATTTTATTTGCCACCGACCGAGTTAACCATGCACTTATCATTAAAAGATGTCTGGTTGGACTATTTCATAAGCAGACAATACTTGATAAACCAACTTATAAGCGGAGACACGTTGACGATACACGGAGATGAATGTTTGGACAGCAAAGGAAGATCCGTTTTGAAATTCTCCAAGCAGTTCGTTGAAAAAATGGAGAATATGAAAGCGAAAAACTATGAATTGAAAAGTGCAAAGGTGAATTTCATCGTTTATTGGAAAAAAGAAGACACGGAACAGGAAGTGAAAATTATCCTTCCTGAGCTTTATTTTGAAAGGGATAGTAACAGATAGGATAATGCTTAATCCTCGGAGAAAGGATTTCCAACCATAAAAATCGTAGCCGATATAATCGTATTTTTTGTATCTTTGAAAAAAGTAAAATCATGGGCTTAGCATTAAAAAAGACAACTATTGACAAATATTTTGGCTTTCTGACAAGACTTGATAATGTTACTAAAAGGCGTTTAATCGTAAAACTAACCGAATCAATAGAAGTTAAAGAGAAAAAACATTTTGATTTGAAAAGTCTCTACGGAGCTTGGGAAGATTCAAGAAGTTCGGACGAAATAATAGATGACATTAGAAACTCATAAACCTACCTCCCCAATATCGCGTGTACGTCAAGTTTAGCATTCTTGTGTCATGTCGACGATTAGGAATAGCGAAGCAACGACAAACTCTTTGTAGAAAAAAATAAAAACCTGCAAAATCATAAATTTTTAGATTTTTTTTTATAAAAGTTGTATCTTGCGCCTTGTTTAAAAAACAGGGCAATTAAGTAACTAAAAAACAAATAAATACAATACGAGAATATGGGTATAATGGGTAATTTGCGTAACCGGGCGGGTCTAGTGATCTTTGTCATTGGTTTAGCAATCGTTGCATTTTTATTGGGTGACATCATCCAATCGGGCACACCGTTTTGGGCAAAGAAGCAAAATGAGGTCGGAAGCGTAAACGGAGAGGCTATAGATTACATCGCATTCAATCAGCAGGTAGACCAAATGTCAATGATGTACCAGCAGCAAATGGGCGGCATGGAAACGCCGCAAATCAGAAGCTTTGCGATGCAACAAGTATGGAATCAATTTATTTCGCAAAACCTTATCAATGGGGAAATCAAAAAAATCGGCTTGACCGTAGGCAAAAACGAATTCAATGAGTTGATTACCGGTCCAAACCCGTCTCCTCAGATCCTTCAGAACTTCACCAATCCACAGACGGGACAGTTTGACCGCAATTTTCTGAACCAGGTCATCAACGAAGCCAAAGGAGGAAAAAGCGAAATCGGTGGTCAATGGGAAGCCCTATTGGAAAATATACGTTCACAACGATTGACCGAAAAGTACTCAAACCTCTTGAAAAACTCGGTCTATGTGACTGCTTTGGAAGTACAGGATGAGTACACTGCCAAAAACAAATTGGCCAACTTCAAATACCTGTTGCTAGACTATTCGTCTGTAAAAGATTCAGAAATCAAATTGACGGATGCAGATTACAAAGCGTATTACGATAAGCACAAAAATTCGTTTAAAAACACCGAAGAAACACGTTCGGTAGACTACGTTTTATTCGATGCAAGTCCTTCGGCGCAAGATACCGCTTCTACATTGGCGACTATACAGCAATTAAAAACAGAATTGACCAATTCAACCAACGATTCTTTGTTTGCTACTGTCAATTCAGACACCAAATACCCTGTGGCCTATATCCGCAAAGGACAGGTCAGTCCGGCTTTGGATTCTGTATTGTTCAATGTACCCACAGGTACTACGGTAGGACCATTCCTTTCCAACGGTGCTTATGAAATTGCTAAGGTCATTTCCTCTAAATTCAGTCCTGATTCAGTCAAAGCTAGCCATATTCTATTGAATATTGCCGCTGAAGGTGGAGCGGACAAAGCAAAAGCAAAAGCAGATTCAATTCGAGGGTTGATCCTAAAAGGTGAAAACTTTGCTTCGCTAGCAGTAGAGTTCAGCCAAGACCAAGGCAGCAAGGCAAGTGGTGGCGACTTGGGCACTTTCCCTCGTGGACAAATGGTTGCTCCATTTGAAGAAGCAGCCTTTGGTGGCAAACCGGGTGACGTTGTCGTCGTCAACTCTCAGTTTGGTGTACACATTATCCGCATTGAGAAGCAGGTCGGCAATTCAAAGATTGTCAAGGCAGCTATCGTAGACAAAGTCATCGTGGCCGGAAAAGAAACTACAGATGCAGCCTATGCCAAAGCAAACGAATTCTTTACAGAAGCAACATCTTCAAATTTTGCTGAAGTCGCACAACAAAAAGGCCTAACGGTAAATAAAGCAACCCGCATCCAGGCCATGGACAATACCCTTAATGGACAAGATGCTCCCAGAGAGTTGTTCCGTTGGATATATGAGGCAAAAAAGAATGCGGTAACAGACAAGATCTTCGAAACAGACCATCACTTCATTGTAGCTAAGCTATCGGATATCAACCCAAAAGGGATCCAACCATTGGAAAGCATTAAAAATGATATAGAGCTCGGTGTCAGAAATATGGTAAAAGCTCGTATGCTTAAAGAAAAACTAAACAATGCATTGAATGGAGCATCATCCATCGATCAAGCCGCTCAAAAAATCGGCAAATCAGCAGTATCGGTGGAAAATATCGTATTGGCCAACCCTGTCATCCCTGGTGTTGCTTTAGAAAGCACTGTAGTTGGTACCGTTTTCGGTTTACAACCTAACAAGCCTTCCAAGGCGATCGAAGGGGCACAAGGCGTGTACGCTGTTCAAGTCGACAACTTTGTCAATCCAAAAGAATTGGTAGACTCTGAACGCATAAATCAACAGAAACAAATATTGACATCCAAGGAGCAACGTGCTTGGGGAGCGATCTACAAAGCGCTACAAGACAATGCAGATATAGATGACAATCGCATTAGATTTTATTAAGATATTATCGCTAATTTTGAAGCCGGGTTTGAACGTTCAAATCCGGCTTTTTATTTCAATAGTATGGACATACAAGATAAGATCATCAATAAGGTAGCCCAGAGTGGTCTGATGACCATCGATCTGGCACATTATGCCCCTACTCAGGATATTGTGGAATACGATATCAAGGACAATCTTTTCCATGGATTGATCTTGAAAGAAAAAGATTTCCGTGAATTTGTCAAAAATCATGATTGGAGCCAGTATAGCGGAAAGACGGTGGCTATTACCTGTTCGACAGATGCTATCGTTCCGACCTGGGCCTATATGATATTGGCCAACAAAATGGCGCCCTATGCGCAGGGTGTAAGTTTTGGAACAAAAGAAGATATCTATCGGGATCTATTTCTCAAAACCCTGAATGAAATGGATTATACCCCATATACAGATCAACGAGTCGTCATCAAAGGCTGTGGTGATATTCCCGTGCCGGAAAGTGCTTTTGTCCTGTTCACAAGCAAACTGACACCGATCGTCAAGAGCATCATGTATGGCGAACCCTGTTCTACCGTCCCTGTGTACAAAAGAAAAAGTTAAACTATTGCCGTTGCTATCTGTCCTACTGATATGAAGAAATTTTACATTATCTTATTCGCATTATTGACAAATTGGGTATATAGTCCCGCACAGACCCTACCCTATCTCAAGGAGCCTACCTTCAAAGAGGGCGAAAAATTGACATACAAACTCAAATATGGCAGTATATCGGCCGCTACAGGTGTACTTTCTGTCAACAAATCAAAATTGCAGTTCAGCCAGCCGACATACCATCTCAATGCATACGGACAGACCTCGAGTTTTTTCTCCGTATTCTATACAGTTAAAAACAAATACGATTCCTATATTTCAGCCAGTACGTATTTGCCCTATCTCTACGTGGAGGATATCAAAGAAGGGAGCTATACACGTAAGGAATATGCTACTTTTGATAGTAAGAATAAAACCGTAAAAGGCAAAAAGGGAACATTCAACAGTCCCGTGACACAGACATTTGATCTACTATCGGCTTATTATTTTGCGCGCAACCTGGACTTTTCATCACTGAAATCCGGAGAAAGCTTCAAACTGACCTATTTCCTCAACGACGAAATCGCCCAATTGGGTGTACAGTACATCGGCGTGGAAAACATAAAAACAAATCTAGGCACGGTCGAATGTATCAAACTCAGTCCAGAAATCAAACCGGGTCGTATTTTCAAGAAAGACAGTAAATTATACCTTTGGGTAACCAACGACGGAAACCGTATCCCCGTTCGGGCACATGTAGAGATCCTGATCGGCTCTGTGACATTGGAACTGGAGAAGGCAGAAGGTCTAAAATACGAGCTGGGAAAAAAAGTAAGCTATTCAAAATAATATGATCGAGGTAGGGAATGTTTTGGTACACGAGGATGTAATCAATAACGATTTTGTCTGTAATCTCTCCAAATGTAAAGGGGCTTGCTGTATAGAAGGTGATGCCGGTGCCCCCCTGCTCCCAAGAGAGACCGATATACTGAAGGAAATCTATCCGAAGGTAAAACCTTACATGACCGAAAAAGGCATTAAAGCTATCGAAGAACAGGGTACACATGTCATCGATGCAGACGGTGATCTCACCACGACTTGTGTCGGCGGCAATAAAGAGTGTGCGTACGTGACTTGGGAAAATGGCATTACAAAATGTGCGATAGAAAAAGCCTATGAATTGGGTGAGATCGATTGGAAAAAACCCATCTCATGCCACCTCTACCCTATTCGGACTACACACTACCCCGGATTTGACGTTCTCCACTATGACAGATGGCATATTTGCAGCGATGCCTGCACCTTTGGCAAAGAGCTACAGGTTCCTGTATACAAATTCCTTAAAGATCCGCTCATCCGCGAATACGGAGCAGATTGGTATGCTGATTTGGAAAAAACAGTAGAAGCATTATAATCGATTTTTGTTATATTTAGCAAAATATTTACAGTGCCACAAAACAGGGATTGACACCATACATGCTTAGCTTAAAAGAGATACAAAAACCAATTGCGCAAGAGCTCAAAAACTTTGAAGCCAAATTCAAAAAGTCCATGCAAAGCTCTGTACCGCTCTTGGACATCATCACACAGTATTTGTATAAACAAAAAGGCAAACAAATGCGTCCTATGTTTGTCTTTTTCGCTGCCGGACTATGTGGCAAAATCAACGAATCAACCTATAGAGGGGCTTCTTTGATAGAACTCTTGCATACAGCCTCGCTTGTACATGATGATGTCGTCGATGATGCCAATGAACGCAGAGGCTTCTTTTCTATCAATGCCTTATGGAAAAATAAAGTAGCCGTATTGGTAGGAGATTATTTGCTTGCAAAAGGCTTATCTATATGTGTCGAGGGTAATGAGTTGGCATTGCTGAAAATTGTCTCTGATGCCGTAGGACAGATGAGTGAAGGAGAACTATTACAAATCGAAAAAGCCCGAAAATTAGATATCAAGGAAGAAGTGTATTTCGAAATCATTCGAAAAAAGACAGCCACATTGATTTCTTCGTGCTGTTCATCAGGAGCTACATCGGTCGGTGCCCCACCGGAGCAAATAGACAAAATGCGTCTCTTCGGTGAAAAAGTCGGTATAGCTTTCCAGATAAAAGACGATCTATTTGATTTTGGTACAGACGATGTCGGCAAACCCTTGGGCAACGACATCAAAGAAAAGAAAATGACCCTCCCACTGATACATGCATTGAAGCAATGTTCGGCTAAAGAAAAAAGATATTACATCAACATTGTCAAAAACCACAATGAAGATCATAAAAAGGTAAAAGAAGTTATAGATTTCGTAAAAGGAAGCGGAGGCTTGGACTATGCCACAGCCCGTATGCTCGATTACCAAAATGAAGCTTTTGCTATCTTGGATAGGTTTGAAGACAATATATATAAAGAAGGATTACAACAATTGGTCAAATTTACGACAGAAAGAAAAAAATAATATATGAGCCATGAATTGATGTTTTTTGGAGGATTTGTCATTTTTATCATCCTCATGCTTGCCATTGACCTCGGTCTATTCAGCAAGAGGGACAAACCTATTTCCTTGAAAGCTGCCGCCATCATGTCCGCTATTTGGGTATCATTTGCCCTGGCATTTGGCCTTGTACTCTATTATTGGGGATACGAACTGCACAATATCCACGATATAGCAAGTCTAAAAGAAATCATTGCCAAGCATCATCACAACATCCGAATCAATGAGCTTAATCTGGAAGAAAGCCTGCACATCTACAGTAAAAACCTTACTTTGGAGTATCTCACGGGTTATGTAGTCGAGTATGCACTCTCTGTCGACAATATCTTTGTCATGGTCCTTCTGTTTTCTTCCTTTGGCATTCCGGAAAGATACTACCATAAAGTGCTGGTATGGGGTATACTGGGAGCAATCATACTTCGTTGTATCTTTATTTTCCTGGGTGCGGCTCTGATCGCCAAATTCGGTTGGATACTATATGTTTTTGGTGCTTTTCTGGTGTACACCGGGGTGACCATGTATATCAACAGAAACCAGGAAGAAGAGGTAGATCCCCAGAACCATACTGTTGTGAAATTTGCGTCAAAGTATTTTAAGGTCACTTCCAAAATGGATGGTGGAAGATTCTTTCATATAGAGAACGGTGTAAGGTACATGACCCCCCTATTTTTGGTATTACTCGTGATTGAATTTACGGATTTGATTTTTGCCGTGGATTCAATCCCGGCAATTTTCTCAGTGACACAGGATCCCTATATTGTATTTTTCTCCAATATTTTTGCAGTACTGGGACTGCGGTCTATGTTCTTCCTGTTGGTCAATATTATTCATAAATTCCATTATCTCAAAGTAGGATTGGCCTTTTTACTGGTATTTATCGGAGCCAAGATGCTCCTTCATAGCTGGTTGAAAGACTGGGGCTTCACGACGACTCACTCGTTGATCATCATCCTGAGTATTCTAGCTATTAGCGTAGTAGCCTCCTTATTATTCCCGAAAAAGGAAGATTATAATAAAGGGTAGGGTTTGAATAATTACGAATGACGAATCTTTAAATTATGAAATTCATAATTCATAATTCATAATTCATAATTCATAATTCATAATTCATAATTCATAATTCATAATTCATAATTCATAATTATTATCCGCTTATTCTTTGTATGATTTCCATACAAGCCCGGGCATTGTGGTAAGGGCATTTCCATGGTCCGACCTTATCTTCGGGCATGATGAACCCTTTCTCATCAATTCCCCAGTACCATTCACCATGTACTTTATCCTTGATCTGTTGCTGGATAAAAGCCCAGTTTCTGAAAACAATCTCCAGATAATGCTCCTGCCCACTTAATTGATAAGCATGAAAGAACCCCACCATACTCTCAGCCTGTACCCACCAATGCCTTTCGGATACGACATGTCCAGATTCGTTATCACGTTCGTAAGATAGCGATCCGTCCGGCATCAGCCCCTGTATACATGCATCGGCCATATGCAGAGCAATACCACTGAACTTGTGTATAGCATGCTTGTCACTTATTTTTTCCGCAGCTTCCAATAGTAGCCAAGAAGCTTCTATATCGTGTCCATAAGAAGTAATGTCTCCCTTGATCTGCCAATATTGGTCAAAAAACAGGTTTAAGGACATCTTGCCTGTCCTTAGTATCTTATTCTCAAAGAGGGACAACAGATTTTGGATACGTCGCAACAGGCCATCATCCGGCCATACTGCATACAACGTAGCATATGCTTCAAGTACATGGAGATGAGTATTCATGGTCTTGGCCTCATTCGCATCTTTATCACTCAACCGAAAATCTTCCTGTAATTGCCATTGTCTGTCAAAAGCTTCAAAATAGCCATTATGAACTCGGTCAAAGGCATGCTGTTCGATCTGTTGATAAATGTCTATCGCCAGTTGCAAAGCTTCTTCATCGCAATGGCTCCTACTATACTCTGCCAGAGCATATATCGTAAAAGCCAAAGCATAAATCTGTTTTTTGGTATCTACAGGACATCCCAAATAATCTACTGTCCAATAAACACCTCCATGTTCGGTATCTACAAAGTGGTCTTTGACGTATTCATAAGCTCTGGTACCCATCGCACCATCTTGTTCCCGCCCATACATACGATACGCCGCAGAAAATGTCCACAATATACGGGCGTGAAGGACAGCTCCCTTATCTGCCGCAGTACGTTTTATCTGCTGATGATCAATCCGGCCAATGAAACCTCCGTACTGCAAGTCCAATGTTTCCCTACTCCAAAAGTCAAGGATTTCCCGCAACTCGCCATCAAGCTCTTCACGTAATACCAGCAATCTATCGTCCATGCCCTTCATTATGTTCGATAAGTGTCAGAATAGCATTGACAGACGCAGCCGACGTCAGTTTGTCTTCGGGGGTATTGACCACATAATCAACCAACTGATCCACCGTAGTCGTAGCTACATGCATACGTGTATCAGACGATCCGTAATAGATGTACACATTTCCGCCATCACGTATCCATCCATTACAAAACACTACATTGGACACATCACCTATACGTTCTTCATCCTGGGGAGCCATGAAATAACCGCCGGGTTTATAAATTACTTTCGTGATGTCCATAAGATCGGTTGCAAACATATACAGTACATATCGTAGACCTGCTGCTGTATGTCGGACACCATGCGCCAAATGTATCCATCCGATCGAAGTTTTGATTGGAGCCGGTCCTTGTCCATTTTTTGCTTCATATACGGTGTGGTACACTTTCGGAGAAATGATCACCTCTTCATGGACTACGGGGTTTTCCATACTTTCGGTATAGGCAACAGCGATTCCTCCCCCCTTTCCAGCTTCGATAAAAGAATCTTGAGGGCGCGTGTACAAAGCATACCTTCCTTTCACAAACTCAGGATGAAGCACCACGTTCCTTTGCTGCGCCGAATTGGATTGAAGATCAGGCAACCTCTCCCAATTTACGAGATCCTTTGTCCGTATAATGCCACATTGGGCAATGGCAGCAGACTGGTCTCCTTCGGGTGCATGGGGATCTCTACGTTCTGTACAAAACAGGCCGTATACCCAACCATCCTCATGCGCAACCAACCTCATATCGTAGACATTGGTATCCGGTATATTTCCCTGGGGCAATTGTATAGGTTTGTCCCAAAACCGGAATCGGTCGATGCCACTAGGGCTTTCAGCAATGGCAAAGAAAGACTTTCGGTCTACGCCCTCTACCCGGGCCACGACAACAAACGAATTGTTCCATTTTATGGCTCCGGCATTGAACACAGCATTCACCCCTATACGCTCCATGAGATAGGGATTGCTTTCCGGATTCAGATCATAGCGCCAATGAAGAGGAATATGCGCCGCTGTCAGAATAGGACATACATATCGGTCATATACCCCATTGCCCAAAGGTTGCTTTTCATTTCTTTGTCTTTGGATAAGACGGTCATACTCTGCTCTCAATGCTTCTAGACGGCTCTGGAAATAATTATTCATATCTTTTTACTTATCCTCTCAAAAATCTATTTTAACATCGTTCTTTTTGTCTGTAAATCGTCGTTTATCCTATGCATTTTGTGATCAGACAATTGGTAGAAAAGTATAATTCCGAAAGAGAAAAAAGCTCCTATAGCCGGGAATATACTCATCATCATCTTGAGACCGCTTTCTGCATAGTCACTCTGTATACTATTGGCTTCGAAACCATAGGCAGACAATATCCATCCCGTAAGGGCCCCACCCAGACTCCATCCCAGTTTTTGAGACATAGAAGATGAGGAGAAGATAAGGCCCGTGGCACGCCTGCCTGTTTTCCATTCGGAATAATCAGCAATGTCTGCATACATTGCCCATAGCAACGGAAAAATACTTCCCGCACAAATACTGATCATGCACTGCAAAACAAACATCAGCAAGAGTTGATCTCTGTCCAGGGTATAGAAAATCATACTGAACAATGCAGCCAACAACATAGCTGTAGCAAACGTATTTCGCTTCCCTATTTTATCCGAAATAGGTTTGGCCAGAAGTACTCCTATTATATTGGCGGCCTGGCCAATGACCAGATAGAGCGAACTATATTGTAGGGAAACATCCAACAAAGGCAGCTTGACCCTATCACTATAAGCTACGAAATATTTAAAGTAAAAAATGGCCGAACCATCCCGAATAGAATTAAAGATCAAGGTCGCCACACCTGCTCCCAATAGGATAAACCATTGTTTGTTATTCATCAGATCAGCAAAATCCGACTTCAATTTATTGTTCCTTTCTTGTGGGGGCTTTATTCTTTCCCGGGTCTTCAGAAAGGTCACAAAAAACATCAAACTGGCCAGCACGGCAAAACAAACAATCGTATAGAACCATCCCTGTTGCTCATTGACCACATTATCTGTACCTCTTCCAAACCAAGTAACCAAGGGCTCGGCAGTACCCAATACCAGAATACTTCCGGCAAAAGCAAAGACAAACCGGTAGGTAGATAAGGTCGTCCGTTCTCGGGTATCTGCACTCATCACCCCCATCAGCGACGCATAAGGTACATTGATCAGGGAATAGATCATCATCATCAATGTATAAGTAATATAGGCATACGTGATTTTTCCCTGATAGCTCAACTCGGGAGCTGAAAAAGTCAGTATCCCAATGATACCAAATGGTACGGCAAACCATAATATAAATGGCCGGAACTTTCCCCACCTTGTGTGGACCCGATCCGAAACGATCCCCACCAATGGGTCGAAGGCCGTATCCCATATACGGGTGACCAGAAACATCGTTCCGACTGCTGCTGCAGTGATCCCGACTACATCTGTATAGAAATAAAGCAAATATGCCGAGAAAAGTTTCCAAAACATAGAAGATGCAAAATCTCCAAAGCCATAAGCAACCTTTTCTCCAAATTGGATTTTCATGCTTTTCATCGGTAACTAGTTTGGTAAATCATAAATATTCATCGATCTCAGCGTACCTTGCAATGTCATTTTCGTCCCTTTGAACATTTTTGTGAAGTCCGTAGCTGAAACATGTCCGGGATAAGGCGCATAATAGTGCATTTTGTCTTTTAACATCCCTTGATTTCGCCAAACCAATACATAAGACAGGTCGTAAGATTGAATAGCATCGTACAAGACTTCAGTCCACCATGCTTTATGAGGGATAGTTTCAAAGCCTGTTTCTGCAAGTGCCATTAACTTCCCATGCCGGGTTGCACATTGTTGTAGTACAGTTAAGTTTGATTTTAAATGTGCTTTGAATTTTTGGCTAGACGTTTCGAGTGATGTACTACTCATCGTATTGACGTTCAAATGCTGATACGTATCAAAACTCATCATATCGACATATTTATCTCCCGGATAACGTTCCATAAATTCATCTTCATGCTTAAAATTATTCGTATTGTACACGTAGAGTAAATGGTGCAAACCTTTGGTATCCTTGAGATAATCGACAGTAAATCGCCATAGTGCAATATATTCCTCTTTGGAACAAAAAGGTTTGCACCACCAAAACCAATCGCCGTTCAGCTCGTGGAAAGGTCTGAACAAAACGGGTACAGGTGTACCGTCTTCAAAACGTAGACTCTCCAAAAAGGCAGCAACCCTATCTAACCAGGCAACAAACTGGCTATGCAGACGACCGGAAGGCAGAATATGTGCAACCGCAGCCGTAGTATCCCAAGAATTGCCGCCTGTCACGGGGTTATCCAAATGCCAACTGATGGTATTGATGCTTCCTGCCCGTGCCGAAGAAACAATAAATTGTCTCATCAAGTCGAAAGGCACAGCATCCAAATTGGTTTCGCGGCCATGTTCTATACGTCCGATATCCCACCCCATGACTGCCGGATAATCTCCTGCCACATCTTTGACATCACTTTTGCCCGGTTGATATCGCCAATGTACCCCGTATGCCAAATCATCCTGATGTCCAAATAATATCTTGTCGCCCTTCAATCGGTGAAGAAGGGTATAAAGGCTTCGGGCTTCCCGGGTTGCTTTTGTATCAATAGGACGAAGTTCATCCCGATTACATGCGAACAGTAACATAGGCATTCCTAACAAAAAAATACACGTACTAAATATGTGTCTATAAATTGGGTTCATTATTAATATTTAATTTTCAATATTACTGATTAATAGCCGATCAAGGATAATACTATTTTATCCAAACCAAAGATTATTTATTCTTTCACTCTTTTGTTTCTACTAAAAATAATTATCTTGCCTCTATATTATAAACTTTTGAAACAACTCCTGTCTACAAAATAGGATTGTCCAATATTATCCCAAACTTATTATGCTTATGGAGGCCGAAAGTATTATGAAAGAAATAACGCCCCTTACCCAAAACGATTGTTTTACTTTTTTTTCGAGAACCAAGAAAGAATTCAACTTTCCCTTGCACTATCACGAAGAGTATGAGCTGAACCTGATTGTCAATGCCAAAGGAGCCAGAAGAGTAGTGGGCGACCACATGGACAGCATCAGCGATATGGAATTGGTGCTAGTAGGCCCCAATCTTCCCCACGCTTGGTTTACGCATGAGTGCAAATCCGATATGATCAAAGAAGTGACCGTACAGTGGCACAAGGATCTGTTTGACGACAGATTCTTAAGTCGCAATCAGTTACATGCGATCAAAAAACTTTTGCAGAAAAGTATAAACGGATTGAGCTTTTCCGAAGAAACCATCAAAAGCATCGCTCCCAAACTGCTCAACATTGACCAAAATACAGGCTTCGATTCGGTCATCACTTTTATGCTGATCCTGAGAGAGCTTTCTACGGCAAACAATACGACTACTCTTTCATCACGGGCGTACCACGAAACCATATCCAACTCTTACAACAGTCGAAGGATCGATAAAGCTTTTGACTTTATGAACAAAAATTACCACTCACCTATCCAACTCAAGGAAATGGCCAAACTGGTAAATATGACCGAAGTTTCTTTTTCACGCTTCATAAAGAAAAGAACGGGAAATACATTTATCGATAGTCTGAACAACATCCGACTGGGTCATGCCTGTCGTATGCTGATCGAAACAACCCATACCATAGCCGAAATATCGTATAAAACCGGATTCAACAACATTTCCAATTTCAACAAAGTATTTAAGAAAAAGAAAGGGTGCACCCCCAGTGAGTTTCGGCTAAACTACCAAGGTACAAGAATTTTTATTTGATAAACAATGTGTGACAAATCATCTTCGTGATCTGTCACACATTACATTTCGTTTACAAGAATCCTATATCATCAAAATAGATAACTGCATTCTGTAAAACCTGTTTATTCTCTCCATTAAACTCCTGGAAAAGCAAGGAAGTAATATTGGTCAAATTCCCGAAAGCGCTCAAAGGAATCTGGTATTCGACCCATTCATTGACGGCCCCTATGGTAATAGTATAGGAACCTGTTGTCGATGAATTATTTAAGTAGACACGCACCTTTTTACCTAAATTTGCCTGTTCGGCATACATAGAAAATTTGACGGCAGTGTAATCCGAAAAAAGCAGATCAGTGCCGGCATATGCCAACCGAACAGCTCCCCACCCACCGTATAAAGCACTGTAGGCATGTGTACCCCGCTTGACCACAGCCGTATTCAAGACCGTGAAAACCCCGGTATAAGAAGTACTTGACCAATTCGGGCGAAGCCCATCGGTATACACCAAATGTTTGAAGCCGAATGTATTGGGTGAAGAGGCTGTACCACTGGGCGTAGTGACATGGACTACACCAAAAGCAGATGGAGGTATTTTCACTTTAACCTCCGTTTGGGTATTGGATACGATTTCGGCCTCTTCATCATTGAACATGACCTGACTTACACCATTGAAATGTAAACCGATAATGGTAATTACTTCTCCCGGATCACCTATAGAGGGTGTGATCTGATGGATGATAGGCTCCGGTTGTAAGATCCGAAAGGCATATACGGCCTCCCCAAACGCTGTAGTTACCGTAATCGGATTGTTCTCGGGATCGGGCAATGTCTCCGGAATCTGTACTGTGATGCTATGGTCCTCCGCATAAAAATCTACCGGTGATACCGCTACACCATTGAAAGATATGGCTTTTGTTGTTTTTAGATATTCTCCATGAATAATGATCCAACTGCCATATACCGTAGACGACAAGGCATCATCTCGCTCATCCAAATTCGTCACTCTTGATATCTTCGGTTGTCCTTCGACTACGGTTTCTTCTTTTTTATCACACGACAGAAACTGCATAGCCATACAGACTGTCAAAAGGATAATGATTGTATGTTGTATTCTTTTCATACCTAAAAATTATTACCAACCAAAATTGTTGTCTTTTATCGCTTTATTTGAATTTATTTCACTCACCGGAATAGGGAGCAAAAGATTCCGCTGTACTCTTATTTTAGAGATATTGTTTTGCCCCATGCCGATACTATTCATGACCTCCAAATAGATACCCCAACGAATGAGATCATATCGCCTGATGCCTTCTAATACAAACTCACGTGCCCGTTCTGCAAGGACAAAACTCCTGAACTGCTCTTTGTTCATACCTGCCGGAGCATCTTGTGTAGTCGCGCGGTTATATACCTCGTTGAGGTATTCGTATGCTCTGGCCGTAGGTGCACTGCTGGCTTCATTTGCCGCTTCTGCATAAATCAGCAGAACCTCTGCATACCGCAGCAATGGAAAATAGGCATCACTATTCGATACCAAAGGTTCGGCGACATCGGCATATTTGATCACATAGGCTCGATCATCCGTACCGCCGTTATTATTGTATGTCAAGCCATTCACTACTTTGTATTGGGCTGCTTCCCAAGATGGGTAAAAATACCGTGCTCCGGTATTGCTCACATAATTGTGCGCCACTACATCCAATATACGCTTATCATTCGGGGTATAATCCATGTAATGGTTATTGGTAAACCAGACTGCTCCTCGTCCAAAATAGGAAGTAGCCGAAAAATAGCTGTGAATCTGATTGACAAAGGTTGTTCCCGATAAAGATTGCAACATCCACATGTGCTCATCCTTATTCCGGTAGGCTGCACTCCACAAGTCTTTCAGATCCGGAACCAATTTATATTCTTCGCTTTCGATCACTTCCAACGCTTTGTCACGTGCTAGCTCAAAATAAGTTTGGCTATCTACCCCTTCTAGTCCAGCGACCACTTTCTTTACATAAGCCTGTTGGCTATTGGTAGTCCCCCCTCGCACAGTGATGTTTACCGGGGGCAGGCTTCCGGAAGCAATGGTCAAATAGGTTTTTGCTAAAAAAGATTTTGCCACTTCACGGTTTACCCTTCCACTTTCTCCCGATTTCTCGTGAGATTTGGGCAACAACAGCACTTCGGCCTGTTTGAAATCCTCAATAATAGCTTCATAGACTTCCATTACCTTAGCCTTCGGCACATTGGCTTCTGGATTGGCTGACAGGGATTGCAAACGCAAGGGTACCTCTCCATATAGCTGTACCAATTGAAAATAAGCCCAGCCCCTTAAAAAATAAGCTTCACCCAAAATTCTGTTTTTGATTTCCTCATCGATATTCTCCTGAATCAGTATGACGTTTTCGAGTACGGTATTCGCTCTTGATATCATGGTATAACATCCTACCCAGGGGCCATCTATTCCCCAATATCCTTGAGGATTGCCTGCACCAGAGGTACCTAGGTACCAGTCCGCACCCGATACATGGTCGTCGTCCAGCACAGTAAGGTTCCATATAGGCTGCAAATACATATTCCAACTGTACAATTCGCTATACACACCGTTGATAGCAGTTTTGGCATCCTCTTCATTCTGATAAAAGTTATTGGGTGAGAGAAAAGAGTGTGGTTTCTCTTCCAACACTTTTTTACAGCTATTCAAAAGCAGTAAGGTCGACGAAAGGATGACTGATACAAGTATAATAAATGATCTTTTCATGGCCTTAAAAATTAAAATTTGCATTGAAGAGTTAAATTATAGGTTCTGGCGTTCGGATAGCCTCCCAGATCTACCCCGAACAGGGCTGGATTATCTCCGTAACTGTTGATCTCTGGGTCATATCCGGAGTAATTGGTCCAGGTAAACAGATTATTTACGCCTAGCGAAATCTTGGCATTTGAAATGCCTTTGATAATACTGTTTGGCAGGGTATATCCCAATGTGACATTCTTTAACCGCACAAAACTACCATCCTCTACAAACCTCCTCGAAAACATAAGGGTACGCCAAAATTGTCTGCTCATTTTCGGGCCCGTAGCATGGGTATTGTCCCGATCATCAGACCAAGCACCATCAAACATGGCCTGTGTAATGTTCTTTTGCGTACCTAGATTGGCAATAAACCGTGTGTTCATATTGATAATGTCATTGCCTTGTACCGCATGAAGGAAAATGGACAGATCAAAATCCTTATATTGGATCTGATTCGTAATCCCAAAGCTATACTTGGGATTGACATCTCCGATGATCATACGATCCGATGTCGATATGGATGTCGGATCGTCATCCAAGTTTTTATATTTTATCTCTCCGACCATCCGGTTGATGATAGACTGATCTTGATTGTAGTATAACATAGAGTTTCTTACTTCCGCTTCATTGTCATAATAACCATCTTCCACATAACCATATATGGCTCCTATAGGTGCTCCCACCGTTTGGATAAAGGGAGCGTCGTTTGTTGAAATATTAGCAGCAAACTGCTCGGTCAGCCCATTCCCCAATGACAAAATTTTATTTCTATTAAGAGAAAAATTAAAACCAGTATTCCATTTCCAATCCTTGTTGGCAACCACCTGCCCATCGAGACGTACCTCTATACCTTTGTTTTCGACAGAACCCGAATTGACCAACTGACGTGTAAAACCAGTAGAAGCCGGAGTGGTGATAAACTGCAACAGATCATTCGTGCGTTTTAAATAGAAATCCGTCGTTACATTTAACCTACTGTTGAAAAGTGACACATCTAGCCCGACATTGTAGGCGTCCGTCGTTTCCCATTTGATATTGGGATTTGCCGGACCTGCATAAAAATCATCTGCCAAACCACTTTGAAGACTTCCATCGAATGGATAGTTGTACACCGCCAATTTGGAAAGCGAGGAATAAGCACCAATCCCTTGGTTACCCGTCTTACCATAACTCAATCTAAGCCCCAGATTGTTGATTTTCTCTACATTCTTTAAGAAATCTTCCTGATTGATCTTCCAGGATATTGCCGCAGAAGGGAAACCCGCCCATTTATTATTGGCACCAAACTTACTGGAACCATCTTGACGATAAGAAACTGTAAGGAGGTATCTTTCCATGAACGAATAGTTTAACCGGGCGATGAAGGATACTAAATTCGAGGTCGTACGTGCTCCCCGTATAGGCATGATCTGTTCGGCAGCCTGCATATTGTCATTCTGTAACAAATCATTTGGAAAGGTCTTTGCTTCAGACCGTTTCCATTCTGATTGGGTTCGTTCATATGTCCCTGCGCCTGTTAAGTTAAACAGGTGCTGCTCCACTCTCTTCTCATAGGTCAATATACTCTCAGATATAACAGAATTGAAACTGTTATCCGCTTTCAACCCCCAACCTTTCGAGCCGAAACCCTCGTACACCGTACGTGGATAGTACTGGTCCCGGTTACTGATATAATAGTTAAACCCAAGATTGTTGCGAAATTTCAATCCATCCAAAATACTGATTTCCACATAATTGGAATTGAATACGCTCAACGTACTGATCTTGTTCAGTACATCGTTTGTATAAATGACCGGATTGGTAATAAAATACGAATCACCTACACTGGTAAACTCTTCTATGGTAGTAATGGTAGGTGGAAAAGAGAGTGCCGATCGGATCACTCCTGCACTGGCGGCATCAGACTTATCTGTCCCAGTCTTGACACCATTGTTCACACTTCGTGATACGGAAGCACTTGTACCAATTTTTAAGTACTTTTTTACGTTTCTGTTCAGGTTCAGACTCAATCCATACTTTTCATAGTTCGAATTGCTAATGACACCTTCCTGCTGCAAATAGTTAAAGCCTAACCGGTGATTGCCCGCATTCGTAGCTCCCGCGATGCTAAGAGCATGTTTGTGGTAGCGCCCTTGTCTGAATAGCTGTTTTTGCCAATTGTTATTTTCATTTGCAAATACACTAAGATCGGGATATCTGATGCTGTATGACGTTCCTTCATACTTATTTGCGTTTAATAAGGAAATATTTTGATATTCAGCATACTCAGCAGCAGTCAACACATCCAGCACTTTCGTAATATTGGATACTCCAAAATTGGCAGAAGCTTCGATATTATCCATGCCCAATTGCCCTTTTCGGGTCGTAATCAACACTACTCCATTCGCACCACGAGACCCGTAGATAGCTGTAGCAGAAGCATCTTTCAGAATATCGATAGACTCGATATCGTTGGGATCGAGAAAAGCCAATGCACTAACGGACTGGTGTTCGTCTTCTCCCAAAGATACGGGCGTAGCATCGCTGTTATTGGCATTGTAGGGAATACCATCGATCACGTAAAGAGGTTCAGTACCACCCAAAAATGAATTGGATCCCCGAATACGTATGCTAATTCCAGCTCCGGGTGCACCATCATTTTGCGTGACGGCTACGCCCGCCAGTTTTCCCTGCATGGCTTGTAAGATATTTGCTGAATTTTCCCTCACCAAATCCTCATGACTGATCCGATCTATTGCTCCTGTCAAATCGGCTCGTCTTGCCGTACCGTATCCTACTACGATGATATCCTCCAGTTGTCGGTTGTGTAAAGGTAATATAACATCATAAGCATTTTGCCCCGACAACAGGACATGTTGTGTTTCATATCCCAAGAAGGAAACACTCAGTGATCGGGCAGCTTCGGGTAGTGTTATCGAAAATCCACCGTCTGCACGAGATTGTTCTGTCAATAAAGATTCGCCATCCGAAGATAATACGGTTATCGTAGCTCCTTGAAGGGGTTTGGCATACTCATCCTTGATCGACCCTTTGATACTTTTTTGCTGTCCATAGACTAATACCTGACAAAAAAGCAAGATCACAAAAATTTTTACGGTTAATAGTTTTTGCATCGCGTTCATAACTGATTAAAACAAAGGTAGGCACATTGTATTCGCCCCGGATAATACTATTTTATCCTAACCTTTAAAATTTTTATCAGTCTAAGAAGCAAAAATCCAATATACATCCCATACAGAAACCAGTTTTGGTTGGATACATACTTGACAGTACCACACAAATAAGGACTGCCTTCAGAATTTTTCATCTCTTTGGCCCACTATAATTTACGTTTTCTTAGCTTATTCCGTTATATTTGCCTGTCGTTTATATTAAGCAAAGCGGCTTTTATACACTATGGAACTTTTTGATGTTTATCCGATCAATCCTATCAGTATCGTGCGTGCACAAGGCTCTACGGTATGGGATGACAAGGGCAATGAGTACTTGGACCTCTACGGTGGCCATGCCGTGATATCCATTGGACACACACACCCACACTACGTGGCTACTGTTACAGACCAATTAAACAAGATTGGTTTTTATTCCAATTCTATTGAGATCCCTATTCAGCGACGATTGGCTAAACAACTTGGTGAGGTATCCGGTAAAACTGACTATACGCTCTTCCTATGCAACTCAGGTGCAGAAGCCAATGAGAACGCGTTAAAATTAGCTTCTTTCCATACGGGACGTAAAAAAGTGATTGCTTTCACCAAAGCCTTTCATGGACGTACATCCTTAGCAGTGGCCGCCACAGACAACCCAAACATAGTCGCTCCGGTCAATCAAACAGAAAATATTGTCTTTTTGCCGTTCAACGACGAGGAAGCCCTGTCTGCTGCATTCCAATCCTTTGGTGAGGAGGTGGCTGCTGTCATTATCGAAGGGGTACAAGGTGTAGGCGGTATTCGTGAGGCATCTGTTCCTTTCATTCGGTCGATCCGTTCACTATGCAATCAATATGGGGCTGTGTTTATTGCGGACTCGGTACAGTGTGGTTATGGTCGTACGGGCACATTCTATTCGCACGATTATGCAGGTGTGCAAGCAGATATTTATTCCATGGCTAAAGGTATGGGCAATGGTTTTCCGATTGGGGGCATTGCCATATCTCCCAAATTTAAAGCCTCATACGGATTGTTGGGAACTACATTTGGTGGCAACCATTTGGCCTGTGCTGCAGCAGTAGCCGTATTGGATGTCATTCAATCAGAGGATCTGTTGGCCAACGCTGTCAACGTGGGCGATTACCTGATCAGAGAGCTACAGAAATTTGACAAAGTGAAAGAGGTTCGTGGTCGTGGACTAATGATAGGAATCGATCTGCCGGAAGAACTGGGACATGTCAGAAAGGAACTTTTGGCGAAAAACAAGATTTTCACAGGAGAGGCTAAACCAAATGTCATACGCTTGTTGCCGGCACTGAATATCACAAAAGATATAGCGGATAGATTTTTGACGGCTTTTGATGAGCGGTTGAAAGCTTGATGCGTATTGCGTAGTAAGTATTGCGTATTGAGATATATACCCGCCGGACACAAAATAAGAAAAAACTGGTCACTGATAACTGACCACTGATAACTAACAACAAAAATGAACAAATTCTTTTCAGTAGCGGATGTAGATAGCTTAGATGCGATCGTCAAGGAAGCGCTTGCTTTGAAAGCCAATCCGCATGCGCACGAAGCCTTAGGAAAGTACAAGACATTGGGTTTGGTATTTCTAAACCCTAGTCTGCGGACACGCCTGAGTACCCAAAAGGCAGCGATGAACCTAGGTATGAACGTCATGGTCATGAATATGGACAAAGACGGATGGGCATTGGAGACCCGTGACGGTGTCGTCATGAATGGCACGACGGTAGAACATATCCGTGAAGCTGCTGCAGTCATGGGAGAGTACTGTGATATATTGGGTTTACGCTCCTTCCCTTCATTGAAAGACAAGGAAGCCGATTACAATGAAGATCTGTTCAACAAATTTATCAAATACTGTGGAGTACCGGTTGTTTCATTGGAAAGTGCTACCCGCCATCCACTGCAAAGCTTAACGGATCTCATCACTATTAGTGAACATAAAAAAAGCGAAAAACCCAAAGTCGTGCTGGCATGGGCTCCGCACGTAAAAGCACTCCCGCAAGCTGTACCCAACTCCTTTGCCGAATGGATGAGCAAAGCTCAGGAGCAAGGATTAGTAGACTTTACCATAGCGCATCCGAAGGGTTACGAGTTGTCTGAAGAATTTACAACGGGTGCTACGATCAGCCATGACCTGTCGTCCGCGCTGACCGAAGCAGATTTTGTCTATGTCAAGAACTGGTCCTCTTACAAGGAATATGGCCAAGTCTACCCTGTCTCCGAAAACTGGATGATGAACAATGAAAAGCTGGCCTTGACAAATAATGCCAAGGTGATGCACTGCCTACCCGTAAGACGTGATCTGGAATTATCGTCCGAAATATTGGACGGACCAAATTCTTTGGTTATCCAAGAAGCGAGCAACCGTGTGTGGGCGGCACAAGTGGTATTAAAAAGAATGCTAGAAGATTTAAAATAAAAAGTGATGGAGGTTATGAGAGTGATGTAGTTACGAGGGCGGAGAAGAATATCAAGGCTTACTTAACCTTCATAACTCACATAACTTTAAAAAATAAAAAACAATCAAACCAAAAAAAGATAAAGATGTCAAGTAGTACATTGAATATTATTAAGATAGGTGGCAACGTAATAGACGACAATATTCAATTAGAGGATTTTCTAGAGAAATTTGCAGCCATTCCAGGCAAGAAGATATTGGTACATGGCGGAGGCAAAATTGCTTCGCGTCTGGCCAGTAAAATGGGGATAGAAGCCAAAATGATCGATGGACGGCGTATTACAGATGAAGAAATGTTGGACGTGGTGACCATGGTCTATGCCGGACTGACCAACAAGAAAGTCGTAGCCACATTACAAAAATATGGTTGTGATGCTATTGGATTAAGTGGAGCTGATGGCAATGTCATTAAGGCTATCAAAAGACCTGTCCGTGAAATCGACTATGGGTTTGCTGGCGATATACTAGCCGATTCGGTCAATAGTGCTGCGATCAAGAAATTTTTGGATGCCGGATTTACACCCATCTTCTCTGCGATCACACACAACGGTAGTGGACAATTGTTGAATACCAATGCTGATACAATTGCATCAGCTTTGGCCACAGCGCTCTCCAAGTTGTACGAAACTTCCCTTATCTATTGCTTTGAAAAAAACGGGGTACTTTCCAACCTGGAAGACGAAAATTCGGTCATCGAGACCATTACAGCAGTACAATTTGAAACGTTGAAAAAACAGGGCGTGATCTATGAAGGGATGATTCCGAAACTGGATAATGCTTTCGATGCTATCAATAAAGGTGTAAAAAACGTATTTATTGGCAATGCCTCTAATCTACATCTGCTTCAGCAACAAAAATTCGGCACTTGTTTAGTCAAAAAATAATTCATTCATTAATAACTATACCATGAGCAAACTAACCATTATCGGATCCGGAAACATCGGACTTTCTTTGGCCAAGGGCTTGGTAAAATCAGGTCAATATCAAGCTGAGGACATTGTATTGACGCGACGGTCACTATCTTCTCTCGAAGTAGAGAAATCGTTGGGATTCGGTATCAGCGCAAACAATGTGGAAGCGATCACGGGTGCTGATGTCATCGTGTTGGCCGTATTGCCTCAGCAGATCCGCAAGGTGATGGAAGAAATCGCAGTCTCGGTTCATTCGCAACAAATCGTTATTTCGGTTGCTTCAGGGGTCACCTGTCGTGATATTAAAGATATTCTGGGCGAAGATACTATTGTAGTTCGCGCCATGCCCAATACAGCTATTGCCATAGGACAATCCATGACCTGTATTGCTACAGACAATGCTCAGCCAGAACATATTGCCCTAGTGGAAAAAATGTTCGAGACCGTAGGTTCAGTCGTTGTTATCAATGAAGATCTGATGACCTCGGCAACAGCTTTATGTGCCTGCGGTATCGCGTTCTTTTTACGTGCCATCCGGGCTGCCTCACAAGGTGGTGTAGAAATTGGCTTCCATGCTCATGATGCGTTGAAAATGGCTATACAAACAGCCAAAGGCGCAGCAGACCTCCTGTTGCAGACACAAAGCCATCCGGAAAGTGAAATTGATAAGGTGACTTCTCCAAAAGGCTGTACAATAGCCGGGCTGAATGAGATGGAACATAATGGTTTGAGTTCGGCCTTTATAAAAGGCATTAAACTGTCCGCGCAAAAGGCCGGGGGACTATACAATGAATAATATAGCCGCACACATCGATGATAGTATTGCGCTGTTAATCCAATTGATAGCGACGCCCTCTTTCAGCCGAGAAGAGGAACAAACGGCTACGATCATCGGTGATTACCTCTTAGCCCGTGGTGTAGAGGTACATCGTGTAGGCAACAATGTCATTGCCTACAACAAGCATTTTGACAAAGACAAACCTACCATACTCTTAAATTCCCATCACGATACGGTAAAACCGAACCCCGGCTATACTAAAAATCCTTTTGAAGCCATTATTGAAGACGAAAAATTATATGGATTAGGAAGCAACGATGCCGGAGGGTGTCTTGTGTCTCTGGCGGCAGCATTCTTATATTATTACGATCAAACGGGTTTGGCTTATAACCTTTGCTTATTGGCTTCTGCCGAAGAAGAAATTTCAGGCAAAAACGGTATCGAAGAAGCCTATAAACACCTTCCCAATTGTGCTTTTGCCATTGTAGGTGAACCCACACTTTTAGACCTGGCCGTTGCAGAAAAAGGACTAATGGTATTGGATTGTGTAACACAAGGACAATCTGGCCACGCAGCCCGTGAAGAAGGTGTCAATGCCATCTACAAAGCCATAGAAGATATCCGTTGGTTTCAAACGTATTCTTTTCCTCAACAATCTACCCATCTGGGGCCTGTGAAGATGTCCGTGACTATGATCAATGCAGGATCTCAGCATAATATCGTACCTGCATCTTGTTCCTATGTAGTCGACGTAAGAACAACAGATGCGTACACCAACCAAGAGGTTTTGGACATCATCCGTCAGCATGTCCAAAGTGCTGTCACACCAAGATCAACACGGTTGAATCCATCTTCTATAGATGTAAAACATCCCATTGTCCTGTCGGGACAAAAATTAGGCAAAAAGATATACGGCAGCCCCACCATGAGTGACCAGGCCCTTCTCCCCATTCCCTCTGTCAAAGTAGGCCCAGGCGATTCGGCTCGCTCGCATACTGCAGACGAATTTATTTATATACAGGAAATAAAAGATGGAGTACAGTTTTATATCGACCTGTTACAGAATATATTACTATAAGAAACGAAGAATCATAGAATCTTAAGGTATTCACAGGCTCGTTCTGCGGCTAGTTTCTCGGCACTTTTCTTGTTAAAGTCGCGTCCCAATCCACACACTTCCCCACTGACCAATACTTCAATACTGAACATTTTGACCGACTCCCCTTCCGGATTTTCTATCTGTACAAAGTTGATTGCCTTGCCTTCTTGTTGGCACCATTCAATCAATCGGCTTTTGAAATTAGTTTCGGTATTTTCCAAGGTATGGATATCCACATGAGGTTTGATGATGCGTGTCAACAGGAATTCTTTCGTAAACCGATATCCTTTATCTAGATAAACAGCTCCTACCAAAGCTTCAAAAGCATCTCCCATGAGTGAACCTTGCTTGGTGGGATAATGAATCATCCGTGCATCGTACTGTATGAGGCGATCAAAACCTAGCTTACGGGACAATTGATTAAGGTTTGCTCGAGATACGATCTTAGAACGCATCTCTGTCAGAAACCCCTCATCTTTATACGGATATAGCTTAAAAAGCAATTCGGCTACGACCGAACCCAACACTGCATCGCCCAAAAACTCCAATCGTTCATTGCTATTCTTTACACCTTCCTTGATTGTAGATGCTACAGACTTGTGCCTGAATGCCATTTGATACAGTTTAATATTGCCCGGTACAAATCCGAGAATATTCTTCAACTTTTTGACATATGCTCTATTCGAAGAAAGATAAAGGTTATAGAATTTAAAAGCCATGCTCTTTTGTCACAAGAAGAAATAGGTAGTCTTTCTTCAAAACTACCTATTCCAAAGTCTTCCCTATTATGGTGCTACCCAAAACATTAGTCTTGATATTTTTTCACAATAACGGTTGCATTATGACCGCCAAAACCAAATGTATTGCTCAAAGCAGCTTTTACGACACGCTTTTGGGCTTGGTTAAATGTAAAGTTCAATCTGTTATCTATTTCCGGATCATCGGTGAAATGGTTGATTGTCGGAGGGACAATATCATTTTTAACCGTCATGATAGCTGCAATAGCTTCTATTGCCCCCGCAGCTCCCAATAGGTGTCCAGTCATTGATTTTGTAGAGCTGATATTCAGTTTATAAGCATGATCGCCGAATAGGTCGATTATTGCTTTGGTCTCACTGATATCACCTACAGGAGTAGAAGTACCATGGACATTGATGTAATCAATATCCGTAAAATTCAACCCCGCATCCTGTACCGCCATGGTCATAGCTAGCTTAGCCCCCAATCCTTCGGGATGCGAAGCCGTAATATGATGTGCATCCGCACTCATTCCTCCACCAACAACTTCTGCATAGATCTTCGCCCCCCTAGCCAAAGCATGTTCCAAGCTCTCCAACACAATAGCTCCCGACCCCTCACCTGATACAAAGCCATCACGATCTTTGTCAAAAGGTCGTGAAGCAGTTTTTGGATCATCATTTCGGGTAGAAAGCGCATGCATCGCATTGAAGCCTCCAATACCTGCCTCATTGATCGTTGCTTCTGATCCCCCTGTGATGATGATATCAGCTCTACCTGTACGAATATAGGTAAAGGCATCGATCATCGCATTGGTCGACGAAGCACAAGCCGATACAGCAGAAAAGTTAGGCCCACGCAGACCATGTCGCATCGAAATATGACCTGGTGCAATATCTACGAGCATCTTCGGGATAAAGAAAGGATTGAAACGTGGTGTTCCATCCCCCTTAGAAAAATTGGCCACTTCCTCCGTGAAAGTCGTCAACCCTCCAATACCTGACCCCCAGATTACTCCGATTCGATTTCTATCTAATTTATCAAAGTCAAGATTGGCATCTTTGATAGCCTCATCGGATGATGCTATCGCATATTGTACAAAAGGATCCACTTTACGTGCCTCCTTGCGATCCATAAAATCATGTGGATCAAACCCCTTCACTTCGCACGCAAACTGAGTTTTAAATTTTGACGCATCAAAATGCGTAATAGGAGCAGCACCACTTACACCATTGATTAGGCCGTTCCAATAATCGGTCACGGTATTTCCCAAAGGTGTAAGTGCGCCTAACCCTGTAACAACTACTCTTTTAAGCTCCATTTATGATGTTTAGCCTAATAAATCTAGTTAGTTAACGTTTTTTTCTAAGTAAGCGATAGCTTGACCAACAGTGCTGATATTTTCAGCTTGGTCATCAGGAATTGCAACGTTGAATTCTTTTTCGAACTCCATGATCAACTCAACTGTATCAAGTGAGTCTGCACCCAAATCATTCGTGAAAGAAGCTTCTGGTGTTACTTCGTTTTCGTCTACACCCAACTTTTCAACGATAATTGCTTTTACTCTTGATGCGATATCTGACATGATTTTATAATTTAATTGTTTAATAAATCTGTGCAAAGAAAAAATAAATTTCCCCAAAAACCAAACCTTTTTGATTTTTAGACGAAAAATAAAGAACACCCACGGCTTGCCCCCATATACCAAGCGTGACAAACCCTCCTCCAATTATAATAAAATTAACATATAATAACAAATTATATCAAATCATTTTTTCTTGTTTTTTGATGCCATGTCATATGGTGTACGAAAAAATATGAGCACAATCCGTACACGCATGCATTATTTAGGATAATACCAATAAAAGACACAAGAGCCACCCTACCTACTCCCCCAGTTTTCACTAAAAAGCTTCCCATATTGCATTATATCCGTGATAATCGTAAGTTTGCTTATTACCAACTGAAAATACGGAATTGAACAAAATTACCTTCAAAATTGATTTTGACTTTGACCTGGAATTGGATTTCACCCTCATAGGCATCAGTACGTCGTTGCGGGATTATCGTCTGTGCCATTTCATCAACAAACGGACAGGCTTAAACCTTGTCTTCGGGAAGGAGTCTCCCCTCGACCACAACGGTAATGTAAAGAATAAAAATCAGGACGAACTGGATTACCACATTCTACGCGAAAGAGGCAAAAACAAAAAAGAAGCCACCTACCATTACCAAATTTATCGTTATTGTAACGATATCTTCGAATACGAGTATTACCTTGTCAACAACAAAAGTATAGAAAATGCTGTTTTGATTCCCGAAGCTTCCAATTTTGACTATTTCCTACTGATAAAGCACTATATCGACAAGGAAGATATTTCTCTGCTGATGGAACAAATAAAATCCATCCCTGAGATCATATTGGTAAAAGAAATTGATCCAATTACATTGAAATCTAAAGAAAATCTAATATTTTAGCACATTATTTCGAAAGTGTACATTTTACACCATGAAATTGTCAGTTTTAAATAATTTCTCTGTTAAGTTTTTCTGAAATAGAGCCAAACATCCGACAAATGAAAAAAATTCAAAAAAGAACAAAAATAGTAGCAACTCTCGGACCAGCATCAGCCGATAAGGAAACGCTCTCCCGAATGATTGCAAAAGGTGTAGATGTATGTCGTCTTAATTTTTCGCACGGCAGTCAGGATGACCACCTCAAGGTCATAGAGACAATCAATATTATCAATGATGAATACGGTTACAATGTAGGTATCCTTGCTGACCTTCAAGGTCCCAAGATCCGTATCGGAAAGATGAAAGAGGGCGGTGCTATCCTTGTAAACGGATCAACCATCGAGATGACTACACAAGAGCTTATAGGCGACGAAAACCGCATCTATATCACGTACGAAAATTTTCCTAACGATGTAAAAGAAAACGAAATCATTCTATTGGATGATGGGAAATTACAGTTGCGTGTCCTATCGACAAACCACAAAGACTCTGTAATCTGTGAAGTAGTACACGGTGGAGTACTGACGTCTCGCAAAGGCGTAAACCTGCCCAACACAAAAGTCTCTATCCCCTCATTGACCGAAGAAGATCTGGACAACCTCAACTTTGCCCTGGATCATGGTGCGGATTGGATCGCCATGTCTTTTGTAAGGTCGGCTGAAGATATAATCCAAGGTAAACAAGTTATCGCAGCAAAAGGTAGCCATGCAAAGATCATAGCCAAGATCGAAAAACCAGAAGCTATTGACAATATTGACGCCATTATCGAAGCCACAGACGCTATCATGGTAGCACGTGGTGACCTTGGGGTCGAAATGCCTATGGAAGAAGTGCCCGGACTACAGAAAACAATCGTGCAAAAATGCCGTAACCTCTCCAAACCGGTCATCATTGCGACTCAAATGTTGGAGAGCATGATTACCACACCTCGTCCTACCCGCGCCGAAGTAAATGATGTGGCCAACTCCGTACTCGACGGCGCAGATGCTGTCATGTTGAGTGGCGAGACTTCCGTCGGTGAGTTTCCCGAAATTGTGATCGAGACCATGGCCAAAGTAATCACGCATGTAGAAGCGACATCATATCCTTATTATAGTGCCAAAGAAGACAGCTATACAGATATGAGCTTAATTCCTGACGCTATCTGCGGATCTTCAATATTCCTGGCCGAAAAAACCAAAGCTTCGGCTATAGCAGTCATGACCGCTTCTGGCTATACAGCTTTCGAAATATCCAGCTACCGTCCAGATGCCAATATCTATGTATTCACCAGCAACAAAGGCCTTTTGAGACAACTGAGCCTATTGTGGGGTGTACGAACATTCATCTACAGCAAGTATGAAAGTACAGACGGGACCATTCACGATGTCAACGAGCTGCTCAAAGAAAAACAGTTGGTAGAATCGGGACAGATTGTGATCAATACGGCTTCTACCCCACTGCATGTAAAAGGAAAAACAAATACGATACGAGTATCGGAAGTGAAATAAAAATCGTGTAGAGACGCAATGCATTGCGTCTCTACACGATAAGTAAGGTATCCCTTGTGGGTACCCTATTATCCGGGCAACCACATGGGTCACCCCTAACATCGGCCATACGTAGGGGCAAATAATGATTTGCCCGATTCATAGGGGCGAAACATCTTTCGCCCCTACCGTTGTTATTAATTTTCACGTGTCTATCAAATCCTGTCTACGCAGTATCCTGAAAGTGATCAAAAATATCCCCTGCATTTGTGTGCAAGGATAGCATCTTCCGCTCCAGTTGCTCCAACACATCAATATCGATCTGAAAATTGTCCTCATAACGGGTAGCCCGGTATATATCTTCCAATATCTGGAGCAGATAAATATCGGTGTCTCTTTCTTCATCAAAAATAGATACGTACATAGCACTGATCTCTTTGAGATAGAGATGATGGCAACGGATGGAATGTGTGATCCGTTCTTTGGCAACGAGCAGAAGCTGCAGATACCTATAGGTCAACTCCATGGCTTGATGTAGCATAAAGGAAGCCAATGGATATTTACCGTGATCCTTGAAATAGTAATATCCTTCTTTAAATTCGTCTATCTTCTGTCTCTCCCTATCATGCAAGGCCATGGTCAATTCCATACACCTCTCAAGATCAAAGTTTTTCGGCACAGGCAGAAAGTCCGAGTTTTCCTTTTGATAGATGAGTTTATGAGGTTGGCAGGAAGTAAATAAGAAAAGATTGCCCTGCCGTATTTTGTCTTTTGCCTGGAATGCGATGTAGCACAGCACCCTGTACTGTGTAAACTCCCGGATGCTGTACAATATCTTGGGCACCAATCCACCCAATGTCTTTATATATTTGTTGGATACGAGGATAATCAACTCATAGGGAGCTGTGGCACGTTCATAGCAGTTGAGATAGATACACTCGATGTTGTATCTCTGGATCAATGTATGGACTATCGATTCTGCACCGTCCGATTTTTCTGGATAGAATTGTACCATAGCATATCATATTTCGGGTTCATATTTTAGGATGTCGTTAAATACGAGCAATACCGCCACGAAATCCAATACTTCGTCGTATTGAGACCATTTGCCGACTTTGACCGCTTGGTTGCTGAGCACGTCTTCCAAGCAACACTCCAACATATTCCGCCATTCGGACAAGGTCTTTTTCTCAAACTGCCGGCGAAGGTATTTCCACGGCTTTTTTATCCGCTTGCGGATGATGCGGTAGATTGCAGTCTTCTTGTCATCGGGATATTTCCATTTGGTATTTATGTCGGTTTCTTGGGCCATTATTTCTTGATTGCAGACCCAATAACTCTCCAATACAAAAAGAAAATCATGAAAATAATAGAGCATATTGGCTGGATTGCCGTGTAGCTTCCAAAAACCGTCCTTGTAGACCACACCTCGTGCGATTTTCAAAGCTTTGGTCAGATCTTCCTTTGCCGAATATTCATACAGATGATAGATATCATGGTGATAGTCGTATAGCGTCTGGCGTGCGTTGAATTCATTTTTTTCTTTGGTCAATATTTCGATGTCTTTGGGAGACAACGTGTTAATCTGCTCGTGTTGGTCGATGATGTGCAAGGCTTGGATCAAAGAATCCATTTGCTTCAATGACTCTACCACATACGCGTCAAATTCCACAGCGTACTTGACACAGGTCGGCATCAGCCCCTCAAACAATAGGTTGAACAGGTCACTGCGCAATGCTTGAAGTGGCATACCACTGTACACATTTATCAATATCTTGTAGGCTTGTGAGATGTGGTCTATCCCCGTCACAGACTCTTTTCTGCCCTTTGTAGAGGTGTCGGTCTCGATCTGATTGTACGGTATGATTAGCTTTTCACTGAGGGCGTGGTCGGGTCGTATCTTCTCTATGAGCCAACCGGCCTCGAATAGGCGCATTAGTTTTTTGTACTTTCTGTAGACGATCAAGGGCGAATCGTATGTCAACCAATAATTCTTCCGTACTGCCAGTGCAAAGAGTTCGAACAGTTCGTCCTGCAAGTGTACAGGAGATGACCATTCCTGAAATACCTCTTCCAGAACCGCAAACGGATTTAGGATCTCGCCTGCTGTCAAGAGCGTGATATTATCGCTTTCGTATTCTACGTGGTGCATAACATTATGGATTTTGTTTCTTGGCAAATGAATACATATCTGCTCATGTACCGAACCAAATCCGCTTGTATAATACCATTTGAAGGTAGTATTCTACCGGGTGCATGACAAAAATCCGTTATCACATAGATAAGTCGTCTTTCTGTCATCCTGAACGCAGTGAAGGATCTTTACACATGAATAAGTTATGTGGTTTTAGATCCTTCGGCAAGCCTCAGGATGACATACGAGCATCTGTCGTACACCCTATTTTACCAAACAGGAATATTTTGTATCTTCACTGCTGAAATATTTATTAACTTTGGACTTATGAGTACGACCAACACAACAAACCATATCGGTAGAAAAATCAGCCGCATCCGCGAACTGCGTGGCATGAAGCAGGAAGCTTTGGCTATGGAACTTGGTGTAAGCCAACAAACGGTATCCAATATCGAGAAAAGTGCTTCTATTGAGGCAGATTTATTGGCACAGGTCGCTAACATATTAGGCGTTACTCCGGAAGCGATTGAGAATTTTAGCGAAGAGGCAGTGTTCAATATTATTAATAACACCTATAATAATACAAGTAGCGATAATTCGACTTTGATCGCTAGTTCGGTAAATTACCTGCCTACCTTTAATGCCGCTGAGAAAATTGTTGAATTATACGAGCGCCTATTAGAAGCCGAAAAATCTAAGGTGGAGTATTTGGAGAGGTTGTTGAAGGATAAGTAAGGGCATGGATGAGGACATACGACAGGATTCGCACCAGCGAGGATAGCAAAACAACCCTCAGCAATATATTAACTACAAATTAACTTTACATCTCAAACATTCCGAAGTTTTGTACCTCAAAAATTTAAAGCGTGCTAAACGCCTTATCTTACCTTTATATACAAGATCAGATTTTATTTCTTGAAAATTGACCTATATTTTTAGCAAAATTGCTTAGGCAATTTTGGAAACTCACCGAAGCAACTTTGTAAAAAGACTTCGGTGAGTTTGAAAAATGGCCGAAGTCTTTTTGAAAACGCTCTGCTCAAAAACCCAAACACTCGCAAAAAGAAATAAAAAAAAACAAATAGGTTAACAAAAGTTTCATCAAAATAAACCGAATTTATTTGTTTTACCAAACCAGGGCGTCATATGACAACATTTAGTTGCGCTCTACAGGAGCATAAATAATGTATGTCATCTAGCAAACATGAATTCATAACAATCCACAAATCCTATATATGGTCTAAGAACATGTTTAAATTTTGTAATAAGCCCCATTAGGGGCTGACTTTTGGTAATATTTATGTGTCCCTTAATAAAAGCTCCATAGGAGCGACCTTGATTTATCAATCAAAAGGCCGTCCCTCTGGGACTTCCTTAATTCCATAATGCCATTTTGGTAAAAAAGTAAAGGCAATTATATACTTTAGCAACCAACCCGTCATTTCGACGAAGAATGAGGAGAACCGAGTGAAACGAGCTCTACGAAGTAAAATCTATGGATGAATTAGATTAATTTCCCATTTGGCCATAGATTTCTCTTCGTCGTACCTCCTCATCGAAATGACGACAAAGCTTGGTTAAAGAAATATATAATCACTAAAGTAAATATTGAAATTTAAACACTACGTGAATTGCGGAGCAATCATTCATACCATTAAAAAACTAACATGAATGAATAACCATCCGTCTCTGTCCAATTTACAGATGTTTCGGCAAGCCTCAACATGACATAATACTCAGTTTTCATAAGATGTAGACAGCTTCTAAAAAAGCTGACAAGCAAGCTGTTAAATAGTGTTAAACGCATTCTAACACCCGTTTTCATTCCTATTTTTGTATAGTCCCATGAAAAAAAGAAGTATTTCATTGATTATATGGCTCATGTCTATCGCACTCCTGGGTGTAATGGCTATGCAGTACTATTTCATTCGGGAAACTTATCGGCAAAAGTCCACACTCTTCGATGAATCGGTCAATGCGTCACTAGCAAAAGTAGCTTCGATCGTAGAAAGAAACGAAGTGCTGGATCTCGTCAAAACCCAACGTAGACTCAACCGTGAAAAAAATGAAGCTGAACAGCGTAAACAAGACATGCTAGCCGAACAGCTCAAGATACAGCACAAGATACAACAGCTCCGTACACAGCAATACGACTATTACCAAAGTTTCAAAAATGAAGAGGATAAGCTTAAGGCCGCCTTCCCCAATCTCATTTACATTGAAAACTGGTTTTACGAAACATATATCCGGCGTCCACAATACAAAAGGCTGATCGAGATCGACGTCATACAAGACCTCATCCCGGGTACAACCGTGTACCAAGAGTCCGTCGTCGTCAGTGCCCGAAGAGAACTACCACGTGTCAATGCCCGAGATGATTCGGTCCGGTACATTGTGGCGGATATCGATCCTTTTATGAAAAAGGCTTCACAATATGTCGTGGCCACGCTCCCTCCACAGGCCAATGCACAGATCGCCTTCGAGCTCAAAGAATTGGAAGATCGATTGGCCAGGCTCAACAAAGAATTCCTAGCCAACAATGCGGCGACCATCTTCGACACATTGGCCGTGACAGGAGGAAAAAGATCGACTGTCCTAGAAGAAGCCATGTTTGGAATAGAGTTGGCCAACAAGCCCCTTAGAGATCGTATCAACATCAATATGGTACACGCTTTATTGAAAGAGGAGCTAAAGGCCAGGGATATACAAGCCCCATTCAATATCGAGATTCGTGACAGCCAAAAACTCATCTATCACACGAGCAACATTGCTTCCCTCAACACGCATGAACAGCCGACACGCTACACCACGGCCTTATTTAAAGGGGATGTAAATGCGCCCACAGGACGCTTATCTATCTATTTCCCCAACAAAAAGGCCGTCATATTCGACACCATGAGCTATTTGATCTTACCTACGCTGGCTCTATTGGCTCTGTTGATCGGTAGTTTTGCTTATACCCTGTCCATTATTTTCAGACAAAAGAAAATTTCGGAGATGAAGACTGACTTCATCAACAACATGACACACGAGTTCAAGACTCCGGTAGCGACCATTATGATCGCAAGCGAATCCCTACGTGATCCGGAAATCGCATCCAATGAAAACCGGGTCAACAAGTTGGCAAACATTATTTACGATGAGAATGTGAGGCTTGGATCACATATCGAACGTGTGCTCAACATTGCCCGGCTGGAAAAAGAAAACTTAAAAATCGAGCGTACCAATGTACATATCAACCCTCTGGTAGAAGGCGTATTGGACAGCATGCAGCTCCAATTGCAAAAAGCCAACGGCATATTGCACCACGACCTTGCCGCCACACACGATCTGGTGGTAGGTGATGAGTTGCATCTTTCCAACGTATTCTTTAACTTAGTGGACAATGCTATAAAATACAGTCCAAGCTGCCCCGAGATTACCGTAAAAACATACAATAACAAAGGCAATATCATGATATCTGTAGCCGATAAAGGCTTGGGAATGACCAAAGACCAGCAAGAAAAAATCTTTGATCAGTTTTATAGGATCCCTACCGGAAATATCCACAATGTCAAAGGCTTTGGATTGGGGTTGAGCTATGTCAATGATATCGTCAAACGGCTGGACGGAAAAATCCAAGTCAAGAGTGAAAAAGATAAAGGAACGGTTTTTGAGATTATCCTACCTTTAAAGAACAAAAACGACAACTAAAAAATGAGTTCTGATCATGCAAAAAATATTACTCGCAGAAGATGATCCTAATCTTGGAGAACTACTGAAAGACTATCTGGAATTGAAGGGCAAATATGAGGTCGTACTCTGTCAAGATGGCGACCAGGCCTTGGAACAATTTCGCAAAAACCGCTTTGACCTCTGTATTCTGGACGTCATGATGCCCAAAAAAGATGGTTTTTCCCTAGGCAAGGATATCCGTAAGATGGATGATACCGTACCCATTATTTTTGCCACGGCCAAGGGCATGATGGAAGATAAGACACAGGCCTTTGAATTGGGTGGAGATGACTATATCACAAAGCCCTTCCGCGTGGAGGAACTGTTACTACGTATACAAGCCCTCCTAAAACGGGTGTCCAAAGAAAAAGAAGAAGAGATAGCCGATAAATTTGAAATAGGCAATTACTTCTTCGATTATACCAGTCAGATCATCACCTACAAAGGGCAGCAACAAAAGCTATCCACCAAAGAAGCCGAATTGCTCCGTCTGTTGTGCCTGAAAAAGAACGATGTCCTGACACGTGAAGAAGCTTTGATAAAAATATGGCATGATGACAACTATTTCACGGGACGTAGCATGGATGTATTTCTCAGCAAACTCCGCAAATACCTCAAAGAAGACTCCAGTGTCGAGATCGTGAATGTACATGGCAAAGGATACAAATTATTGGTAAGTTAAAGAGGCTAGATAGCCTCTTTAACTTTATTTAATAAATTCAAACTTCTCAATGATCATCTCCTGTTCTTTGGCGTCCGAAGGAATTCGTCCACGGAACAACCATAAATTCATTCTTAAGCGTTCGGTTCCTCTATGTGGCGGAATATCATTCCCTTGATACGTCCATTCATGGATAAGATTGGTTTCATCTGCGGTGGCCCCATGTCCCTGCCTACTAAAAAACTCGATTATGTCCGGCTGCCAATTGAAGGCATGCGTAGACTGTTCTGTCAACAGGTTTAGCTCATAGCGCTCCTTATTGCCGGCACGGTCTGCCGGTTGCACGGCAAACTGAGAGTCTTTATTGTCCGGATCTGACCATCTTGAAAATTCAATGTCGATTTCTTCCTCATCGTTCAGATAAGTGAACAGACCGCCCACGACATGCTGATCCAATCTGCTGACATCACTGGATACATAAAACACGTATTTACCATAGCCAAGCGACTGCCTCAGAATGACACCTGAACAATACCAAAGACCTCCTTTCTGCACGATCTTCAAGTGTAACCGCCCATCACCATCGACCCAAACATTGTCCTCCGAATTCGAAAAATAATTTGGTCCCGGCCCCACTTGGGTATCGTCGGATGTACGGACAATCCAATCGTAGCCCGAAAATTTGATTATCCGTTCGGTCGGTTCCGGCAATGCCTCATCCGGCTCTACAGGGGAAGAACAAGAGTACAACACTATGGTTACACTAAAGAATATCTTGAAACTATTTAACAGAAATTGCATACTCCATTATTGAATATTAATCTTTACCTCTATATCTTCTATCACTGCACCTGTCCTGTCTCTGACAGATAATGCAATGCTATCCTGCCCGCTGCTCTCGCCATCGTGGATATACATCAGACTCAGCGACTGTATATCTACCTGTGTGAACTGTCCACCCTGCCCCAGTATATCCGCACCGCGGATGAGCCAACCTTTGGATGGAGCCGCTGCTATGGTATAGATGATATCCCCAGGATCTGCCCCCGAAACTTTCAACAGCTCACTATCTATGACAAAGGAGCCTCCATTGGAAACCGAGGCCTCTTCGTTGGTTTCTAGCACCAACGTATTCTGATTGGTAGCCAATGTCGCAATGATCATAGGTGGCTCCAGCGTCGCATGCTCTTTGGAAGCCAGATCGTCCGTCCCATTGGGCCAGGCGTCGGCATCCACCATAAAAGAAACCCGTCCACCCGGGGCTTCGTCTTTGTAAAAATCGGTTATATCAAAGTTTAATGCAGATGCGCCGCTTATGCTCGGTGCTATTGAAACAGGCTGTCCATTGGGAGCAGGAGCACTGTTGAAGGTGATCGTGGACTCCGTCCAATTGTTGTCCGGCACTTCGTACAGTGACAGATTATACCCACCACGTGCAAATGAAACCGCAAACTTCATCCTCACATCAATCACAATTCCTGGCTTATCAAGACCATCGAAGTCGAACATCAGAAACGCCCTCCTGTCGTATGTACCGGTGCCGCTTCCCGCCAACCGCTTCGGCCTAAGCAGATTCAACGAACCATAATTCGTATTGCTTAGATCTTCGTCACCCGGTGTATGACCCGCCACAAACGAATCATGCAAAGGGTATATCGTGTCTCTCACGAGCGTAGGATCCTCACTGTCGTCAATAGCCGGAGCAGAAAAATAGACAATAAAATCGACTGCATGTATCACTCCGTTTGTCGGTTCTAAATTGGAAGTACGAATTTCCCATTGTCGTGACGTACCTTGATTGATCAAGCCTACATAATTGTTGTTGCGTGAGAGAAACATGGTCTGTCCGTTTTCGGTCTCATAAGGAAGCGGACGATCACGGACGATAGCCGGATCCGTGAAAATAACATGATCCTTAACAATATGGTACCGCAACATGTTGCGAAGAATAGGGATAGGTATATCTTCTATCGAAGCATAACTACTGCTTTGTAGATATGTATTGAAGGCTATATTATTGGGTACTATAAAGGTTTTGTCCTCGTTTTGATACAGGTTTTGGAGTCCTGTACGTATTATCGCCCGTTCCAATTGGTCAAAATCATTGTTGGACTGGATAAATTCCCATGCCGTGACACCCAATTTTCCATTCACGCCAGAAGGTTCATACTTGAAATTCTCCTGTATCTCACAACTCGTCACCAAAAGTAGCATGGCCGCACAAGTTGTTAAAAATCGGTTTAAAATTCTTTTCGTTTGCATAATAAATATCTTTATGATCAATGCCTTTACATCAAATTATCTGTAAAATTCATTTTGGTCCAGGTTGGGGTTACGGTTGACCGCATCCTCATGTATGGGCCATACGATATTGCGTGGGTCGCTCAATTGGTTGATTGGGTTCATCACTTCAATCGCCTTATCCGTTCGGACCAGATCAAACCAACGATGTCCTTCAAAGCAAAGCTCTATCAATCTTTCGTGCATGATCGCATCAGCGACAGTGCTATATAGATCCTCTGCATCATTTTCATCCAACGAAGGAAGACCAGCACGATTTCGAATACTGTTCAACAACGGTAACGCAAGATCATTTTGATGTAGACGAGCGTGTGCCTCTGCCTTCAGCAACATAATATCGGACAACCTCACCAAAATAATATTGTTTTGCGAAGGGTCCGGACTTTCATCATTGAAACCTTCACCAAAAAACTTCCATATCTTTCGGGGTGGAGTCTGTGTATTATCCCATATCTTTGGTTTTCGCAAATCCCCATCCTCGAAAGAATTCATAAACTTCTGACTTGGAAAATAATCTGCGTCATTGCCCAACGCATAGAGTATCCGCATCGAATTGGTCTGGGTCTCATCATAGCCCACTTCAAATACACTTTCACTACTCAAGCCTGCTGAGAACATATTGTTCCAATTGCTGATCGTAACCAAAGAATACAAGGGATTGTCCATCACCCGTTCAGCAGCCAAAATCGCCTTGTCATATTGCTTGCGCCACATATATACCTGTGTCAAGAGACCATCGGCACCACCTTTGGTGATCAATACCCTATCCCGCTCGCCTCCGTAACTGGGTGCACAGAATTGCGAAGCGTACAAGAGATCGTCTACAATCTGGTCAAGGATAGTTTCTCGGTTCGTAACAGGCAAAAACAGTTCCTGCCGCCCACTTTCATACGGTTCCAAGGTAAAAGGCACATCTCCCCATACTCTGACCAAATAAAAATAGGCTATAGCCCGCAAGGCTCTTGACTGCCCGATCAATTGGTTCCTTAGCGCACTATTGTCATCCTCAAAAACTTCGGGAATATATTTTATGGCATAATTGGCCCGGCTGATCACCATGTACAGATTGGTCCAATTGGATGATGGTATGACCGGTGACAATAGATTACGGCTCAATGCATGGGGATCTCCCGAATGGTTGGTCTCAACGGCATCTGCTCTCCCTTCTCCCCAATAGGCAAAATTGATCCGGAAGGTGGATTGCATGCCGTTGTATATACCATAGACACCTGCCTGTGCATCACTCACCGTCTTGTAAAACCCCTGGGCCGAAAAACTGCTGATCGGTTCCTTATCCAGAAAAGAACAGGAGGCCAACAAAAGGACAAACATCAAGGTTGTCAATTTTATCGTTATATTTTTCATCTGTATAATTATTTATAAGCGTTAGATCTCAACGGTATAAATGAGCTCGTTACACTCCGTTTATTAAAAAAAGTGATGAAGCTCTCATAATCTACATCCTAAAGACCTATATTAATACCAAAAACAAACGTGCGGCTCTGCGGATACGAACCTTCGTCTACTCCTACCCTCAGTCCGGCATACGAATTCACGTCCGGATCAAAGCCTGTATATCTCGTCCAGGTAATTAAATTGGTTCCCGTGACGAAGGCCTCCAGACTTCTTATACCGGCTCTCTTGATCCATGTAGGTGAGAAACGGTAACGAAGATTGACATTTTTCAACTTGATATACGAACCATCTTCTACCCAACGGCTCTGTACGCGGCTTTCGCTTTGCATAGGATCATCACGCACAGGCTTAGGATAGTCCGTCATATCCCCTTGCTGCCTCCATCTCCTTAATGCATCGGTAGAAAGGTTATTGTACCGCACAATGGTATTTCGCTGGTGATTGATCTCACTATATATATCATTGCCATACGAGTATTGGAACAGCACATTCAATGAGAAGTTCTTATAGCTGAAATCATTGGAAATACCGCCAAAGAATTTCGGTTCAGCATTGCCGATGATCTGTCTATCGTCCTGGTTGATGACCTCATCTCCATTGAGATCGTGCCATATAGGATCACCTCCTTTGAATAGGGGCCCCGATGCACCATGCGTGACTCCATTGACATTGTCCTCATCACGTGCATAAACCCCGTCAAAGCGCCAACCGTAGAAAATGCCAATAGGTTGTCCTTCTTTCAAGATATGGTAAGCACCGTTCTGGATATATCCATTGGTCAACAACTCTTCCGGAAGAGAAACGATCTTATTTCTATTTGCACTAATATTAAAATTGGTTGTCCAGCCAAAATCGCCTATTAGGTTTTTGGTCGACAACAAAAACTCAACTCCTTTATTTTGGATATTTCCGATATTTTGGGTTATCGTACTAAATCCGGTGGTAGTCGGAATAGGCACACTGTACAACAAATCACGGGTATTCTTTATATAATAATCTGCATTCAAGGTTATCCTGTTTGCCAAAAAGGATAAATCCAATCCGGCATTGTACTGCACTGTTGTTTCCCAAGTCAGACTAGCATTGGGCATGACCGATGGTGCTGCTCCCGAAAAGCCCAAGTAATTGCGCCCGACCAAGAATTCACCTTGGGAGGTATAGTTTCCGATAGAGTGATTCCCCGTACTGCCCATACTGAAACGTATCTTACCATCATTGATGACATGTTGGATGCCTTTCAGAAATGTCTCATCCGTAAAACGCCAGCCCACGGAAGCCGATGGGAAGAAACCAAATCTCCTATCTCGTCCAAATCTCGAAGAACCATCAGTCCGAAGGTTGACCTCAGCCAAATATTTTCCCAGGTAATCGTAGGATGCCCTACCAAAGTAGGAAAGCATAGCGCTCTCGCCAACTATATCAATATCTTGTCCTTCCGAGTCCTTATTGGAGATCACACTTGCTGCATTAAGCGTCCGTATATCATCACTTGGAAAGAACATACCATCCAGACCTGTCCGTTCGTACCGCCAATCCTGCAAACTAAACCCAAGCAAAGCTCCAAAATTGTGCTTATTCGAAAACATCTTATTGTATCGCAGGATGTTTTCATTTGCCCAAGTGATGTTATTTGTATTTCTGACACCTCCCGTATTATAGCCTTCTCTGTAATCCAATATCGACGGCATAAATTCATTCTCTTTCATGGTGATGAAATCGAAATGCAGATTGCTACGAAAGCTCAACCCCTCGAGGATATCATATTCTACATACTCGCTTCCAATGATACGATGGCTTTTGTTGTAATGTGTAGCATGCATCGCGATACCGACCGGATTGCGCCGTCCCAACTGATAGCCATTCAGCGAACCATCCGGAAAGTACATAGACATAACCGGAGGTCTGACCAATAGTTCACGGATCACACTGAGATTGCCTGTTCCTCCTGCATTGATACGATTGTTTGTCGCGTTGGTGTACGCGAGGCTCTGACCTATTTTCAGCCTATCGGTTACCTTAAAATCGACATTCAGCCGTGAGGTTATTCGTTTATAATCATTGCTGATGATGATACCATCTTGATCCAAATAAGAGTTGCTCCATGAATACTGTACCTTATCCGTACCACCCCGGACGGCGAGATCAACTTTGTACTGTGCGGCACTCCTCAGCAGCTCTCTCTGCCAATCGATATCACCATTGTTCGAAGGATTCAACGAGTCTAAGACTGTCCAGTAAGGTTCTTCAGGATTGTCCATGTTGTTGTATGAATCGATCACCGCCGCCCGGTATTGGCTGGCGTTCAAAACACTTAAGTGACGTGTAATCGCACTCACTCCCGTCATGAAATTGGCAGTAATCTGTGCTTTCCCTTCTGCACCGCGCTTGGTCGTGATCAACACAACACCGTTGGCTGCACGTGATCCATAAATAGCAGTAGATGACGCGTCTTTCAAAATTTCTATTGAGGCGATGTCATCGGGATTGATGTCTGCTAAGGGATTTAGACCAAAATTTTCCGTACCGTTCAAAGAAGATAAGGAATTGGATTCTATCGGCACTCCATCCACTACAAACAACGGGTTGTTTCCAGCATTGAGCGACGAATTTCCTCGGACACGGATTGTCATCTCTCCACCGGGAGCCCCTGAATTGGAGGTAATTTGTACACCGGGCGCCCGTCCTTGTAAAATAGAGATTGGGTCTTGCAGTGTAGTTTTTTCGATTTCGTCGCTGCCTACCGATACCACAGATCCGGTCAAGTTCCTTTTTTTCTGTTGTCCATAAGCCACTACCACCAAATCATCCATTAAGATCGATTGATCTTTGAGCACGATCAGTAATTCTTTTCGTTCTCCTATAGTTACCGTTACCGGTTCTTTGCCGACATAAGAGAAAGTAAGCCTATCTTGAGGTCTCGCAGTAATGGAGAAAGTACCATCCTGCCCAGTCAAAGCACCATCACCAGCACCATCATTGAGACGTACAGTCACACCAGCAATCGGCGCACCATCCGTGCCCTGTACCTTTCCTTTGACAATAGCTTGTTGCTGATCGGTCAAAACAGGTTGTGGGTGAGAGATAGTTCCCTTGCTCAGAACAATATTCTTTCCATTTTCATGGTACTTGATACCAAAAGGAGTCAACACTTCGTCGAGTACCCGATGGAGCTGGACAGCTCTATAATTGACAGTAAGCCGTTCTTTTTGAGGAACGATCCGCTGGTCGAATAGAATGTTGTACCCACTTTGCTTTTGCAGCTCTTTAAGTACATAGTCCAACTTGACATTCTTCCGTTGAAGGGTAACTTCTTGGCCAATAGCAGATGCGCTGACCTGCAATGTCGCCACAAGTAGGAAGGGCAAGGCTAAGGATAGCTTCATGACTACAGGATTAGTTTTAGTACGGCATATTCTCCATAGCAATATGCCTAACCAATTTTTTTTATACATTTGCATTCGGTTGATTTATAATTTAACACGTTAGTTTCAATCGCTAGTCTATTTGACTAAATCTTTAGGGGGTGCTGGTAACACCTCCTATTTTTTTATAGATGGTCCTTTATTTCATGACGATTATCCTCCTTCCGTCCAGTTTTAGTTTTACAGATCCAGTCCATTCTATTGTCTGAAGCAAAGTTTCAATGTTCTCGAACTTGGATACTTTTCCGGAGAACCTTACATCACTTACCTTCGACTTGTATTCTATACTGACATCGTACCATCTGGCGATGTCTTCCATTACATTTTCCAAAGGGGC
Source organism: Parapedobacter sp. SGR-10 (assembly GCF_011030405.1). Taxonomy (GTDB): domain Bacteria; phylum Bacteroidota; class Bacteroidia; order Sphingobacteriales; family Sphingobacteriaceae; genus Sphingobacterium. Next base: position 43,610 of record NZ_JAAJTJ010000006.1, read on the forward strand.
ATTATCAAAGGCAAAGTCACCACTTTTCCAAGCCGTCACGTAGTAGGGATCTATCTGGACAATGTGTATTTTTTTGGATTTACCATCATACGTCGCCTGCTCGTTGGGCCGGAGGATATGTGGCTGATCTACCGATACGCCATCAAAGGAAACCAGGACACTTCCCTCAATCAATGTTGTCGTGACTTTGTCCCTAAAAGTATTTACATTGAATTCTGTTCCCAGCACTTCTAAAACCTGTCCTTTGGATTTTACGACAAATGGTACACGTCTGTTATTGACCACTACTTTTGCCACATCAAAATAGGCTTCTCCCTCTAGTTCTACTTCTCTAAGGTCACTATTGAAAGAAACAGGATACTTCAATTTGGAATCTGCATTCAACCATACCTTGGTGCCGTCAGCCAGCTGAATGACATATTCTCCACCGATCGGTGTGATAAGCGTGTGTATCTGGGTTGTCTGTGCTCCTACTTTCGATGACCCAAGGTAAGACACCTCTTCGCCACTATCTCCTATCGTAAAAAAATCACTTTCCAGTACACCTGCTCTTGCTCCCTTCCCCAACTCTTGAAAGGTTCCATCTTCAAAGACAATACGAGCTTTGTTGCTACCTGGCAGTACTTCTGCCTGTGCTTGGGAAAGCACTTCTTTTTGTTCAGTATTTGATTGGAACAAGAGGAGATATGCTCCTACACAAATCGCCAACATAGCTGCTACCGCCGCAGCTTTCCTAAGGAGTTTTTGGTACATAGGTTTCGATGTACCACACATACCTGTGCTTACCTCTGGTCGGGACAGTATATGTGCATACATCCTGCCACTTTCTTCTTTCGTAATGTCTAAGGATTGATCTTCATGTAACTGGTTCCACAGCAGAAGGATATCCTTCTCTATATTCGGGTCTTGCATGAGTGCATACAACTCAGCCTTTTCAACATCCAAACATATGCCTTGCTGATGTTTCTTAATGAGGTATATTAACCGTTGCTTATCCAATTTTATTGCGCTTTTACCCTATATATCGCACAACAATGGAAATCGTACTAGTTTACTTAAAAAAAGATTAGAAAAATACATACATGATCCGCTGCAATTTAAGCCTCACTGTCTTTGTGGCGACCGTCAGATGATTTTTGACCGTATTTTTAGAAACAGCAAGCCGCTCTGCAATCTCTTGATAAGACAAGTCATCCAATTTGTTCAGTATGAACACTTTTTTTTGTTGCTGAGGTAACTCATCTACAATTTTATCAAGGGTATGTTGCAACTCTTTAACCAAAACAGCCTCTTGGGTGTCGTATGAATTGTTTTTGGGGAATATTTCGATGTGCTCTAAGGCCTGTTCACGGATGATTTTTCTTCGAAAATGGGATATGGCAATCCTTTTCGAAACTGCATACAAAAAAGGTAATATGCTTTCTCCGTCCTGTATCCTGTCTCTGTAAATAAAAAGTTGGGTAAAAGTATCCTGAGCGATTTCTTCGGCTTCTTCTCGTTGACGGCAAAACCCATAAGCATGCTGTAGAACAATTTGATGGTATGCATCAAAAATTATTCTAAAAGCCTTTGAATATCCTGCTTTAAAATCAACAAAAACCGCTTCAGATACCTTTTTCATTAGAATAATTATTTACCGGTGTAAGTATTTCAATGGCATAAATGAACTAGTTACACCCGGTTTGTTTCTTAATGGCTATGAAGCTTGCATAAATTTTGCCTGTTTTTTCTTTATGGCATTTTATGCAGGTTTCATTAGGTTTATTTCTTAGGTCACTGGGAGCACTATCTAATCTTGTAATTCGATTCAACGAATCACTATTTCAAAAATATAAAATAATAACAACCATTACAAAACATTAACTTAACATTTGGCAATTTTGTTTTCAAAAAAATAGAGAAGCGATCAATCGTCTCTCTACAAATTATATATTTTGACCTTCTTTACAATGATGACAGTAACCGTTTCGGAAAATCTTGTATCTTATCAATTGATAACTGTTGCATGATTTGATACAGATGTGCTTTGAACATATTGATCGTATGCTCTCCCCCCTCATCCCCTAATGCGCCTACACCGTACATAAAGGGTCTTCCCATAAAATTAAATTCAGAACCCACAGCATGTGCACGTGCCAGATCTACACCGGATCGTATTCCACCATCCAACATCATCTTGATTTTACCTTGATAAGCAGGATCGTTTACCAATCGGATCAGCGAACGGATAGATGATTCGCCTGCATCGATCTGTCGTCCGCCATGATTGGATACGATGACACCATCCACTCCGAGTTGAATAGCCTCCTCCATATCTTCCTCATTGACTACACCTTTCAATACCAACGGACCTTGCCAAATGTCCCGTATAGCCTTTATTTTTTCAAAGGTTACTTTCCCTGTGAATGTCCGGTTCATGAACTGTCCCAACTGGCTCAAATCCATCCCTGTTTCCATATAAGGCTTCAATGTCGCAAACGAAGGGATACCATGCTGCAGCGTCCTGATGCCCCACGTCGGCCGAAGGAGTGCCTGCAACACATTCGTGATATTCATCTTTGGCGGCATAGAAAGGCCACTCTTAATCTCCTTGTACCGCAACCCAAACGAAGGGACATCTACCAAAACCACTAACACCGGATATTGAGCCTGTTTCAATCGTTTTAAGATGTCGTCTCTCAGAAGATCCTCTGTAGGGTGATACAACTGAAACCATGCCGTCCCTTCGGACACATCAGCGATACGCTCAATGCTCGCTGTAGATACGGTACTCAAGGTATAGGGGATACCATTTTTTGCTGCTGCTTTGGCGAGGATCTCCGGTGCATTGGGCCACATCAAACCCTGCAAACCTATGGGTGAAATACCAAAAGGCGCCTTGTATCTGACACCAAAAATCTCCGTAGACATATCGATATCTCCCGTCTCTTGTAAATATCTCGGTTTAAGAAAAATATCGTCAAAATCACTTTCATTGCGCAAAAGATTCAATTCCTCGTTGCATCCTCCCTCCAGATAATCGAAAGCAAATTTAGGGATCATGCTTTTTGCCTTTCGTCTAAGATCCGCAACAGAAGGATATTTAGCATTATAAGGAAAAATCAGTTTTTTGGACATTGTCTTATTAGAATAAGTTAACTCATGTCAAATGTACAGAGTATGTTTTGAAATTGCATCCTGTGCCGTGGTGTATTCTTCATTATTTCTACAAAAGCCTTTTCTAATAAGATGATATTTAGCTCTGACAGGTTTAGGATTCATGAAGTTTTTAATTTTTACTTTTAACTTATGATTTTTATAACTATCTTTGCAACGCTTATAGGGAAAGGCAGAGGGAATAGACCCGAAGAAGCCTTAGCAACCTGTCTCCGGACAAGGTGCTAAATTCTACTCCGCAAGGGGAAAGATAAGCCGAAGTTTCTAGTCCGAGAACCTTCTCTACAGCACCAACATCGTTTAAGATTAAAATTTAATAGGGCTAAAAGTATGTTAATTACCAACAACTTAGGTTACCCAAGAGTGGGACCGTTCCGCGAGCTAAAGAAAGCTAACGAAGCTTACTGGGCTAAGAAGATCTCGGCGGAAGAATTATTACAAGCGGGAAAATCTATCCGTGAAAACAACTGGAAATTGCAAAAAGAAAAAGGAATTGATCTGATTCCTTCTAACGATTTCTCTTTCTACGATCAAGTATTGGATCTGTCATTGACCGTAGGTGCCATTCCGGCTCGCTACAATTCCTTGCTAGACAAGATCGATCGTCAGTACAACCTGGACCTGTATTTTGCCATGGCACGTGGTTTCCAAGAGGGAGGTGTGGATGTGACTGCAATGGAAATGACCAAATGGTTTGATACCAACTACCACTATATCGTTCCCGAGTTCACAAAGAACCAAGAATTCAAATTGACTTCGGAAAAATTCCTAAACGAATATAACGAGGCAAAATCATTGGGTATCGACACTAAACCCGTATTGATCGGCCCTATCACTTACCTATTGTTGGGTAAAGAAAAAGAAGCTGGATTTGATCGAATTGATTTGATCGACAGATTATTGCCTGTTTATGAAGAGATATTGGGCAAATTGGCTGCTGCTGGAGCACAATATGTACAGATCGATGAACCTTTCTTAGCTTTGGATATCGATGCAAAAGTAAAAGCATTGTATCCTACGGTATTCGAAAAATTGAATGCTGCAGCCAAAGGCATAAAATTGATTGTAGCGACTTACTTCGAAGCACTGCGTGACAACGAAGATATCGCTGTCAATTTGCCTGTACACGCTCTGCACTTAGACTTAGTACGTGGCGAAAACCAATTAGATACTGTTTTAGCCAAAGTCCCTGCTTCTTTGACCCTTTCATTGGGTGTAGTTGAAGGGCGTAACATCTGGAAAAACGATTATGAAAAATCCTTGGGCAAAATCAAACAAGCTGTAGATGCATTGGGCAAAGACCGCGTGTGGATTGCTCCTTCCTCATCTTTGCTGCACGTACCGTTTGATCTGGACAACGAGAAAAACGAAGAGTCTCTTCCTGCTGAAGTTAAAAACTGGTTGGCTTTTGCTAAACAGAAACTTACAGAAGTGAAAGATTTGGCTGTATTAGCCGATGGTGAAGTAGACGCTGCTACTGCAGAACGTTTCGAAGCCAATAAAGATGCTGCCGAAAGCCGTCGTACCTCTTCCTTGATCCACAAGCCAGAAGTGAAAGAGCGTGTAAACAATATCACAGATGATGATGCAACACGTACCTCTCCTTTCTTGGCCCGTAAGGCTGCGCAACAAGCTAAATTTGGCTTGCCGGCATTCGCTACAACAACAATCGGTTCGTTCCCGCAAACAAAAGATGTGCGCAAGTGGAGAGCAGACTTGAAAAAAGGAGCTATCACACAAGAGCAATACGATAAAGAAATCGCTGAAGAAACCGAAAGAACAATCCGTCTGCAAGAAGAGCTAGACATCGATGTATTGGTACATGGTGAGTTCGAACGTAACGACATGGTGGAATACTTCGGTGAGCAATTGGCAGGTTACGCTTTCTCTCAAAATGGTTGGGTACAGTCATACGGCTCACGTTGTGTGAAACCTCCGATTATCTACGGAGACGTATACCGTCCGGCTGATATGACCGTTCGTTGGTCCGCTTATGCGCAGTCGCTGACTAATCGTCCTGTCAAAGGTATGTTGACTGGTCCCGTGACGATCCTGCAATGGTCTTTCGTACGTAACGACCAATCCCGTTCGACCACGACTTATCAAATCGCCTTGGCTATCCTGGATGAAGTACAAGCTCTGGAAAAAGCAGGTATCAAAATCATCCAGATCGACGAACCGGCTATCCGTGAAGGCCTTCCATTGCGCAAAGCCGACCAACAAGAATATCTAAACTGGTCCGTACGTGCCTTTCGTGTATCTTCATCCAATGTGGAAGACGATACGCAGATCCATACGCACATGTGCTACTCTGAATTTAACGATATCATCCGTGATATCGCAGCTATGGATGCCGATGTGATCACAATCGAAACTTCGCGTTCGCAAATGGAACTATTAGATGCTTTTGCTGGAGAATTCAAATATCCAAATGATATCGGACCAGGTGTGTATGACATCCACTCTCCTCGTGTACCAAGTACGGAAGAGATGGTCGAGCTATTGCGCAAAGCAAAAGCAGTCGTTCCTGCTGAGCAACTGTGGGTCAACCCTGACTGTGGCTTGAAAACACGTGCATGGCCAGAAACCAAAGCGGCTTTGGAATCTATGGTCGAGGCCGCCAAGATCCTAAGAGCAGAGTAATCTCAAAAATTAGTAATATTAAATACAACAAAGCCCGAAGCGTAAAACTTCGGGCTTTTCTTTTATAAATATAATTTATAAAATGTTGAAAAGAAAATGTTGAAAAAATTCCAAAACCAAAAAGAAAATATTACATTTGGAGAGGAGGAGTTATGAAAACAAAAGGCAATAAAGAAACCTACACAGGTAGTCACAAAAAAACAGGAATAGCAAAAGAGCCAGCAGTAGCTTATCGCAGTATGCCCGTTCTAAGGAATTTTGCCATAAAGGACGATTATTCCTTGATCAAAAAAGCGAGACAAGGTGTCAAAACCGATGTCTTCTACTTATTAGCAGATACCATTAAGATGCCCGAAAAAACATTGGCCTCTATTATCAATTTGTCACCTAGAACAATAAGCAATTATCGTGAGCAAGAAAAACACTTAGATGCCAATTATAGTGAGCATCTGCTCAAACTTATCAATCTATATCAGTTTGGAAAGGAAATCTTTGGAAGCTTCGAAGAGTTCGATCTTTGGTTGCATAGGCCTTTTTGGAATTCCGAAGAGAAGCCCATAAATCTCATTACAACTCCCGGAGGAGTAGATCTGGTCTACGAAGAAATAGAAAAACTCGCACTGGGCTATCCTATCTAATGCTCGTCTATCGAATCGTCCATAAAAAATATTCCGACACACTTTTTGCGAGTGGTCTTGCAGGCCGTTGGAACAGTACAGGTAAAAAAGTCCTTTACACTTCTGAAAGTGTGTCTTTGGCCTATCTAGAAAATATGGCTCACAGAAATGGACTCGGATTCAACAATGACTTTCGTATTATGGTCATAGAAATTCCTTCTAAGGTTTCTTTTTATGAAGTAAAACCCTACGATTTACCAAAAAACTGGCGATCTTTCAGAAACTACGAGGAATGCCAAAAAATAGGTGACAAATGGTTTCACCAATGCGAATTTTTATACATGAAAGTCCCTTCTGCGATAGTTTCGGAGAATTGCAATATAGTGATCAACACACTCCATAAGGACTATAAAAAAGTAAAATTGCTCGAAGTTCTGAATTTCTATCCAGATGATAGATTGGAAGAACTTATCAAAAGGTAGACTTCCTTCAATTTCACCTTCTGATCTGATCAGCAATCTTGGGTTTGCAACTAATACATTAGCACAAAAAAAGCCCCGATAGAAATCTATCGGGGCTTCTTTATGATTAAAAACCAATGTAATTAGTCTTCTTTCTTTTCTTCTTCACCAGTCGTAGAATTTTCTGTTTCTTCTGGAGCTGAAGTTTCTGCGTCCTCAGCAGCAGGCTCTTCAGCCACAACAGTTTCTTCTGTAGCAACTGCTTCTACTTCCTCGGCTACGGCTTCCTCAGCTTTTACTTCTTCTACTGCTACTTCCGCAGTTTCAGTAGCTTCAGCCGCTGCCTTTTTCTTACCTCCACGACGACGAGTAGCTTTTTTCTCTGTCTTAGCTGTTGCACCATATACTTCATTGTAATCTACCAACTCAATGAAAGCCATCTCTGCATTATCACCCAAACGGTTTTCTAATTTGATAATACGTGTATAGCCTCCAGGACGAGTAGCTACTTTTTCAGAAATCTCGCGGAACAGAATCGTAACCGCATCCTTGTCTTTCAAGTAAGAGAATACCGTACGACGAGAGTGTGTCGTATCACTTTTAGATTTAGTGATCAAAGGCTCTACGTACGTACGCAATGCTTTAGCTTTTGCCAAAGTAGTCGTGATACGTTTGTGCTTGATCAATGAAGTCGCCATGTTGGCTAACATCGCCTTACGGTGACTGTCAGTGCGCCCTAATTTCTTTACTTTTTTTCCGTGTCTCATTTTTAATTGTGGTTTTTGTGCGTACCGTCCTGTTTAAGGATTAAGGATTAAGGATTAATAGATTAAGGACTACTTTCCATCTTATCAAATAGTCTTTATTCTTTTAATCTTTGTTCCTTGTTCCCGATCAAGGGGAATTACGCAACAGGTCGCTTATTATTTGATTTTAAATGTTATTCTTCGTCCAATTTGTATTTTGACAAGTTCATTCCGAATGACAAACCTTTCGATTTTACCAATTCCTGAATCTCGCTCAAGGACTTTTTACCGAAGTTACGGAACTTCAACATGTCAGCTACATCGTAAGTAACCAATTCGGCCAACGTACGAATATCTGCAGCTTTCAAACAGTTCAATGCGCGAACAGAAAGATCCAGATCCACCAATTCGGTTTTCAATATCTTACGCATATGTAGAATCTCCTCATCCACGACTTTGGTTTCTTCTTTCGTTTGAGACTCCAACAACATATTCTCATCGGAGAACAACATAAAGTGTTGGATCAAAATGCGTGCCGCTTCTTTTAACGCATCTTCGGGGTGAATAGAACCATCAGTAGAGATATCCAACAACAACTTCTCATAGTCGGTCTTTTGCTCTACACGATAGTTTTCAATGGTATATTTTACATTTTTGATCGGAGTATAGATCGAATCGATAGCGATCAGACCTACAGGGCCGTCAGCAACTTTATTTTCTTCTGCATTGACGTATCCCCGTCCTTTCGTAACAGTCAGCTCTACTTCAATTGTGGTAGAGCTCTCCACATTACAAATGACCAAATCCGGATTCAATACAGTAAAGTTGTTTGAAAACTTACTGATATCACCAGCAGTAAATTGATCTTGACCATTGATAACTACAAAGATTTTTTCGTTATCACCCTGCTCACCTGTTTTCTTAAAACGAACTTGTTTCAAGTTCAGGATGATTTCAGTAACGTCTTCCACCACACCTTTGATAGTAGAAAACTCATGTGAAACGCCTGAAAATCTGACCGACGTAATCGCATATCCTTCTAGGGAGGACAATAAAATACGGCGCAAAGCATTACCAATAGTAACACCAAAACCTGGTTCTAATGGACGAAATTCGAAAGTACCATCAAAATCAGTAGATTTTTGCATGATTACTTTATCCGGTCTTTGAAATGCTAAAATTGCCATTTACTATGTTTTAATTTTTTGTAACGATGTAAGTATGTCTCAATAGTGTATGCATAATTCGATAATTCGAACTATACATACAGCTACTCATTATTATTTAGAGTACAACTCTACAATTAAGTTTTCCTTAATGTTTTCCGGGATATCTGCACGTTCAGGGTAGCTGATAAATTTACCTGTCAACCCTTTGGCATCCCACTCCAACCATCCGAACTTATTGATTGTGCGGCCAGCTACCGAGTTGGAGATGGCTTCCAATGTTTGTGAACGCTCACGTACGGCAATCACGTCGCCCGGACGAAGGCTATATGATGGAATGTTAACGACATTACCGTTAACTGTAATATGTTTGTGCGAAACCAACTGACGTGCTGCAGAACGTGTAGGAGCGATTCCTAAACGGTACACAACGTTGTCCAAACGAGCTTCCAACAATTTTAAGAAGTTCTCACCTGTGATACCTTGTTTTGCAGACGCTTTTGCAAACAAATTAGCAAACTGGCGCTCTAGTACGCCGTATGTATATTTTGCTTTTTGTTTTTCCAACAACTGAATAGCATATTCAGATTGTTTACCTCTTCTTTTTGATGGACCGTGTTGTCCTGGAGGATAATTCTTTTTTTCTAATGCTTTATCAGGGCCGAAGATAGGCTCTCTGAATTTACGTGCAATTTTGGACTTAGGTCCTGTATATCTTGCCATTTCTCTTTCTGTTTGAAGTATCTATCAGCCTATAGCTGATGAATCTTATCTTAAACAATACTAATTATTAAACTCTTCTGCGTTTTGGAGGACGACAACCATTGTGAGGAAGTGGAGTGATATCCTTGATGGTAGTCACGTCAATTCCTACGGTTTGCAATGTACGGATTGCTGACTCGCGACCTGCTCCCGGACCTTTAACGAATACCTCTACCTTACGCAATCCTAAATCAAATGCAACTTTACCACAGTCTTGGGCAGCTTGACCGGCAGCATATGGAGTATTCTTTTTAGAACCTCTGAAGCCCATCTTTCCGGCACTAGACCAAGAAATCGTTTGACCTGAATTGTTTGTCAAAGTGATGATAATGTTGTTAAAGGTAGCGTTGATATGCGCTTGGCCAACAGGCTCGATAACTACGAGACGCTTTTTAGTAGCTTTTTTAGTTTTAGCCATTTCTTATTAATTATTTAGTAGCTTTTTTCTTGTTTGCAACTGTCTTACGTTTACCTTTACGTGTACGTGAGTTGTTTTTGGTACGTTGACCACGAACCGGCAAATGCTTACGGTGACGTAGGCCACGGTAACAACCGATATCCATCAAACGTTTGATGTTCAACTGCACTTCCGAACGCAAAGCACCTTCTACTTTGATCTCATCATTGATGATCGTACGAATAGCCGTCAGTTGGTCATCATTCCATTCCGAGACTTTCACGTCTTCACTAATACCTGCTTTATTCAAGATATAAGCAGCAGTGGACCGACCGATACCAAAAATGTAGGTAAGGCCGATAACCCCTCTTTTGTTTTTAGGTAAATCTATACCTGCTATCCTTGCCATATATTTTATTTACGATTTTTTTAATTTACGATTTTAGATTTCAGATTGCTGACTGACCAAAGGCGATTGTACAGCAATCGTAAATCGCAGATCCAAAATCTAAAATCTAATTTACCCTTGACGTTGTTTGAATTTAGGGTTCTTTTTGTTGATGACAAAAATCTTCCCTTTACGACGGATAATCTTACAATCCGCACTACGTTTTTTTACTGATGCTCTTACTTTCATTTTATTTTAAACTTTAAAGGGCTCTTCACAGAGCAGTGTCTTATTTGTAACGATATGTTATTCTTCCTTTGGTCAAGTCATAAGGAGACATCTCCAACTTCACCTTGTCACCAGGCAGGATCTTGATATAGTGCATGCGCATCTTACCTGAAATATGCGCAATGATTTCATGCCCATTTTCCAATTCTACCCGGAACATTGCATTGGACAATGCTTCCTTGATGACGCCGTCTTGTTCTATCGAGGCTTGTTTAGCCATATATCTTTTTGTATTTTATGTTATCCAAAGCCTGTATAAACAGGAGTGCAAAGATAAATAAAAATATTGAAAACCAACTACTTTTTGCCCAAAACTTTTTCGACATGTTCGAAGCTCAACAATATATCCGGTTGTCCCTTTTGGATCGAAACCATCTGTTCGAAATGAGCGGACAGCTTCCCATCAATGGTGCTCACCGTCCATCCGTCATCCCAGAACTTGACACCTCCTCTTCCCGCATTGATCATAGGCTCGATACAGATGATCATTCCTTGTTCTAATTTAGGTCCCGAACCGCGCTTACCATAGTTCGGCACTTCCGGTTTTTCATGCAAATGTATTCCCACTCCGTGCCCGACCAACTCCCGAACAATACCAAAATTGTATGGTGTCACGTGATCTTGTACAGCCGCCGAAATATCTCCTACACGCTTGCCAGCTACTGCTTGCTCGATCCCCTTCTGTAAAGAAGCTTGCGTAACATCCAACAGCAACTGTGCTTCTTCCGAAATCTCACCTATACCAAAGGTATAAGCCGAATCACTAATATAACCATTCAGATTGACACCACCATCAACCGACACCAAGTCTCCTTCCTGAATGACATAATCGCTCGGAAAGCCATGTACCACCTGATCGTTTACAGAAATACACAAAGAGAACGGAAAACCTTGATAATTCAAGAAAGCCGGCGTAGCCCCATGATCATGGATAAACTCATAAGCCAGCTTATCCAAGGACAATGTCGTTATACCTGGTCTGATGACTTTAGCTATTTCACCAAGCAAGTGCGAGAGAACATCTGCCGATGCTCGCACTTGTTCAATTTGTTCTGCAGTTTTATATATGACCTTAGACATCTAAAATCTTAGATAGCTGACTGTCCATAGCCCTCTACTCCAACTGCTGAACGGCCTTTCACCCTACCGGTCTTCATCAATCCATCATAGTGACGCATCAACAAATGACTTTCAATCTGCTGCAACGTATCCAATACTACCCCTACTAGGATCAACAGCGATGTACCGCCATAGAAGTGCGCAAACTGATTATTCACTCCTGCTACGCTTGCTATCGAAGGAAGGATAGCTATGATTGCGATAAAGATAGCCCCTGGAAATGTAATACGCGAAATCACATTATCAATAAACAGATTTGTATCATGTCCAGGTTTGATACCAGGGATAAACCCTCCATTTTTCTTCATATCTTCGGACATCTGCTGAGGGTTGACCATGATAGCTGTGTAGAAAAATGTAAATGCAATGATTAAAATTGCAAACGTAACATTATAGGCTACCGAAGTAAAATTGGTCAACGAATTCAAGAAATCCGATTGAAGATTTGGGAAAAACTGAGCCAAGGACATCGGCAAAAACATGATAGCTTGAGCAAAGATAATCGGCATTACACCGGCAGCATTTACTTTCAAAGGAATATACTGACGTACACCTCCAACTTGCTTGTTGCCTACAATTTTCTTGGCATATTGTACCGGCACTTTACGCACCCCTTGAACAATCAAAATCGTAAAGATTACCACGAAGAACAACGCTATGAATTCCAACAACAGCGGAATGATACCTCCACCACCTGGACTCATACGTGACGCCCACTCAGCAGTAAGACCTGCCGGCAATTGTGCGATGATACCTGCCATAATGATCAAGGAGATACCATTTCCTATACCTTTGTCCGTAATCTTCTCACCTAACCACATCACAAACAAGGTTCCTGCAGTCAATACGATAGCCGAAAGAATGGTAAACATGGGATCAGCAATAGTTTTGGCTGAAGGCTCGATCTGGGTTTTCACATAAGCTATAGCCTGCACAAGCGTAATCGCTAATGTCAGATAGCGTGTAATCTGGTTCATTTTTTTACGTCCAGACTCTCCTTCCTTTTGCATTTTCTGAAAAGCAGGTACAGCTATCCCCAACAATTGCACGACAATAGATGCAGATATATAAGGCATAACGCCTAAAGCAAAAATCGCCGAACGGGAGAAAGAACCTCCGGAAAACATATTGATGATACCCAAAAGTCCTTCCTTTTGGCCCGCAGTCACCAAAGCATCAGGATTGACACCCGGCAAGACCACGTGACACCCAATACGATAGATCAGAAGAAACAGCAAGGTATTAATAATACGATTGCGCAGATCTTCTATCTTCCAAATATTGGTTAAGGTTGTGATTAGTTTCTTCATGTAATATTAAAGTTTTACGATAGAACCACCTGCTGCCTCAATTGCTTTTTGAGCAGTTGCGGAAAATGCGTGAGCCTTAACTTCAACTTTTGAAGTGAGTTCACCACGGCCCAAGATCTTGACTAAATCCTTTTTGGATGCCAGACCGTATTCTCTAAATGTATCGAAATCAACTACAGTCAAATTGTGCTTGGCAACCAGTTCTTGCAATACGTCTAGGTTAATCCCATTGTATTCTACACGGTTAGGATTCTTGAAACCAAACTTAGGCACACGACGTTGCAAAGGCATTTGACCACCTTCGAAACCGATCTTTGTACTGTGTCCGGAACGAGATCCGGCACCTTTGTGTCCACGTGTGGAGGTACCACCACGTCCAGAGCCTTGACCACGACCAATACGTTTTCTGTTTTTTGTTGAACCAGCTGCTGGTTTTAAATTACTTAAGTTCATTTTGCAAACTAAGATTGTGTTGCGCCTTCGCTTTCACTAAACAGGACACAACGATGAAACAAATAATGATAAACAACTAATGGAAAGAACGAGATGTTCTTTCCATAGTATGATTTTTAGACAAGCTCTATCGCCACCAAATGGTTTACTTTACGCACCATTCCGATGATAGACGGAGTTGCTTCTACTTCTACTGTGTGGTTGATACGCTTCAACCCCAAAGCCTCGATAGTTTTCTTTTGGCGCTCGCTCCTGTCGATAACGCTCTTTATCTGGGTGATTTTGATTTTTGCCATGATAATTAACCGTTAAATACTTTATTAAGATCGACACCGCGGTGCTGTGCCACTGTATAGGCATCACGCATATTCGCCAAAGCGTCAACTGTTGCTTTTACCACGTTGTGTGGATTGGATGAACCTAATGATTTGGCCAATACGTCCGTGATACCGGCAGACTCCAATACGGCACGCATCGCACCACCTGCAAGTACTCCTGTACCGTGGACAGCTGGTTTTATTAAAACACGACCGCCTGAATATTTACCATATTGCTCATGGGGAACTGTTCCTTTGATCACAGGTACCTTCACCAAATTTTTCTTTGCATCGTCGATTCCTTTGGTGATTGCTTCGGTTACCTCCTTGGCTTTACCCAGACCGTAACCCACGATTCCGTTTTCATCACCGACAACCACGATAGCAGAGAAACTGAAAGTACGACCACCTTTGGTTACCTTTGCCACGCGTTGGATGCTTACTAAGCGATCTTTTAATTCAATTTCGCTCGATTTTACTCTTTTAATATTGCTTAATGCCATTTTTTCTCTTGATTAAAAGTCTAAACCGCCTTCGCGAGCACCTTCTGCCAATGATTTCACACGGCCGTGATACAAGTACCCATTACGGTCAAAAACTACTTTGCTAATACCTGCTGCCAACGCTTTCTCAGCGACCAATTTACCTACAGCTTTCGATTGTTCTACTTTGGTGCCTGACGCAACGAAGTCCTTAGCCAAGCTAGATGCTGCGGCCAATGTCTTACCTGTCGTATCGTCAATAACCTGAGCGTAGATACCTTTATTGCTCCTAAAAACCGATAAACGAGGACGCTCTGTTGTTCCAGTCAGGTGTTTTCTTATTCCTTGTTTGATTCGCGCTCTGCGAGATGTTTTATTTCCTGCCATGGTTATTATTTTTTAGCTGATTTACCTGCTTTTCTTCTTAACACTTCACCTGCAAACTTGATACCTTTACCCTTATATGGTTCTGGCTTACGGAAGCTGCGGATCTTTGAGGCGATTTGCCCAACCAATTGTTTGTCGATAGACTCCAATGTGATAGTAGAGTTCTTACCTTTTTCAGCAGTTGTTGTAACTTTAATTTCCTTTGGCAATACAAAAACGATCGGGTGCGAGAAACCTAAGGTTAGCTCTAAGACATTACCCGTGTTCGACGCACGATAACCCACACCGACCAACTCTTGTGTCGTCTTGTAACCTTCAGTCACGCCAACAACCATGTTATTGATCAATGCGCGGTACAGTCCATGCAATGCTTTGTGTCTTTTCTGTTCGGTAGGACGAGATATGACTAGGTTACCGTCTTCTTGTTTTACGATAATGTCACTGTCTACCTGTTGTGTTAATTCACCTTTAGGGCCTTTCACTGTAACTAGATTCTTGTCTGATACAGTTATCGTTACTCCAGAAGGAATAGCGATAGGCGCTTTACCAATTCTTGACATTTCTTTTGTGTGTTTTTCCTAGATTAATAAACGTAACATAAAACCTCACCACCTACATTCTGTAAGCGGGCTTCCTTATCTGTCATGACACCTTTGGATGTAGACAAGATAGCAATACCCAAACCGTTCAAAACGCGGGGCATGTTTTCGACATTTGCATACTTTCTTAAACCAGGTTTACTCACACGTGTCAATGTGCGAATAGCCGGAACTTTGCTAATTGGATTGTACTTCAAGGCAATCTTGATTGAACCTTGAGGTCCTTCTTCGACGAATTTGTAATTAGCAATGTAACCTTTGTCAAAAAGAACTTTGGTGATCTCTTTTTTAAGGTTCGATGCAGGAATCTCAACAACCCTGTGGTTGGCCTTAATGGCATTCCTTACTCGGGTAAGGTAATCCGCTATTGGATCTGTATTCATTATGTATTTAAAAATTGTGACAATGGTTTCTATGACTAACCGAAGCCAAAGACCTATTATCTGTTTATAAAATGTGCTTTACGAAAAAACCCGACACTGTCTAAAACGATCTGTTAAACTCTTTATTCTGTCATACTGAGGCTTGCCGAAGTATCTAAACACTCACAAATCTGTATAGTTTCCAGATCCTTCACTTCGTTCAGGATGACAGAGAGATCAACCATCAGCACTTTTTAGACAGCGCCTGGGCAAAAGTAAATATTTTTTTTAAATTACCAAGAAGCTTTTCTTACCCCTGGGATTTTTCCATCCAATGCCATCTCACGGAATGTCACACGAGAGATACCGAATTGGCGCATATATCCTCTTGGGCGACCGGTCAGCTTGCAACGATTGTGCAAACGTACAGGTGAAGCATTCTTTGGCAATTTGTCCAATGCAGCATAGTCTCCGGCTTCTTTCAAAGCGGCACGTTTAGCTGCATATTTAGCTACCAATTTTTGACGCTTAAGTTCGCGTGCTTTTAATCCTTCTTTAGCCATTGTTGTTCGTATTTTGATTTTTGAATGGTAAACCGAATTGTTTTAACAGTTCCAAAGCTTCTACATCGTTCTTGGCAGAAGTCACGAAAGTGATATCCATACCTTGAATCTTGTTGATCTTATCAATGTTGATCTCCGGGAAGATGATCTGCTCGGTGATACCCAGGTTGTAGTTGCCTCTTCCATCGAAACCTTTGTCATTGATACCACGGAAGTCACGGATACGTGGCAAAGATACCGATACCAAACGATCCAGGAACTCGTACATATTGTTGTCACGCAATGTCACGCGAGCACCGATAGGCATTCCTTTACGCAATTTGAAGTTAGAGATATCTTTCTTCGATTTGGTAGGCACTGCTTGTTGGCCTGTGATCAACGTCAATTCGGCTACAGCATTGTCGATCAATTTTTTGTCTGCGGTAGCAGCTCCGATACCTTGCGATACGACTATCTTTTCAAGTTTCGGAACTTGCATAACGCTTTTATACTGAAATTTTTCTTTAAGCGCAGTACGGATCTCCTCCGCATATTTCGCTTTTAATCTTGGTACGTAAGTCATTATTTAATTTCCTCCCCTGATTTTTTAGCGTAACGAACTATTTTGCCATCTGCATTCACTCGACGACCGACGCGAGTAGGTTCACCTGTTTTTGGGTCGATCAAAGCCAAGTTAGAGATGTGGATAGCGGCTTCCTTCTCGATGATACCACCTTGAGGATAAGCTGCGCTTGGTTTGGTATGCCTTTTCACTTTATTTGCCCCTTCTACGACCGCTCTATTGGCATCTACCAATACCCGCAATACTTTTCCTTGTGCACCTTTAGAGTTACCAGCGATAACTTTCACCAAATCACCTGTTTTGATCTTGATTTTGTGCGTAGTTGTTTTTTTCTTCTGTGCCATAATTATAAAACCTCCGGTGCTAGTGATACAATCTTCATGAACTGTTTCTCACGCAACTCTCTAGCCACAGGGCCGAAGATACGTGTTCCACGAGGTTCATCGTTATTATTCAACAATACAGCAGCATTGTCATCGAAACGAATGTAAGAACCATCTTTACGACGTATCTCTTTTTTCGTACGAACTACGACTGCTTTGGAAACGGTCCCTTTTTTAACGTTTCCTGAAGGTAAGGCGCTCTTAACGGTAACAACAACTTTATCACCGATAGATGCATAACGCTTGCGCGTACCGCCCAATACACGGATCACTAAAACTTCTTTAGCTCCGGAGTTGTCGGCTACATTTAATCTTGATTCCTGTTGTACCATGTTATTTAGCCCTTTCTAAAATTTCAACCAATCTCCAGTTCTTTGTCTTGCTCAGCGGACGTGTTTCCATGATTAATACCGTATCGCCGATACCGCAGGTATTTTCTTCGTCATGAGCTTTGAATTTAGTAGTTTTCTTTACGAACTTACCATAGATAGGGTGCTTCACTTTACGTTCTACAGCCACTACGATGGATTTGTTCATCTTGTTGCTAACTACTAAGCCGATTCTTGTTTTTCTTAAATTTCTTTCCATTTCGACTTAAATTTTATGCCTCAGCGGCTGTTTGGTTTTTCGCTTCGTTATTACGCTTCGATACCTCGGTAGAGATACGTGCGATGTTCTTGCGAGCTGCACGAAGAACGTTAGGGTTCTCTAAGGCAGAAACAGCATGTGCAAATTTTAATTTGTTTAGAGCAGCTTTCTCTTCTTTGAGCTTAGCTGTCAAATCCTCTGTTGATAATTCTACGATTTCTGAATATTTCATCTTATTTCAGTGTTGTGCTGGGTTATCAATCCTGTTTATGCAGTACCTTACGGGTAACGGCCATAAGGCTAAACGATTGACATTACCAACGATTCTTATGCTTCAACGTAATCTCTACGTATCACAAACTTAGTCTGCACCGGCAATTTTTGTGCGGCAAGACGCAAAGCTTCCTTCGCGATCTCCAATGGCACACCTTCTGCTTCAAATAGCATACGGCCTGGGCGTACTACGGCTACCCAATATTCGGGAGCACCTTTACCCTTACCCATACGTACCTCTGCAGGTTTTTTAGTCACCGGTTTGTCGGGGAAGATACGGATCCACACCTGGCCTTCACGTTTCATGTAACGTGTCACCGCAATACGAGCTGCCTCGATCTGACGGCTGGTGATCCATGCTTCTTCCATCGATTTGATACCAAAAGAGCCAAAAGCCAACTCTGCACCACGTGTAGCGTTACCTTTCATACGGCCTTTCTGCATCTTTCTGAACTTCGTTCTTTTTGGCTGTAACATGTTCGTATTTTGTTTTTAATCCCGACTATGGTCGGGAACAATGCTAAATCTTGTTGTTAATTAATCTTTCTTTGGACCACGGCTTGCACCACCACGTCCGCCACGGTTGTTGTCACGACGGCCTCCGCGGTTGTTGTCACGACGATTGTCACGACGATCACTACCTTCGTTTCCGCCACGTGTTTTGGTGTTGGATGTCTGACCGATATTTGGAGACAAGTCACGTTTACCGTAAACTTCGCCTTTACATATCCAAACTTTCACACCAATCTTACCGTAAGTAGTCAAGGCTTCTGCCAAAGCATAATCGATATCTGCACGGAAAGTATGCAAAGGAATTCTTCCTTCTTTGTACTGCTCAGTACGTGCCATTTCAGCACCGCCAAGGCGTCCCGAACACATGATCTTGATACCTTCAGCACCCATACGCATGGTCGAAGCGATAGAAGTCTTCATAGCACGACGGAAAGAGATACGTGCTTCCAATTGCTTGGCAACACCTTCAGCAACTAGTTTGGCATCCAATTCCGGGCGTTTGATCTCGAAGATGTTGATTTGAACGTCTTTTTTCGTCAGTTTCTTCAACTCTTCTTTGATCTTGTCAACTTCTTGGCCACCCTTACCGATCACGATACCTGGACGAGCCGTGTGGATCGTCACCGTGATGCGTTTCAAAGTACGTTCAATCACAACTTTTGCTACACCACCTTTGGCGATACGTACAGAAAGGTATTTTCTGATTTTCTCGTCTTCAACTAATTTATCGGAATAGTTCTTTCCGCCGAACCAGTTAGAGTCCCATCCTTTGATGATTCCTAACCTGCTACCTATTGGATTTGCTTTTTGTCCCATTCTTTACTTTAAATTAGTTGTTAACGTTATTTACACTATCTACTACCAAAGTCACGTGGTTTGAGCGCTTGCGGATTCTGTAACCACGACCTTGTGGTGCGGGGCGCAATCTTTTCAACTGACGACCACCACCTACAGATACCTCTTTTACGAATAGCGCACTATCTTCCAAAGAAGCACCCTCGTTTTTAGCTTCCCAGTTTTTGATTGCCGACAATAACAATTTTTCTACACGAGCTGCAGCTTCTTTACCTGAGTGTTTCAAGATATACAAAGCTGTTTCCACTTTTTCGCCACGGATAAGATCCACTACCAAGCGCATTTTGCGCGGTGAGGTAGGGCAATTCAATAATTTGGCAGTAGAAGCTCCTCCTACTTGAGCTTTTTCCTGCTCTTTACGCTGTCTGATCAAGACAGATTTTTTGAGTTTTTTTGTTGCTTCCATTACCTATTATTTTTTCTTTTCTGCGTGGCCTCTGAATGTACGCGTAGGCGCAAACTCACCAAGCTTGTGACCAACCATGTTCTCTGTTACATACACAGGAATGAATTTGTTCCCGTTGTGCACTGCGAAGGTATGACCGACAAAATCAGGTGAGATCATTGATCGGCGAGACCATGTCTTGATAACTGACTTTTTGTTGGTTTCATTCTGGGAAAGAACTTTTCTTTCCAAGTTATGATCGATATAAGGACCTTTTTTAATTGAACGAGCCATTATTTTTTCCTTCTTTCAATGATGTAACGATTCGATATTTTCTTCTTAGCACGTGTCTTGAAGCCTTTAGCCAACACGCCTGTACGTGAGCGAGGATGACCTCCTGAAGTACGGCCTTCACCACCACCCATTGGGTGATCTACTGGGTTCATCGCCACACCGCGTACGCGAGGACGACGTCCCAAGTGACGTTTACGACCAGCTTTACCCAATACTTGGTTAGCTTTCTCCGCATTCGATACCGAACCGATAGTTGCTACACAGGTTGCAAGGATCATACGTGTCTCGCCCGAAGGCAATTTGATGATGGCATACTTGCCGTCACGTGCAGACAATTGCGCATAGGTACCAGCCGAACGAGCGATAGAACCACCTTGACCGGGGTTAAGCTCGATGTTGTGGATGATAGAACCCAATGGAATGTTTGACAATGGCAGGGTATTACCAACTTCTGGGGCTACTGCATCACCTGCTACCACCGTCTGGCCGACTGTCAAGCCCGCTGGAGCTATGATGTAGCGTTTCTCACCATCAGCGTAGTGCAACAAGGCAATACGTGCTGTACGGTTTGGATCATACTCGATCGTGGCTACTTTTGCAGGGATATCTTTTTTATCGCGTTTGAAATCTATTAATCGGTACACTCTCTTGTGCCCCCCACCGAGATAACGCATAGTCATTTTACCGGACTTGTTACGACCGCCTGATTTCTTGTTAAGGCCGACTACGAGAGATTTCTCAGGAACGTTAGTTGTAACGTCCGAATAGTCTGCACCTACTCTGAAACGAGTACCAGGGGTTACCGGTTTGAATCTTTTAACTGCCATTTTTATTATATAACACTGTAAAAGTCAATAGTTTCACCATCTTTTATTGTAATGATGGCCTTCTTATACTTAGGAGCTCTACCAGAGACAAAACCTGCTTTTGTATAGCGGCTTTTTGCTTTACCGGCTACGACTGCTGTGTTTACTGCCAATACAGTGACACCAAACATTTCTTCGACGGCTTGCTTGATCTGGATTTTGTTGGCTCTGTGATCTACTTTGAAAGCATAACGGTTCAATTTTTCCGTCAACAATGAAGCTTTCTCGGTCAAGATAGGTTTTTTGATAATTTCCATATATTACTTAGCGAATGCTTCCTCCAAAGTTTTAACAGAATCTGTGGTCAACAAAAGTTTTGTCGCATTCAACACATCATATGTGTTCAAATCCGAAGCGGCAATTACTTTTGCTTTCTTCAAGTTTCTGCTTGATAAATAAACATTGTTATTGTGCGCTGGCAAAACCAACAAGGTTTTTTCGTCAGCGACATTCAACGCATTGACAAAAGCTACATAGTTTTTAGTCTTGACCGTGTCGAAGTTGACTTCGTCCAATACCAAAACATTGTTTTCCTGTGCTTTGTAGCTCAATGCTGATTTACGTGCCAATTGCTTCAATTTCTTGTTCAATTTGAAGCTGTAGTCACGTGGCTGAGGACCGAATACACGACCACCACCATTAAACAATGGAGATTTGATAGAACCTGCACGAGCACCACCTGTACCTTTTTGCTTATGCAATTTACGAGTGGACCCTGCAATTTCGTTACGTTGTTTTGATTTGTGAGTACCTTGGCGTTGGTTCGCTAGGTATTGTTTTACATCCAAATAGATCGCATGGTCGTTTGGTTTCACACCGAATACCGACTCAGGTAGTTGCACCTTGGCACCTGTTTCTTTACCTGATACATTTAATACGTTAACTTCCATCTCTACTATTTGTCTACGATTACATAAGAACCTTTAGCTCCGGGTACGGAACCACTCACAACGATTAGGTTTTGTTCAGGGTAAACTTTCAAAACTTGCAAGTTTTGGATTTTCACTCTGTCTCCACCTGTACGACCTGCCATGCGCATTCCTTTGAATACACGTGAAGGCCATGAAGAAGCACCCAATGAACCTGGAGCACGTAGCCTGTTGTGCTGACCGTGAGTCGCACCGCCTACACCACCAAATCCGTGACGCTTCATGACACCTTGAAAACCTTTTCCTTTGGAAGTACCGACTACATCTACGTACTCGCCTTCTTCAAAAATAGTCACGTCCACGGTGTCTCCTAGTTGTTTCTCATCCTCGAAGGTTTTGAACTCAACCAGTTTACGCTTAGGAGTCACTCCTGCTTTTGCGAAGTGTCCTTTTAAAGGGGCTGTCGTGTTCTTTTCTTTGGCATCGTCAAAGCCAAGCTGAACAGCGGAATAGCCATCCTTCTCTACCGTACGTATCTGCGTTACCACGCACGGCCCAGCCTCGATTACTGTACAAGGGATATTCTTCCCTTCAGCGTTGAACAGGCTGGTCATTCCTACTTTTTTACCAATAATTCCTGACATGTTATAAATTAAATTAATTAAAGTCCATCGAAGCAGTAGGGCTTCGTTCAAGACACACTTTTCCCAATAAGGGACTGCAAAGGTATAAACTTTTTTATAAGTATCAAATAGTTAACGAATTATTTTTTTTCGACAGCATGCCACAAACGAAGTAGAGACACAATACCTTGTGCCTCTACCCTAAAAAAATTCTTATATTAGAACACTAAACAGTATCCGGTTTCTTTCTATTCATCCAATAATAAACAGGAACTCCCGTCAGAATCAAAATAAACCCCGGCCAGGTATATTGTGGTTTATAGATAATAAGCAACCCACAGAATAAGGTTCCGATGACAAGGTAAATAAGTGGTGTGACGGGGTACAAAAACGTCTTGTATGAACGCTCTATATCAGGTCTTTTTATACGTTGATAGATCACTCCAAAAACGGTGACCATATAAAAGATTACGATTACAAAAGACACCATATCAAGCAAATTCCCGTATTGTCCGCTCAAACACAACATCGACGCCCAGATCCCCTGCAACCATAAAGATCTTTCAGGTACATCATACTTGTTATTTGGGATAGCTTGCTTAAGAAAGAGACCATCCTTGGCCATCGTCTGAAACACACGGGCTCCCGACAGGACGATACCATTGACACAACCAAACGTGGATATCATGACCAGCAACGCCATCAAAACCGTACCTGCTTGCCCTAATAATTTTTCTGCAGCGGCGACAGCCACACGATCATTGGCAGCAAAGGCAATTTCATCCCTGCTCAACGCCGCTAGATAGATATAGTTGCACATCAAGTATAACAGCATAACCAAAGAGGTACCGATGACCAGGGACCGTACTACATTTTTTCTGGCGTTGACAATTTCACCCGACACAAAAGTCACATTTTCCCAGGCCACGCTACTGAATATGGAGCCGACCATTGCTGCGGCGATACCCCCCATCAGTGCTGCTCCCGAAATACCCTGCCATCCTTCTCCGCCAAAATTTTGAAAAGCTTGCCATCCCATGCTCATATTATCCCAAAAGAAATTGTTTTTAATGAGAAATACACCTCCTATGATCAGCACGATTAAGGCCAGTATCTTCGCTACGGTAAAAAACGACTGCACCACCTTACCACTACGGATCCCTTTGGTATTGATAAAGGTCAACAACAATACTATACCCACCGCCAGCACCTGTATCCACGTAATCATAAATGTTCCATTCTGGTATATGGGTGGAGCATCATTGAGCGAAGGGAAGATATAAGCCGTAAACTTACCAAAGGCAACCGCAACTGCCGCAATAGTTCCCGTCTGTATGACCGTAAACAAACTCCAACCGTACAAGAAACCCGTCATCTTGCCAAAAATCTCAGTCATATAAGCATACTGCCCACCCGCTTTGGGATACATGGACGAAAGTTCCCCGTAACAGATCGCTGCAGCTACGGTAGCTATAGCAGTGATGATCCAAACCGAAAGCATCCAATAGCCCGAACCCAGCTGCCGCATCATGTCCGACGAGACAATAAAGATACCACTACCGATCATAGAGCCCATCACGATCATCGTCGCATCCCATAAAGTAAGTTGTTTTTTCATAAAATCAGTTTATAGCGGCATAAACCTACATAATTAATACGTAAAATCTATAATATCGCACCTATTATTTTATTTTACACATAAAATTTATCTGTTGTTCACACAAAAATTAAAAAACAACTCTTATCTTCATAGTGTTATTACTAGTGTATGAGAATATTGTCATTATTGCTCCTTTCACTCGCTGCCCTTACTGTATCATATGGTCAGACAGGCTATCCCGTGCCAACCGACAAGAACAACCTCTTGTTTTATATCCAACATGATCGGGGACAAAACACGTACGTATATAAAGCAAACCTAAACGGCTCCAAAACATTTGTAAAAAACGAACCCATCATCGTATACAGGCAAATCTTCGAAGAGAATGGACAGGTCAAACCCCTGACAAAAACTCAACGACTCTTTGCTTATGGGATAAAATCTTCCAAAGCCAACACCAATACCTACGAAACCCATGTGGTCTCCCTACCCGAACAGAAAATCACCGTCACACTTGATAAGGACAGTGTCCCCATTGCAGAAACATCGGTGAATGGCACAAAGCTCATCCTGGAAAGGATTTTCTTAAAATTGACCGAGGGCACAAGTGGATTGGGCACTAAGCTGGATTATATCATCTTCTACGGAAAGGATAAAAATGGAAAGTCCGTCGAAGAAAAGTTGATGATGTAGGGGCAAATTACATTTGCCTTCACTGTCTGTAGAGTTCTGAAAGGTCTCTATCCGCCGGTAGTCGGACACGTGGGCTTTTTTATGATCGATAGCCTGACCACCTTATACCCTTCATCCGTAGTCTACTTCGCTTCACACTACGGATAGCTACGTCATTACAAAAGAGAATCCAATAAAAAGCCTTTTTGGATTGTGGTCCAAAAAGGCTTTTCCGAATCTTAAAAGAAAAAAAGATTAACCTTCTGTTTCTTCCGCGTTTTCTGTTGCTTCAGTAGCTTCAGCTGTTGCTTCCACAGCAGCTTCGGGAGCTTCAGCTTCCGCAACAACCTCTTCGGTTGTTTCTTCTTCAGCAGGGGCTTCTTCTACCGGTGCATTCTTAGCTGCGATAGCAGCAGCTTTATCTGCTTTTTTCTTGGCTTCGGCAGCCAAGGCTACCTTTTTAGCTTCTTCTTTTGCGTTGGCCAGGCCTGATTTTTTACCTTCGATCCTTGCTTCTTTTCCTTCTACCCACTGCACAAACAGTTCTTCGGCTTTAGCTTCGTCGAAAGCACCTTTTTTCACACCACCTTGCAAATGTTTTTTGTAAAGGACACCTTTGTAAGAAAGGATAGCACGAGCAGTATCGGTAGGCTGTGCACCAACATTCAACCAATACAACGATCTATCAAAATCCAATACGATGGTTGCCGGGTTGGTGTTTGGGTTATAAGAACCTAAGCGCTCGATAAATTTACCGTCACGTGGAGCACGTGAATCGGCTACTACTACGTGGTAAAATGGTTTTCCTTTTTTACCGTGTCTTTGCAATCTGATTTTAGTTGCCATGTTTTGCTTTTATAGTTATGTATTCAACATATCCCCCGTACTTCGTGCAAGAGGGGATGCAAAGATAGCAATTTAAAAGAGAAAATAAAATAATTTTATACCTTTACGGCTTTCGTTGAGCTATGGGGGCAAAAACAAAGTCATTTGGACTATTATTTATATTCATTACAGTTGTCATCGATTCGGTCGGTCTCGGTATCATTATCCCTGTTATGCCCAAGCTGATCCAGGAACTCATCCACGGCGACATTAGCCTAGCCTCACAATATGGAGGTTGGTTGGTCTTTGCCTACGCCATTACACAGTTCTATTTTGCATCCGTACTGGGCAATCTAAGCGATCGTTTCGGCAGACGCCCCGTGCTATTACTTTCTCTATTTGGCTTTTCTATTAATTATCTTTTGATGGGTATTGCACCAAGCATTGCCTGGCTGTTTATAGGACGACTGGTAGCCGGGATTACAGGTGCCAGTCACACCGTCGCAGCCGCCTATATCGCCGACATCAGCACACCTCAAAATAAAGCCCAAAACTTTGGTCTTTTAGGTGCGGCTTTTGGCCTAGGCTTTATCATCGGCCCTGTCATTGGAGGGATATTAGGGCATTACGGCGCACGTATCCCTTTCTTTGCGGCAGCAGGACTGTGCGGCCTAAACCTTCTTTACGGATATTTTGTGGTACCCGAATCATTAAACAAGTCCTTGCGCCGGCCATTCAACTGGAGAGCTGCCAATCCCATTGGCACCTTCTTCCATTTGAAATCCTATCCGGCCATCCTTCCACTGATCACCTGTATATTCCTGATCAATATTGCCGCAAATGCCGTACAAAGCGTATGGTCTTATTATACAATGGAAAAATTTCAGTGGACCGAACGGATGGTGGGACTCTCCCTAGGTTTTGTGGGCACGCTCCTCATGATCGTTCAAGCGGGGCTTATCCGCATCCTGATTCCTAAACTGGGCCTTGTCAGGGCTATTTTGATCGGAATTTCATTGATGACTTTGTCTTTCCCGTTATTTGGTCTAGCCAATCAATCGTGGATGATGTATGTGATTAGCATCCCTTATGTCTTGGGTGGGATTGCAGGGCCTTCTATACAAAGCTATATCTCCAACCTTATCCCCCCAAACGAACAGGGACAAATACAGGGAGGTATCACTTCGGTGATCAGCCTGACAGCCATTATAGGCCCACTGATCATGACCAATTTGTTTTCCTATTTTTCAAGTAAAGATACTCCCATTTACTTTCCAGGGGCCCCATTTATATTGGCGGGCATTTTGGCCTTGACAGCATTGACCATCGCTGCCCGATATTTTAAAAGAAACAAGACAAACTAACTTTCTTTTTGCAGCAAACAAACTGCATACGCCACTACTCCTTCTTGTCGTCCGATAAAACCCATGGTCTCATTGGTCGTGGCTTTGATAGATATATCATCCGTGTCCAGCCGTGTCGCCTGTGCCAACTTCTCCTTCATCTGTGCAATGTATGGCTTGATCTTGGGTGCCTCCAAGCATAGCATCGAATCGATATTGCCCAATCTCCACCCTTTTGTACTAATGAGGTGCACGCACTCTTCCAATAGCAGTAAGCTGCTTACATTCTTCCATTTCGGATCCGTGTTGGGAAAATGATAGCCGATATCCTCCAGATTGGCGGCACCCAAAATAGCATCGCAAATAGCATGCACCAATACATCTGCATCCGAATGACCAAAAGCACCCGAATGGTGATCCAACCGAACACCTCCAACAACAAAAGGATGCCCTTCTTTCATCTGATGAACATCAAAACCAAAACCTACCTTAATCTTCATAAAGAACGAAATTAGCATATATTTCGTTGGGAAACAAAAGATATACGTATCTATATTATTTGAAATTTAACATTTTTTAAGCTTTTTTTTGATCTATTTTCAAATATTCATTCCTTCATACTTGATGTTTTGTATCAAAATATTCATAACTTTGGCCATTATAATAATCATCATTGCAATGAATTATTCCAGATTAGCGGTTTTTGTCTTGTTAACGGTTTTTGGATCGACAATCCTCTTTACGTCCTGCAAAAGCTCTAGAAACAATGTTTCTGACAAAACAGGTGTACGATACAACGATCCTTATAACGGTGGGCTTCAGATCAATCGTAAGATCACGGAAAGCCCCGGTCCCGGCCTGGTAGCTATAGAAGGAGGCTCTTTCGTCATAGGCGGCAGTTTGAATGAAGATTTGGGATACACCCACGACAACTTAAAAAGACGGGTTACCATTCCCTCATTTTATATCGATGAGACTGAAGTATCCAATGCCGATTGGCTGGAATATCTCACCTGGATAGCCAATAACTTCCCGCAGGACGCACGTCTCTATTATGAGGCCCTGCCCGATTCCTTGGTATGGAGAAATCCACTATCCTACAACGAACCTTATGTCAATCTGTATTTTCGCCACCCTTCCTTTCAGGATTATCCGGTAGTGGGAGTCACATGGGAACAGGCTAACGCGTACTGCCAGTGGAGAACAGATCGTGTGAATGAACATATCCTGCGTGAACGTGGTATTTTGGTCGATTACAAAACCCTTAGTGAGCAAGGAGGCGGCGATGCACAGCAAGCTTACAATACAGAAATGTATCTGAATGGTCAATTAAAAGGTGATGGCATCGATGGAAAAAAAATGCCTAAAGACAATCGGCCAGGCGCGGCAAAAGATGCCAAACGTCCCGCACGTATGGAAGATGGCATACTGAAACAACCCTATCGCCTACCTACAGAAGCCGAATGGGAATATGCAGCATTGGGGCTCGTCGGCAACACCTATGATGGCAATATCGAAACTGCACGTACCTACCCATGGAATGGATTGGGTGTACGTGACGCGAACAGAAAGAACCAGGGGCGTATGATGGCCAACTTCAAGATCACCAGCGGCAATAACATGGGTATTGCCGGCGATCTAAACGACGGGGGCGACATTACTGTTCCTGTAAAAAGCTATAGGCCCAATGATTTTGGTCTATACAATATGGCCGGAAATGTCAATGAGTGGGTAAGTGACGTCTATCGCCAACTGTCCTATGAAGATTTCGAGGATTTCAATCCTTTCAGAGGCCATGTATTTACCAATAATCTCTATGAAAGTGGAGAATCATTGGCATTGGCAAAGGATAAATACGGCCGTCCTATAAAAGTACCGGCTAAGGCTCCTCGCAAACAAACGTGGGACGAACTACAAGCGTCTAAAGCTGCTGACCCCAACTCTACCACTTACGACTATGACGTGAGGGGGTTCAAAGATGAAGAACAAAAGGAACTTTACGGCAAGGTAACCTTAGTCAACGATAAGTCAAGGGTATATAAAGGTGGTTCGTGGAACGATAGAGCCTACTGGCTCAATCCTGCTACCCGTCGCTTCATGCAGCAGGACGAGTCGAACGCTATGACAGGCTTCCGATGTGCGATGACCATGGTCGGCAATAACAACTTTGTTGTAAGATAATGAACACTAAAGGCTTTTCAATGAAAAGCCTTTAGTGTTCATTGATTATCCTATTTCCTATCCGTCTTCCTCAATTCTCATTTCAGTAATAACCTAAACATAAGAATATACATTGGTTATCGCAATCCTATGATGATACCAGCGCGGATTTTCCATAAAAATTTGCTCAGTATTAGTATCTTCGTGTATATATACCTCTTGTGATGAAAAGTATTATCTGCCTTTTATGTATTTGTTTTTCTTCCTACAGTTGGGCACAAGGTATATTCCGGCTACCCGATCGCAAACCACACTCCTTTCACTTTGAGCTCATTAACAATATAGTGTTGGTTCCGGTCACTATCAATGGTATAGAATTCACTTTTTTGTTGGACACAGGGGTAAAGGAGACCATTCTATTTGCACAGGCTAACGATTCTCTCTATCTACACAATAAAAATAAAATGACATTTCATGGAATGGGTAGTGGCGAGGGTATAGAAGGCCTCCTCTCTACAGACAACGTTGTCAAGGTAGGCAACGTCGCGATAGACACACTGCATTGGATCTATGTCATTCAAGCAAGTGACCTCGATATATCGAGTAATATAGGTGTAGCCATAAATGGCATATTGGGTTCAAAATTTTTCAATAGTTTTCCAATTCACATCGATTACACAAAATCAAAAATCACACTTTACCCTCCAGGATATGACTACAGCGATATGCGTAAAGGATACCAAAAAACAGCTATCCGTATCGAAAACGAACGGCCTTATATACGGGCAAAGATACAGGTAGATCAAGAATGGATGGAAGGCAAAATGTTGATCGACATGGGCAACACTGATCCGATGATGATTTTTTCATTTTTGTTGCCTCATTTCACAATCAAAGCACCATATGTAGACGAGTACCTAGTAAGGGGAATCAATGGTGCTATATATGGAAAAAGGAACAGGGTACGAAAGTCTGCAATAGCAGGTTTTGAATTGGCCTATCCCATTGTTTCCTACCCAAATTCGGATGCTATCATCAAAGACCGACTGACAAAAAATAGAATAGGATCAATAGGCAATCAAACCCTGCAACGCTTTCACCTCTTTATGGATTATGCAAGAGAGGAGATGTATTGGAAAAAGAACAAATGGTTCAAAAAACCCTTTTTGCTGAATATGGCCGGCATGGATGTACAACATACCGATATGATCTGGACGGAGGAGAAAATACCCATACCCCGAACCAAGAAACAAGAAGAAGATAGAATGGAGCATGGGATTACGATATATCTTTCCGACCATCATTTCCAATATAATTTCGTGTTGAAACCTCAGTACAAAGTCGCTGGAGTCCGAAAAAACTCTCCGGCAGAAAAAGCTGGAGTACAGGTCGATGATATATTGCTGAAAATAAACGGAACACCTGCACAAAACCTCTCCCTTTCCAAAATAATGACCCGATTGCAATCACACCCTGGTGACGAAATCAGACTGACCGTACAAAGAGGTGAAGAGATTAAAAATATTAGGTTCCATTTGGTGGATCCTATTCCATATTTGTAGTCTCTACCTTCTTTCAACGTGAAAGCCCGGCTTTTCAACCGGGCTTTACAATTTTTATCCGAAAAGAATTATGCCTCCGGAGCATCCGGCACCGTAGGAGCTGGAGCCTGATCTCTTTGAGGTTTGTCTTCTCTTGGAGGACGAGGCAACAATACTTTACGCGAAAGCTTCATCTTGCCCTGCTTGTCAATATCCAATAATTTGACCTTCACATGATCACCTTCTTTGAATATGCCGTCCATATTTTCCAAGCGCTTCCAATCGATCTCCGAGATGTGCAGTAAGCCATCTTTACCCGGCATGATCTCTATGAATGCACCGAACGCCATGATAGACTTCACTTTACCTTCGTATATTTCGCCTATCTCCGGTTTAGCTGCAATAGCTTTGATACGGGAAACAGCAGCATCGATAGAGGCCTTGTTGTCGGCAAATACCTGTACGATACCTTTGTTGTCCACCTCCTCAATAGAGATTGTAGCTCCTGTTTCACGCTGCATTTCCTGGATAATCTTTCCACCCGGCCCGATCACTGCACCGATAAAATCCTTATCGATGGTCAATTGGATGATACGAGGTGCATGAGGCTTGTAGTCTTCACGTGGAGCAGAAAGTGTATTGTTCATCTCATTCAAGATGTGGAGACGAGCCTCTTTCGCCTGATCCAATGCCTGTGTCAACACTTCCCATTTCAAACCGTGGATCTTCAAGTCCATCTGACAGCCTACGATACCATTGGCCGTACCTGTCACCTTAAAGTCCATATCCCCCAAATGATCTTCATCACCCAAGATATCCGAAAGGATAGCATATTTGCCTGTTTTCTCGTCAGTAATCAATCCCATTGCGATACCGGATACAGGAGCTTTCAATTTTACCCCGGCATCCATCAGCGCCAATGTACCGGCACAGACCGTAGCCATCGAAGACGAACCATTGGATTCAAGAATATCCGAAACCACACGGATAGTATATGGGTTTTCCTCATCTGCAGGCAATACCTGTTTCAATGAACGCATCGCCAGATTACCATGACCTACCTCACGACGGCCAGGGCCCCTATTTGGACGCACTTCTCCCGTAGAGAATCCCGGAAAATTGTAATGCAGGATAAACTTGTTGTATCCATAGATAAATGCGCCATCGATCATCTGCTCATCATCTTTGGCACCCAAAGTAACCGAAGTCAACGACTGGGTTTCCCCACGGGTAAAAACCGCAGAACCATGTGCTGCAGGAAGATAATCCACTTCTGACCAGATTGGGCGTACCGTACGCACATCACGACCATCCAAACGGATACCTTCGTTCAATACGAGGTTACGAACAGCCTCATACTGTACATCATGGTAATATTTTTTCAATAAAAATGCTGTTTCTTCATCGATCTCCTCACCCAAAGTCGCAAAGAACTCTTCACCAATTTCGGTAAACTTTTCAGTACGCTCATGCTTAGTCGAACCCGATTTGGCGACAGCATAGACTTTATCGTAAGTAGCTTGGAATATCGCTTCACGCAATGTAGGGTTGCTTGGCTCGTGGTTAAACTCGCGCTTCGCTTCCGAACCTACCAATTTAGCCAACTCTACCTGAGCCGCTACTTGTTTTTTGATCGCTTCGTGTGCAAAAGCAATAGCTTCTACCATTTCGGCTTCCGAGATTTCTTTGGCCTCTCCCTCTACCATGACAATATCCTGTGCAGAACCGGCCACGATAAATTCCAAGGTCGCCTTTTCCAAAACGGAACGTGTAGGATTGACGACCAACTCTCCATCGATCTTAGCCACACGCACTTCAGATATAGGTCCGTTGAATGGAATATCCGATACCGCTATAGCGGCCGAAGCAGCCAAACCTGCCAAAGCATCCGGCATGATATCCTTATCTGCCGAAATCAACGAGACCATGACCTGCGTATCCGCGTGGTATGTCTCTGGAAAAAGTGGACGCAACGCCCTATCGATCAAACGTGAAATCAACACCTCATAATCCGACAATCTTGCCTCACGACGCAGGAAACCTCCCGGAATGCGACCCGTAGCCGCGTATTTTTCTTGATAATCTACGGATAGTGGAAGGAAATCCGCCCCCGCTTTGGGTTCTTTGGACGAAACCACTGTAGCAAGCAACATCGTTGCTCCTTGTTTTAACACTACCGAACCATCGGCCTGTTTGGCCAATTTACCGGTAGACAATTCGATAGGAGCCAAACCGTTTCCTAACTCGATTGTAACTTTTTTTTCGTTGTAACTCATTGTGTTTTACTTGTGATGCGTATTCCTCTTTATTTGACGCATCTATTTTTTAGACTTTTAAAAATTCAAGCAAAGGTAAGGAAAAAATTCAGTATCAAATGTAAAATAGCGTAGAGAGCATAAAAAAACCATCCCGATATATCGGGATGGTTTTCTGTTCTTTTACTAAAAGATTATTTTTTGATAATATCACGTAGACCCAATGCTTTGATAATGGCACGGTATCTCTCGATATCTTTTTTGTACAAATAAGCCAACAACGAACGACGCTTACCTACCAATTTCTGTAGTGCAAGCTGCGTATTGAAATCTTTTCTGTTTTTTTTCAAATGCTCAGTCAAGTGAGCAATTCTTTTAGTGAATAAAGCGACCTGGCCTTCTGTAGAGCCTGTGTTGGCAGCTGAACCGGCAAACTCTTCGAAAATGCCTGCTTTGTACTCTTTACTTAAATACATCTCTTGAATAATATTAAAGCGTTATAAAATTTATTAATTGCCTGCAAAGGTAGGAATTAAATTTGAGAATGAAAACAATTTGGAAATTTGAAAATTGTAGACTTACAGATTGGCAAATCACCACATTTCCAAATCATCTCATCTCCTCATTTCCAAATTATCACACCTTCACATAAATTCCCTTTTTGTCCAGTACATAACCCACTGCCCACATCAGCAGCATATAGCACAGAGCATAGGCAAAAGATCCTATTTCCGGTGGGCCCGGTATCATGGCGCATACATTGTTATAAAACCAGGCAAAGGCTGTTGTGTACAGTTGCACACCATCTGCATCGAATCCATTCGGAATCCTAAACAAGCCTACAAAACGCACCAACAGCGCACTAAGCACATAGATAAACAACGGATTTTTGCCAAAAACATCAAAAAATCTCGTGATACCGTTTCGAACTCCTTGCACCTCTATATACCAAATCATTGTTCCAATCGTTAAGGCACCAAGCCCTGCAGTGTACAATACATACGAACTCGTCCAAATCTTCTTATTGATCGGAAAACCCAACGACCATACATAGCCCAGCACTACCAAAATAAATCCTGTCACAAACAATCCCGATAGCAGTTTAAAATGCGACTCCTTCGACAAAGGGACTTTTGCCCACAACCAGTCTACCTGCCCTTGATTTCGGATAAACAAACCCGTCAGATAACCAAAAACAACCTGCACAATCGCAGGGAGTGTACTCGCCAATCCCTCTGGATCAAACGGCACGCCCTCCCCTTTATACATATGGGCCACCCCTAAAATCTGTTTATCTATTGCCGTTCCGAACCATCCCTCCAAACTATACGGATCCTCTCCTCCTAGTGCGATGCACAATCCCCAATACGACAACAATATGCCCGTTGAAATCCAGATAATGGCTTTAGGTTTAAAATAAAAAGCCAGAATAGAGGCAAAGAAGTAAGCCAAAGCAATACGTTGCAATACACCTAAGATCCGTATTCCCCGATTTGGATCATCGGGGTCCACCCAATGCTTGAATACCAATTCCTCCCCCTTCCATTTCACAAAAGGCCACCACATGATCAACAGACCTATTAAAAAGATAATGACAGTCCTTCGAACAACTTTTCTCCAGAATACACCTGAGCCCCCCTCCCGAAGACGCGGCATCACAAATGCCATGGCATTACCCACGGCAAATAAAAAAAAAGGAAATACCAGATCAGTAGGTGTACAACCGTGCCACTCGGCATGTCCCAAAGGCACAAAAATGTATTTCCATGTTCCTGGATTATTAACCAGGATCATGAAGGCAACTGTCGCGCCCCGAAAGACATCCAACGAATAATAGCGCTGTGGTTTCATCGATTAGACTATTTCCCAAACTTAGGTAAAATGCCCCACATTCACCAATACTTCACGGTAAAAAACCAAATCCCTAAACAACCCTTGTATTACACCCTCGGATTAACATAATTTAACAACACAAGCTCTGTTTTGGCACGAGGCTTGATCATTACTTGGTAATTCATAATTTAGGTTAATAATTGGTTAGTTGGAAAATCCCGTAGCTCCCCGCTACGGGATTTTCTTTTCTGCACTCTTCATCAAAAATTATATTTTTTTACCCCCTAATTCTATCAATTTTGGCACAACTATTGATGGTATTTTAGTAATTCATATTTAGGTTAATAATTGGTTTGGTAAAAAATCCTGGAGTTCCCCGCTTCAGGATTTTTTTTATAGAGATATGTTCAAAAAACTTTGAGCCCAAGCCCAAGGCTTTAAACCTTGGGTTAAAGATTTAGTTTTTTTTAACATGCAAAAATGCTGTAATAATTGGTAAATTTGTACAGGACTATAGAAATGGGTCTATTGTACCTTTTAAATCAATTTGCTACAACTGCATGTCAACTGCCCAAGTTAATCTGTTTACGCTATACATTTGCACTGTATTTGCACTTGTGCTATTCTCCAATTGCAAAGGTGTAAAAAAACACAACAGTGCTTATGACAAAGTAAATGTACAAGAAGATGAAAAAGAATACAGCTTTTCCCAAAATTTCACGAGCAAGTACAACATCCTCTATAACGCCAACCTGATGCTGGAAAATGAACAGGAAGCCATCTTTAACAGTTCATCAAAAAATTATCAAATCAGACAAACCGTCTTTGACGAACCTACGGCTGAAGGAGATGCACACACCTTAATGGATTCGCTGATCACTAAGGTCTATAAAATCGTCAACAAAAAGCAGGAAAGCAAATATGTCAATGAAGCCTATTTCATCCTTGGCAAGGCCAATTACCTCAAAGGAGCATATCACACATCCATAGAGTTTTTCAACCAACTCCTGCGCTCGGCGGAAGACCAGCAAGAATACCTCCCCTTGGCTTTCGCATGGAAATCGCGGGCACTATTGCAAATCGGAAAGGCCGAGCAGGCCAAAACCATGATCGATTCGGCCTACATCACCCTCGACGACAACAAGTCTACACGTACCTTCGTAAACGCCGCCAGGGCAAATTACCTCATTCGTACAGGTGACGAACAAAAGGCCATCCCATATCTGGAATATGCTTTGGAATCCAACAAAAACCGCTTAGACAAAATGCGTTGGCAGTTTCTGTTGGCTCAGTTATACAAAGAGTATGGCGAAGCCAATAAGGCTTTGCAATATTTTTCTAAAATTTCCAAAGGAAATGTACCTTTCGATATGGCCTTTGAAGCTTCTCTACAAAGCTCTTTTTTAAAAGGAGAAAAATACAGCTCCGTAAATGATCAAGTGAAACCTTTGTTGAGGATGTTGCGTGAAGGAAAGAATGAAGGGTATCAAGACCAGATTCTTTTCCAAGCCGGCGAAGTATATTTTCAGAAAGGGCATCCCGAACAAGCAGTGACTTATTACAAACGATCACTTGCACAACCCACCCGAAACAATTACCAGGCAACTGAAACGTACCTGAAATTGGGTGACTATTATTTCGACCAAAAAAACTACCTTACGTCCCAGTCTTACTATGATTCGGCAGCAATGGTTCTTCCTACGGACTACACCGATGTCAATAAGGTACGGAAAAAACTAGGCTATATGGCCGAGATCACTGGCTTGTTTCACGATATCTCCCACAAGGACACACTATTGAATCTAGCAGCCTTGAACGAGAGGGACCTAGATAGCACCGTGAGCCAATATGCCGCGGCACAACTGGAAATAGAGAAGAAAAGATATGCAGAAGAGACTGCTCAAGCCAATAAAAAGAAAAGGAACAACAATACCCAAACTTTTTCCTCTTCTACCACAACAGCATTCCAAGCCTTGGATCAACAGGAACTCGTATCCGGGTCTGGTACGGACAGAGCTTTTTATTTTAACAATCCGGACGAACGCGTGCTTGGTCAAACCACATTCAAACGCCGCTGGGGGAATCGACAACTCAAAGACAACTGGCGCTATGAAGCCGACCACTCCATCAACCTCAGTCAGAATACCACTTCTGCTCCTGTACAGGACACCGTGGAGAAGAAGACTGCAA
The DNA here is from genome assembly GCF_011030405.1 of Parapedobacter sp. SGR-10. Taxonomy (GTDB): domain Bacteria; phylum Bacteroidota; class Bacteroidia; order Sphingobacteriales; family Sphingobacteriaceae; genus Sphingobacterium. Next base: position 80,456 of record NZ_JAAJTJ010000006.1, read on the forward strand.
CATTGGATGAAGAAGCTTTTGTACATACCATAAAAAACCGCTATCTAAACGCTGTCCCTAAGGATAAAGCCTCCTACGATGGATTACATCAAAGCATCCACGACAATTTGATCATCATCGGCAATATCTATAGAGACAATACCCAAAATAGCCTGGAAGCAATTCACGTGTACGAGGATTTCTTACGACGGTACCCCAACACACAAGAAGGTCCTTCAATCTACTATTCACTCTATAGGATGTACGACGATATCGACAAGAGAAAATCCAATGAATATAAAGAAAGGCTGATTAAATTATTCCCCAACTCCCTACATGCAAAAGTAGCACAAGATCCAGCCTATATGGACAAATACCGACGAGACAAAAACATACTCGACCGTTTGTTTGAGCGTCTGTTTGACCTTTATACCAAAGGTGATCATACGGGTGTGATCTCCGAAGCCGACCGTGAACTCCAAGGCCGTTTTGAAAATTCAGCCTTAGTCGCACAGGTAGAATACCTCAGAGCGCTGGCGGTGGGACGTGTCGGCCGTGTGGAAGACTTTACTCAAGCTCTTTCGGCTATCATTCAAAAACACCCCACCGATAGTTTGGTCACACCATTGGCAAAGGAAAACATAGCTTTCATGGAACAACACCCCGAAATGTTTACCAACCGCGTCAATGCCCTACAAGATATTGACAAGAGTAGAATCGCTTTTGTGGACGAACCGAATATGACAGCTTGGCCCTTGCTGCATATCGAAGGTGATTACAGGAGCAGTATAGCCTTGGCGGTAGAAAAGCCCAAACCTATCGAAGAAACGGTAGAACCCAAGCCTGTCGAAACCCAGAAAGAAGAAGTGACAGAGACTAAGGAAGTCGCTAAGGTAGAAGAGAAGAAAGAAGTACAGGAAGCAGTGGAGGTAGCGAAAGTGGAAGAAGAAAAGAAAGAAACTGAAGTCAAAGGACAAGAAAATCTAACTGCTACAACTGTGGAAGAGCAGAAAATAAAAGAACTGAAAGAACTGGAGGTAACCAACAAAAACATCGGTCTTCAAAACCAACTGACGACTGAAGCCAGCTTAAGGTTAAATACACGCAATATCGGAGCCGCCTCTATTGATGTAGGACCTAACGACTACAAGGACAAAAAACTATTTCCGGATACAGCAGAATATTATTTTGCTATAAATGTCATGGACAACAGCGTAAATCTTGCACCGAGTCGTTATGGTATAGGACAGTTTAACAGGACGCGATACCAAAATACCGCCATTAACCATCAATTGAAAGTAGTCAATGGCGAAAACCAATTGGTTTTTGTAGGCCCTTTCAAGAATTTTGAAGAAGTCAAGTCGTATGAGGCACGAATTTTGCCGATGATGCCAGAAATCATGAAGGTACCGGCAGACATTTACAATACGTTTATCATTACGAAAGAGACTATACCTTCATTGACAGATGGCGTTAGTATTCGACATTATCATCAAAATTACATAGAACAATAATAGCTGGCGCACGAATCCTTTCGTGTGTCCGAGAACAAGCACACGAAAGGATTCGTGCGCTAGCATAGGAATCAAACAATATAGCATAAGTTAGGTAATTATACATTATCAGTATATGAGAAGAGAATCGAAAAACAATAAATTGACACAAGAAGATATCACACAGTACACACGGACATTTTGGAAGATTCTGATCGGTGCGGTACTGTTCGTTTTTTTGTTTCTGCTGAGTGTACGTTTAGGGATTTTCGGCAAACTGCCAAGTTTCCATGATCTGGAAAATCCAAACAGCAACCTGGCATCCGAAATCATTACAGAAGACAACAAGGTATTAGGAACCTATTATGTCGAAAATCGTTCCAATGTCAAATACAGTGAGTTATCCCCTTATCTGGTCAAGGCCTTGATTTCTACCGAAGACAAGCGTTTTTACAGTCATTCCGGTATTGATTATTGGCGGACGGTGACGGTCGTATTCCACACCTTGATGAACAACAAACAAGGAGGCAGTACCATTACGCAACAGCTAGCCCTTAATCTTTTTGCCGAAAGGAGAGAAAGAAACACATTGAAGCGTGTCATGCAAAAGCTGCAGGAATGGATCACTGCAGTACGTCTGGAACGAAATTATACCAAAGAAGAGATCATCATGATGTATTTCAACACCGTAGACTTTGGCTATAAAAACACGTTTGGCATCAAGTCAGGAGCACGCACATTCTTCAATACTACGCCGGACAAGCTCACCGCTGAGCAAGCAGCCGTTTTGGTTGGTATGCTCAAAGGCCCGACGATATACTCTCCCGTAAGAAACCAAGAAAATGCTGTACGCAGACGAAATGTCGTTCTGATGAATATGCACAAAGAAAACTTCATTACCAGAGAAGAGTATGACGCCGCAAAAGAAAAGCCTTTGGTCTTGCACCTCAACATTACAAACCATGCGGAAGGTCTGGCACCTTATTTCAGGTCGGTATTGAAAGATGAGATCAAAAAGGAATTTCAAAAACTTTCTATTACCAAAGCCGATGGCTCTCCCTATGACTTGGATCGCGATGGGCTGAAAATATACACGCCGATCAATTATAAAATGCAGCAATACGCCGAGGAAGCACAGAAAGAATGGATGCAGACGCTCCAACGAGAGTTTGACAAACAGTGGAAACGTAGAGATGCTTTTACGGGCAATAATGCCAAATTGTTGCAATCCGGAATGAAACGTTCGGATAGATACAGAGAGATGAAACGCAACGGAGCTTCAGAAGAAGATATCAAAAAAGCATTCAATACCAAAGTGCCTATGACCCTTTTCAGCTGGAAGGGCAGTATAGACACGATGATGACTCCGATGGATTCCATCAAATACAACAAACTGATTCTCCGCAATTCTATGATGGCGATGGAACCCCTTACAGGACATATCAAAGCCTGGGTAGGAGGAATCAATTTTGAGCACTATAAGTACGACCAGGTCAAGATGGGTATACGGCAAGTAGGCTCCACTGCAAAACCATTTACCTACGCAGTCGCTATCGACAACGGGTATTCTCCATGTTATACCTTGCCAAACCACCAACAGACATATGGCAACTGGACACCACGTGGTACGGTGCAAGGGGGAGATCCCATTACCTTAAAAAATGCGCTCAAATACTCTCAAAACTACGCCACTGCCTACATTATCAATGAAGTAGGAGCTTCCAATGTAGCTGCCCTTACCAAAAAGATGGGGATTACTTCCAATGTCCCAAATTACCCATCTATTTCATTAGGAGCCTATGAAGCGTCGGTGTTTGACATGGTAGGTGCGTATTCGGCCTTTGTCAATCACGGTACTTGGATAGAGCCCACCATGATCCTACGCATCGAAGATAAAAACGGCACACCTATCTACGAGCGGACGCCAAAAGTAGTCAAAGCCTTAAACAGTGAATCGGCCTATATCATGGTCGACATCCTAAAAGGTGTCGTCGACGGCGGTACAGGTAGCAGGCTACGCCGTAAGGAATACGGTGGGTTGACGAATCCTATCGGTGGTAAAACAGGAACAACAAACGACAACTCCGATGCTTGGTTCATCGGGATCACACCCGAGCTTGTAGCAGGAGTATGGACAGGTGCAGAAGACCGGGGAATCAGCTTTAACAATATGCAATATGGACAAGGAGCCGCGGCAGCCTTGCCTGTCTATGGACTTTTCATGAAGAAAGTATATGATGATTCGACGTTGAATTATTCCAAAGGGGATTTTCCTAAGCCTCCGGGGGGGATGACCCGTGTACTGGACTGTTCGGAATATTCCAAATACGACGGCTATTCTACCGAACCGCAGCTGGATGATGATAGATTAGGGTTTTAATGTTGGATTATCCAAAAGGCTCGATTTTTCACTTCACCATTCTGAGCCAGACAAGGATCTTATCATAGTCTTGCTTTATTTAGAATGGGATGCCTGCCTCTGGTAGACAGGTTTCGATTTCGCTCAACAACTTGTCCGACTACTGGCGGATGACAACCTTATAGATAGTCCACGATATTAAAATAATGAGCACATTTGACTATAGAGAAGAGCTAAAGCGCATACCGCACAAGCCCGGAGTCTATCAATACTTTGACAAAGACGACCTATTGATTTATGTCGGCAAAGCAAAGGATCTGAAAAACCGGGTCAGTTCTTATTTTGTCAACGATCGTCAGCTCAACACCAAGACAAGGGTACTCGTACGCAAGATACAGCGGATTGCTTTTACAATCGTCGACACCGAAATCGACGCCTGGCTGCTCGAAAACAACCTTATCAAAAAACACAAGCCCCGGTACAATGTCATGCTCAAAGATGACAAGACCTATCCTTGGATCGTGATCAAAAACGAACCTTTCCCTCGTGTTTTTTGGACAAGAAAATATATCAAGGACGGCTCAAAATACTTTGGTCCCTACGCATCCGTAGGCATGATGCATATCGTGCTCGATACTATTCGAGAACTCTTTCCACTACGGACGTGCAATCTGAACCTGACCCCAGAGAATATCGCAAAAGGCAAATTCAAGGTCTGTCTCGAATACCAACTAGGCAATTGCAAAGGGCCTTGTGAAGCATACCAATCCCAAGAGGACTACGACCGCAATCTGGAGGACATCAAGGATATCCTCAACGGCAAGATCAGTGTCGTAACCAACAGGTTGAAACAACAACTGGATCAAGCCGTAGCAGATTTGAAATTTGAGGAAGCACATACCATCAAATCCAAATTGGAAAAACTGACCAGCTACCAAAGCAAATCTACCGTCGTTAATTCGTCCATCACCAATATAGACGTGTTCAGCATTGCCTCCGATGACAGTTATGCTTTCGTCAATTTCTTGAAGGTCATGAATGGCGTCGTCATACAGACACAGACCTTAGAGATGAAAAAACGATTGGACGAATCGGACGAAGAACTCTTGGCAATAGCCATTCCCGAAATCAGAAACCGTTATAAAAGCGTTTCCCGTGAAATCATCGTACCTTTCGATCTGGCACTCGATGCCATCCCCCAAGAAGTAAAACTTGCCGTCCCAAAGGCAGGAGAGAAAAAGAAACTATTGGAGCTTTCCTTGAAGAATGTGGCCTATTTCAAGAAAGAACGCCTATTGCAATACGAAAAGCTGAATCCGGAAATAAAAACCGAACGCATACTCAAACAGATGCAAAAGGACCTGCGCATGAACGTCTTGCCCAGACATATTGAATGTTTTGACAACTCCAATATACAGGGAAACTTCCCCGTATCAGCCATCGTCGTATTCAAGGATGCCAAACCTTCCAAAAAAGACTACCGACACTTTAACGTCAAGACCGTCGAAGGGCCAAACGACTTTGCCACGATGGAAGAAGCCGTACACCGCCGCTACAGAAGATTGCTGGACGAAGATCATCCCCTGCCCCAGCTCATCGTGATCGACGGTGGAAAAGGACAGCTCGGTGCAGCACTCAAAAGCTTGAAACTGCTCGGCATCGACAAGAAAGTGACCGTCATCGGTATCGCCAAACGTCTCGAAGAACTGTACTACCCGGGCGATCAATATCCCTTGTACCTGGACAAAAAATCAGAAACACTAAAGGTTATCCAACATCTTCGGGATGAAGCACACCGTTTTGGCATTACTTTCCACCGCAATCAACGCAGCCGAGGGACCTTTGTCTCCGAGCTCGACAACATACCGGGTATAGGCAAGACAACCGTCCAAAAGCTCCTAAAAGAATTCAAGTCCGTGAAGCGGGTCAAAGCCAGTACAGACGAAGAATTAAAACGGGTACTCAACCTAAAACAGATCAAAGCCCTCAGGGAATATTTTCAGTAACACTCTCGTCCCCTATTGGTTAACTGTTTAAACGTTTAACTGCTTAGAACCCTTACTAACCAATTAAACATTTAATCCTTAACCCCACCTCACACCTCGCAGCTCAAATCACGCATCCCAAAACCGGTATCACGCAACCCGCAACCCCTTATTGCATATACAGCCTATTTTAGCTAAGTTTGTATCTGGAAAGTTATACCATCTTCATGGCAAGCAAAGGAAATACATTTAAAAGAGGCAGTCACGCTAAACAACATAAAGACAGTAAGGTTTCAAACACTTCAACAGTCAAAAAAAGAAGTTCAGCCTTCAAGTCTTTCAACAATATTGATTTTTCCGAACGGCAGCGCAAGCTGTTGAAAATCCTCGGTTTGTTTTTGATCCTTACCTCGTTCCTATTTACCGTAGCTTTCGTCTCCTATCTCTTCACATGGAAAGAAGACCAGAGCTACATCGCCGCGACCAATGGCGGATGGAGTACACTCTTCAGTACGAGTGAAGAAATCCACAACAGTGAGACTGCAGAGCTCCCTGTCGTCGAGAACAAACTCGGCAAACTCGGAGCGTTATTGGCCAACCAATTTATTTTCGAATGGTTCGGCATAGCCTCCTTCCTGTTCGTGTTGCTGTTTTTTATCCTTGGTTATAAGTTCCTATACAGAAAATCCTTACTCCCCGTGTGGAAGACCATACTGTATTCCCTTATCGGGATTGTCTTTCTATCGGTTACCCTTGGTTTTATCCAAGATTATATAGCAGATACTCCCCATATACTGGAGGGCAAGTTTGGCTATTGGACCAACCAGTTGCTCAATGCACAGATTGGCAAGTATGGCGTAGCTGGTATCTTAATCTTTGCCTATCTCTCCGCACTCATCCTGATTTACAATCTGGATCTGAAATTCTCTTTACGGGATAGAACCACGTCTGTTGATGAAACGGAAGACATCGAGGAGGATATCGAAGAACAAAACAGCTTCCGTACCGTGGAAAAGGATGACGAAGAAAATATTGGTGATGTAGTCATCGATGTGGCCAATACCCTCCGCTCCCGCTCTTCCAACGAATTGATAGAAGCACCATTTGCTACCGAAGACAAGTTGGATGAGGCCGAAAGCGCTATGAGCATTGCTTTCGAAACAAAATCTCCTCATGACTCCCCTTCTAACGGACAAAACAGCATAGAGCTTTCGATCAATAAACCTTTAGAAATCGAAAACCCTGTTGAAGATAAAAACGAGCCCAGTCTCTCCGTCGAAGAAGTCAAAGAAGAAAAAACTATCACAGCCAACGATCTGGTGGCCCAATTTGGTGAGTATGACCCCAAACTGGACCTATCCGGATACCAGTACCCGACACTTGACCTGCTAAGAGACTATGGCTCTGGAAAGATCACGATCAACCCACAAGAATTGGAAGCCAACAAAAATCAGATCGTCGAAACATTGCGGAATTTCAATATCGAAATCGAACATATCAAGGCAACGATAGGTCCTACCGTGACACTGTACGAAATCATTCCGAAGCCCGGTGTCCGCATCTCCAAGATCAAGAACCTCGAAGACGACATCGCTTTGAGCCTGGCCGCATTGGGGATCCGTATTATCGCACCTATGCCCGGCAAGGGAACAATCGGGATAGAAGTCCCGAACAGCAATCCCGAAATGGTCTCCATGCGCTCGGTACTGACGACTGAAAAATTCCAAAAAACGGATATGGACCTGCCTATCGCTTTGGGAAAAACCATTACCAACGAAGTTTATATCGCCGATCTGGCCAAAATGCCTCACCTCTTGGTAGCCGGGGCAACCGGACAAGGTAAGTCCGTCGGGATCAACGTCATCCTGACATCCCTACTCTACAAAAAGCATCCATCCGAGCTCAAATTCGTTTTGGTCGACCCCAAGAAAGTAGAGCTTTCCCTATTTAAAAAAATCGAACGCCACTTTTTGGCCAAACTTCCCGGAGAAGATGATGCAATCATCACCGATACCAAAAAGGTCATCAACACCCTAAACTCCTTGTGTATCGAGATGGATCAACGCTATGAACTGCTGAAAAATGCAGGCGTACGCAATATCAAAGAATATAACCCAAAATTTGTCAATCGTCGATTAAACCCTGAGGAGGGTCATCGATTCTTACCTTATATCGTTCTTATTGTTGATGAGTTTGCAGATCTGATGATGACTGCCGGCAAAGAGGTTGAGACACCTATTGCCCGATTGGCACAGTTGGCACGTGCTGTAGGTATCCACCTTGTCATTGCCACACAGCGTCCTTCGGTCAATGTGATCACGGGTACGATCAAGGCCAACTTCCCGGCACGTTTAGCTTTCCGGGTGTTGTCCAAAATCGATTCGCGAACGATCTTGGATACCGGAGGGGCAGACCAGCTGATCGGACGAGGAGATATGCTGTTGTCCACCGGTAGCGACCCGATCCGTATCCAGTGTGCCTTTGTCGATACGCCGGAAGTAGAGGGCATCTCAGATTTCATCGGTGGCCAGAGAGGTTATCCATCGGCACACCTGCTGCCCGAATACGTTGACGAAAACGGAGAAGGCAGCGGCAGTACTGATTTTGATCCCAATGATCGGGATGCCATGTTTGAAGAAGCAGCCCGACTCATCGTCATGCATCAACAAGGCTCTACGTCCCTCATACAGCGCAAACTGAAATTAGGGTACAACAGAGCCGGACGTATCATCGACCAACTGGAAGCCGCCGGGATAGTCGGCCCATTTGAAGGTAGCAAGGCACGCGAAGTCCTTTACCCCGATGAATACTCCTTAGAACAGTATTTGGAAACATTAAGAAATGACAATTGACATGAACAAGTTTTTATCCACCGCGCTGTTGAGCCTCTTTTCGATACTGCTTTTCGGACAGACAGATCCTGCCGCTAAGGCTTTGTTGGAAAAAGTTTCGAAAAAATACGAACAATACAAGACCATACAATCCGACTTTACCCTTGTGATACGCGATGCAGAAGGCAATTCATACAACAATGCGGGCAAGATGCTGTTTGACAAGCCTCAAAATCAATACCGCATCAAGCTCCAGGATCAGGATATTATCTCTAATGGCAAATCGGTATGGTCCATCTCCGACGAACTGAAGGAAGTCCAGGTCACCGAAGCAGAGGACAATTCCAGCTCCATAGGTCCCAACAATCTCTTTTCTTTTTACAAGACCGGTTACAAATATGTCAGTATGCCCGATGAGAAGATCACGAAAAATGGAAAATCCGAGACAGTCAACGTAGTCGAACTGTCCCCATTGGATACCAAAACAAATTACTTCAAGATCAAATTACGGGTCAACAACAATACCCATATCCACGATGTGACCATCTTTGACAAATCGAACAATCGGTATATCTATACGATAAACACGTTATATGTCAATCATAACATTGCAAAGACCAACTTCGAATTTCAAAAAGAAAAATACAAGGATTTTGAAATAGTCGATTTGAGATAAGTATATCTGAATTTTTACCTTTCGCTGGCGCACGAATCCTTTCGTGTGCCTGATAAAACCATATATCTGATAATATTTATTTTTACTATCTTTACGCACATGCTCTATCATTCAATCTTATGTCAAAGGTTACATTAAAAGAACTTGCAAAGGAATTGAATATGTCGGTATCGACGGTTTCCAAAGCGTTGAACGACAGCTACGAGATCAGTGATGCCACAAAAAAACGGGTAAAAGAAGTCGCGTTAAAGCATAATTACCGTCCCAATGCATTGGCAAAAAACCTGAAATTGGGCAAGACCAACAACATCGGTGTGATTATCTCCACCATCGGCAGCCCCTTTCAAGCCCAGATCATCGAAGCTTTGCACAAAGCTGCCGTACGTTTTGATTTTAATCTGATCATGATGCAGAGCCAGGATTCGGAGGAGATCGAACGCAAAGCTCTCAATACATTGATCAATCACGGTGTGGAGGGTATACTTATTTCCCCGGCATTTGAAAACTCAAACGTTGATCTGTTGGCACATCTTTACAAAACTGCCTGTCCCATTGTCCTATTCGATCGGATCAATTACAACTTGGACACATTCAAGGTCGGTGTAGACAACGAGAAAAGTATTTATAGAGCGACAGAAGAACTTATCAAAATAGGACGAAAGAAAATTGTCGTCCTCTGTGGGAAAAATATAGGTGTAACCCGAAACAGGCTCGGAGGTTACAAAAAAGCCTTAGCAGACTATAATATAAACTTCAATCCATCCTACATCATCTATTGCAATTACAACAATTCATTGGAAGGTATAGACAGGGATATGGAGCACAAGCTCACCGAGTTACTGAACACGCAGGACCCGCCAAATGCGATATTGGGTACGACAGACACCTTGACCACACGGGTACTGGGCGTACTTTCTAAAATAGATATCAGAGTACCCGAAGACATGGCCGTTATTGGCTTTGCCAACACCGACATCGCCAACAGCCTCAACCCTTCCCTCTCCACTATCCGGCAGCCTACATTTGAAATGGCCGATATTGCTTTGGAAAAATTGATGGTATTGATGAATTCAAAAAATCGAAGTCAGATAGAAGTACAGGAAATACTGCTTGACTCGACTATCCAACTTCGAAAATCGACGGATATTTAGACTTTCGAAGTTTTTAGAACTTCGAAAGCCTATCCTATTTTTAGTTCAACAACGACCAGGTTGACCAAGGAATCCTGGATAGGATAAAGATCAAACCGATAATGTAAAATAACAAGACAGTTTTATTAGCTTTCTTGCCATCTGCAAGCCTTTTGGCTTTGGAATAACCTACAGTTATCAAGATAATGCCCAAAAGCATCATCAAGGGATGCTCCAGAAAATACAGCCTAGATAGGCTGATTTTCATATTTGCTCCCGAAAAGCTTTGTATCCCCAAAGGAGATATAAAATAGATCAATAGCCCTACAACTAATTGCAGGTGCGCACTGATCAGTCCCAACAGCGCAATTTTACGGTTATACGGTTTGTTGCCTGCATAATTGACCAATGTAATGACAATGGCGACCACTAAAGCTAAAAGCAGCACAATCGCCAGCGTAGAGTGTAAATGTTTCATTCCTGTTAACATGTTTGTTTGATTTATTTTCTCTTTCTGTTTACAAACATACTATTTTGCCAATCGTTTTTCGCCCAAATCTCTAAATTCTGACTTTTCCGTGAACTGTGGAAACGTTTTTTCCATGCTTAGCATATAGCCTATGTCAAAAAACAATCGGATATCCGCCAATATTCCTCCTAGATCCCAATGACCATCCAATTCGTCACGCACGGAGTGGTACCTTCCTTCCAATGCTTTCTGACGGACATGTATGGCAACCGTATCCGTAGAAATCAATTCGGAGCCACTGCCCATAAACAGTCCGGGAACGCCTTTCTTGACAAAATTGAAATGATCCGAGCGATAAAAGCCACCGGAAGAAGGATTTTTCTCCCCCCGAACGATCCGATCAAATTTTGCTGCCGAGCGGGCCACGTAATCTTCGATCTCCGTCTGCCCTATCCCGACGATAGACACGTCCTTGGTTTCGCCCAATGCGCTAAATGCATCCATATTTAGGTTGGCCACGGCTTTATTGATTGGATAGATAGGATTTTCGGTATAATAGGCCGACCCAAGCAAGCCCTCCTCCTCTGCTGTCAATGCCATGAAGACAATTGTACGTTCGGGCTTTACCTTGGCCGCTTGAAAAGCCTTTGCAATCTCAAACAAGGCTGACACCCCTGCCGCATTGTCTATCGCACCATTATAGATCGAGTCACCGTCTACACTTTCTCCTATACCCAGATGATCCCAATGGGCTGTATAGATAATGGTCTCCCCCGGTCTTTTGGCCCCCTCGATCGTGGCGATCACATTATTGGACTTGGCATAACGGAACGTGTTTTGAATATGCACTTCTGTAGATATATCCAACGGAACAGGTTTGAACCCCGGTTTTTTGGCGCTTTCGAGCAGGTTGGCATCCAGGCCACCGAGCTGAAAGAGTTTTTGGGCAGTCTCTCCCGACACCCACCCTTCAAAAGCAGGGTTTGAAGCCCCCTTGTCTTCAGCCACAAGATCAAGCTGAGGACCACTCCAACCTGTACGTACCACATCCCAGCCATAGCTTGCCGCTCCCGTATCGTGTATCAAAAGGACACCGGCAGCTCCTTGGCGCCCAGCCTCCTCATACTTGTAGGTCCATCGGCCGTAGTAGGTCATCGTGTCTGCCTTGAATAATGTTTTGTCGTAATAGCCCGGATCACCCACCATGACGACCACAGTCTTTCCTTTCACGTCTAGGCCATCGTAATCGTTCCAGTTGTACTCAGGGGCAACGATACCAAATCCGGCAAAGACCAGATTCGTAGTAGGTATATCAATATGGTCTTCCAATCTACGTGTACCGATCACATAGTCATCAAGATAACGCGCTGTCAGCGTACCGTTTTTTCCGGTAAAAGTCAATGTAGGTGTGGTCGGCTTTGACGTGATCTCCACCATAGGGACTTCTTGAAAATAAGAATCCCCATTGCCGGGTTTGAGCCCTAATGATTTGAACTGCTGTTCAATGTAACTGACCGTTAGGGTATCCCCTTTTGTAAAGGGCTTGCGGCCTTGATATTCATCTGAAGCTAAAGTAGCCACATGGGCTTCATAGCTATCCTGGGAAATAGCGGCCAGTGCGGTGCTGTCCAAACTGTCGGGGTCATAGCCTTGTTTGCCTCTGCCGCAACTACTGAGAACAGTAGCAAGAGCCAGACCGATTATTATCTGTTTTTTCATACAATGTTGTTTGATGATGTTTTTTATGTTCTCTTATAGAGACGTTGCACCGTGTCCCGGCTTTGACGGGATGCAACCTCTCTACTAGTTGATCACCACATTCCGATCCTTCGGGTGTTTCACGTTGAATGTGAAACGGTATGTCTGTGTCTCCCCCGGCTTGATGGACAATGTCCAGGTCAATATCCCTGTCTCCTTGTTGACAGCCGCTCCCCCATCGTTGGTCAGTTCGATTTCGATAGACTTGTCCGTAGCAATAGGGTATTGATCTTTGAGCAGCATATTGACCGTGCTCGACTTGTTGTTGCGCACACGTATTTCGTAGGTGTACGTTTGTCTTTTTGAGCTTCCACTCACTTGTGTACTCTTTGCATCCAGGATACGCTCCCGTTTGATGGATATAGCTTTGTCCCTGCCCATACTAAGATTGAGTGTATCCATGGTGATGACCGGGTTGATATACGATTGGCCGACAAACATATTTTCAAAGATAATATTTGCCTCCCCCGGCACTAGATTCAGCTTTTCGAAATCTTTTATCTCCGCTAACAGAAAAGCATCCTTATCCAATTTTGGTACTGCATAATATTTGAACAATGCCGGATGGTCATATTCCTTGAGTGTTACACTATGCGGTTGTCCGTTTGACACGATATCGTAGGGCACCTCTATGTCAAACGTGGCACTCAATTGATTTTCATTAACGGTGGTCTGTGGAGTTTCCAGGGCTTTGGTAGCCACATCTGCCGCAGCCACTTCCTCCTGCATCGGTGCCCGAGTACCGATGCTTTGCACCCTGTTCTGTAAGACATTTTGTTGCGCGGCACCTCGTATCATAATCCCACTTTGTGGATAGACAACCGTCGCGTAGCTAGGTGACAATACAGGCGCTGTACCCGACTGCGAGGGATTGCCTGTAGACAGCACGAGCTTCACATTTTTCCAGTCTACACCCGAATTTTGGGTCACGCGGGCTTTGTAAAGGATCTGCAAAGGGCTCAATATCGATTTGGCACGCAAGTCATAGTAAGCCTGCCAATGGGCGGAATAGGTCATATAGCTGAAAGCCAATTCACCTTGCACGGGCTTGGAAGACACCAATTGTACCGTCAACTGCCCTCCATCTCCTGCATAAGCACGCATCTGTTCACGCAGTCGGGCGATAACCTTGTCTTCTGCGGCAATATCCTTGCTCAATTTGGCTATCGAACCATGCAATTCCACTGCTTTTGACTGATAGTAATCGACCAACTTGGACAGATCGCCAAGATCTACCTTACCACCACCTCCAAGCAGCTGATCATTATTCAATATTTTTAATGCTCCCTGTGCCGCAGTCTGCCTGTTTGCCAACAGTTCCCGACGTGCCTGAGCTACATCCAAGCTATCCTTAAGCCGACGATGGGCAGGGTTTGTGATTTCTACATCAGCATTTTTCTCAGGTGTAATAGAAAGTACGGTCAATCCGTCCGGACCGGCAAGCTGTACACTCTTTACATCCACGTCGCTGGCCACATTCTGTATGACCAATTTCACACTCCCTTTGGGCAGGTTGACCTTGGTCGTGTTGCTCACTTCAGCCCCACTCGCAAAGACGGTCACTTCTTTTACCTCGGCTGTCGTACTGACGATTGTCTGCGCACGAACACTCCATACCATCATGGACAGCATCAAAAAACAGATATATTTCATATATGGAATTTTATACCTAAATGTAAAGAGTTTTTTGGTAATCATAAAATTTTGACCTAAAAAAGCAAAAAACCATATCCCTATCCTGTCAGAAACAGAACAAGTTGTGGTTTAAAAGCCTTAGAGCCTGTTTAAATTTTATTGCTACATATTTTTATAGCTATTTTGAGATGGATTTTTTGCTTCGTGTTTGCAGATTTAGCGGGCTAAATCCAAAACAGGAAGTAAAAAATAGGCTCAAAAGAGCATTAAAATATAGCAAAGACAACTTCAAATCAGCATAATAAAAATTTCGTTAAAATTTTAAACAGGCTCTTAATAATCGAACTGATATTTTTGGCTTTTATAAGCAATTTTAATCGCTTAAACCATTAAAATTAATTAACTTTACCCGCGAAAATGAGAATAAACCAATCAAAATGAGTGCAGATATAAACAAACTAGAGCAGATTGCATCCCAAGTAAGGCGTGATATCGTACGTATGGTACATGCTTGCAAGTCCGGACACCCTGGAGGATCATTAGGTTGTACCGATTATTTCGTGGCCTTGTATTTCCATATGATGAAACACGACCCATCTTTCAACATGGATGGCAAAGGCGAAGATTTATTTTTCCTCTCCAACGGACACATCTCGCCTGTGTTTTACAGTACATTGGCCCGTGCAGGATATTTTCCCGTCAGTGAGTTGACGACTTTCCGCAAGATCGACTCACGTCTGCAAGGACACCCTACCACACACGAAGGACTACCTGGCATACGTATCGCTTCGGGTTCACTCGGACAGGGGCTATCCATTGCCATAGGTGCCGCGCAAGCCAAAAAGCTCAACAATGACGACCGTCTGGTGTACGTGTTGATGGGTGACGGTGAATTGCAAGAAGGACAGATTTGGGAAGCTGCACTCTATGCTCCGCATAATAAAGTAGACAACCTAATTGCTGCTGTGGACTACAATGGTGCACAGATCGACGGTCCAACCAATAGTGTCCTCTCCCTCGGAAATCTCAAGGCAAAATGGGAAGCTTTTGGCTGGGAAGTCGTTGAAGTAACCAATGGAAATGATATGTCTACAGTAATCGCTGGTTTGGAAGAAGCCAAATCCCGTACCGGAAACGGTCGTCCTGTTGTCATCCTGCTACACACCGAAATGGGCAATGGCGTTGATTTCATGATGGGTACACACAAATGGCATGGCGTGGCCCCAAATGACGAACAACTTGCCTCGGCATTGAATCAGTTAACAGAAACTTTGGGAGATTATTAATAGTAGATTTTTAGACATTAGATGTTAGATAAAAGATATTAGACATTAGATGTTAGATATAAGATAATAGATTTCATTTTTTTTCTAAATACTGATATCTAAATACTAACTACTAACATCTAAACACTTAACAATACATGAAAAAATACACATACACAGAATCTAAAGATACACGTTCGGGCTTCGGCGTAGGTTTGCTGGAAGCCGGCAAAATGAACGAGAATGTAGTCGCCTTATGTGCCGACCTGATTGGGTCACTCAAAATGGATGCCTTCATCAAGGAATTTCCGGAGCGTTTCTTCCAGATCGGTATTGCCGAGGCCAATATGATGGGCATTGCAGCAGGCTTGACCATTGGCGGCAAAATACCTTTTACAGGTACATTTGCTGAATTCTCTACAGCTCGTGTTTACGATCAAGTCAGACAATCTATCGCCTATTCGCACAAAAACGTCAAGATCGCCGCTTCGCATGCCGGCCTTACTTTGGGCGAGGACGGCGCTACCCACCAGACATTGGAAGATATCGGCTTGATGAAAATGTTGCCCGGAATGGTCGTCATCAATCCCTGTGACTTCAACCAAACCAAAGCCGCTACTATCGCAGCAGCTCAATACGAAGGCCCTGTTTATTTACGTTTCGGTCGTCCTGTAGTACCCAACTTTACCCCTGCTGACCAGACTTTCGAAATCGGTAAGGCTGTCTTGTTGAATGAAGGCAAGGACGTGACCATTATCGCTACAGGCCATCTGGTATGGGAAGCTATTCAAGCAGGTGAAGAATTGGAAAAATTGGGCATCGATGCCGAAATAATTAATATCCACACCATCAAGCCATTGGACGAAGAAGCCATACTGGCCTCTGTCCGAAAAACAGGTTGCGTGGTGACAGCCGAAGAACACAATCGTCTCGGAGGCTTGGGAGATAGCGTCGCACAGGTATTGGCCCAAAAGCTACCTACACCACAAGAATACGTAGCCGTCAATGACAGCTTTGGTGAGTCCGGCACACCGGCCCAATTGATGGAAAAATACGGATTAACATCTTCAAATATAGTCGCTGCAGCGCGCAAAGTCATCAGCAGAAAATAAACTCGAATGGAAGACGCGCTAATCATATCCAAATTTGCGGATGAGCGTACTCGCGAAGAAGCCTTTGGTCTTTTGCTTAAAAAATACCAACAAAAAGTATATTGGCACGTCAGACGCATGGTCATCGACCATGACGATGCAGACGACGTGACCCAGGATATATTTGTCAAAGTATGGCGTAATCTGGAAAAATTCAGAGAAGACTCGCAGTTGTACACTTGGCTATATCGCATAGCCACCAACGAATGCATTACCTTCCTGAACAAGAAAAAACAAAAACAAAGTGTTTCGTTGGACGATGACAACTCTTCCTACCTATCTGAAACATTGGCCGATGGGCAGTATTTCAATGGCGATAAAGCCCAGTTGAAACTGCAACAGGCTTTATTGACTTTACCGGAAAAACAACGCCTGGTCTTTAATATGAAATACTTTGAAAACCTCAAGTACGAAGAGATCTCCGATATCCTCGGAACGAGTGTCGGTGCACTCAAAGCCTCGTACCATTTGGCCGTCAAAAAAATCGAGCATTTTTTTAATACGCATGATTAAACCTTTGAGCGCTTAATGCATCTATAACTACACGATGAAAGAAGAAAACACATACAATGAAATAGGAGGCAACAATCTACCTGATTATTTGCGTGTTAACCCTTTTGGTGTCCCTCAAGGGTACTTCGATCATTTAACCAATAATGTTCTGGCCGAAATAGCTGAACAGAAGTTAAAGCAACAGGTTTCAGATGCCGGTTTTACCGTTCCGCAGGATTACTTTATCCAGTTGGAAGAACGGGTGCAAAACAGACTGTTTGAACAAAATCTAAAGGACAACGTTCAGACAGAAGGCTATCAGGTTCCACAGGGATATTTTGAAGAGTTGACCGACAAGATCAAAGCTTCGGTCGCTTTGGAACAGCATATAGCCACCTCTGAAAGAAAAGAAGGTTTTGAAATACCTACCGGTTACTTTGAGTCACTTTCTTCCAAGATCATGGATAAAGTGACGGGGGCACCGTCTGTTCAAGAAGAAAAACGTCCGGACACGCCGGTCATACAGATGGCCCCTAGGAAAAATTGGATATATCAAGCATCGGTAGCTGCTGTAGCCATCCTACTAGGCATAGGCTCTTATTGGTATCTGGACAGAACAGATCCGCAGTCTCTTCCGGAGGATCATACACAAGCTTCTCTCCATGGACTCAGCAAGGAAGATATTGTCCAGTACCTGGCACAAGAGACAGACGGCGTGGAGCTTATTGAATTAGCCTCTTATGTGGATGACGAAGAAATGTTTGACAACACTTCTTTTGATATAAAGCAAAGGCTCAACGACAAAGAGATTGAAGAATATTTAAATTATATGTTATAATGTTACGATTGAAACATATTATAATGACCGTTTGCGCCATGGTTTTGTGCTGTATGGTCTCCTATGCCCAACAGGACAAACAGGAGAGATTCAAGGCTATAGAAAGCGAAAAAATGGCATATATCACCAAAGAATTGAAGCTCACCCCTACCGAGGCACAGAAATTCTTTCCGATATACAACAAGTATAACGAAGAAATGTGGGAGCTCAAAAGAGCAAAGAGAGGCGCAGCTTCGGCCCCTCAAGGAGCCAATTCCTTCAGCGGTGGCAAACGTGACGTGATTGCTTTTGATGCCAAAGAAGTTGATATCAAGAAAAAATACAGAACCCAATTTGCACAGGTCGTCGGTCCGTCCAGAGCCTCTCAGTTTTTTCAAGTCGTCGAAGACTTCAATGATCTGTTGCGAAGCGAGTTGCAGAACCGGAGAAATAAAGACCGGGGAAGATAATTTTAATTTTTGGCTTGAGGTTTTAAACACTTCACTTCAAGCCAAAGATTAATGCTTGACAAGCTGCATACTGATTTCTTCAGTCTCGTTGCTCGCATTCACATAGCCTTTTATCAATAATGTATAGATTCCCTGGTCTTTAGGTATAAAGACTTGTTCTAACGAGCGGGTATTTCCTACCGCTGTGGTTGGTTTTACGACCAATAAGGTCTGTCTTTCGGATGACTTGATCTCTTTAAAACCTGTGACATCTTTATACTTGATATTGTTGAGCAACTGATTTCCCCCTTCGCCAAAAGTAAATGATGCCGCATCGGAACTCATATGAGCCACACGGATCTTGGCATTTCCTTTTGCAGGCAGGATCATATCATCTTCAGACTGTACAACCGTAAGTTTACCCCCCTCCTTATTGACAAATATGCTATAGAAACGTTGAGGAAGCAAATCCACGAGGCCTTCGTAGGTATCCTTGCCACTGACTATCCGGATTGTTTTCTTACCCGAAAACTGTGTTCGATAGCTTAGATAGTCTCCAAATGCAAGCCGTTCATTGACTTTATTGATTTTTGACTCCCCCAGAGAGATTTCCATAGCAGTCGAGTTGGGTACCATATTGAATACCGCCAAAGCCGACATATCTACCGATGCATCCATCTGCTTCTCCAGATCATCGAACTTTGAACAACCATGGAGAAAAAGCAAACTTGTTATCGAAAAAAGGACAATAATATATCTCATTTTCTTCAATTTCCTATAATGTACTATGAGTACGTATTTCGGATCACAATCGCTACAAAGGGAGAGGAAGGAAATCCTTTCGTGTGCCTCGGAGGCCTATACTATACCTTATCGCTAGATGAAGCATTTGGCTTTCTAAACGGCTTTTTCTTTTTGCGAAAAGGCTTCTTCTTACGGTCGTCCTTTCGTCCAGGCGTGTAAGCAGGTCCACTTTCAAAGCCTTCGGGCAGGGACACTTTGGGGATTTCATAGCCGATCAGGCCCTCTATCCGTGCAAAACGGTTTTGATCCTTATCGTTGACAAAAGTAATAGCCGTACCTGTCGTTGCGGCACGAGCTGTGCGACCTACGCGATGTACATAATCTTCTGGATCGGGCGGCACATCGTAATTGACAACCAGACTAATGCCGACGACATCTATACCTCGAGAGATTACATCCGTACCGATCAAGACCTTTACCTGTTTGGCACGAAAACGTCCCATAATATCCTCTCGTTGGGATTGATCCAGATCGGAATGAAAACCTTCGACAGGTATCCCACTTCTGGAAAGTTCACGCGCCAGTGTCTTGACCGTATCTTTCTTGGAAGCAAAAACAATAGCCGTATGATACTTCGGATCCCGTAACAGGGTTTTTATCAAAGCATTTTTCTGCCCATCGTACACCAGATACGCATGCTGATCTATGCCCTCTGAAGGTTTGGAGATAGCGATATTGATCTCTACCGGATCGTGCAATATACGCTTGGCCAACGCACGTATGCGTGGGGGCATGGTGGCCGAAAACAATAAGCTTTGTCTTTTCTTGGGTAGATAACTGATGATGCGTAAGATATCATCGTGAAAGCCCATATCTAACATATTGTCGGCCTCGTCCAACACCAGATGCTGCAAGTGGCTGAAATCAAATTTGCCCGACGACAGATGGCTCAGCAGACGTCCCGGAGTAGCTACAATAATATTTGCTCCATCACGGATAGCTCTTTTCTGCTGTTCATAACCCATACCATCACCCCCTCCATATACGGCTATAGAAGTCGCTCCGGTAAAATAGCCCAAGCCCATAATCTGTTGGTCGATCTGCAAGGCAAGTTCTCGTGTCGGTACAATAATGATCGTATTGACACGCTCATGCGGGTCTTGTGCTATCTTGTGTAAGATAGGCAGCAGATAGGCTGCTGTCTTTCCTGTTCCTGTTTGTGCACAGGCAATCAAATCCCTGTTCTGTAAAATGACCGGTATGGTCTCTTCTTGTATAGGGGTTGCGGATACGTACCCCATGCTATCTAGTCCATCTTCTAAGGCCGGACCAAAGCCAAATGCATTAAAATCCAATGTATTCTTTCTAAAATTCAACGAAATATACTACTTTTTTTACCATATCGCAAACGTATCCACAAATTATATTACCGTATATGCTATTTGTCATGATTTTGTAGAGAAGGAGCCTATATAAAGCTATATTCTCCATATCCGTTAAAAATCGTTAAAAAAACCCTTCTCTTTCTTATATTTCCATGAAAAATAACAACCTTTGTGTATTCATAATTTTAGGTTAATAATTGGTTAGTTAGAAACGCCTGTAGCTCCCCGCTATGGGCGTTTTTTTATGGATTCCACTTTTTTTGAAAAAAATTTACACGCCTACACAATATATATGCACTATAGACGTTTTAATAATAAAGAAGCACAAAAATGGAAGGCTGTGAGAGCAGTCTGACGATCAATGATAAAGCTTCCGAAGGTGTCCGAAGAGAACAAGCATAGGGTTTGTTCAACAAAAGAAACATAGAAACGGAAAAAACAGGATACCAATAGAAAGAAGCATAAAAAAGAAGCTGTCCGTAAGGGCAGCTTCTTTGATTTATATCTATCAGATCGCTTGTGTTTTATGTGCCAGCCACGCCGCTTCCGCTATGGTCAGTCTAGGTGACAATTGATCATACACCCATTGATTATACTTGTTCATCCATTCGATATGGGAGGAATCCAACAGAGATGGTTCGATCAGACTCGTATCGATGTAACAGATGGTCAACGTCTCGAAATCCATGAAATCGCCAAAGATCGAGCTATCGTGCTTTTTGGACAACACCAGATTTTCGATACGGATACCATATTTTCCTTCTCGATACAGTCCCGGTTCAATAGAGGTAATCATGCCCTCTTCGATAGCAATATCCACATTAGATGGGTTGAACACATGCGGTCCTTCATGTACATTCAGAAAGAAGCCAACACCATGTCCGGTTCCATGGCCATAATTGCGCAAAGCCGCCCACATTGGTCTTCGGGTAATAGCATCAATTTGATATCCCTTAGAGCCTTTGGGATAGATAGCTTGGCTACCTTCGATCATACCTTTCAGTACAATCGTGTAATCGATTTTTTCTTCCGCAGTAATATCGCCCAAGGATACCACACGCGTAATGTCTGTCGTTCCGGTCCTATACTGTCCTCCCGAATCGACCAATAACAAACCGGATGGTTTTAAAGTGTAATCGCTTTCCTCCGTAGCCGAATAGTGTGGTAAAGCACCATGATCCAGATAGCCGGCTATTGTCGTGAAACTAACGTCCACAAATCCCGGTTGCTCTTCCCGGAACCCTCTCAACTTGCTGGCGATGGAAAGCTCAGACATTTCTTCCTTGCCTAGATTTTCTTCCAGCCACTTGAAAAATCTGGTCATCGCCACACCGTCATTGATCATGGTCTCTCGGATGTGTGCGATTTCCACTTCATTTTTGATAGCTTTCAAACAGGTAGAAGGGTTGATATCTTCGACGATAGAGACTGTATCCGGAATACTATCATAGATGGCAAAACAGGTACGTTTTGGGTCAATCAAAATAGAATCTATGTTCAGCCCCTTTACAAAATCAAAAGCCTCCTCATACGATCGAACGGACACACCTGTATACCTTAGTTCTTCCACTGCCTCTTGGTCGAGTTTGGATCGATCGATAAACAAAATGGCTTCCACTTGGGAAAGGTAGACAAATCCCAATACGACAGGATTGCAAGGCACATCCTGTCCCCGGATATTGAGCAGCCAAGCCAAATCGTCCAGAGAAGATATAAAATGTCCTTCTGCACGTTTTTTTCGCATGGTAGTTCGTACCGCTTCCAACTTAGCAGAAGGACTTTGCCCTGTCGTCTCCTCATCCAGCAGATACGCTTTCACTTGAGGCAGTTCGGGACGGTCTTGCCATATCGGCGACAGCAGGTCTACATGACCATCTACTTGGATATCCAAAGACTCCAACTTATCTTTAACTGTCTGTGCAACCAATAACGAAGCCAGATTGCCGTCAAAAGCAACCTTACTTCCAGGTTTAAGCTTCTCGCCTAGCCATTCCGCATATTCGGCTGCTCCCTGCGTCTTCAATTTCACCAACTCAAAACCTGTATCCCGGAGCTGCTCATTGGCCTGCACAAAATACCGCGCATCCGTCCACAGGCCTGCAAAATCGGCCGTAATGACCAATGTACCTGCCGAACCTGTAAAACCGGAGACCCAAGCAATACATTTGTACCGTTCGGGCAGGTATTCACTGATATGTGGATCAGAAGATGGAATGATATAGGCATCTATCCCCTGCTCTTCCATAAGTCTCCGTATCGCAGACAATCTTTCTCTATGTGACATAAATCTTATTACTTGAAAAACAATGCAAGTTAGTGAAATATTAGGTTTACACCTGTACTATCCTTTCCAAAAAAAATAAAACATCCCAAAATTTCTTTATTCTATAAAGGAGTAATACATTTGTAGGCATAATTTTGAAATAGACATTTAATATGAGTACCAGCAGCAACAATAGAAAAAAGGATGCCTTGGAGTATCATGCCAAGGGCCGTCCCGGTAAAATTGCAGTCGTTCCCACAAAACCTTATAACTCTCAACGTGATCTTACACTAGCCTATTCGCCAGGTGTAGCCGAGCCTTGTTTGGCTATCGCTGAAAATAACGAAGATGCTTACAAATATACCGCCAAAGGAAACTTAGTCGCTGTCATCAGCAACGGTACAGCGGTACTGGGCCTTGGAGATATCGGTGCACAAGCCGGAAAACCTGTGATGGAAGGAAAAGGCCTTCTATTCAAGATATTCGCCGACATCGACGTCTTCGACATCGAATTGGACACCAAAAATGTAGACGAATTTATCAATATCGTCAAGGCAATGGAGCCT
Organism: Parapedobacter sp. SGR-10; assembly: GCF_011030405.1. Taxonomy (GTDB): domain Bacteria; phylum Bacteroidota; class Bacteroidia; order Sphingobacteriales; family Sphingobacteriaceae; genus Sphingobacterium. Next base: position 103,903 of record NZ_JAAJTJ010000006.1, read on the forward strand.
ACTTTCGGAGGAATCAATCTGGAAGATATCAAAGCCCCCGAATGCTTCGAAATCGAACGCCGTCTTAAGGCCGAGATGAATATCCCTGTCATGCACGACGACCAGCACGGCACAGCCATCATCTCAGGCGCAGCACTGATCAACGCTTGCGAACTACAAGGCAAAAACATTGCAGATGTGAAAATTGTCGTCAACGGAGCCGGAGCTGCAGCTATTTCCTGTACAGCCATGTATGTAGCCGTAGGAGCTTCCAGAGAGAATATCGTCATGCTCGACAGCAAAGGCGTGATTCGTAACGACCGAGAAAGTCTAGATCCTACGAAGGCCGAATGGGCAACCGGTCGTGACATATATACGTTGGCCGATGCCGTCAAGGACGCCGATGTCTTTATCGGGCTTTCCAAAGCAGATGTACTGACTTCCGAAATGCTCAAAAGTATGGCTCCACGACCTATCGTATTGGCCATGGCCAATCCTAACCCAGAAATAGCCTATGATCTTGCCGTAGCCACACGCGACGACATCATCATGGGGACAGGTCGTTCGGATTATCCCAATCAGGTCAATAATGTACTGGGCTTCCCTTACATATTCAGAGGAGCCCTGGACGTACGAGCTACAGCGATCAACGAAGAAATGAAAATCGCCGCAGTACGTGCCATTGCCAATCTGGCCAAACAAAGCGTTCCCGAAGAAGTCAACCAGGCCTACAATGCGAACAACCTACACTTCGGGCCCGAATATGTCATTCCGAAACCCACAGACCCCCGACTGATTACAGAAGTATCTATAGCTGTCGCTAAGGCTGCCATCGAGTCCGGTATAGCACGCAAAACCATCTCCGATTGGGGAGCCTATCAGGAAGAGTTGCGGAAAAGATTGGGCAAAGACGATGGAATCATCCGTCACCTTACAGCCATAGCCAAGAACAACCCCAAACGTGTGGTATTTGCAGAAGCAGATAATTATAAAACATTAAGAGCAGCACAAATCGTCAAAGAGGAAGGTATCGCTATCCCTATCCTCTTGGGCAATAAAGAGAAAATTTCCAACCTTATCACGGAATATGCTTTCGAACTGCAGAATGTACAGATCATCGATCCATTGGAAGAAAGGAAGTCAGCCCGCTTCGAACAATACGCCGAACACTTATATAAAATGAGACAACGACGCGGTGTGTCAAAATATGATGCTATCAAGCTGATGACCAACCGCAACTACTTTGCCGCCAGCATGGTTGAATTTGGAGATGCAGATGCGTTGATCTCCGGATTGACCAGAAATTACGCTTCTGCTATCCGTCCTGCATTGCAGGTCATCGGAGCAAAAGAAGGCAGTCGTCTAGCGGGAATGTATCTGATGTTGACGGCAAAAGGCCCGCTCTTTCTGGCCGATACGACCGTCAATACAGACCCTACAGCACAAGAACTAGCAGAAATCACAGTATTGATCGAGAATCATGTACGCAGATTCAACATTACACCAAGGATTGCGATGTTATCTTATTCAAACTTCGGGTCAAACGATGGCACCACAGCGATCAAAGTACGTGAAGCTGTAAAAATCCTGCATCGTGACTATCCTGAAATTACGGTCGACGGTGAACTTCAAGCCAACTTTGCACTAAATAAGGATCTTTTGGAGAGCAATTTCCCATTCAGCACATTAAAAGGAGAAGCAGCTAACACACTTATCTTTCCAAATCTTGAGTCTGGAAACATAGCCTACAAACTATTGCAAGAAGTTGGTAACGCCGAAGCCGTTGGCCCTATTTTGATTGGCATGGACAAGCCTGTACATGTCCTTCAGCTGGACAGTTCCGTACGTGAGATTGTCAATATGGTCACCATCGCCGTGGTCGATGCACAATCGCGTGAAACAACATCTGCGTAAGTAATAGGCTGTAGGATTTAAGCCATCGGTGGTAAGCCCAATGCTTACCGCATATAGCTTAAGCCTATTGCCTGACATTTTTTTGATTTTTACTTTTGACTTCGTAATATGTACGACTATTTTAACGGTAAACTCGTATCCAAAACCCCTACTCACGTCATTCTTGACGTGGGGGGTATTGGATATCATATCCATATATCGCTAACTACATTTGCGCAGATCAAAGAGCAGGAAACCTGCAAACTGTATATCTCTTTTCAGGTACGTGAAGACTCTCATACCTTGTTTGGTTTTGCCACCGAAGGCGAACGCCACTTGTTCAATCACCTCATTTCGGTCTCTGGGATAGGTCCCAATACCGGGCGCATGATGCTCTCGTCCAGTACCCCCGAAGAAATACAATCTGCCATTGTCAATGGACAGGTTGCCCTCATCCAAAAAATAAAGGGAATAGGTCCTAAAACTGCCCAAAGAGTCATCCTAGAATTACAAGATAAACTCAAAAAACAGGGGGAAGACACCCTATTGCCCATATCCATTTCAAAACAAAGCGTACCGGAAGAAGCTCTTTCTGCATTGATTATGCTTGGCTTTCAAAAGAACCAGGTGGAGAAAGTATTATCCAGCATCGTACAGACCGAAAACAACCTTTCTGTAGAAGCATTGATCAAAAGCGCATTAAAAAAACTGTAATACGTAGCACAAGGATTCAATCCCTACCCAATTGATACAAGCTCTTATTAGTGCACGAACCGAGCGTAGCGATGCTTGTGCTTTATGTATAAAATACTTTATTCAAAAGTAAGCGCATACCTACCGATAGACAGGCGTACCACATATACCCTATATTATCTATAATTTGAAAAATATCATGTACTAACCAAAAAAATTAACATTTTTTGACGCTTTAGTTTGTTCCCTACTTTTGTTTTATTACATAAAATGACAGATATTTGCAAAAGTTTCGCAAACGAATTTAATTTTAAGCAACTATTAGTCTAAAATATTGTTGAAAAATCTAGGCCTCATATTCCTTAGCCTCTTATGTATTTGCTATGCAAGCCTATCTGTATTTGCGCAGCAAACAGAAGGCCAAAGCACGGCAACAAGAGACTCATTGAAGCTGCGATACAACTTTAAAGACTACCCTTTTCTACATCTTCCGAAGACATACACACCCTTCACCTTGTCGCCTCCTACAAATATAGATCGCGAAATCACCTTTGATCCGGAAACAAAACAATATATCATAAGGGAAAAATTGGGATCCAAGATGTATAGGCCTCCACTGTATATGTCCCTCGATGAGTACAGAGATTTTGAGTTCAAAAGGACACAAAAAAATTATTGGGAGCAGCTAGCTGAAAAAGAGTTGGCAGAAGAGCGAAGAAGAAGATTATTTCCCGTGATTGAAGTCAATAGCCCTACCTTCGAAAAAATATTCGGGGGAAATACCATCGACATCAACCCACGCGGGTCGGCTGACATCACGCTAATGGGGCAATATAACACCAACGAAAACCCCTTATTCAACGAAAGACAACGGAAACAATGGGGATTTGACTTTGACCAAAACATCAACCTCAGCATGGTGGGCAAGATCGGGGAAAACGTTCGTCTCAATGCTAATTTCAATACGCAAGCCCAATTCGGGTTTGAAAACCAGATCCGCTTTGACTATGTAGGCAAAGACGACGATATCATCAAGCGTATCGAGGTCGGAAATGTCAATATGGCACTTAATTCCACCTTGATACAGGGTTCGGAATCCCTTTTCGGTATCAAGACCCAACTGCAGTTTGGCAAGCTCATGTTCACGGGCTTGCTCTCACAGCAACGGTCCGACCAAAAGCAGATCACCATTACCAATGGCTCCCGTGAGAGTGAGTTTAGCATAGAACTGGACAATTACGAGGCCAACCAACACTTTTTCCTCGCACAGTATTTTAGGGACCACTATAACCAGGCCTTGGCTATGGCACCCATTATCAATAGTCCAATAAACATCACGCAGATCGAGGTATGGATGAGCAATCGGTCCAACTCTTACGAAGATGCCCGCGACGTACTTGCTTTGATGGATCTGGGCGAATACAATCCCTACTATACGTCAATTGCACCGGGTTCGTCACAAATGCCCTCAACCGGTATTCCCGGCGAATTGGCACCAAACTACTCCAATGACCTACTCGTGCAGTTAGGCCAACAGGGAAGAGAACCCAATGGTCAGTTTGTATCGACCTTTTTCGGGGCAGATGGTAGCCCAAATGATCATTATGCCAAGCTGACCTACGCGCGTAAGCTTGTCGAAGGCAGGGATTACACCGTCAATAGGAGATTGGGCTATATCTCGTTGGTGTATCCCTTATATCAGGACCAAGTTCTTGCCGTATCCTATCGGTACATTGCCAACGGTAAAGAATATCAAGTGGGTGAATTTAGCACTGATATTCCAGTCACACCGTCGGAGCCAAAGCTTTTGTACACCAAGTTGTTGAAAAATGAAACGATCAAGACCAAAACAGCAACAGGAGACGTGTTCCCTCTTTGGAAACTGATGATGAAAAACATCTACTCCCTCAGTGCCACCAATATCTCGGACAACAATTTCTTTCTACAGGTGTACCGGACAGAAGATGAAACAGGCACCGAACGGCCTATGCTGTATGAGGGAGCGCAGACAGCAGACAAGAGTTGGCTACAACTGACCGGTCTCGATAGGATAACACAAAATCAAGCTGCCGGAGCGGACGGTCTATTCGACTTTCTGCCCGAACTGACCATAGAACCACAGCGGGGCAAGCTCATCTTTCCAGTTGTCGAACCTCTCGGAGAAGACCTTGCCAATCAATTTGCCCCCGGCGAAAATGCGTTGGTAGACAAATATACCTTCCCCGAGCTGTACAGCGAGACACAAATGGATGCCCAACAAAAATTCCCGAATAAGAACAGGTATAGGCTCAAAGGAAGGTACAGTTCGGAGGCCGGCACCGAATTTCAGCTGGGTGTCATCAATCCCAGGCCGGGCTCGGTCAAGGTCATGGCTGGAGGCATGCTCCTACAGGAAGGTACAGACTATACGGTCGATTACATGCTGGGCAACCTGCGTATCCTCAATCCCGCACTCGTCATGTCCGGACAACCGATCACGGTGTCGATAGAAGACGATACCTTGTACGGTCTACAGCAAAAATCACTGATAGGGGGACGTTTTGACTATACGGTCAATAAGAATCTATTCCTTGGTGCTACGGTCATGAATCTGACCGAAAAACCTTTGTCGGAAAAAGTCCTTATCGGGCAAGAGCCTATATCCAATACCATGCTTGGGGCAGACATCACGTACAATGCACCTTCACGCTGGCTGACACGTATGGTAGACAAGCTGCCATTCCTCAGTACCAAAGAAGAGTCGCACATCAGCTTCTACGGCGAATTTGCACAGCTGATCCCCGGACATCCCAGAGGGCTCAACACGGCCAACAGTACAACGGGAACCACCTATATAGACAACTTTGAAAACAGCGTATCCTATATTGACATCAAGGGTTTTCAAAACTGGCAGATATCGGGTACACCAAAGATATTTCCTGAGTCACAATTGAACGACAACCTGGCATACGGCTACAACCGTGCCCATCTGGCTTTCTACAACATAGACCCTATCTTTTACTACAACAATGACCTCAATCCACGTGTCGACAGCAAATTTCTCCGCGACCATAGAACCCGAAGGGTAACCGAAAAGGAAATCTTCCCCTTCAAAGAGATCAAGACCGGAGGCGATGCCTTCCTGCCGACTTTGGATCTAGCCTATTATCCAATGCTACGTGGTCAATATAACTATACCACAACAGGTATCAATCCGGACGGAACACTCCAAAACCCCGAATCACGCTGGGGTGGTATGTTCCGCAAGATAGACCAGACCGATTTTGAAGCCCAGAACATTGAGTTTCTCGAAATGTGGATGATGGATCCCCAACTGACCAATCCAGGCAAAGCCGGTGGAGATATCTACATCAACCTGGGCAATATTTCAGAAGATATCCTCAAAGATGGTCGGAAATCATTGGAAAACGGCATGTCGCCCAATGGCGACAAGTCCAATGTGGATCAGACACACTGGGGCTATGTCATCAAAAACCAACCGGTCGTACAGGCTTTTGAAAACAGCGATGCCAGCCGACTTTACCAGGATATAGGTCTGGACGGACTGACCAATGACGAAGAACGGTCTTTCCACAATACCTTCCTTTCCCAAATGCAAGGCATCTTAAATCCAAGTGCTTTTGCCAAGCTACAGGCCGACCCTTCGTCCGATGACTATGTGTACTTTCGGGGAGATCATTTCGACCGTAGTGTAGGTATATTGGAGCGTTACCAATATTACAACGGTACACAGGGCAACACCCGTACACGCAACCAATCCCTGGAAGATTTCGGTGTTGAAAACTCGGCTAGCACATTGGTTCCCGATGGAGAAGACATCAACCGGGACAACTCAATGAACGAGGTCGACGAATACTTCCAATACAAGCTTTCCATCCGTCCTGCAGACATGCTCGTCGGGCAAAACTTCATTGTGGATGAAGTGAATAGCCGGGCAGAAGTCAACGGTGCGTATATGGATACCAAATGGTACAAAATCCGTATCCCTTTGGATCAATTCGAAAGCAAAGAAGGCAATATACAGGACTTCAAATCGATCCGTTTCATCCGTATGTTCATGACCGATTTTGCAGATACCGCTGTCGTGCGTTTCGGCAAGCTGCAATTCGTACGGGGTGACTGGCGGAAGTATAACAGTGAGAGAGATGCTTCCAAAGTCATTGCAGATCCCGGTCTGGGAGTCGTAGGCGATGACGGTTCTGAATTCAATGTGGCCAATGTCAGTATCGAAGAAAACGGTAAACGGGAACCCATTCCCTATGTAGTTCCCCCTGGCATCAACAGACAAGTGGATATCGCGCACAACAACCTCAATGTACAGTTGAACGAGCAATCCATGAGCCTCGATGTCAAAAAACTAAGAGACGGCTACGGTAGGGCTGCCTTCAAGACTGCCTCTCATGATTTTAGAGCTTATGGCCGATTGGAAATGTTTATACACGCCGAGGGTGAGAACCTCAACAAAGGTGATTTCAGAGCTTTTATCCGGGTAGGTACAGACGACAAAAACAACTACTACGAATACGACATGCCTTTGGCTGTCACGCCTTATGGCACCTCTTCGCCCGACTTGATCTGGCCCGAAGAAAACCGTATGAACATCCGTATCCAGCTCTTCCAAGATGCTAAGCTGGCCCGGGACAATGCGACCCTCAGTGGCCAACCTTGGCCTTTGGACGAGCCCTACGAACATTGGGATGGCCCCAACCGTATCACTATCGTCGGTACCCCCGATATATCCAAGGTGAGGTACTATATGATCGGTGTGCGCAATCCGTTGCGCGGATCTTCGACCAGTACACCGAACGACGATGGCTTGGATCTGGACGGTGAATTTTGGTTCAATGAGCTTCGATTGACCGATTTCGATGACAAAGGCGGATGGGCGGCTACGGCCCGTTTGGACCTCAAGCTAGCCGACTTTGCCAATGTCGCCATATCCGGTACAAGATCGACGATCGGGTTCGGTGCTTTGTCCCAACGCATTGGTGAGAGACAACGTTCGGACAATATGTTCTTCGACATCACCACCAATGCCGAACTGGGTAAATTCTTCCACCCTCGACATGGTATTGTCATTCCTTTCTATTTCAATTATTCCAATCAGACGGCTACACCCGAATTCAACCCCTATGCACCGGACATCAAATTGGATGACGCCTTGCGACATGCCAGCCCAAGCCAACGCGACTCCATATTGCGCTTGGCACAGGACTATACGACACGAAAAGGATTCAGCTTCAACAATATCCGTAAGATCAAAATGAACAATGAAAGCCCGCTGAGGCCTTGGAATATCGAAAACTTCAGCGTATCCTATGCGTACAACGAATATTATCACAGGGATTTCAATACGGCCACATCCTTACAAAAAAATTACAGAGGCTTATTGGACTATACCTTCAGCAATCCTTCGAGCAGATTCTTTGAACCATTCAAAAAAATAAAGTCCAAAAATCTGGATATCATCAAAGATTTCAATTTCAATCTGATGCCTTCGTTGATCAATTTCAGGATGGAGGTCAACCGTATCTACAACGAAAACACATTCCGGGACAATGCGACAAGCAATGTTTTACCAACCTATTACAATAAAAATTTCAATATGAGCCGTATCTACGGTATCAGTTGGGATCTGACCAAGTCTCTGCGACTGGACTTCAATGCTACCAACTATTCCATCATCGACGAACCCGAAGGGCGTTTGGATGGTATAAAACGGGATACGCTATGGAGCAACTTCTGGAAGATGGGACGTACGACGGACTACAACCACATGATGAACATCACGTACAGCCTTCCGATCAACAAAATCCCTTATCTGGAATGGGTGGATGTGACAGCTCGGTACGGTACGCAGTTCAATTGGAAGAGCGAGCCGCTACTCTCCATGCAAAACGATCAGATTGATTTGGGTAATAGTATCCTGAACAACAGAACGATACAGATCAATCCTACATTGAACTTTACAGCACTGTACAATAAATTCCGTTTTATACGTCAGAATTCCGGGCGTAATGCTAAAGGCGGCAAGGGCGCTCTTGTCCAATTGCTGACTTCGATACGCAATGTCAATGCCGCCTATACTCGCCTTGAGGGAACATTCCTGCCAGGATATACCCCCCACAGCAATATCTTAGGCTATGATTTTGATGCACAAGCTCCCGGCTGGGGGTTCATATTTGGTAGCCAGGCCGACATTCTGACCAAGGCCGCCAACAATGGCTGGCTCACCGGAGATCCTATGCAGACCAATATGTACACGAAGACCTATGCCGAAAACTTCTCGGCCACGGCCAATCTAGAACCATTGAAGGGATTGCGAATCAACCTGTCCTCTACACGTGTGGACAACTATAATTATTCTGCGACAATGGAATTTAATCCATCTACCGGACAATTAGAAAGTACCACACCATTCATGACGGGTAACTATACCGTCTCCCAAATAGCAATTCGTACGTCGTTCAAGAACAGCGACGAACTGTTCCGCAAATTTGAAGAAAACGCCTTGTTGGTATCGCAGGAATTGGGTCGCAAAACAGGACAAGGGGAGACACCTTCCTTTGCCGATGGCTTTGGCAAGACACAGCAAGACGTCGTGGTAAATTCTTTCCTGATGACCTATCTGGGTAAGGACATCACGGACATTAACTTGAACAAACAACCTCGCGCACCTTTGCCAAACTGGCGTATTTCCTTTAGTGGTCTGAGCGCTTTATTGGGGTTGGAAGATTTTATTTCTTCGATAGACCTCAACCACTCCTATCAGTCCCAATATATCATCGGTGGATACAGTTCTGTCCTGCGGTACGAGGAGGTCAATAATATCCCGACCGAAAAGGATGTAAACGGCAATTTCCTTCCCAAAAATCAATACAATCAGATTACACTGGTGGATCGCTTCGTACCTTTGATCGGAGTGGATATGAGATTGCAAAACAGCATGACGATCACGACGGAATATCGCAGAACCCGCGATATGAACCTCAGCCTGCAAAATAGCCAGATGGCTATGATGGCCGAAGAATCGATCGTCGTGGGAATGGGCTACCGTAAAGCCAATGTACGTCTTCCATTCGGATTGTTTGAAGACCGCAAATGGACGAACGATATGAATTTTAAAGTCGACTTTTCGCTGAACGACCGTAAGACTACCGTGTATCGCTCCGATATGGACCAAGCCGAAGTGTCCGGAGGAAACAAGAATATTTCATTCAGTCCATCACTGGATTACACAGTCAATCAATACTATAATCTAAGGATATTTTACAATTCGAATGCGGTCAGGCCCTACACATCCCAAAACTACGCCACATCGTACACCTACTTCGGGATCAACCTGCGGATTATGTTTCAATAGGCTACACAGTCCAAACTTTTCCAAAGTTTTGAACTTTGGAAAAGTTGCTGACAGCTTTAATTCTTCAACTCACTCGGTGGCAAGCCAAAGTATTTTTTAAAGGCTATACTGAAATTATTCTGGTGGGAAAACCCGACATAGGAGGTTACTTCACTAATGGACATTTGTTCTTCCAGCTGTCGACAATATCCTGGATTTCAAACACCAGTTTATGCCCGGACAACCTGGACGGATCTTTATCGGTGGATTGACCTACAGGATATGACCTATTCAATCCCAATCCACCCCTTCGTCATGCTCAGGCGGGGGACAATTTGACTTCTCTTCCACTCTATCCTGTAGCAGTTTGCCCTCCCGTAAACCAAAAACCTCTATAATTCCGGAGGCCATAAACGATCTGTTTGCCGTTAGAAAGTCTCCCTGTCCACTTGACTCCCAAAGGTAAGACTGTACAGCACCTACCACCACAATCAGACAATTGTCCCAACCTGCAATAGAAAAACCGGCCTTCCTGGCATCACTTTTTTCCCCTGGCGTAAAGAACAATTCTTTGGTGCTCAATCTAGCCGGTTCCTCATCCAGTTCAAATGGGATCTTCCATATCTCATACCAAACGGCCAATTTACTGACACGTGGATCATAGCGTTTGAACAACCAAGTACTCGTCGCCGGTACAGTAATGTCTATGGAAGCATCTGCCGTATGGCAAACCACCTCCGTGTTCCACCCCACAACCCCCCGCCACGACTGCCGTGCATTAAATTGCAGCCCTTTGATTGCTAAAATATTGCCATACCCTATCCTTAATTGTCCCAATTCGTGCACTTCGTCTGACCTTACGAGCTTCAACACGACAGCAAGAATCTTTTGATAGACCGTACGATCTGCAGCTCTACTCATCAAAGGTTTAACAAAACTGTAAATCCGACCCGCAATCTTATTGGCATAACCAAAGTCCTGTGTAGATAACCTACTGTTTTCACTAAGCTTATAGATCTTGCCCCTCGCGCGGAGCTTCTTAGCGACCACCTGTTTGATCAACTCGTCCATAATCGTTTATAAATTGGTATCTTGATCTAAGATATAAAAAGTACATGACACTCCTATCATTACATCAGAATCTGGTTGTCTTTTATGTGTCGTGTCCCACATTGAGAATAGGTTCATAAAAAACGGATTTTTAATTTAAACAGTTTTTTGCGCCTCTATCGCCGGCGCCGGGCGATAAGCTTTGTCTTGACACAAAGCTTAACAAAAGTCAAGACTGTTCGGAATTTGTTCCAACCGCCACGCTACACTCCCGAAGCGCCTTTTGCAATGCCTCCAACCCACAATCCCCACGCAAGGACTGAAAAGACTTGCATTGTGCGAAGTGTAAGCCAGCAAGACGAGAGTTTCACGGGCTTGTTGTCCAAATTCCGAACTGCGAAGCAGGCATCAGGGTCGTGTTCGTGGTTGGGGACTGATGCAACATTGGTCGTTCTTTTGGGTACTGCTTATCAAAAATTTTCCTGCAAAAAGATTAAAGCAGGATCCTTACAATCACTCAAATGTCGCCTTCGAAATTTTTGGCAATAGCAGTAGGATGCACTATCCCTACGGCCAAAAGTTTCGAGCGACGAGTTTTTGCGTACTTTTTGCAGAAAAAAGTACGAGCCCTGCCACGGCTTGAGTGGCGGAAAGGATGTGCGGAGGGAAACGTGATACTTGTCCAAACAAATCTTCCGTTTTATTTAAACAAAAACCGAAAAACTCCGCTCAACTCCGTTAAAGTCCGTAGAAGTCCGTTCAACTCCGCACCAACGAGCATACCGCGCCCATACAACTAGGCCACAACTTCGGGACAACATCGGCACGGCTTCGGCTCACGTTCGGGTACGGTTCGGCACAACATCGCCATACACCCGAAAACAAACCAAAAAACAACCGAAGATCTGTCGAACCTGTATCGAGGTAGTCTCGAAGGGGTCCCGAACAGGTCTCGAAGACCTGCCATAAACCATTCAAATATCCGGCGATATCACCTACAACGACCAGAGTAAGAAAACACATAGTGCGAGTAAGTTCACGGTACTTTCGCAAACCCTGAACAATACACCTGTTATAGTCATTCTGGAAAGATACACCAAAGGAGCTCTATACAGTCAAAATTAGTATCTAATTAGCGTATTATCCTTGGCTAGTTTTCAAATTAAATCAATAACTTTGCCGTACTAAAAAAAGTCTTCAACTTGAAAATTAATTATTTCAAATCATAAACAATACATAAAAATGCCTTTGCAATTCAACACGGTAAAATTGTTCGCTGGCTCAGGAACACAAGAACTAGCTGAAAAAATCTCTACAGCTTACGGCAAACCACTTGGAGACATGACCCTATCCAAATTTAGCGATGGCGAAATCCAACCTTTCTACAACGAATCGGTTCGCGGCAGCGATGTGTTTTTAATCCAATCGACCAATCAACCCACGGACAACTTGCTGGAATTATTATTGATGATCGATGCAGCCAAACGTGCTTCTGCCCATTACATCACGGCAGTAGTTCCCTACTTTGGTTTTGCCCGCCAGGACCGTAAGGACAAACCTCGTGTGGCTATCGGGGCCAAAATGATTGCAAACCTGATTACCGCAGCGGGGGCGCATCGTATCATGACGATGGACCTGCATGCCGCACAGATACAGGCCTTTTTCGATATCCCTGTGGATCACCTGGACGGATCTGTCATTTTTGTTCCGTACATCAAATCGTTGAATCTGCCCAACCTGACCATTGCCTCTCCCGATATGGGGGGATCATACCGTGCACGTACATTTGCCAAGTTTTTCAATGCAGAGGTCATCATCTGCGACAAACGACGCAAACGTGCCAATGAGATCGAATCCATGTCCATCATTGGGGATGTGACAGATCAGGACGTGGTATTGATCGACGACATCTGCGATACTGCCGGCACATTATCCAAAGCGGCGGCTTTGATCATGGAAAATGGAGCCAGATCCGTCAGAGCGGTCTGTACACATGCCGTACTATCGGGAAAAGCTTACGAGACCATTGAGAATTCTGTCCTGTCAGAAATGATCGTAACCGATACCATTAAGCTCGATCCCGAAAAAGTAAAAAACAGTTCAAAGATAAAGGTATTATCTACTGCAGACTTGTTTTCTAAAGCCATCAAAAGTGTCAATCAGCATTCCTCGATTGCAGAATTGTTCCAAGTAGATTAACAGCTAGCAATAAAAAAAGACCCAAATTGGGTCTTTTTTTATTTACTTAAACCTGCTGGCCAACGCCGCCAGCTTGGAAGCCATGTCCGTTTCGGCTCCTCTACTCTCTCGCTTTTCCGAATGTTTGCGCGGCCCTCTTTCTTCGGTTTTCATCGATAAGCTGATACGCTTTCTTTTTTCATCTACCTCGATGACCGTCACCATCACTTTCTGCTGTACCTTGACCACCTCATGCGGATCCGATACAAAACGGTTGGCCAACTGGCTCAAATGCACCAACCCATCCTGATGCACACCAATGTCCACAAAAGCCCCAAAGTTGGTAATATTGGTCACAATACCCGGCAATTTCATGCCCACACGCAAATCAGAAACTGCATTCACGCCATCAGTAAAGGAGAAGGCCTCAAACTGTTCACGGGGATCTAAGCCCGGCTTAGCCAGTTCGGCCATGATATCATTCAGCGTGGGCAACCCTACCTCATCGCTGATATACTTTTTGAGATCGATCTGCTTACGGAGTTTGTCGTCTTTCATCAGCTCAGCTACATCTACACCAAGATCCCTGGCCATTTGTTCCACCAAAGCATAACGCTCAGGATGTACAGCAGAGGCATCCAGAGGATGTCGTCCATTACGGATACGCAGGAAACCGGCAGCCTGCTCAAAAGCTTTATCTCCCAGACGAGGTACTTTTTTCAGTTCTCGGCGAGAGCTAAAAGGGCCATTTTCCTTCCGGTAATTGACGATCTGCTGGGCCAATGCAGGACCTAAGCCCGAGATGTAAGCCAGAATCTGTTTGGAAGCCGTGTTGAGCTCCACACCCACAGCGTTCACGCAGGACATGACCGTGTCATCCAATGCTGTTTGTAATTTATTTTGATCCACATCGTGTTGGTATTGGCCTACGCCAATGGATTTAGGGTCGATCTTGACCAACTCTGCCAGGGGATCCATCAAACGTCGACCAATGGATACAGCCCCTCTGACCGTTACATCCTGCTCGGGAAATTCTTCCCGTGCAGTTTCTGAAGCCGAATAAATGGATGCTCCACTTTCATTGACCATCACGATGACGACATTGGACAACCCCAATTGACGTATAAAATCTTCGGTTTCCCGCCCTGCCGTACCGTTGCCAATGGCGATGGCCTCTATAGCGTATTTATCAACCAGATGTCGAACGGTTTTCTCCGCTTCGCTTCTACCTCCGGCACCGCTGTGCGGAAAAATAGCCGTATTCTCCAACAAGTTGCCTTGGGCATCCAATACCACCGTCTTACATCCGGTACGAAATCCCGGATCGATGGCCAAAATACGTTTTTGTCCCAATGGAGCTGCCAACAGAAGTTGCCGTACATTGTCCGCAAAGACCTTGATGGCCTCTTCATCAGCTTTCTGCCGAGTCAGGACACGTAATTCAGTTTCCATAGAAGGTTTTAGCAAGCGTTTGTAACCATCGATGATGGCAAGTTCTACCTGTTTGGATGCCCCATTTTTCGCTTTCAGATAAAGGTTTTCAATAAGCGGCAGTACACTTCCCTCCTCCACCTGTATATCAAGATACAGCAGTTCTTCTTTCTCTCCCCGGCGCATAGCCAATACACGATGCGAAGGAGCGGCGCTCAAAGGCTCTGACCACTCGAAATAATCCTTATACTTCAATGCCTCCTCCTCTTTTCCCGGAACAACACGTGAGACAAACAGTCCCTTGTTCAGAAACACCTTACGTACACCTGCACGCACTTCTGTATCTTCAGCAATCGTCTCTGCAATAATATCCCTTGCGCCCGCCAAAGCTTCCTCCACCGTGGTCACCCCTCGTTCTTCGTTGACAAATTGGTCGGCTTTGTTTTCAATAGCACCGGAAGACTGTTCCAGGATAAAGTCTGCCAACTCTTGCAGCCCTTTCTCTCGGGCAATAGATGCACGTGTGCGACGTTTAGGCTTGTAGGGCAGATAGATATCTTCCAATGCGGCCATCGTCTCAGCAGCCTTGACTTGATTTTCAAGTTCAGGGGTCAACTTGCCTTGCTCGGTAATGGATTTCAAGACGGTTTCTTTACGCTTGTCCAATTCCCGCAATTGCAGGATACGGTCACGAATGGCCGTGATCTGCACCTCATCCAGACTCCCGGTCAATTCTTTGCGGTAACGTGAAATAAAAGGAACAGTAGCTCCTTCATCCAAAAGGGCAATGGTCGTCCTGACCTGTCTGTCGGTCAGCGACAATTCGTTCGAAATAATGATTTCGTGTAACATAAAGTGTTAAGTGGTCGAAATAAGGGGTAAAAAGAGTATGCTAAAAAATGACAATTTTTTAAGCTTGCTCAGATGGTTTGTCGTCCTCTTTACCTGTATTTTCTACAGACCCTTCGTCTGATTCCTCTGTTTGATCGGTCGCGAAGTGGTCATTATATCCATATTTATAGTATTCCGTCTCGTCTACAGGATGCGCACCGGGATCATGCTGATAAGTATTTTCCGGTGCTGTAAAATCAGGAAACTTCTTTTCTACAATTTCCTCATCTGTATGCTCCTCTATCGCTTCTTCCTCCCCATCTATCGGTGTATCTGTATCGGACGCATAAGTAGATTCTTCTTGATCCTCCCGTGTCACATCAAGATCCTTTTCAAAATTATTGATCTGATCGGCGATCTCCTTTTTGATCCCCTCCGAAGCATCTTTAAATTCCCGAATACCTCTTCCTAAACCTCTTGCCAATTCGGGTAGTTTTTTACCACCAAAAAGCAGTAGAACCACTACGACAATGACAAACATCTCTTGCGTACCAATATTTAAAAATGCTAATTCCATCTTATTTTTTTATTTCCAAGAAGCTAAGGTAAGTGTATATTTTTTTTTCGGCAACACCTCTTTGTAATTATTTAGAGATATTGTCTCTTATCCACATCCTCTTCACTGTCTTTAGACTAGCGCATGGGTACCGCGTGTGCCATTAAGAATATAAAAAAGTAAAGTTAAACTTCGGAAGTCTTTCCGTACCTTTGCAGGCCAAAAACAAGGTCATGCGGGAAAGAAAGAGAGCACATAGATCGTATTATTGGAGTACATTGACACTGGCTATCCCAATCGTCATCTCCCAATTGGGCCATACCATGGTGCAGACAGCAGACACGATGATCGTAGGCCATTTTGCGGGGACTATTCCTCTTGCCGCCGTCTCCTTGACGCACTCGGTATTCATGGTAGTTCTGGTCATCGGCCTGGGTATTTCCTATGGTCTTACCCCCTTGATTGCCCAGGAAAACGGTAAGTCAAACTATACCGAATGTGCCAAACTGCTTTCCAACAGTTTTTGGGTAAACCTCCTTTCGGGTATTTTGCTTTTTTGCATTGTTTATTTTGGTTCTTTTTATGCCATGGAACATGCCGATCAAGATCCTTTGGTTGTCAAGGAAGCAAAACCTTACCTGTTATTGCTTGGATTATCCATTATCCCGTTGATGGGATTCAATACGTTCAAACAATTTGCCGAAGGCCTAGGTTTTACCCGACAAGCCATGCAGGTCACGATATGGGGCAATGTCCTCAATGTGGTCATAGCCATTATCTTGGTCAAAGGTATGTTTGGCTTCAAACCTATGGGGATCAGCGGGGTAGGGGCCGCAACATTGATCGACCGTACATTGATGTTTTTCGTCATGATGATCTATGTACTGCGTTCCCGCCATTTCAAAAAATATCTCTCGACCTTCAATTGGCTGAGCATCCAAATCGGCCGTATCAAAAACATCCTCCGCATAGGTTTTCCTGTCGCCATGCAATATGTATTTGAAATCGGTGCTTTTGCAGGTGCTTCACTCATAGCAGGTAAAATCGGAGCCTTGGAACAGGCCTCCCATCAAGTAGCCATCACATTGGCCGCTATGACCTACATGATGGCCAGTGGTATAGCTTCTGCAGCCACCATCAAGGTGGGCAATAGTTTTGGAAACCACAATTTTTTCAGGTTACAGCGTTTTGCAAGGGTATCCTACCATTTGGTATTGGCTTTCATGATCTTTACGGCACTCCTATTTGCCCTACTCAATCAATATTTGCCTTTCCTTATCAGTCAGGATACAGCCGTGATTGCCCTGTCCGCACAACTGTTGATCATTGCAGGTTTATTTCAACTTTTTGATGGCACGCAGGTTGTCGGTTTGGGCGTGTTGCGGGGAATGGGAGACGTCAATATACCTACCTTCATTACTTTTGTTGCTTATTGGATTGTGGGACTGCCTAGTGGGTATTTGATGGGTATTCCAATGGGCATGGGTGTACAGGGAGTGTGGTATGGGCTTACGCTAGGGCTATTGACCTCCTCTCTATTGCTGTATGTACGGTATAGGTATATTGTGAAAAAATTATAGAGACCTATAAGGTTTAACTTTGGTATGTTTAGCTTTTCAATAGCAACTTTATATAGATTTTAAAATCAATCGCACCGAACTGCGCCGTCTACATGGATCAATGGACTGAGGTAAGGTATATCGAGGTTGGCCCCCCGAAGGATAAACCAAACTCCCATCAGAAGGTATAAAAACGGTAAAACACGAGAAAATCGGCCTTTCAGCATTTGTTTGGAAAAATTTGCCGCAAAGGAAAACACCAACATCAACGGCAAAGTTCCCAGACCAAAAAGCACCATAAAAAACCAACTGTTCACCATCCCATCCGCATTCATCGCCGATGCCAATGCCATATACACCATTCCACAAGGTAATATACCATTCAATACGCCTGCTACGATAGATCCTCCGGGTCTATAAAGCCACTTGCCCATCATCCTGACAAAAGGTTGGACTGCACGTGTCTGAAAGCGGGCTATAGTGGATGATTTTGTGCCGAAAGCATAAAAAACACCTAATATGACCAAGAGTATGCCTGTGAAGATCGAAAGGAATTGCTGCCCGCCCCGGACAACAGCCAGATTGCCCAATGCTCCCAAAAGGAGACCGATAGCTCCGTAAGTCATGATACGGCCAAACTGATATAGCAGCTTATTCCAGGTCTGTTTCCATGATATCGTCTGGTCGCCCTGCACGGCGATAAGCAATGGACCACACATGACCGCACAATGCACGCTACCAAACAAACCCATGAAAAAAGCCAGATAATGATAGGTCATCCCTTATTTTATTGCACATATAAAGATTGGGTATCTATATATGCCTTGTTATTGTTCTCCCAAGAAATTTCCAAACTCCAACTTCCCTTTACAAAAGTAGATATTGGAAGTCGAAATACCTCTGTGTCTGTATAAAACGGAATCTTTGTATCCAATGTACCATCCGAAGGTCGCCTAAATACCAATTGTCCTTTATTTATCGGTCGTTTAAAGACAATGACCAAGGTATCCTGTTCCAATCTTATACTAGGTTTGGCATGGTCGTCCACCAGATTCTGCTTGCGATCGTACACTTCGTCATAGGCCAGACTCTTTTCGTAATAATCGTCATCCAACAAGGAGTCCGAGTCCTGCGTAACCATATAAATCCCCGCCCCCACAATGAACAGCATAAATGTGCCCAACCCTATAACAATCTTCATTCCCCAATTCATAGTTTTTTTGTTTTAGGAAGCAATATACGATATTAATGAAAAATATATAAAAGATCCATGTTCTTCTATTACTTGCACAACATTTACATCTATACTTCCGTTGTGAAACACTGTCCCCCTCTGGAGGGGGGAAGGGGGAGGAATAAAAGGTATACACAATAGACAGTGACCTATCTACTTTTTCAGCCTCCCCCTCCCAACGCTATCTCCAACCGCACTCCCCCTCAATGAGGGGGATATGTATGTGTAATACCTATCTATAGTATTAGAATTAACAATCTAGCAAAAAAATCGCTAAGACCCCGGCGGTGCAATAAATGTTGTTTTGAGTTTTTCAACTATCTTTCCATCCGACACCACATTGACCCGAACCTTGGTCTTATATGTTTTTACGTTTTCTCTCTTTCCGATCAGAAAAAAACTTAATTTGGCCGATCCGTCTTTGGCCAACGTATGTATATTATTGACCAATTGTATCTGCAAATTACTGTCCTCAGGGACAAGTTCAAAGTCTATTTCCCTTCCACTTTTGTTGATGAGTTCCAATGCATACAGATTGCTGACTGTTCCGTCCTCACGCATCTGATAGGTACTGCCTGTAGCTCGTAGCAACGAACCTCCAATCTCCGAACGGCTAAAGATCATGTATCCGAATACGCCGATCAGAAATGCTAATATAACAATATAAATCGTCTGACGGGTTTTGTTTTTCTTGAATTCACCCTTTCCTTCGATTTCGCCTAAGGTATAGAATCCGATCAACCTTTTGGGCTTATGGATTTTTTCCATCACTGCATCACACGCATCGATACAAGCCGTACAGCTTACGCACTCCATCTGTATACCATTGCGGATATCTATTCCGGTAGGGCATACCTGTACGCATAGGTTACAATCGATACAATCTCCTTTATCATTGTCCGTCTCACCCTTTCTCAATTTGCCCCGAGGCTCTCCCCTCTTCTCGTTGTAGGCCACGGTCATGCTCTGCTCATCGAGCAATACACCCTGCAACCTACCATAAGGACATATCGTCGTACAGACGATCTCCCGTACATAGGCAAAGACACCATAAAATACCAATGTGAAAACGACAAGGGAAATGAAACCACCGATATGCTGTTCCAAAGGATCGGTCATGATCTTGAACAGCGCGTCTGAGCCAATGATATACGCCAAAAAAATATTGGAAATAGCAAAGGAAATAAGCAGGAAAATACTATGTTTCAGCAGTTTTTTCCAGGCTTTGGCATCGGTATTGGGCCCTTCGTTAAGTTTACGCTGTTGCATCCAATCCCCTTCGATAAGGTATTCTATCCGTCGGAATATCAATTCCATAAATATGGTCTGCGGACAGGTCCATCCACACCACACCCGTCCAAATACTGCCGTAAACAGGACGATACAGACCATGACAATCAACATGCCAAACACAAAAATGTGCAGGTCTTGCGGATAAAAGATGTTTCCAAAGATAGAGAACTTACGCTCTACGATATTGAACATCATAAAAGGATTGCCATTTATCCGTATAAACGGCCCCAAAAACAGGAACAGTAACAAACCATATCCCACCCACTGCCGGTAATTGTAGAATTTACCGGCTGGTTTTTTGGCATATATCCATGTTCTCTTTTTTCCTTTGGACGGCAGAACAGGATTATTATCATTCGCTACTGCTCCCATTTATTACCCTCTCTCTTTTTACAATACTACTATTTAGTGCAAGACATTTTCATGAGAAGGAGGTATCTCAAAAGGTCTGACAATCCATCTAATCGTCATTTCGACCAAAGGGAGAAATCTATGGATGAATTAAAATTAACTATTTTTTCAACAAGCTGAAAAAATGTCTAACTATAGATTTCTCGTCGTACCTCCTCGAAATGACGGCATGATTGACTTGTTAGCCTCCCATAGCCTTGTCTTGTACAGAATCTATTCATTCACAACTTCTTCGCCAGTCGGTCCCTCTCCGCTTCCACCACCATACGTGACTTCTATACCTTCTGCGGCTTTGGCATTGGCCGGATTGGTGTCACGCAAGGTAATGATATAGCTACTTACTTCTGCAATCTGCGCCGGTGTCAACGTCTGCTCCCAAGGCACCATACCTTTTTCCGGAACGCCGTATTTTACGGTTTTAAATATATCTTTAATCTCTCCTCCATGTATCCAATGGCGATCCGTCAAGTTGGGACCGATGGTTCCTTCACCATTATTGCCATGGCACGCTGCACAGTTAGCCATAAATATAGCCTTACCTGCCGGGGCCAATGCTTCGTTGAACTCTACCGAACTCTCATCCACCAAGCTGGCTGACTGTGCCAAGTATTCCTGTTTTGCTTTTTCGGCCTGCGCCATCTCGTGCAGGTATTCCTGATCTTGATTCATTCCCCATCCGAACACATGGTAGACCAATAGATAGAAAAAACCAAATACAATAGTTCCATAAAACAAGGCATTAAACCAAAGAGGAACGGGATTGTCTAGTTCTACGATACCATCATATTCATGATCGATCATCAGATCCTTCTCTTCCTCTATAGGACGCAATCCCAATAGACCGATCCAAAAATTGTTCCATCTATCCTTTATACTTCTACGTGATGCGTGTGCTTTTTGTGCCTCTGTCTGCACGGCTTCGGGCATCGTGATCTGCAAGATCGAACGCAGCGCCTTTTGTATGACGATCGCAAAGATGAGCAGCGTCACCATGACGATCACAAACGTAATGATCAAAATATCCGTATAAATATTGCCTGAACCGGACAGCCAGTTCGAAACCGATGGAACGGCTGCCTCTGCTGCTAATAAATGTAAACTCATGATTTCTTTTGCTCTTCAGATGAATAATCGATTTGTTGCTCCGATTCATCAAATGGTATCTCCTTCATGTACTTGATATAGTCCTTTTTCATAAAGAACAGCATCAGCCCCACGGTCACAAAGAAGACGATGAATATCCACAGTGATACGATCAGATATATCTCGTCACCATGTAAATTTGTTATTTGCTTGAACATTTTCTCTCCTGTTTTTTTAATACAACCAATTCTATTGTTGACCTTCTACACTTGTCGTTTCTGTCTTAGGCTCGGCTTTGATATCCGTTCCCAATCGTTGCAAATAAGCAATCAAGGCAACAATCTCCCGGTCGGACTGCACTTGCACCTGGTTTGCCTCCAAATCCTTCGTAATCTCTGCAGCCTGCTTTTCAGCATCTGCCACAGCACTTTCTATTTGCTCATTTGTATACGGTACGCCCAAGATACGCATGGCATTCATCTTAGCCTTGAGTGTACTATTGTCCAGCTGTTGGTCGATCAGCCAAGGGTATGCTGGCATGATACTTCCCGGAGAAGTAATTGTCGGATCAAGCATATGGTCAAAGTGCCATTTGTGCGGATACTTGCCACCTATACGGTGCAGATCCGGACCGGTACGCTTCGACCCCCACAAGAAAGGCATATCGTACACAAATTCACCGGCCTTACTGTACTCACCATAGCGAGCCGTCTCTGAACGGAACGGACGTACCGTCTGCGAGTGACAGTTGACACATCCCTCTCGTATATACAGATCACGTCCTTGCAGTTCTAATGCTGTATAAGGCTGCACACTCTTGATCTTAGGCACATTGTTTTGGATGGTAAATGTCGGCACCATCTCCACAATACCTCCGATCAGGATCGCAATCAGCGCCAATACCATGAACAAGACCGGTTTGCGCTCCAAACGACGGTGTGAAGATTTTTCCATGGTTTTTACAGGTTCCAAAGCCGGAGCCTCCGCCGGTTCGTTTTCCTGCAATTTGCCAGCCTTCATTGTTTTGACAAGGTTGTACGTCATGATAATGACCCCCGTCAGGTAGAATGCTCCACCCAATGCACGCATCATGTGCATAGGCAGGATTTCCAAGGTAGTGGCTAAGAAGTTAGGATATTTCAATACACCTTCCGGAGTGAACTCTTTCCACATCAAACCTTGAACCACCGCAGCCCAATACATAGGGATCGCATAAAACAAGATACCGATCGTTCCTAGCCAAAAGTGTACATTGGCCAATTTTTTAGAGTACAATTCTGTTTTGTAAATACGTGGCAACAGCCAGTACAGGATCGCAAAGGTCATAAAACCATTCCATCCCAAAGCACCTACGTGTACGTGTGCGACGATCCAATCCGTGAAGTGCGCAATAGCATTCACTTGTTTCAAAGAAAGCATAGGCCCTTCAAACGTGGCCATACCATATGCTGTCAATGCCACGACCATAAATTTCAAGATAGGCTCTGTACGTACCTTATCCCACGCTCCTCGCAAGGTCAGCAGACCATTGATCATACCTCCCCATGATGGAGCAATCAACATGACCGAAAACACTACACCCAACGACTGTACCCAAGAAGGCAACGAGGTATAGAGCAAATGGTGGGGGCCGGCCCAGATATAGATAAAGATCAGCGACCAAAAGTGTAGGATACTGAGTTTGTAGGAGTACACTGGTCTGTTCGCCATTTTAGGCAAAAAGTAGTACATCATCCCCAAAAATGGTGTCGTCAAGAAGAATGCAACCGCATTGTGCCCGTACCACCACTGTACCAAGGCATCCTGCACACCTGCATAGACATAATAACTCTTCCACGCACCGATAGGAAGCTGAATAGAATTGACGATATGTAATACGGCTACAGTAACAAACGTTGCGATATAAAACCACACTGCCACATACATATGCCGCTCGCGACGCTTGATGATCGTACCAAACATATTGACACCAAAGACCACCCAAATAAGAGTAATACCCAAGTCAATCGGCCACTCCATCTCTGCATATTCATGTGATGTCGTAAAGCCCAATGGCAAGGTGATAGCCGACGCAACGATAATAAGCTGCCATCCCCAAAAATGTATTTTGCTCAAGATGTCGCTAAACATACGTGCCTTGAGTACCCGTTGTAAGGAATAATAGACACCCATAAAGATGGCATTACCCACAAACGCGAAAATCACAGCATTGGTGTGTACCGGACGTACACGACCAAAGGTGGTGTATTGCGTTAGAAAATTCATCTCGGGCCAGATCAATTGAGTCGCTACCAACAAACCGATAGACATACCCACGATACCCCAGACAATCGTTGCAATTGCGAAATTGCGTACAATTTTGTTGTCGTAATTAAACTGCTCTAAATACATTACTCTTATAGATTAATTTTTCCGATGTAAAAATAAGACACTTCGATGACATTCTTATGATATTTCTCCGCTAATAAATGTGATATGTATCACTTTTAAACTGTAATATCCTTTGTCTTTTATTCAGATCTCCGGAATTTTTGAAACTCCAACAAGTATTTTTTCTAATCTTAACATATTTATTATCTTTACATCTTCTAGCCTGATAATCCTACTATGAACAGATATACAAACATAGATGAAAAGGATCTACTACAACTATTGCAGAAAGGGGATGAAACAGCCTTTACACAGGTTTTTTATCAATTCCAGCCTGCTTTGGTCTTTTTTGCAAACAGGCTTTTATCCGGACAGGTATGTATAGATGCCGAAGAAATTGTTCAGGACGCTTTCCTCAAACTTTTTGAAAGAAAAGGGACATTAGTTACCCTACAAAATGTCAAGGCCTTTCTCTACATTGTGACCAAAAATGCTTGTCTAGACCGTATCGCAAAAGAACAGACAAGACTGCGCCGCTTCGAAAAGTTCATGACCTCATATGAAGAAAGCGAAGACACTATCTTATCCGAGATTGTCTATGCCGAAGCGTTACGCGAAGTAAGTATGGCTATCGAGCTATTGCCCGAAAAGTGCAAAGTGATTATGAAACAATTTTTTGAAGAGGGGAAAGATGCCAAAGAAATTGCCCAGGGACTCAACATCACAGTCAGCACGGTCAACAATCAAAAGTCAAGAGCTATTTCGCTTCTAAAACAGCGACTTTCAGGAGCCGGAATAGTACTTTTGTTACTGTCTGTTTAATTTTTTCAATATTCTTTTAGAGAAGAGCCCATGCTTTCCCGTTTTTATGGGAAAGTACGACATGGAAAACCTAAATTTAGACAATAGCTTTGAAATAAGCGATATCCTACGTAAGTATGTTCAACACCAACCATTGACCGAGCAAGAAACAAAAATACTTGAGCAATGGTTGACAAAGAACGAACGCAACAGGTATATCTTGGAATCTCTCGATAGCGAAGACAAATTGGCTTCGGTGTTGCAACAATTCTACCAAACAGATACACAGGCACAGTTGGCAATCGTCAACCGTCGTATAACACAAAACCTACGAATTAAGCAATTAAAACAATGGATGTCTATCGCGGCCTTGCTTGCAGTTGTCTTCGGTATCGGTCTGTGGATCTACAACGGTAGTCGGGACATATCCAGTAAGGCAGATATACAACTCACAAGTGTACATGGCGAAGACATGTTGCCAGGCACTAACAAAGCCATGCTAACATTATCCTCAGGCGAGACCATACAATTGGATGAAGATAAATCCGGCATCTTAAGTACCGCAAATGGTCTTTCCTATGAAGATGGCGCCAACATCGGTACACCCGAAAATGCCCAATATGCTACCCTGTCCACTCCCATAGGCGGACAATACAAAATAACTTTACCTGATGGATCTATCGTATGGATGAATGCCGGATCATCGCTCGAATATCCCCTACACTTCACTGGCAACCAACGACGGGTCAAACTCAAAGGAGAGGCTTTCTTTGATGTAAAACGAGACGTTTCCAAACCATTCATTGTACAGACAGCCGGGCAACAGATCAATGTATTGGGTACTACTTTCAACGTCAAGGCCTATGTTGATGAAACCAAGACCACAACTACACTTCTGACAGGATTGGTCAGGATAACAATGGATGACGTTGAAAAAGAGGGAGCGAACAACAATCATTTTGTGATGTTACATCCTGGACAGCAAGCCGTACAAACAAACGGACAGTTTACAGTAGATGAGGTTGTTACAACCTATGCCGTCGCCTGGAAAGACGGGAATTTTACATTTAGAAACGAATCTCTGGCCAATGTGATGAAACAGTTGCAACGGTGGTACGGTTTCAGCGTGGATTATGACAAGCTACCTAAACTACATTTTACGGGTGGTATCAAACGTGATGTAACCCTATCACAGGTACTCAATATGCTGGAAGAAACCAGTACGGTCCGCTTTCAAATCAAAAACAAACACGTTTCCATCATAAAAAATTAATGCAGGCTTTGCAAGCACAATATAAAAGAGGAGAACAAGATTTTTATAAGAAATTCAATTGTAAAAAAATGAGTATAGAGTCATGTTTAATTAATTTGCGGCGTTTAAAATGTACCGTTTTTATTCTATTGGTCTGCATGCAGACCAGTATTGCTGCTTACTCGCAGCGCATCACGCTCAATGTACGAAATATACCATTAGAGACTGTGCTGGACAATATTCAGTCACAAACAGGATATCTGGTATTGTATAACAATGAATTGATAAAGAATGTGGGGAAGGTACAAGCCAACTTTCGCAATCTGGAGTTAAACGCAGCTATGCAAGCCATCTTGCAGGGACTTCCATTAACCTATGACATTCAAGGAAAAACGATACTGATCAAGCCATCTCCTGCCTCCCAAAATGAAGCGAACCGTGCACAAACCATCCAGGAACGTATATCGGGCAAAGTCGTCAACGAAAAAGGAGAACCCCTATCGGGTGTTTCCGTCGGTACGATAGATCGGACCGCTAGTACCCAAACAAATCAACAAGGCAACTTTGAACTGAACGGGATCACGGGAAATGCCGTATTGCGTTTTTCCATGTTGGGCTACCAACGTGTGGAGTACCCGGCAAACAAACTACCCTCGCCCATCATCCTGATACAGGAAATCAGCAATCTTGATGAAATCATCGTCACAGGCTATGGTGTACAGCAACGGAGAAGCATCACCGGAGCGATGTCGACAGTGAAGGGTGAAGATTTCGAAAACATGCCCGTACAGTCTCTAGACAAAGCTATACAAGGACGGGCAGCAGGTGTATTGGTACAGACCTCCACAGGAGTACCCGGAGGAGCTACTCGCATTAATATCCGCGGAGTCGGATCTGTCAGTGGCGGAACAGAGCCTATGTATATCATAGATGGTGTACAACTAAACAGTGACTCCCCGAGCAGCCGAACCTCTACCAATCCACTGGCCTATATCAACCCCAATGACATCGAATCCATCGAAGTACTAAAGGACGCCGCAGCCGCAGCCGTCTACGGTGCTCAAGCTGCTAATGGTGTAATTTTGATCACGACAAAAAAAGGAAAAGCAGGCAAGGCCCGGTTTAACCTAAACTATTATGAAGGAGTTTCTGCTCCTATCAAACGAATGGATGTGCTGAATAGCCAGGATGCGATACTACTACGCCAAGAAGCGCTGCTAAACAACAATCCCAGTCTTAGCCCTGCTGCAGCTCTGGCTCAGGCACTAACCGACATGGGCGCAAGGCCAGACCTGACTGAAGAAGAACTAGCGGCATTGCCTACCTATGATTGGCAGGGAGAGGCATTCAAAACAGGCAATGTTCGCAACATAGAATTCAATACCTCAGGAGGTACGGATAAATCAAGCTTTTATCTGTCGGGTTCCTATAATAAGCACCAGGGGAATGTCACCAACATAGATTTCCAGCGTGGGAACTTCAAGGTACGGCTTAATCAGGAGGTTACCCCGCGATTGCATCTGGATGCCGGAGCCAACTTGAGCATGATCACACAAAACGGCAATACAGGCTCGCAGGGTAGCACTACAGGATCCGCTGCTCCACAATATACAGCTTCTTATATGCCTCCTACCGTACCCATATACAATGAAGATGGCACGTTCAATGCTTATGAAGGAATGCCTGGCACAGGTTTCAATCCCATACAGGCGGCTACTGTAGATGACAACATCGTACGCCAACGGGCATTGATCGGTAATTTCTCTGCCTCTTACAAAATACGAGACAATCTGACATTCAAGTCCTTTTACGGAATAGACTACCGTTTTATCCGAGCTGACTATTACCGCGATCCACGTACACCCAATGGTGCGACCTGGAATGGATATTTGATCGATGATAATACGGAAAATGTAAATTTCACCACCAACCAGGTATTAAATTACAATACTAAGATCAGCAGCAATCACAGTATCTCAGCCTTGTTAGGTGCCGAATACAGGAGCGATGTACGGGAATACGAATCGGCCAGAGCAAATAATTTCCCTACCTATCAACTCCGTACCAACCAATCGGCAGCCGAACCTTATTCGGTCACGGGTTCATGGAGCGGAAGCCGAAGACTGGGTTTTTTTGGACAAGCCAATTATGATTATAAGAACAAGTTGTTCCTGTCTGCCGTAGCACGTTATGACGGTTCTTCCCGTTTCGGTGCCAACAACCGTTTTGGATTTTTTCCCGGTATTTCAGCAGGATGGGATATGGCCAAAGAACAATTTCTCGACCAGGCAAATTGGGTGGAACAATTAAAGCTTCGGGCCGGGTACGGAGTCGTGGGCAACGATCAAATAGGGAATGTCTCTGCGCGGGGCTTCTATCAAGGTGGAACACGGTACAATGAAAACGCGGCTCTTCGCCTACAAACCTTGGAAAACCTTGAGTATGGTTGGGAGCGAAATACCTCTGCCAATATTGGTCTGGACTTTCAGGTACTTAAAAGCCGTATTTCGGGAACCATCGAAACCTTCCATCGCACAAGTGAAAAATTGCTATTTAACAGACCACTACCCGAAACCAGTGGTTTCAGCAATGTCGATGACAATATAGGCCGGCTCGTCAATAAAGGTTTGGAAATAGACCTCAATACGGTCAATGTCTCTGCCAAAAATTTCCAATGGCGCACCAACTTCAATATTGCCTTTTTGCATAATGAGCTCAAAGAGCTATATGATGGTTTGGATGCAACTTCCAATACTGTTCGGGTGGGGTATCCACTGAAAATATGGTATCGCGCCCGGTACGCAGGAGTCAATTCGGCAAACGGACGTTCGATGTGGTATGATGCGAACGGAAATATTACCTATTCCTTGTCCTCTGCAGACAATGTACCTACTAAAAAAGGGTGGCAGTCCGATTATTTTGGTGGGTTGACCAACACCTTTTCCTATAAGGGGTTCGAATTGAGTACACTGTTCCATTTTGATATGGGACGCTACATGGCCAATACCATGTACCAGGTCTGGTACAACGTCATGAGCAATCCGGGCAGAAACACCTTACAGGAGCTTTATGACGAACGATGGACAACTCCGGGACAAATCACGCATGTTGCAAGACCCGTTGCAGGAGGAGCAGAAAGCAACAGCAGCACCAGAAGTTCGACGACGACCCAATTCCTGCACGATGCTTCCTTTATCCGTTTACGTGAAATTACGTTAGGATATCAATTCCAGCCGAACTTATTAAGCAAATTGAATCTTTCCAGACTACGGGCATACGTCACTGCAGTCAACTTGCACACATGGACTAAGTGGATAGGATATGACCCTGAGTTTGCCGTATACGGATCAGTTGAAAACAATAGCGGAATTGTTCCACAGACCATGAGTGTGACAGCCGGTATTCAAGTTGGATTTTAACAGGTAATCAAAATGAACACATATATCAAGAAATCAACGATCATCACCTGTCTGGCAGGAAGCCTATTGCTATCCGCTTGTGACAGAATACTAGACGTGACACCCAAACAATCTATCGATTCTCGTATAGCACTTGAAAGTCCAGAGGCGATCAAGGCTTCATTAAATTCGGTCTATGCCTATCTCAGACAGGCAAGTCAATACGGCAGGGATCTGATTGCCATACCTGAGTTACTGGCCGACAATACGGATCATACCAACAATCCTACCGAATTGTACAGTCATTTCCGCAACCAACCGGGTGCCCACATGGGTATATGGGGCAGCAGCTACTCGGCGATCAATGAGATCAACAACATACTCCTTGCCTTGGAAAATCCACCTGTAGGAGTCAATAACGAACTTAAAGAAACCATAGCCGGCCAGGCCCATTTTCTTCGCGCACTTTATTATCACAATCTATCCAAGATATATGGATACGATCCTAAAGCCAGTGTAGATGAAGTTAACTATGGTAGTGTTCCGTTGATGTTGGATGCCGTACGGAAGACAGACCAGGTGACCTATCCATCCAGAGCCTCGGTAGAAGACGTCTATGCCCAGATCTACGAGGATTTGGAAACGGCATATAATCTTCTAAATGGTAAGACAGTAGATGCTTCCAATCCCGAATATTATGCTTCTGCCGCAGCAGCAGCAGCTTTATTTTCCCGTGTGGCACTTTATAACGAAGATTACGATCGTGTCATTGCCGAGGCAGCATCGGCACTGGAATTGAGTGGCGCCAAATTCATGACAAATAGTACATATATCGCAGGCTGGCGTCAGATGAAACTGCCCGAATCCATATTTGAGGTGGTTTTTCATTTAGGTGACTACACCGACCCCGTCAACGAATCCTTACGGGTAACCTTCACTTCGCGCCAAACGCTGAGTGCTACTGCATTTTCCAATCGTGGTAACGTCGTCGTAGGTGCTGATCTTTATGGCAGATATGCCTCCAATGATGTACGCAGAGGCCTGTTCATGAATGGGGTCGGCAGGAATGCCAGCCGCATAGAGATCACTAAGTACCTGAGCCGAAGCGCTGTGAACCATGACAACGTACCTGTGATACGTGTCTCCGAAGTTTATCTGAACCGGGCAGAAGCTTATGCCAAATCCACTCCTGCCCAGGAAGAGCTCGCAAGGCAGGACGTGAATGTTATACGCGAGCGTGCTGGACTTACACCTGTTTCGGAAAGCCTTTCGGGGCAGGCCCTTATCGATGAGATATTGCTACAAAGAAGGTTGGAATTGGCCTTCGAAGGACATCGTTTCTTTGACCTTAAACGTCAGGGAATGGACATCATCAAACCCATAGGCAATGTACGCTTTGACGAACCACGCATATTGGCACCTCTACCGTATACAGAAACACAGCGTAATATCAATTTGAAACAGAACTTTGATTTTTAAGTTTGACGATCAAAATACATTGAAAATGATTTTAACACCGATAAAAATAGCAAAACGTATAGGCACTTTATGTACTATAATGTTGGTTTTATCTACCTTGACTTCCTGTTTCAAGGATTTCACGGAAGATTTTCTGTTCACAGAAAAAATGATTGAAATAGATGCTGCGACCTGGGAAAGCAAGGCGCCTGGCAAGACCTATCCCATAAAAGGTCCCTACGAGAAAGGCATTGGTATCCAAACATTTCAGGTCAATCTGATCGGCGGCCTTATGGCTACAGATCAAGTGGTAAGTTACCGTATCGTACCAGAGGAAACAACGGCAGTAGAAGGAATCCATTATAGCCTGCCTAACAACGGAAGCTTTGTGATCCCTGCAAACAGCACTACCGGCTATCTGACGTTGGAGATCCTAGATTTTCCAGCAGAGTCCGGCACACATACCGTCGTATTGGAACTGGTCGGCAACGATCAGATAAAAGTAAGCGAAAACTACAAGCGGCTCGGTGTCTCCATCCTGTTGACCGGACCGCCTAGCGAAGAACATGCATTGCACACACAGCTAGGACCGGATAGTTACTTCAACAGTATCTATTTTGATCCACTGAATCCACACATTCCTGCCGATATCAGACAACGGATCGAACAGTCTGCTACAAACCTGGCAGCACAAACAGGTGGCCCACGTAGACTGCAAAGCATGTACATCTATTTTGGCAACGACAATTTAGTGACGGTAGTTGCACAATATTATGGAGGCGGAGGTAATAGCTTGACGGCCGGTCCTATTGCAACATGGACCTATGAGATGGTATTGGATGCCCAGGGTGTGGGTAGGCTTGAATTTAAAGAAGCTAACGGCAATGGTAATTCACAACGGACCAATTTCTTCCCGATCCTAGGCGATTATCTGGAAAAATACGAGTTTAAAGTCGATTGGGTAGACCCGGGCATTATGACACCTGCCCGTCCGGAAGTACAATTGGGGGGATTGTTCCGTACGGATGATCCGGCTTCGTATATCTTGGGGCCACTAGCGACGTTAAATGCTACGGGTACAATAAGGCCTTTCCCGTCATCGCCAGTGATGCACGAGCTCTTTACAGACGGCAATGGAGGATATTATACGACTCTGTATATCGATCCGGCTTCGACTACGCAATCGCCGGCTTTCCAAACACGTTGGCAAGAGGCCTATGATCATATCGTGACGACTTCTTCCGGAAGACAACTACACAAAATGCTATTCTATTTCAATCCTACCTTCAATTTCCAGGACGTACGCGTAGTCAACTATTACTATACCTCTTCGGGAGGAAAGATATTAGGGCAGATGCGTTTCCAATGGAGGGTGGACTATGATGGTCATGTCAAGCCATTTGCATTTATTTATCAGGATGCCAATGGTAATGCTACCCGCGCACCACAGATCATCGACAATTTCCTGATGACAACAGAGTTTGCTATGAGCCGTACCGGAAACCGGATCCGGTTCACAAGCGTAGACGATCCATCGGTGTATTTTGAAGGGGAACTGAGTAACCACCCATTGAATGTCAATACTTTTTGGCCGGAATAAGAAGAAGTAAACTATATTAGAAAAATAAGAAGGAGGAGATATGTTTATAAACAGCATGAAGGTAATCATACTGATTTTTGTAGGGATAATTGGCTTAGGGGCTTGCTCAAAAGAGAACAATCCCCCTGCCCAGCCACCAAGTGGTGACGGGATAACCAAAGTGGATGATATGGTCTATCGGTATATGAGCCAGAATTCCGTACCGGGAGCAACGTTGGCCGTATCACGCAATGGTAAGCTGGTCTATACCAAAGCCTATGGCTTTGCCGATAGAGAAAGTGGCGAACGTATGAACGTGAATACCCGATCCCGGATATCCAGTATTTCAAAAACGGTAACAGCCATTGCCATCATGAAACTGATGGAGGAAGGCAAATTGAATTTGGACGACAAGATATTTGGCACCGGTGCCCTTTTAGGTAATGATTTTGGCACACAGCCCTATAAAACACACATCACCAGCCTCACGGTCAAGCACTGCCTCTCGCACCATGTGGGTGGATGGGGCAATGCCAGCAATGACCCTACGATGAGGAATCCGAGTATGGATGCCACACAATTGATCTCAGACATCATTAACAACGTGCCGCTAAGCAACGCTCCGGGTACAAGCTATGCCTATTCCAACGTGGGGTTCATGATATTGGGCAGGGTCATCGAAAAGATCAGTGGTAAGAGCTATGAGCAATATGTCAAAGATGAAATCCTCAGCCCTATCGGTATCACGACCATGGAGATCGGTGGCAACACTTTGGCCGATCAAAAAACCAACGAGTCCAAATATCACAATACCAGTGCTTATACCGGTAATTTTGCGCGACGGGATGCCAATGGAGGCTGGATCGCCACAGCGACGGATTTAGTGCGTTTGTTTGTGCGTATCGATGGATCTGCAACAGTTCCCGATATACTGCAAAACACGACTTTACAGACCATGACCACACCGCCTTTCAACTATCAGAATTATGCGTTGGGCATCACACTCAATGGAAGTACATGGTCGCATGGTGGTTCTTATTCTGGGAGCAGAAGTCATTGGTTACGCACAGGGTCAGGCTTTGTAGCGGCTATCATGGTGAATGGCGATGCCAATGCCAACAACTTACAGACATTGCTTGAAAATATCGTTGCTGCATCGGTAGAATGGCCTAATGAGGATTTGTTTAAATAAAAAACTAAAAATGATAATCAAGCAATACAAAGTTTTACTCGGTCTATTGTTATGTGTGCCTTTTTGTTCTAAAGCACAAACCTTACAGGACACATTGAACAAGATTGACGCCCTGTTTGAGCATGTAAACCAACAGACACCGGGAGTATCAGTGCTGGTAAGCCGTAACGGACAAATCCTGTACCACAAGCATAAAGGGATGGCTGATCTGGAACACAGTACACCGATTACCGACAGTACACGCATAGAAGCCGGATCCGTTTCCAAACAATTTACGGCGACAGCCATACTGATATTGGTGCAAGACGGAAAAATAGGGTTGGACGATGACGTCCGCAAGTATATTCCCGAACTACCCGGCTATGAAAAAACCATCACAGTACGGCATCTGCTCAACCACACCAGCGGGTTGAAAGATTGGGGTGTAGTAGCTTCTCTGGGCGGTTGGCCACGTGGCACACGCGTCTACACGAATGAACTTGCCTTAGACTACATTGTCAAACAGCCTACGCTTAATAATATTCCCGGAGATGAATATCTGTACAGCAACTCCAACTACACGCTACTGACACTTATCGTAGAACGCGTTTCCGGGGAAAAATTGGCAGATTTTACACAGGAACGTATCTTTAAACCCTTAGGTATGCATGCGACGAGCTGGCGCACGGACTTTCAGCATATCGTACCTCATCGGGCAATCGGTTATGACAAAACAGGTCGCCAATATCAGATGGTCATGCCCTTTGAAAATACATACGGCCATGCTGCATTGCTGACTACAGTAGCTGATCTGGACAGATGGAATACCAGTTGGAAGAACAGCCCATTGGGCGGTAATACACTGCTTAAACTACGTACAGAACGTGGCGTATTAAACAATGGAGATACGATCCGCTATGCCGGGGGAGTGTTCGTTGACACCTATAATGGCCATCCGATGGTCAGCCATACCGGTGCCACAGCGGGTTATCGTGCCGTATTGTCCTATTTTCCCGAAACATCCCTTTCCATCGTCTATCTCTCCAATGATGCCAGCTTACCCACATCTAAAATGGGTAACGGTATCGCTGCTATATTTTTTGGCAAAAAACAAGCAATATCCGCAAGTGAAAAAAAAATAAGCGAAATACCGAAGTATCTGTTAAGCCATACGGAATTAATGGAGTTTCAAGGCCGTTATGTAAGTGCGGCGTGTGAGGGTGAGCTTGTGGCTACCATTGAAAATGAAACTACTTTGACGATGACCTCCAAATCCAACAGAAAAAGGAAATTGAAACCCACTGCCAAAGATATGTTTTCACAAGGCGCAGAAACTAGTTTTCTTTTCAAAAGAGACGGACAAGATAAGATCAAAGGTTTTTACATAAGTGTCCCACGGGCTAGAAATGTGTGGTTCGAACGCGTAGACAAATAAATAAGGAATATTACAAAAGATGCTTTAATATGAAAAAACATATAGGGATAATATCTTTATTCAAGCAAGGATGGATAATACTTTTAGCTCTATTTTTTGCTTGTGATAGCCCAAACAGAAATTCATCATCTTCTTATCGTGTCGCCGTCGCAAGTTTTATGCATGAAACATGCACTTTTTGTCCGGGCGAAGAACCCAGTATTGAAGATTGGACATATAGAGGTGCCCCGTTAAAGGGTGATGAAGTCCTGCACGGAGCAAAAGACTGGGAAAGCAACGATTATATCCAGGGATTTGTCCAGCAAGCCAAACAGTTTGACAATATGTCACTTATCGGTCTTTCGAGTCCACGAGATGTATTCGGAGGCTCGTCCAGAACATGGAATAAGCAAGAGGCATTTGACCATTTCGTAAATTTGATGTTGGAAGATCTCAAAGCCGCTTTACCCGTAGACGGTGTATTCTTAGCTTTGCACGGCGCTATGGCCGTCAGAGGCATTGATCGTCCCGAAGCCGAGATAGCTAAGCGTTTTCGGGAAGTTGTAGGACCAAATATACCCATTGTAGCCACCTTTGACCTGCACGGCAATGAAGATCAGGACTTCCTGAAATGGGCGGACGGCACCTTTGTGACCAAACGTTTTCCGCACTACGATTCATACGCACAGGGAGAACGTGCCGCACGTTATATCCATCAGATGATGCGCGGTGAATACCATCCAACAAAAGCCGTCAAACAAGTACCTATATTGACCGCTACCGTGCTACAATGGACGGGGCAATCGCCTATGATGAATATCATGGAACGGGCTAGACGGTGGGAAGACGAATACCCTGGTGCATACGTCAATGTATTTCTTGGTTTTCCTTGGTCGGATGTACCGGATGTCGGAACCTGTGTACAGGTCATGACCAACAATGACCAAACGCTGGCAGATAAGATTGCAGATGACATGGCTGAATTTATCTGGCGTGTGCGTCAAGGCTGGAGCCAAGGGGAGTTTCTACAACCCGAAGAGGCTGTAAAACAAGCACAACAGGCCATTGTCAATGGTAAAACGCCTGTCATCCTCGCCGATTATTGGGATCGTCCCGGAGATGGCACATGGACCCTCCACGAACTCATTAAGCAACGAACAAACAAAGTATTATACGCCGCTCTGACAGATGTACATGCTTTGGAGGAAATCTGGAACAAAAATTTACAACCCGGTGCCTCCTTCGATATGTCTGTAGGTGGATATACGGGCGAACAAGCAGGAAAACCTGTCCATATTGCCGGAAAATTGGTTTGGAAAGGTGCCGTTTGGGGTTATGATCGCGTGGCGGCTATAGCATTTGGCGACGGTAATATTTTAGTACTCACTCCAGGGTATCAGCAGTGTATCACTCCCGAAGAATTGCAATTTGGGCCCGTGAATCCAGATGATTACGATGTCATCGTGCTGAAAAGCCGTGTCCACTTCCGAAGAGGCTTTGATGAGACGGGATATGCCCCGAGTATCTTCATTGTGGATGCACCCGGTGACTGGTTTGGCACGACAAGATTGGAAGCCTTGAAATACAACAATATCCATATCAAGGATTTCTATCCTTTTGGAGAGGTAAAATTTCCATAGGTATCTACTAAAAACAAACAGGAGGGTACCTAAAAGCTTATCATGCCGTCATTTCGAGGAGGTACGACGAGAAATCTATGGCTAAGCATTTATTTTTTAACTTTTTGAAAATAAGTCGATTAAATTTCACCCATAGATTTCTCTCTTCATTCGAAATGACGATTAGATGAATTGTCAGACCTTTTTAGACAGCCCCTTTCATAATGTAACAAAACCGCAACATTGGGAAATTGACTCACCCCCTGTTAAACCCTCGATACATTCGTCCTGTCATACCACCACAATGACGTTTAACTAAAAAGGTATAGACATGAAAAAGGGGTTCATCGCATCAATCATAACGGCAGCCGTTATAGTGCTACTCAGTATTTTTGCCCTACCAAAAGCAAATGCCCAAGGTTACGGAGCGGTATCGTTCGATCTTTTCTACGACGAACTATCCCCTTACGGCTTTTGGGAGAACGACCCAAACTACGGTGACATTTGGTTTCCGAACGTTCCTGCGGGCTTCCGTCCATACAATACCAACGGATATTGGGTCATGACCGAATATGGCAACACCTGGGTCTCCAACTACGATTGGGGTTGGGCACCTTTTCATTACGGCAGATGGGTCTATACCTCTTATAGAGGCTGGGGATGGATTCCAGGGTATGAGTGGGGCCCCGCATGGGTAGAATGGCGCTCCGGCAATGGTTATTATGGCTGGGCTCCGATGATGCCCCGCGTAGGTGTGCATGTCTCCATAGGCATTCCGGTCAACTTGTGGATATTTGCCCCGACAAGACATATCTTTGCCCGTGACGTATACCGCTATTGCTATGTGGGTCGGAGGAATATCTATAGCCGTACGACCATCATCAACAATACATACATCGTCAACAACCGCCACTATTATGGCGGACCTTCACGTAGGGATATGGAACGGACCACCGGTCGCCGTGTCTCTGTACACAATGTACGTCAATCCGAACGTCCGGGGGCTTCCCGTACAGACAGACGCTCCGTATCGATCTATAGACCCGATATGGACCGTAACAGATCGACATCACGACGCACGGAAGGAACTACGCGTGAAACCCGTGGCAATGAACGTATTTCCTCCAATAGAAACAATCAAGGCACGACCCGCAGAGCTGACAATAGACAGTCTGCTGACATCAGCCGTACAGATAGAAATACCCGGTCTGCCGAAAGTAACCGGGCCAACAGCAACAACACATCGAGGCGTGAGCTCTATATTGACAAGGACGGACGCGCGACCATGCGGGATGGCAATAATAACAACCGCTCGCGTCAAACCGAAAATACCGAACGGAACGCTACCCGTCCCGCTGAAAGACAGGTAAACCGTCAAACCGAGCAAAGGCGACAACCGCAGGTGCAAAGAAACGAACAACGGGAAAACCGTGCTCAAAACAGAGGAGGCAACGTAGAAAGGACCTCTCCTCCCCGTTCGTCTACACCACAAAGGCAGGAAAGAAATACACAACCGGAACGCACACAGCAGCAGCCTGCACGCCAAAGAGCTAATACACAACCCGTACATCAAGCTAGCAGCAGCAGATCCTCCGGCAACAGTGTGACACGTCAAAGAACAAATGCTCCACAAGCACAACAGTCCGGTAGCAGAAATTCAAGCATCACGCGCCAGAGCACTCCCCGCGTCGAAAGAAGCAGCTCGGCAACGCGCTCTTCGGGTAGTGCAGCTTCTTCAAACCGTGCAGGAAGAAGCAGCGAACGCAGCAGCTCCGGAAGAAGATAAATGTTTATGGTTTTTTTGTTTAATTGAAATGTTGAAAGCGGGTAAGATTAAAATCTTACTCGCTTTTTTTGTAGATATTCCCTAATATTACATAAAAAACAACATGAGTATGGTCAGACTTCATTCCCTATTGGACAATGATTTTTACAAGTTCACGATGCAATATGCCGTGATCAAGCTCTTCCCTCGAGCCCAAGCCCGCTATCAATTTATTAATCGGGGCAAACACCAGTACCCTGCGGGTTTTGATGTCTGTCTTCGCGAGGCTATTGATCAAATGGCAGAGCTCCGCCTCACTCCTGCTGAAAAAGTATTCTTTGCGGATACCTGTCCTTATATAGATCCCACTTATTTTGATTTTCTACAAGGCTATCGCTACGATCCAAATGAAGTCGTCATCAAACAAAAAGGTTCGGAGCTTTCTGTCCATATCGAAGGCTATTGGTATCGTACAATATTGTGGGAGGTCCCCATTATGGCCTTGATCTGCCAGCTTTACTACGAGATGACAGGGTCGCAACGTGTTTCGGATGAAGAGGTGACGAATATTGTCACGCAAAAGATGGACAAATATGACACACTACATATTACGATTGCTGATTTTGGCACACGTAGACGGCATTCGTACGATGTACACGATCTGGTCATCCAGACCTTGAAAAACCATCCTTCCTCTACTTTTATAGGTACCAGCAACGTACATTTTGCCATGAAATACAAGACCAAACCGATCGGTACACATGCCCACGAATGGTTTATGTTTCATGCGGCCAAATACGGTTACAAGATGGCCAACCTACTTGGGCTGGAGCATTGGGCAGATGTGTACCGAGGCGATCTGGGCATAGCCCTTTCAGACACGTACACAACAGAAGCTTTTTTCAAACAGTTTGACAAAAAACTCACCAAACTGTTTGACGGGGTACGGCACGATAGTGGTGACGCTATTGAATTTGCCGAAAAAACCATTGACCACTACCGTAGCAAAGGTATCGATCCTTTGTCGAAGACCATTATTTTTTCGGACGGACTGGATTATGAAAAAGTAGAAAGAATTGTCCATTTTTGCGAAGGCAAAATAGGCCATTCATTCGGGATAGGCACGGACTTTACAAATGACGTGGGTTTGCCCCGGATGAACATCGTCCTTAAAATGACCGAAGCCCAGCCGGATGAGGATGAATGGACACCGGTCATCAAACTATCGGACGAGCCTATGAAACACACGGGCAGTCCCGAAGAAATCGAGATGGCCATCAAATACCTGCAAATCGATGAACACGCATAGAGATGTCTACGGAGAAGCATTATATGATTATTATCAACATGAAAAATTAGCTGCTCCATTGCTGCTCCATAACTCGTATGGCGAGGCTGAAGAAATGCCCATAGAGGTTTTCTTTAAAGAAGAGGAAGATTTTCCAGAGCTGGAGTTTATTGCACTTTCACTTTGTGATGGAAAGATCTTGGATGTAGGAGCAGGAGCAGGAGCTCATGCTTTGTACTTGCAACAAAAAGATTTTGACGTTACCGCTCTTGATCTATCGGCAACAAGTTGCCATATCTTACAGCAACGAGGTATACAGAAAGTTTTACAAGGCGATATTTTTGAATTAAAAGATCAAAAGTACGACACGCTTCTGTTTTTGATGAATGGCATCGGTTTGGCCGGGACAGTGGAGAGATTCAAGAAACTACTTGCACATTGCAAGACTTTACTGACAGACAAAGGGCAACTGCTCTTTGACAGTTCGGATATTTCGTATCTGTACGAGGATTTCGGCATACCTAAGCCTTCTCACTATCTTGGTGAGATCAGCTATCAATACGAGTATAACGGGCAACGGGGCACCCCTTTTCGCTGGCTCTATCTTGATCAAGGGACACTCATTAAGATTGCACACGAGGAAGGTTGGGTCGTACAGATCTTGTTCGAGGATGAAAGCGATCAGTATCTTGTGCGTATGGAACCGAAGAAATAGAATAAGGACAGGAGAGCAAAGAACAAAGATATTTTGTGTCCTTGTTCTTTGTTCCTTTCATCCTTCATCTACTCATGTCCTTCTGTACCGTCAGCACCGTGTGCATGACCATGTGACAGCTCTTCAGCAGTAGCGGGACGTACAGCTAAGATCTCGATATCAAAGTTCAACATCTTGCCAGCCATAGGATGATTTAGATCTGCTACAACCGCTTCAGGAGTGACTTCGATGACTACTGCACGAAATTGGTTACCTTGGTTGTCCTGCAAAGGAAGTACTTCGCCAACAGGAGGCAAACCCATTTCGGCAAACATATCTGCCGGCAATTGTGCGATCGCTCTATCGTCTCTCTCACCATAAGCGTCTGCTGCTTCCAGCTGGAAAGAGGTTTTGTCTCCGACAAGAAGTCCGCCAATGTTTTCTTCAAACTTCGGAAGCATCATCCCCGCACCGTATAAAAAAGTAAGTGGATTGTCAGTTGTTGTCTGTTCTACAAACGTTTTTTCACCATTTGCCTCAACAGTATGAAGCGTGTAATTCAACGTGACGACGTTGTTGTTTTCTATTGCCATTTTGAGTTGTTTATGCGGGAGTGTTCCCTATATTATGATTTAATTAATTCAATGAGCTGTGCAATCGACTCTTGCGGAAGACTACAGGTTCTGTGACGACAAAGGTAGGCTTTTG
This sequence comes from Parapedobacter sp. SGR-10, assembly GCF_011030405.1. GTDB lineage: Bacteria > Bacteroidota > Bacteroidia > Sphingobacteriales > Sphingobacteriaceae > Sphingobacterium. The sequence goes on from NZ_JAAJTJ010000006.1 coordinate 144,953, forward strand.
ATTCCAAACCTTCTTTATCCATTAACAAAGGAAGTGAACTTTTTGTTCCGCCCAATGTGATTTTGTTGGGGATATATTGGGTCAAATCCAATTCTCTGCGCCATTCTTGGGCGTCATTTCCCATTAAGGCGATTTCATTCGTACCATAGTGATATTCCAATAACTGTATACCCCAGTTAGAATAGGCAGAACCATAGCTTTTGATATATGGAAAGACATTGGCAAAGACCTGATCGGCAATAGTAGTGTATTGGTCCTGATCAAACAGTATCCCTAACTTATATAACTGACGAACAATGGTCGAAGAAGACGCAGGAATAACGTTGTCCATGATCTCACTTTTGCGCGCAATAAGTTCTTCTGCGTCAGTCGCGGTGTAGTAAAATGTTTTTGCTTCGGCATCATAAAATGAAGCTATTGCTTTGTCGGTTAACCCCTTGGCCTCCAAAAGCCAATTTTCATCAAACGTCGCTTCGTACAAAGCAACAAATGCTTCTATCGTAAACGCATAGTCATCCAAAAAAGCGAATATCTGCCGGTTTTGGTCGGCAGGTTGATGCAGGAGCCTGTTTTCATGACAACAGTCTGTTTGTATGAATCGAGCTATACCTAAGGCCAGCTCAAGGTATTCCGAATGATCAAATACACGGTAGGCATCCACCAATCCTTTCAGCAACAAGGCATTCCACGTGGTCAGCTGCTTGTTGTCCCTCGCAGGACGAACTCTTTTGGATCTATAGGTCAATAGTTTGGTCTTGATTTCTTTGAGATATTGTTCCCATTCCTCTTCTGTAAACCCTGCTTCCCGGATGAGATGATGATTGTCGGGATTTACAAATGGAATATTGATCTGCTCTTCTGCCCAATTTCCACTTTGGGTCAGGTTGAAATATTGCCTGGCCAGATCGGCATCTGTCCCCAACACATCCAACTCTTCGTATTCGAACGTATAAAACTTGCCTTCTATCCCTTCACTGTCGGCATCCAATGCGGCGTAGAAACCACCATTCCTGGCCAACATTTCCCGCTGTGCCCAAGCAATGGTCTCTTGGACAACCTGTTTGTACAAGGAGTTAGGTCGTTGTTGATAGGCTTCGCTATAAAGGCTGATGAGTTGTGCATTGTCGTACAGCATCTTCTCAAAATGTGGAACGTGCCACTTTCCATCGACCGAATAACGGGCAAAACCTCCCCCGATATGATCGTAAATTCCCCCATTGGCAATCTTTTCCAATGTAAAATGCACATGATCCAGAACGTCCCGATCTTTGGCCAGTACTGCGTAGCGTAAAAAAAATAGCCAATTGTTGGGCAACGGGAATTTAGGCACACGTTTATATCCGCCTTCCTTTGGATCGAATTGTTCTCTCCAAGGATGTACGACGTCCTGTATGTCACGCAAGGTGTATTGTTCGGGAATCTCCGCTATCGGTAAACGTTCGGCTTGATGGATACCGGTCGTCAGTCTTTCGGCATAGTCAATGGCTGTTTCGGGTGTTTCTTCCCACATTTGGGCGATTTGCAATAAGACGTTTTGCCAGTCCTGCGGTCTGAAATAAGTTCCCCCATATATCGGCCTACCATCAGGCAGACAAATCACATTCAATGGCCAACCGCCCGAATTGGTCATCAACTGTACGGCAATCATGTAGATCTGATCAATGTCGGGACGCTCTTCGCGATCTACCTTGATCGATACATACAGTTTGTTCATCGTCTGTGCGATAGCTTCGTTTTCAAAACTTTCGCGTTCCATGACATGACACCAGTGGCAAGCCGAGTAACCTATGCTGACGACAACAAGTTTATTCTCTTTCCTGGCCAGTGTAAGGGCTTCCTCTCCCCAAGGCATCCAGTTCACCGGATTGTGTGCATGCTGAAGGAGATAGGGGGAAGTTTCGTTTTGTAGTTTGTTTGCCATGTAAGACAAAGGTAGGAAATAAATGGTAGAGACGTAAGATCGGGTCCGCGATAGTTGAGGTAGAGGTATATTAATTTTTTATGATCATGATAAACGGAGGAATAAATTAATCAATTTTTCTTTGTGCTCAAGCCACACAGGCTCCTACTTTTTTTCCGCAAAAAAGTAGGCAAAAAACTCGCCGCTTTGGACATTTGACACAATGGTAGTGCTTCCACCTGCTATTGTCAAATCTCCGGAGGCGGCATTTTTAGGGAATGTAAGGATAGTGCTTGCAATAGAAAACCATAGTTCTTTGGGGAAGTGCTTTCTATCCAAATAGTTTGCAGATGCCGTATTGATGTACAGGTAAAGGAATCCTTTGTGGATAGCGAACCGCCCATTCCATCAGCAGCGGCAAAAATAGCCCTGCAACGGGGGGGACTGTGAGGTGGGATGCCCCTGGCTCCGTTCAGTTTTGTCGATGGGACCGTGTGCAATGGCCTTGGGGAGACAAAACCAAGGGCAGTAGTTGCAGGGCTATTGCGTATAGGGTTTGTGTGACAAGCTGCCTTGGAATGGGCAAGCACCTTGGTCCTTGGGTGCTTCCAAGGACTAGGCCTCCGCGGCCATTGAGCGGTATGAAAGTGATAAAGAAAACCTCCGTTTAATTTTATCAATAACATTAAGATACTGTTATCCTTTTATCTACTCAGTAATAACTGTTTTTAAAGTTGCCGTACCTCCGGACAGGTCCTTGAAATCAAGGCCCTCCTCTAATTCGAGGATAGCAACATGGGATGTTTTGAGATCAACGTATACATTGGTCAGGTAAGTAGTCAATTCGGATATGCCGGGATTGTGCCCAAATACCAACAGGGTGTCCACGTCCATGGATGTTTTGTTGATCGCATGTAGGATATCCAGATGATAGGCTTCGTATATGCTTTTGTCCTGTAGGATCTGATCCATCGGATAGCCGATGATTTCGCTGAATAAATAAGCTGTCTGGATAGCCCGGTTGGCAGAAGAGGAAAGTATTTGGGTCGAGGGTGTTGGATGAAGCTGTTGTGCCAATGTACTGGCGATTTGTACTGCCCTTTCTTTTCCTTTTTCAGTGAGGTTGCGGTCATAATCCCGCTTGCCAAAAGTGTATTCCTCAGCTTTGGCATGACGGATCAGATAGAGGGTTTTCGTTTTCATCTTTTAAAGGTAACGAACTTCTTTGTTTTTCTTCCGGTATCCTATCTGATTTTTGTTTAGTACATGACTCTTTTGGCTCGCGCATATCTACCGGTAGGTACTCGCGAGCCTTATTGAGGGCTCTGTTAGGAAAGAAACCTTTTACAAACTTTAAATATGAGGAAGAAGGGGCAGTATTGGGAAGAATGGTTTGTTTTTCTTCGGGAGGCGAATATGGAATAGATAAGGGGGCTCTCTCCCTCATTTTTTAAACAACTTTTTAAATTTACGCTTAACCGATTTTCTCATTTTTTTGAATTTCCACTTAAATATGCGGACATTTTTCCAAAAGTTGGCATCACTTGGTATGTGGTTGACCGTTGCCAACAGTTCTTTTGCAGTTTGTTCCACATTCAATTTCTCCATTGTAATTTCACGTAGCTTTTTACCATCACCCGGATTGTATTTTTCAAGTTCGCGCACAAGGTCATTTTCGTCGAACTCCAGATTACGGTAGCGCCCTGAACAATTGAACCGAACAAACTTATCAAACAATTCGGGTTCCAAATAACCATCAGCTTTATTGTTGTTATAGTCACGACTATCAAAGACGATACAAGGTCTTCCACAGGCCATGGCATCATAAACTGACCGTCCAATGCCAACTACCAAATCGGCTCTGTTGATCTCATGCTCAATGTCGAATGTAGGATTCTTAAACTTGTTGAAATGGATAAACTTCACCCCTTTTTTACTACAGGCTTTAGCCAATAGTTCATTCGCTTCTTCGCTTTGGCATAGTGAAAGAACCACTTTCAGTTCTTCATTAACCTCGTTTATAGGATATTTTTGATGAATATCAAGTCCGTTTAATACCAACTCATTGGGATAGCCTTTTTTGGTAAGACTTTCACAAACCTCTTCGGTAATCCCTACGTGGTAGTCCGCATAAATGGATGGTTGTTCGAGTTCCAAAATAGCCCCGTGGCAGATTTGTACCACCGGACCTCGATCGTGGATAGCCTCTACGGTTAAGTTGTGGGTAGCCAAGATCAAATCATATTGATCTCTTGACATGAACTGGACACCAAGTTCACTTTTCACACGCTCTGCAAGCTGACCTTGGTGCACCGCAAAAAACTCTACTTCAACATTTTCCTGCTTGCGCAACTCATTCAGTAGGTCATATGTATAAAGCTCTGCTCCTCCTATGTGATCTAATCGATAAATACCTACCAATACCCTCGTGGGGGTTTCTGTCAATTTATTCATATGTTACGGCAAATCATTTATGGCAATTATATATAATTCTAACCAAAACATTCCGTCATGTTGAGCGAAGCACAGCGGAGCCGAAACATCTCATCTAAGAAGGCGTTAACTATGATGAGATTTGCTTCGCAGCTGCCTTCGGCGGTCTTCCGCTCCACTTCGTTACGGTCATAATGACGATGTTGTTTTTGTTGGTCATTAAAGTATATAATTACCTTATTTATAACGTGAAGTCATGGCATAATGCTACAAGGATTCTTCACTTTCGCTCCGTCATCTTGTCTTTAATATTTATCCATAATGCACAACGGGTTGCGAATATATAAAAATAATGTTAATTCTTTATTTGACGCCGTTTGATTTACCCTCCTCCATACTAAAAACAGTTCGATACCGTTAAAAACATAGTTTCCCAACTAGGGTACCTTTTTCCTGTGTCTCTTGTCGCTTCGCTATATATACTCGAATCCATCCACCAATCCCGGTGACAATTTGAAATGCACCCAAATTATATTTTGATTGAAAAGATAAATGGTATCTTTGCTCGTGGCAAAATTATACTTGAAAAATGAACGTGAAATTTTCCGTTATTACCATCAACTACAATAATGCACAAGGATTAGTGAACACAATAAAAAGTGTTATTGAACAAGACTACAAGAACTTTGAATACATTATTATTGATGGTGGCAGTACAGATGGGAGCACTGAAATTATTACACAATATCAAAACCATATCGATTATTCCGTTTCAGAAAAAGACAATGGAATATATCATGCGATTAACAAAGGTATAAAAGCTGCCAGTGGAGATTATGTCATTTTTATGAATAGTGGGGATCGGTTTTACGATACACATACATTGACAGCCTATGTCGACAATATCACATCAAGCGAATACGGAGTATATTATGGCAATTCTATTGGCCTTTTTCAATCCAACAATCAAGTTCAACTTAAACAACCGGAAGATTTAAATTTGTCCTTTTGGTTCTTTAATTCATTGAGTCATCAAGCAACTGCCATAAACAGAAAACTGTTCGATGTATACGGATTATATGATGAAAACATGGAAATTACTTCCGATTGGCAGTATTTCGTAGAGCTATTTTTACTGAGAAATGTTAAGTTTAAATATATAGATCGGGACATGGCATACTATGATATGCATGGCATATCTTCGGATCCTGCTATGGCTGCAAAGAATTTAAACGAAAGAGAGATCTTCATTAAAGAGAGATTACCTCAATTTTGGGAAGAATATACGATCTTGAAAGAATTAAGAAGCCCCACACACAAAAGACAAACACATTTCGAATACATCCAGACTTTTCCATTTGCTTATCGCATTTTAAAAAGTTTTATGGATCTCATTTTGTTGTTTCTCCCAAGCAATAAGGAAAAGAAATAGGTTAGCTAAAATTGGACAGATAAATAGAACTTTAAAGACGCATGAATAAGGAAGTAGCAATCATAGTTCAACGATATGGTTTGGAAGTAAACGGTGGTGCAGAATACCATGCTCGGCTATTGGCAGAACAGCTTTCACAACAATATAAAGTACAAGTACTGACGACCACAGCTTTAGATTATGGTTCCTGGGCTAATCACTATTCTGCGGGTGTAGAAGTAATTAATGGAATACATGTCCATCGATTTCCAACACTTCGCACACCTCCGAGAAGAACCCGCGTAGCGCGTAGAGCTATAAGTAAAAAGAGAAAATATTTTAAAATCTTAAAAAGACTAGGTGTATTTGATTTTTTAGATAAAAAATTCAACATTACACGGGTTAGACCTCAGGAAGTAGAGAATTGGATTATTGGACAGGGGCCCTATTGCCCTGAGTTGATTAGATACATAAAAGAGCATAAGGAACAGTTTGATGCTTTTATTTTCTTTACCTATTTGTATTATCCTACTTTTAAAGGGATGCCACTAGTGAAAGACAAAGCCATCTTTATTCCTACTGCCCATGATGAACCACTTCTTTACACACTGCCGTACACAAATATATTCTCCGTACCAAAATTTATCATGTACAATACGGAGTCCGAGAAGAAGCTGATAGAAAGTCATTTTAAAAACCCTACTAAACAAAGTGATATAGCTGGGGTAGGCATAGAAAAATATAGAGGAGAAGAAGGTGTACTTCCCGATACACTTCAGCAAAAAAAATATTTTGTATACATAGGGCGTATCGATGTACATAAAGGCTGTGATCAGATGCTGGAATATTTTATACAATTCCAAGATAAATATCCTGAATATAAAGAATATAAGCTGGTGCTCGTAGGAAAAAATTATATGGAGAAAAGCTACGATCACCCTGCTATTATGTATACAGGGTTTATTGATGAAGGACTAAAGTATACGCTTTTGCGAAATGCCAGAGCAATGATTATGCCTTCATTTTATGAAAGCCTTTCTTTAGTAACCTTGGAAGCGATGTATGAAGAAATACCTGTTATTGTGAATGAAGAATGTGAGGTACTGTACGCACATATCTTTAAAAGTCAAACTGGTCTTTCATACAACTCACCAGAGTCTTTTTTCAAATCGCTTGAACACTATATCTTAAAGTCCGAGAGAGATTTAGCGGAAGAAGGAAAAAAGGCAAAACAATATGTGTCGGATCATTATACTTGGAAAAAAGTTTTGGACAAATTTGAAAATAGTATTGCTTTTGTCTCAAAAACATAACCTATCGATAAAAATACAGATTTGTTCTTGTTTAATGAACATGGCATATCTATGAACGACTATTTTATTCTGTTGTTGAAATAAAAAAAGTATTTTTGGTCAAAAAAACACATAGTATGAAAAAAAGCAAGATTATATTTGATGCAGAACGAATGAAATATCCGCACACTGGACTGTATCATTTTTGCTTAAATCTAGGAAATGCTATCGTAGACCAATGCCCTAAGGACAAGGAATTATTTTTTTACCTAAACGCTAAGATGCCTAAGATATTCGGTCCTGATAGGCAGTATATAGATCAATATTCATTACAAAAATTTTTTATGCCGAGATTGCGTAATTTTTCAATCTGGCATTCTACCTTTCAACTCACCTCTTATTTACCACGTCACAAAAGCCTAAAGGTTGTATCGACTATACATGACTTGAATTTTTTGAAAGAAGGAAAGTCTCCACAAAAGATCGAAGGATATCTAAAAAAGATACAACACACCCTAGATCGGGCAGATGAAATCGTAGCAATCTCAAATTATGTAAAACGTGATCTTGAAGATTACTGTGATCTAAAAGGAAAAGAGGTCAGCGTCATCTATAACGGCAATAATATCGATCCCAACCTACTACAGAATTTGCTCACAGGTTCCAGTCCTTTGGATCAAGATTATATCTTTACGATAGGTACGGTCAATCGAAAGAAAAATTTTCATGTTCTTCCCTATTTGTTGGTGGGCAATGACTTGAAGTTGATCATCAGCGGGATAGTGCATGAGCCTGACTATCATAAAAAAATACAGGATATCGCGGCTAAACTAAATGTTGCAGATCGTGTGGTATTGACCGGTCCTGTCACCGAAGCAGAAAAGTACAATTATCTGAAGAATTGTGCACTGTTTGTTTTTCCTTCCATCGCGGAAGGATTCGGTCTCCCTGTGATAGAAGCTATGTCATTTGGCAAGAAAGTTTTACTTTCCAAGCATACATCCCTACCAGAAATTGGGGGTAAAGAAGCATTTTATATGGAAAGCATGGAGCCGGATGATTTAATGGATTTTGGGAAGAACAAATTAATGGAACTTATTAATTTTCCTTCCAAAGAAAAGGAAATAAAACAATGGGCATCTCAATTCACCTGGCAGAACGCAGCTCTTCAGTATTGGGATATATACAATAGACTATTAAAATAACAACTAAGCTTAGTTGGGTGAGAAGAAAAAATAGTTGGCAATTCCATAATAATCCAGGCGAATGAATCTATGAGCTCTATGAACTTTAAAAGGATTTTTTTAAGGAATAAGAATAATAAAGTCTATTATTATATCAAGGCCATTCTAAGGGAGCTGGTACCGGGAAGATTGACCAGATGCAGGCTCCGAAAATTGCTTACTCAGGATCATCGACAAGATCTATCTTATGTGGAGGAGCGGATCAACTATTACAACAAGCTTGGAGAAGTCAAAACCCTAGGCGAGCAGGCCATAGCAATAGGAAGCTACAAGATACCTAACCACATAAGGGTCTATTATTTTGATAGCAAGGAGTATTTACGGTATTTTGATCCGCGGCTCCGGTTCCATATTTTGCCCGGAGATATCATACATGTTCCGGAATTTCCGACCCTGGTCAAGAGCAGGCCTGTAGCGGGAGACAATACAAATTCGGTCTTACTGAATCTGGATAAAGCCAGGCATTTCAATTTTATAAAAGATCATATTCCATTTCACCAAAAAGCCAATATGCTGGTCGGGAGAAGTGGATTCAGCCAGCTCCATCGAGCACGTTTTTTTGAAATGTATAAGGATCACCCACTATGCGACTTGAAAAAAGCAGCTCTTCCTTCGGATCCGGATTACCTATCCATAAGTGGTCACCTTCGCTACAAATTTATTTTGGCCTTGGAGGGGAATGATGTGGCCACCAATCTCAAATGGATCATGTCTTCCAATTCCATAGCGGTCATGCCTCTACCCAAATACGAAACATGGTTTATGGAGGGAAGACTTGTACCGGATTACCATTTTATCTGCATCAAAGATGACTATTCGGATCTGGAAGAGAGATTAGACTACTTTATCCGACACGACGATAAAGCGATGGCCATCGTCAGAAATGCCCATGACTATATAGGACAATTCAAAAACAAGAAAAGAGAGGATATTATTGCGTTAAAGGTATTGCGGAAATATTTTGATTTTACCGCATGATATAAATGGGGCAAGATAGGCACACGAAAGGATTACCTTTCGTGAGCTCGCTCCACTCGGTTCGTGTGCCAGCAATGGGCAAAAGATTTTTTGCCCCTACTAAACTGATTGATAAAGCTCGATCCATTGTCTAGCGAGCACATCATCGTTAAACCGTTGTGCGTAGATCCGGCCCTGTTCGCTCATTTTTCGGCGCAGATCGCTATCGGACAGAACGGTACCGATAGCCTGGGATAGCTCCTCGATATTCTCTGGATCTACATAACAGGAAAAAGGCCCTCCAGCTTCAGGAAATACCCCTGTCCCGTTCGTAATGACCGGAGTTCCTGCATACAAAGCCTCGATAATCGGGATGCCAAAGCCTTCATATTTGGAAGGATACACAAATATATCCGCCATCGCATATATAGTAGCCAATTCTCCCATAGTAAATCCCTGTAGAATATACACTTTGTTCTGCAACCCTTTTTGCTGGATGTATTGATGAATCTCCTGTGCATATTTGGTTTCCTTACCGATAATAACCAACGGTATATCCATGTTTTCCACCGCCTTGACTAGCTGAAAGGCATTTTTTCTTGGTTCTATTGAACCTACATTTAGGATAAAATTCTTGGGAAAATTGTATTTTTTACGGATAGCAGCCTTGTCGGCTTCTGTTTTGACAGTTTTGAATGCCGGGTGACAACCTTGATAGATGACTTCGATCTTTTGCTTAGGTATGTCATAAAACTGTACGATATCTTCTTTGGTCTGCTGACTTATCGCCACGATCTTATCGGCATGGCGAACAGCATATTTGAACTTTTTGTCATAGATTATTCTATCGACAAGCTTATATAGCTCTGGAAATCTCAAGAAAATCAGATCATGTATGGTCACCACGGATTTGATGCGGGCTTTTTCGAGACCGATAGGGATTTCACCCGAAAGTCCATGATAAATATCGATTTTGTCCCTTTTGAGATCATTGACAATCCATTGACGCCGCCAAAGTCGGGGAAATAAAAGGCTTGTTTTTGTTCGTGGCAACCTATCTTGTCCAAAAACATCGTCTCCTTCTACTTGTGGTTGGGCAAACTTAGGCGTATATTTTATGTAGGTGTGTTCGGGATAATGTACCTCAAGCATACGGATCAAGTCACGGCTATAGTTTCCCAGACCTGTGTTATTCAAAAAGTATCGCTTGGCATCAAATCCTATCCGCATATTTTGTTGATGTGTTGAATAACCATGCCCGAAGTTACTAAATCTATCGCTTCCACACCATCACAATCACACGGTTTGTTGCCATATATAGAACTTGGTCTGTTCGGATGTTCTACCTGTATACAATCTTCCAAAGACTGTCCATAACCCAAAAATCCCGCAAAAGGGTGCGTCGCCCCCCATATCGATACACACCTCGTCCCCATAAGGGAAGCCATGTGCATACCCGCACTGTCCATACTGATCATGAGATCCAAATGAGCGATGATATCCAGTTCCTGGCGGAGTGAAAATTGTCCAATGGTATTTTGTACACCCGCATATTTCTTTCTCCACTCCTCACCTATTTCTTTTTCTTTGGTTCCTCCCCCAAAGAGAAATACAGTATAGTTGTTTTCAGATAAGTATTGGATGACTTGTTCCATGCTTTCCAAATCAAACACCTTATACGGATGCTGGGCAAAAGGTGCTACACCTATTTTTATTTGGTCCGAGGCCAGTAAGCCCAATAACCCATTAGGGATAAGACGAGGTTCCTTTTGAAGATGGTGGGAAAGATCCATTGCAAAACCAAATTGTCGAAATACGTCTGCATAACATTCAGTCATGGGGCGCAGTGGCTTCAATATTTTGTTGCGTTTTCTGATCAGTTCTTTTTTCGCTGCTCTCCCCTTATCCAAGATACGGACAGGATAGCCCCTCCAAGCGAACAACTTATTTAGAACATTGGATCTGAGGTTGTTGTGCAAGTCTGCAACAAAATCGGGCTTGTAAGCCCGGAGTTCTTGAAAGAGCCTGAATAATCCCTCTATTCCACGATGCTTGACTTTAGGATCAATCGTATGGAATATCACACGCGGGATATGCTCGAAAAAAGCCTTGAATAGCTTGCGCGAAACCATAATGATCTCGGTGTCCATATGTTGTGCCTGAAATTCCTTCAATACTGAAGCGACCATAGCTACGTCGCCCATAGCTGAAAATCGGGTTACGAGGATACGCTTCATCTTATCAGGTTACTTTTGCGAGCCGTAAAGAACAGGGTTCAATGTAGGATCATTATACATTTTCATCTGCTTGTACACCTTCATGTATTTTCTACCTGCTGCAATATCTTCCAGCAGTTCATCAATACTTTGAGAAAGGTCTTTTCTTTGTTCCAGCAGGATGTCCAGTTTTTGCTGGCAGGCGGCAATATGCGCTTCCTCTACATCGGTTCGCTGCGTTTCCCGCTCCATGTGGTAGATCTTCAAGGCCAGAATAGACAGTCTGTCTATGGCCCAGGCCGGACTTTCCGTATTGACCTTGGCATCGTCTTGCGGTTGTACATCTGCAAATTTATGCAGATAATGGCTGTCTATGTATTCTACGGTATCGGTACGAACTTGATTTTGCTGATCTATCCGTCTTTTCCAATAAAGACCGTCCTCGGGAGTTATTTCCGGATTACGCACCACATCTTCCATGTGCCATTGCGCTGTATCGATCCAGCATTTCAGATAGAGCAAGTGCTCCAAAGAGCTGCTGTCGTAAGGATTGACCATAGGATGATCTATTTCATCATGAACGTGGTAATCATTGATAGCACGTTGGAAAATGGTATTTGCTGTTACGCTGATCATGAAACAAATATAAGGAATAAAGAAATGTCTTAAAACCCTACACTCTTCAGATTTAATCCCGCGCGTTCATCGAGGCCAAACATCAGATTCATGTTCTGGACAGCCTGACCTGAAGCCCCTTTCACCAGGTTGTCCGTAATACTGAGGATCAGCAATTTGTCACCATGTTTTTCCAAATGCAGAATACACTTGTTGGTATTGACAATCTGTTTGATATCAATATTTGCCTTACTTACGGATGTAAAAGGATGAGAAGTATAGTATGTCTCGTAAAGAGCATACGCTTCTTCTTCACTCAAGGAGGAATCCAGGTAAATGGCAGAGAAAATTCCCCGTGGGAAAGCACCCCGTTGAGGAATCATATTGATCCTGGACATAGCCCGCTCCAGCAGGGACTTGTCCGATTGGGGCAGAAAACCATTCTGCAACTGATCCAGAGATTCTGAAATTTCCTGCAAGTGTTGATGTTCGAAAGATTTATAAGCCGAGAGATTGTTGTTTCTCCAGGAAAAATGGGATGTAGGTGTAGGTTTTTGCCCTGCACCGGTAGAACCTGTCGTCGCATTGATGTGAATCTGGTCGGGAAGCAGTCCCTCACTGGCCAAAGGCAGCAAAGCCAACTGCACATTGGTGGCAAAACAACCGGGATTGGCAATATATTGTGCTTTACGGATGACTTCCTTATTCAGTTCGGGAAGTCCATACACGAAATGTTGACCTTGGTAGGCCGTGTTGGCACGCAATCTATAATCTTGGGATAGGTCAATGATCTTGACGGAAGGATCAATGGTATTTGCTTCCAAAAATTTACGCGCATCTCCATGTCCTACACAGAGAAACAAAACATCGATATTGGAATGGAAATCCGATGAAAATTCCAGTTCAGTATCACCGAAAAGGTCATTGTGTACGGCATACAGCTTATTTCCTGCATTGGAATGGCTATTGGCAAATACAATCTCTACATCGGGATGGTAAATCAAGATGCGTAATAGCTCTCCTCCTGTATATCCAGCCGAACCGACTATGCCTACTTTGATTTTTTTCATATTTATTTTAGTTGTAAGTGATAAGTTGTAAGTGATAAGTATCAGTCTATAGAGCTGAACACTGACAATTTACTACTGACCACTATTTACCTTATGCCAGATCAAGGTCTGGTTGCCGAATATCTTGGAGAAGCCTTTGACATCATCTCCGGTATAGCCTTCATTCATCTCTCCGTAGCTACCGAATTTACTGGCCATCAAATCGTGCTCCGACTCTATACCGATAATGACAAAACGGTACGGGTGCAACTCTACGATAACACGTCCCGTCACAGTAGACTGCGCACTTTGAAGAAACGCCTCGATATCCCGCATGACCGGGTCGTGCATCTGTCCTTCGTGCATATAGTTGCCATAGAAAGCTGCTATCTGGTCTTTCCAGGAAAGTTGCCACTTGGTCAAGGTGTGTTTTTCCAACGTATGGTGTGCTTTGATCAGGATCAATGGCCCTGCTGCTTCGAAGCCTACACGCCCTTTGATACCGATGATCGTATCACCTACGTGTATATCCCGTCCGATACCATAGGGCTGCGCCAAATCCTGTAACTGCTGGATTACTTTCACCGCACCGATTTTCTGTCCGTTCAATGCCACCGGCTCACCTTTTTCAAAACCGATGATAACTTGCTGAGGTTCGGTAGAAGTGACCGGTGTAGGCCATGCTGCTTCGGGTAGATATTGATTTGATGTCAAGGTTTCGGCGCCTCCGACCGACGTGCCCCATAGCCCCTTGTTGATGGAGTATTTGGCTTTTTCGGCACTGTATGGAAAGCCGTGTTTGGCCAAGTATTCGATTTCAGCTTCACGGGACAGCTTTAGATCGCGAATAGGTGTGATGATTTCGATACCGGGTATCAACGTGTTGAAGATCATGTCAAAACGCACCTGATCATTGCCGGCTCCCGTGGACCCATGGGCCACACATTCGGCACCTATTTTCTTGGCATAATTGGCTATGGCCGTAGCCTGACATACACGTTCGGCCGATACCGACAACGGATAAGTAGCGTTTTTAAGGACATTACCAAATATTAGATATTTGATAGTTTCACGATAGTAGTTTTCGGTTTCGTCGATTGTCGTATGTGATTTTACACCCAGCTCATAGGCACGCTTCTCGATGTGCTTGATTTCCTCTTCGGAAAAACCTCCGGTATTGACAACAACAGAATGGACTTCCAGTCCTAAATCTTTGGATAGATAGATACAACAAAAGGAGGTATCCAAACCACCACTAAATGCTAAAACTACTTTTTTCATCTGTATATTTTTTGTTTTTATTGATGAGCTATTGTCATGCTGAGGCTTGCCGAAGCATCTAAAATCTGTGAAGCAGACAGATGCTTCATTTCATTCAGCATAACAAAAAAGCACTGTTGGTTCATTTTTTAATCTTTTAGACAGTGTCTAAAGTAAGTCTGCAAATCCAATAAATTAAAATCCTTTTACAGGCTTTATCCCCACAGGAAACACGATTGCGACAAATTTCTTTGTCGATTTCCACAATTTTGCTTCGATCCGTTTCAATAAAGATTGCTTTTTGGAAATCCGATCCAAACGCTCCTTAGCCTCTGCCCGGCGTTGGATCTTTTCTTTCAATTCCCGTTCTTTTTCTACAGGATCCCAAAGCATAGCCGTACACATGCAGTTTTTACGATCTTTGCTCATTAGGATATCGTAGTTGATACAGCTCTGACACCCCTTCCAAAACTCTTCGTCCTGCGTCAGCTCCGAATAGGTAACCGGTTCGTAGCCCAGATCTGAATTGATCTTCATGACCGCCAGTCCTGTGGTCAACCCAAATATCTTAGATTTCGGATATTTTTCGCGCGAAAGATCAAATATACGTTTTTTGATCGCTTTAGCCAATCCCACTTTGCGAAACTCTGGATTCACAATCAGTCCTGAGTTGGCGACATAATCCCCATGGCTCCAGGTTTCGATATAGCAGAATCCTGCCCAAGTCCCATCCTTATGAAGAGCGATGACCGCTTTGCCCTCTTCCATCTTTTTAGCCACGTATTCAGGCTTACGACGTGCAATACCTGTCCCACGAGCTTTTGCGGACTCAAACATCTCCTCACAGATCTGCTCAGCATACTTGATATGTTCTGCTGTGGCTGGAATAATTAAAAAATCTGAAATTGTCATTTAAAGTGTCGACCTATTTAATTATGGCACCCAAGGTGCGCAATCAATAAAATAAACTGGATTTTTCGAAACTCATCGAGCCGGATGAATCCCCCCTCCGAATTAGCCTGCCTCTCCTCCATCAGGCCCGAGGCAGAATAGGTCGTCGAAATCGTAGGACAGGACAGCTCAATCTGTGGTTAGATGTCATAGCAATACCGACAAGCTTGTGATGGCAAGCTTGGGCAATAAGGCCTGTATAATCTTTGCTACAATACATTTTAAATCAATGCTGTCTCTTTAAATCTGACCCTGCAAAATTACAAAATTATTTTTTTCTTTTATGCAACATCTCTCCAGTTTTTTTGAATCACACCTAACATGTAGCTTAAAAATCTTACAAAAGTCGCAAAAAAAATCCCGAAGCGGGGAATGCTCCGGGACCTTAACCAAACCAATTATTAACTTAAATTATGAAACTATGAATTATACTTTTTATTGCTTTTACTCTAAAAACGAGAAAAGCAGCTTTTTAGTGTGATCATTCTTTAGTTTAACATTTCTTAACACCCTTACTTCCTTACTGTCGCAAGTTCAATGTCATTTAGTTAAGCCATCTATTCCCAATAAAATCTACCGATTTAGTATATTTTTAAAATATTATCGTTCTTTTCCAAGGTTTTGCTTATGTTTGCAAGCAATTAGAATCAATCTAAAGTACGCATTGGCCGAGCTATTGATCCATATCATTGTTCCTATCGCTATATTTGGCTTTATAGCCTTATTTACGTTATTTGCCGTGTATGCAGAACGTAAAATAGCGGGCTTTGTACAAGACCGTCTGGGGCCGATGGAAACAGGCAAATATGGCCTGTTGCAAACTATTGCAGATATTCTAAAGCTACTCCAAAAAGAGTTTATCACACCCGCTGCAGCAGACCGGATCCTATTTGCCCTGGCTCCTATAGTCATTTTTGCCGCGGTATTTGTAGGTTTCGCTGTCATGCCCTGGGGGCCAGACCTTCTTCCTGCCAACACAAATACAGGACTGTTTTTTATCATGGCAGTCGTATCTATAGATGCTATCGGCATACTCATGGCCGGATGGGGATCAAACAACAAGTACTCTCTACTGGGATCAATTCGTGCTATTGCACAGATGGTTTCGTACGAAATACCTGTTGGGCTTTCCCTGATTGCCGCAGTCATGATTACCCAAACGCTTAATCTGAACGAAATCGCTTTCCAACAAGGTGTGCTGGCGCAGGAAGATATTTTCTTCTTTGGATTTTGGAACGTCACCGAAATAGGCGGGATATTGGCCTGGAATATTTTTCAAGCCCCTCATCTTATAGTGGTATATGTTATCTTTTTCATTGCCACACTGGCCGAGTGCAACCGTGCCCCATTTGATATTCCGGAGGCGGAAAGTGAATTGATCGGTGGATTTCATACGGAATATGGAGGAATACGGTTTGCCTTTGTCTTTCTGGCCGAATATGCCATGATGTTTTTGGTAACCATGTTGGGCGCAGTTATTTTTTTGGGAGGATGGAATACGCCTTTACCGAATATGGGTGCGCTGAAATTGGCTGACTGGACAACAGGGCCATTTTGGGGTATATTTTGGACATTGAGCAAATCTTTATTTATTGTCGGTGTGCAGATGTGGATACGGTGGACATTGCCCCGTTTCAGAGCCGATCAGTTGATGGATCTATGTTGGAAAATCATGATTCCTGTAGCTTTTATCTGTATGGCTATTTCGGGATTGTGGCGTATTTTGGTGATGGTGTAGAGAATTTGGAAATTGTATGATTTGGAGATTTGAAAATGATTGGCGAGAAGAGAAGCGTATACTTAGTAATGGTTTAAGGTTGAAAGGCTACTGATCACTGACAACTGATCACTGACCACTGAAAAAAATGATCTTAAAAACAACGATACAAGGAGTTACGACAGCTGTAAAAGGATTACTTTTGACGGTCAGGCACCTCTTTGCGGCAAGGCAACAGCGACAGGTGTTGGATATTCGCCGGGACGATTATTTTGAGCAGGGTCAAGGTGTGACGACCGTTCAGTTTCCCAAAGAAAAAATGCCTATTCCCGAAGTTGCCCGTTATCAGTTGGACGTAGAGATCGACGATTGTATTGTCTGTGATCTCTGTGCCAAGGCTTGCCCTGTAGATTGTATCGAGATCGAAGCCGTCAAATCACCCGAAGCAATCGGCAAAACCTCGGACGGCAGTGTGAAACGTCTGTATGCAGCCAAATTCAATATTGATATGGCCAAGTGTATGTACTGCGGATTATGTACGGTAGTCTGTCCTACAGAGTGTATCACGATGACCGATCAATACGACCGCAGCACGACAAAATTGACTGATCTGATCTATGGGTTTGCAGAGATGAGCGAAGAAGATATTGCCCAACGTAAAGAAGAATGGACACGTTTCCAAGCTGAAAAGGAGGCAGCCAAAAAGAAATAAGATGGAAGAACTGTTGTTTTACACCTTTGCGGCACTGGCCATCGTATCTGCCCTATTGGTCGTAAGCCTCAAAAATACGGCACGTGCCCTATTTCTTTTTTTTATTACCTTATTTGCTTTGGCCGGATTATTCCTGTTTGCCTTGGCAGACTTCGTCGCCATCACACAGATATTGGTATATGTAGGCGGTGTATTGATACTGATGATATTCGCCTTCATGCTTTCCAACAAAGAATTGTTGAAAGATCTGCAAGCGATTTCGGGGAAATTTGTGGATATGCCCAATACGCAATCGATCCTCCTGGTAATCGGTTTTTTAGCTGTGATGATATATGGTATCGTGGAGTGGCATCAACAAACACCCGATTGGATCACACACAATATAAAAACAAAACAAATCATTCAATCTACGGACAATAATATCCATCAATTGGGTATAAAATTCATGACACAGTATATTCTGCCTTTTGAAGTGATTTCGATTTTTCTATTGATGGCACTCATCGGGGCTTCACAACTATCGCGAAAGGAGGATGACAGGTGATTACTTTGACACATTTTCTGATCGTCAGCGCCTGCATATTCTGCATAGGGCTCTATGCTGTACTTGCCAAACGGAATGCCATCATGATCCTTGTCGGTATTGAGCTGATGATCAATGCGGCTATCCTTAATTTTGTAGCTTTCGGAAAATACGACAAACTCCATTATAGCGGACAGGTTTTTGCCCTGTTTGCCATCGTACTTGCAGCAGCAGCTGTCGCTGTGGGCCTGGCTATTATATTGAACGTATATCGACATTACAAAACTATCAATCCAGACAACATAACCGACCTGCGTGATTGACGAACAATGAGTGGTTTATTCAACATATCGCCCATTCCTGCCAGCATACTTGTTGTTGGCCTTCCCTTCGTGGCTTTCCTGATCCAGGCGCTCCTGGGCAAAAAATCTATTTCGGGTATCTTTTCGTTGGCAGCCATTATACTATCCACCCTGATCAGTGGCCTTTTTGTCTTTACAGATATCTGGCAGAAAGCCCCTGTATCTTATACCGTAGATTGGTTTACGATCGGCAATAAGACCGTGACGATCGGTATATTGCTCAACAACCTGACCGTACTGATGCAGTTCATCGTCTGTATTATTGCGCTGCCCGTACATATCTATTCGAAAGCCTATATGAAAGGTGACCCGGGTATACACCGATATTGGATGTATCTGAGCCTGTTTTGTTTTGCTATGCTGGGGCTGACCGTCTCCAAGAATCTGTTTATGCTGTACATCTTCTGGGAATTGGTGGGTTTTGCTTCTTATCTATTGATTGGCTTTTGGTTTACGAAGAATACGGCAACGGAGGCCAACAAGAAAGCATTCCTTGTCAACCGTATTGGCGATCTGGGTTTTCTTATCGGCCTGTCCATTATCTTTAGCCTTTTCGGAACCTGGGATCTGTTAGAACTATTTGGGGACGCAGGCATTTTTGCACAGGGGATAGATAAAAATACCGGATTGATTACAGCAGCGGGTATATGCTTCTTTATCGGGGCGATGGCCAAATCGGCTCAGTTTCCGCTACATGTATGGCTGCCCGATGCGATGGAAGGTCCGACAGCTGTATCTTCTCTCATACACGCGGCGACTATGGTTGCAGCCGGGGTCTTTTTGGTCAGTAGTATTTTTCCGCTGTTTAATGACCTTGTCCTGCTGCTCATTGCCATTATCGGTAGTATTACCGCATTATCGGCAGCTTATTTTGCATTATGCCAATACGACATCAAGAAAGTACTGGCTTTTTCGACTGTCTCTCAGTTAGGGTACATGATGGTGGCGGTCGGTATAGGTGCATGGGACGCAGCCATCTTCCATTTGGCCACACATGCCTTCTTCAAATGTCTTCTGTTCCTATGTGCCGGAGCGGTCATTCATGAAATGGCTCATCACAAGGAACACAGCGGGCAGGATTTTGACCCCCAAGATCTTCGAAATATGGGTGGATTACGGAAGTATATGCCTAAAACCTTCGTACTGATGGGAATGGCCTCCATGGCTCTGGCGGGATTCCCCTTGACGTCGGGTTACCTTTCCAAAGATGCCATTGTTATTTCAGCTTTTGAATGGGCTACCCATCAAGGTGGACTGTTTATCATCCTACCCATTACCTTAGTCTTCGTAAGCCTATTGACAGCATTCTATATAGGACGTCTGATGTTCAAAGCTTTCTTTGGCACGCTTCGTGTTCCAAAAAATGAACAACAGCATGTCGATCTGCATGAAGCACCTAGACAGATGTTGATACCGATGTTTTTCCTAGGTATATGCTGTTTTTTCTTCGTCTTTTCATTCAACCCATTCTCTTATCATCAAGCAGGGATATTGGAGGGTTTTTCCGTACAATACAGTTTTGCAGAAGTACACAGCTTGCATCTTGCTATCCCCACGTTACTCACATTAGGTACGGTATTGGTCTGGCTCGTAGGGTGGAACTGGTACGTCAAAAACAGATATCCTCTTCGTTCGGACAGTGCTTTCCTTATCTGGGGGGAGCGGCAGTTGGGATTGAACGAATTATACAAAAAGGCCTTTGTGGATAGCACAATGTCTCTCACCCGGTTCAGCTACTGGTGGGATAGACATATTGTAGATGGTACGGTCAATGGGGCTGCCTATGTAGCAAGAAGTATATCTCGTGCTATCGATTGGATAGATCGGTATATCGTAGATGGTCTTGTCAATACCATAGCCGGTACAACGTATTATATCGGCCACTTACTGCGTTGGGTACAAAACGGGCGTATCCAAAATTACCTGGGATTTGCATTTACCATTATTTTAATAGGAATAGTTTATTTGATTTTTCGATAAGATGGGATTACTCTCTCTACTCATATTTTTACCTTTGGCCGCGACATTTCTTATATTGCTGTTGCCAAGATCACTACAAAGTAGCTTTAAATATATTGCTTTGTTTTTTACTGTCCTGCAGCTGTTGTTGTCGGGCTACATGTACACACAATTTGACGGAAGTGCTACAGGGATCAACCAGGTATCGGGCTATCGATTTGTGGAACAGCTGCCTTGGATACACCTGGATATAGGAAGTCTGGGACGGCTCGAAATAGACTATTTCATCGGTGTGGATGGCGTGTCCCTGCCTTTGCTTGTCCTCAGTAGCCTGGTCATGCTGATGGCTGTAGGCTCCTCCTGGAATATCCAAAAAAGTCCGAAAGGGTATTTTGCTTTATTGATGTTGCTGAATATGGCCGTGATGGGTATTTTCGCAGCTCTGGACTTCTTTTTGTTCTATATCTTTTATGAAGTCATGCTGTTCCCACTGTATTTTCTGATCGGTATCTGGGGCGGGGCAAACCGGGAATATGCCGCCATCAAGTTTTTCATCTATACCCTATTCGGCTCCGTATTCATGTTATTGGTCATCGTAGGGCTATATTTCTCGGTTATCAATCCGGATACCGGGGCGCATACCTTCAATATGCTCCACATGATGAATCCGAACAACTATGTGGAAGGTTCGTTTTTCGCCTATTTGGACAACAGCCATACGATATGGGGCATACCTGCGAGAATGATTGGGTTTATCGTACTTTTCGTTGCTTTTGCCATTAAGGTGCCTATTGTGCCTTTACATACATGGTTGCCTGACGCTCACGTCGAGGCTCCCACACCGATATCCATTGTACTGGCAGGAATTCTATTGAAAATCGGTGGATACGGTATCATTCGTGTCTGCATGAGTATTTTTCCGGATGCTACCGCCGATGCCAATTGGTGGCTGGGCTTAATCGGCGTTGTCTCTATACTATACGGTGCATTGAACGCCCTGGCCCAAAAGGATCTCAAACGTATGATCGCCTACTCGTCCGTCTCACACATGGGCTTCGTCCTGTTGGGATTGGCCTCTTTGACCGCCGAAGGCGTTTCCGGGGCCTTATTCCAGATGATCAGCCACGGTTTTCTCTCGGCTGCGCTGTTCTTCCTTGTGGGCGTATTGTACGATCGTGTACATGATCGATATATCTACAATTTTAGAGGGCTGGCGGGTCTGATGCCCCAATATACAGGATATGTGGCTATTGCATTTTTCGCGTCATTGGGTTTGCCCGGATTTTCGGCCTTTATTGGAGAGGCATTTGTCATTATCGGGAGTTTCAATGCCGAAAGCGTGGGTACGGGTATCCCCAGATGGATGGCTATTGCCGGTTCGGTAGGTATCCTGTTGAGCGCAGCTTATTTCCTGTGGACATTGCAACGTATGTATTTTGGACAGACACGTCTGAAAGGTGGCGAAGAATGGGCTTCGAAACTCAAAGATCTAAGCTTACGCGAAAAAAGCATCTTATTCCCGGCACTGGCACTGGCCTTGGTTTTGGGTATAATGCCCTCCTGGGTGTTTGATAAAATGAACACTTCAGTACTTAACCTTGTTTCATTGATTACGGCACAGCTATAGATTAGGATGAACGATTTTGTACACAGCCTACCGAGCATTATAGACCATATCGTACAGTCTATCCCACTGTTCAAGCCCGAAATAGCTTTGATTGGTGCTTTCCTGTTATCTGTTCTGGCGACACTGTTTTTGGATAAGGTTTGGAAACACTCTTCCTATGCGATCAGCCTGGGGGGCTTGCTGGCATCGTTCTTATATCTTTGCGGTCAATTGGACAATAGTGTCGCCGGATTCTTTGATATGTTGCGCATTGACAATTTTTCGGTATATGCCCGTATGCTTATTGTTTTTGCGTTGCTGATGGTCTGTATCTTCGTGCAGCAACATTTTAAGGAAAAACCGGACCGCAAAAGACTTGGGGAAGTCTATGGCACATTACTGACTGCAGGGATTGGCCTGCACCTACTGACCATCACAAGCAACTGGCTGATGGCTTTTATCGCTATTGAGACCGTATCGATCAGTTCATATATATTGGTGGGCTATTTTTCGGAGAATAAAAAACAATCCGAAGCAGCCATGAAATACGTGCTTTTTGGCTCTACCTCGGCAGCGGTCATGTTGTACGGCCTGTCCCTTGTGTATGGCTTCACGGGAAACCTGGATTTCGTCAGCATGCAGCATATACAAGGATTGGCAGCAGCTCCTACCGTGATCTGTACCATTGCTATCCTCTTTGTCTTCACAGGCATTGGCTTCAAATTGGGTTTTGTGCCTTTCCATCTTTGGACACCGGACGTGTACGAGGGTGCGCCTACACCTATTACGGCATTTTTGTCTACCGTACCCAAGATCGGGGCAATTATCCTATTCAGCAGATTGACACAGGCCTGGTTGCCGACGTTGTTTTATTTTAGTGAGGTTACTTTTTTCTTTTTGGTGGTCGTGGCCATTGTCACGATGCTGGTCGGAAACCTCATTGCTCTGCGTCAGCTCAATATCAAACGGTTGATGGCATATTCGTCCATTGGCCATACAGGCTTCTTGTTGATGGCTATTATGGTACTATCGACCGACAACCAGGAGATATTACTATTTTATCTGGCGGCGTACACCTTGATGACACTTGCGGCCTTTGCTTTTATCGACAGCATAGAAAGCGCCACAGGTATCGTTGACCTGCCCGCATACGCCGGTTTGGGGAAAAAGTTTCCTTTACTTTTCACCTGTTTCACATTTGCAGGCATATCGTTGGTAGGCCTACCTCCTACCGCAGGATTTATCGGCAAATTATTGGTCTTTACCTCAGTGTTT
This sequence comes from Parapedobacter sp. SGR-10, assembly GCF_011030405.1. GTDB lineage: Bacteria > Bacteroidota > Bacteroidia > Sphingobacteriales > Sphingobacteriaceae > Sphingobacterium. The sequence continues at coordinate 168,435 of NZ_JAAJTJ010000006.1, forward strand.
GAGGTGTATCAAACCTATCGGGATGTTGCCCACCTGTTGCTGCTGATCGTAGGTGCACTGACCTCCGTGATCTCCCTATTCTATTACTTCAAGATACCGCTATTCGCTTTCCTCCGGAAGAGTAATGAAGAGCCGATGTATAAAATTGGCTTCTCGCTTGTACTCGTATTGGGTGTGGTGATGAGTGTACTGTTGGTGGTATTGGGCCTGTTCCCTGGATTGTTATTAGGTTTTCTTCGATAGCTATTGAACGAAAATATGTATCTTTGTCTATGCTGAAGAAAGATCGATACAAAGCCTTTGTAGAATACTTTTCCACCCACAATCCTGATGCACAGACCGAGCTGAACTACAGCAACCCATACGAGTTGCTCGTCGCTGTCATACTTTCGGCCCAATGTACGGACAAACGTATCAACCTAGTCACTCCTGCTCTTTTCGAACGTTTTCCGAATGCCGAAGCACTTGCGGCCAGCACTTCTGAGGAAGTGTTCACCTACATACGATCCGTCAGCTATCCCAACAACAAAGCCAAGCACCTCGTCGGTATGGCCCAAAAACTTATCAGTGAATTTGACGGCACAGTACCCGAAAAGGTAGAAGACCTGGTCAAATTGCCTGGTGTAGGGCGCAAGACAGCCAATGTCATCTCCTCGGTCGTGTACCACAATCCGGCCATGGCTGTAGATACCCATGTATTCCGTGTCAGTAACCGGTTAGGTCTCACCAGCAATGCCACTACTCCCCTCGCCGTAGAAAAGCAATTGGTCAAATACCTGCCCAAAGAAACTATAGCTGTCGCCCATCATTGGCTAATCTTACATGGTCGGTATATCTGCGTGGCCAGAAAGCCAAAATGCGAAATATGCCCAATCACTTATTTTTGCAAGTACTTTGAAAAGACCTATAAAGCTAAAGTTATACACACCCCATCCGAGTAAAGAAAATAGATTGTATATTTAAAAGTTGTTTAATCTTTAAAAAAACCGGGTAATTGTCATGTTGAGGCTTGTCGAAACATCTATAAACCATACATAACAACAGATGCTTCCTATTCCCGAATACTTTCGGGACAAGCTGTCAGCATGACAAGAGATAGCTTTGAATGATTGTTAAACAGTTTCTTATACGAAGGAGACAACGATTTCAGATAAGCTAATTTTTTTAGTAAATTATTTTGTTTTTAAAATTTATTGTTTTACTTTTGACCTAACAATACTAAGTATATGAGCAATTCAGACAAATTAAAAGCGCTACAGCTTACATTAGATAAATTGGAAAAGTCCTACGGAAAAGGCACCATCATGAAATTAGGCGATTCTGCCGTAGAGCCTATTGAAGCTATCTCTACCGGATCTTTAGGATTGGATATAGCCTTGGGAATAGGCGGAGTACCCAAGGGGCGCATCATTGAAATATACGGGCCCGAATCTTCCGGCAAGACAACTTTGGCCACACATATTGTTGCCGAAGCACAGAAAAAAGGCGGTATAGCAGCCATCATCGATGCGGAGCATGCCTTTGATAAATACTATGCCCAAAAACTCGGTGTGGACGTAGAGAATTTATTGATCTCCCAACCGGACAATGGTGAACAGGCTTTGGAAATCGCAGACAATCTTATCCGTTCCGGTGCCATAGATGTGATCGTCATCGACTCGGTCGCTGCCCTGGTACCCAAAGGCGAGATCGAAGGCGAAATGGGCGATTCCAAAATGGGTCTACAGGCCCGTTTGATGTCTCAGGCGTTGCGTAAACTAACAGGAACAATATCCAAAACCAACTGCTGCTGTATCTTCATCAACCAATTGCGCGAGAAGATCGGTGTGATGTTTGGCAATCCAGAGACCACCACCGGAGGTAATGCGTTGAAATTTTATGCTTCTGTACGTCTGGATATCCGTCGTACCTCGCAAATTAAAGATGCCGATGAGGTATCTGGTAACCGTGTGAAGGTCAAGATTGTCAAAAACAAAGTGGCTCCCCCTTTCCGTATAGCTGAATTTGACATCATGTTTGGTGAGGGTATTTCCAAGGTTGGCGAGATCATCGACTTGGGGGTAGAATACAACATTATCAAAAAATCCGGATCTTGGTTTAGCTACGGCGACACCAAGTTGGGTCAGGGACGCGATGCTGTAAAAGCACTCTTACTGGACAATCCCGATTTAATGGATGAATTGGAAGCAAAGATCCGCTCCGAAGTTACAGGTGAAGCACTGGACCAAAAAGCTTTGAACGAAGAATAGTTCCATTTTTTATATGCTGTATACAGCCGCTCTATTCATTTGGAGCGGCTGTTTTTTTCAACTGCCTTTCGTCTGCCTAAAACCTGGTGCAAGCATAAGCGCAGCGGTGCTTGTGACTGACCCTTGACTTTCGGGCACAAGCGGCACGCTTGCACCAGTTGTGGGGCAGAGGAGACCTGCCTGCCGGCAGGCAGGGATCGATAAAGTTGCTTTTTTATTGAACTTGATTATAATTGCATATAAAAGCAACTTTATCTAAGTTTGCAAAAAAGATCAACGTACGACATACATATTTATGATCCGATTAGAGCAGGTCCATAAGGTTTTTCATAAAAAAGGCAAGGATATCCATGCCCTGAAAGGAATTGATCTAAGTATAGACAAAGGTGATATTTATGGCATCATCGGCTATTCCGGGTCGGGGAAAAGCACATTGATACGTACGATCAATCTATTGGAACGCCCGACATCGGGAGCTGTATATCTTGGCGGCACCAATATCGTACACTTCAATGAAAAGCAACTGATACCCTACCGACGAAAAATGGGCATGATCTTTCAACAGTTCAATCTGCTGTCCTCGGCCACGGTCTTCGAAAATATCGCCTTCCCGCTCCAATTAGGTAAAATCGACAAAAAATATATAACCGATAAAGTCCATCATCTACTTTCGCTTGTAGACTTGACTGAAAAAAAAGACGAATACCCGGCCAGTCTATCCGGAGGACAAAAACAACGTGTTGCCATTGCCCGTGCATTAGCGTCCAATCCAGACATCCTATTGTGCGATGAGGCTACCAGTGCATTGGACCCACAAACGACCCGATCTATCCTGGCTCTCTTGAATAGGATAAACCGCGAGTTGGGCATTACCATTGTGCTCATCACGCACGAGATGGAAGTTGTCCGCTCCATTTGTCATAAGGCTGCTGTGATATCCGACGGAAAGATTGTCGAGCACAATACAGTAGAACAGCTATTTGCCCATCCCGTAACCTCCACCGCCAAAGAACTGTTAAATCCTTCATTACTTATCGAATAATAGCGTATGTCTGAGTTTATATTTTGGTTATTGGCAAAAGGCACATGGGAAACCCTGTTCATGACCTTTGTATCTGGATTTTTCAGCTTTTTGCTCGGGCTGCCTATCGGCATTCTGCTTTTTATTTCTCGAGATCGTCAATTGCTACAAAACAAAACCTTAAATGGCATCTTAGCTTTTTTCGTGAATACCTTTCGCTCCATCCCCTTCATTATATTGATTGTATGGATGATACCTTTTACCCGAATATTGGTCGGCACATCCATCGGTATGCAGGCAGCTATTGTTCCCTTAAGCGTAGGAGCAGTTCCTTTCGTTGCAAGACTCGTCGAAAACAGTCTCTTGGAGATCCCTTACGGTATTATCGAGGCCGCACGTTCTATGGGTGCCACTACCATACAGATCATCTGCAAGGTATTGGTACCCGAAGCACTCCCCTCTTTGATCAACAATGCTTCCCTGACCCTCATTACACTGGTTGGCTACTCGGCCATGGGCGGGGCTGTAGGAGCAGGTGGCTTGGGGCATATTGGTTATCAATATGGTTATATCGGGTATGATGCCTTAATCATGAATACTGTTTTGGTGCTTCTGATAGTTATTGTTTTCGGCATACAATTCTTAGGAGACCGAATATCCAAAAGTTTTGATCATCGTAAATAGCAACCGCCAACAAATTCGTATCTTACGCCACTAAAAATACAAGGATGCAAATAAAAACAATCTTAGGCAAAATAACCGCTATGCTAGTCTTTGCCGGACTAGCTTATTCTTGCACCCCACCCTCTTCCTCTGATAAACTTCGTGTAGGCGTACAGGTGGGTCCCGAATACAAACTGGCCGAAGCGGCACAAAAAGTCGCTAAGGAAAAATATGGATTGGAAGTAGAATTGGTTTCTTTCAACGATTATGTGATGCCCAATGAAGCCTTGCATCAAAAGGACATCGATGTCAATGTATTCCAAACCCGCCCCTATCTGGAAGAACAATCCAAAAACAGAGGATATGATTTCGAAATCGTGGGGCACACCTTTGTCTATCCTATGGCCGGTTATTCAAAAAAGATAAAAAGTGTGGATGAGCTGGAGAATGGGGATACCATTGTCATCCCCAACGATCCCAGCAATCTGGGAAGAGCACTTTTGCTTCTTCAAGAGGTCGGCGTGATACGGTTGAATGATAATGTCGGCCTTCTACCTACGGCACAAGACATCAAGGAAAACAGACTCAACCTGCGTATCGTCGAACTGGAAGCTCCGCAGCTACCCCGTACATTAGACGACAAAAAAGTAACTGTGGCAGTTATCAACAACAATTTTGCAGCCAGCAACAATCTCATGGCTCAAAGGGATGGTATCTTTATGGAGAATGAAAAATCACCTTATGTCAATATCATCGTCTGCCGCAAGGACAACCGTGAGGATAAAAAAGTCAGCAAATTCGTACAGGCATACCAATCCGAGGAAGTTGAAGCTGTCGCCGAGAAAGAGTTTAAGGGAGGTGCTGTCAAGGGGTGGTAGTGGAAGATGAAGGAACAAGGACAAAAAATGAAGGAGCGATAACGGTCAATGTCTTTATTCTTTAATCCTTTATCTTTCTTTATTTTTCATTTTGACTTTTTAATTTTTAAACCTACCTTTGCAATCCGCTTGTAGTGAATATATGCGGAGTGAGAAAAATATTAATTAAATTATTTAAACAAAAGCAAGTGAATACGTTAAGTTACAAAACTGTCTCTGCCAACAAAAACACCGTGAACAAGGAGTGGATCGTTGTTGACGCTGAAGGCGAGATTTTGGGGCGCTTGGCAAGCAAGATTGCGAGAGTAATCCGTGGAAAGCACAAGCCTTCGTTCACCCCACACGTAGACTGTGGAGATAACGTGATTGTTATCAATGCAGACAAAATTAAGTTGACAGGAAACAAATTGAGCGACAAGGTTTATACGCGCTACACAGGCTACCCAGGTGGTCAGCGTTTTGTTTCTCCAAAGGAATTATTGGCCAAACATCCGCAACGTCTTATCGAGAAAGCGGTTCGTGGTATGCTACCTAAAAACCGTTTGGGTCGCCAGTTATTTGGCAACCTTTACGTGTATGCCGGAACAGAGCACAAACATGAGGCTCAAAACCCAAAACCAGTTAAATTTTAAGGAGAACAATTATGTCAACAACTAATACTTCAGGAAGAAGAAAAACCGCTGTTGCTCGTATCTACTTAAGAGCTGGAAGCGGAAACATTACCGTCAATGGTAAGGACTACAAAGAATATTTCCCAACATTGCCTTTGCAATACATCGTTACGCAATCTTTGAACGTAGCGGAGTCATTAGCAAATTTTGATATCAAGGTTAACGTGAATGGTGGTGGTATCAAAGGTCAGGCCGAGGCAGTACGTTTGGCGGTTGCCAAAGCATTGGTCGAGCTTGACCCAGAGGTAAAACCAGCATTGCGCGCTAAAGGTTTGATGACACGTGACGACCGTATGGTAGAGCGTAAAAAACCAGGACGCCGCAAAGCACGTAGAAGGTTCCAATTCAGTAAACGTTAATCAAAGGAGGATCAAAAAAATGGCAAGAACTACTTATCAAGAATTATTGGATGCAGGTGTTCACTTTGGTCACCTTACACGTAAATGGGATCCGAAAATGTCCAAGTACATTTTTATGGAACGCAACGGTATCCACATTATAGACCTGAACAAAACCCTTACGAAGTTGGAAGAAGCTGCTTCAGCTATCAAACAAATCGTAAAATCAGGTCGTAAAGTTTTATTCGTAGCAACGAAAAAACAAGCAAAGGAAATCATCGCTGAGCAAGCAAAGGCTGTCAATATGCCTTTTGTGACAGAGCGTTGGCTAGGAGGTATGCTTACAAACTTTGCAACAGTGCGTAAGTCTATCAAAAAGATGTCAAACATCGACAAAATGCAAAAAGACGGTACATACGATGTATTGTCCAAAAAAGAAAAGTTGATGATTCAGCGTGAGCGTATCAAATTGGAAAACCTTTTGGGAGGTATCGCCGATTTGAATCGTTTGCCAGCAGCTTTGTTTATCGTAGATGTGAAAAAAGAGCACATCGCGGTATCTGAAGCTCTGAAATTGAACATCCCTACTTTTGCGATGGTCGATACCAACTCGGATCCTACGAACATTGATTTTCCGGTCCCTGCTAACGACGATGCGACAAAGTCTATCAGCCTGATTGCTAGCATCATCGGAAAAGCTATTCAAGAAGGACTGGAAGAGCGTAAGCGTGATAAAGAAGAGGACGCTGAAAAAGAAGCTGCAGCAGCTAAAGCAGCCATAGACAATGGTGGCGAAGAAGTTGTAGCTACAGCTACAGAAGAAGCTCCTTCTGGAAAACGCACTCGTAAAGCGAAAGACGTAGAATAATTCATTCTATATAGAGCCGGATAGACAAGTGTTGGTTTCTGGAAGATTAGCTTCCTTAACCGTACGTGTCTTTCCGGTTTTCTCATTTATAATTTAACAGTAGCTTTTCAGCAAGTTAAAGCTACAGAAACATTTCAAGTGTAATTTTATAAAAATAAAAATATCATGTCAGTACAAATTTCTGCATCAGATGTAAACAAATTGCGCCAACAAACGGGCGCGGGTATGATGGATTGTAAGAAAGCATTGGTCGAAGCAAATGGTGATTTCGAAGCTGCTGTAGACTACTTGCGCAAAAAAGGTGCAAAAGTGGCCGCCAGCCGTCAAGATCGTGACTCTAACGAGGGAGTAGTTATTGCCAAAGCTGCTGCGGATGGCAAATCAGGCATCGTGGTTGAAGTCAACTGTGAGACTGACTTCGTGGCCAAAAATGCAGACTTCGTCGCTTTTGCCGAAAAAATTGCAGAGGTAGCTCTTGTCAATAACCCAACTTCTTTGGAAGCTTTGAAAGCATTGCCCGTAGATGGCAAAGTCATCGCTGAGGCGCTAATTGAGCAGACAGGTGTCATCGGTGAGAAAATCGACGTTTCTAAATATGAAACCGTTTCTGGAGAAAAAGTTATCGCTTATATCCACGGAAACTACCGTCTAGGTGTGTTAGTAGGCCTTTCTGCAGATGCAGCCGGTGCTGACGAAGCAGGCAAAGACGTTGCTATGCAGATTGCTGCAATGAACCCTGTTGCTATTGACAAGGATGGTGTAGATTCAAAAACCATCGAACGTGAGCTTGAAATCGCAAAAGAACAAATACGTGCCGAAGGCAAACCAGAAGAAATGGTTGAAAAAATCGCTGCCGGTAAATTGAATAAATTCTACAAAGAATCAACTTTGCTGAACCAAGAATTTGTAAAAGATTCTTCTAAAAATATAGCTCAGTTCCTGGATTCTGTATCCAAAGGATTGACTGTTACTGCGTTCAAACGCGTGCAGTTGGGAGCATAGTTTTAGTATTGCGTATTGAGATATGCAAACTGCATAGAATAACAGCCTGTCCGGAAAACGGACAGGCTGTTTTGTTTGCTATCCTTCCGATCTTTGCGCAAACAACTATTAGCCAATATGAAATATTTTTATCTATTCATGCTGACATTTTCTTAGGACAGGAAAGTGATTTTTTTGTTTCGCCTTAAGGTTAAAATCAAAGCGAAACAAAAACTAAATATTGCCTTTCGCATGTTCGTAGATAGTATGATCCTCTGCATATCCTTAACTATTTGCAAAAAATATCTTATAGGAAGTTCAACACAAAATATGTAAAATTGTACCAGCACTCCACTAGAACTAGTTCCCTTCTCGGAGCGACAGTATATTTAGTAAAAAACCGGAAAAATGAAACAAAAACAGATCAACAACAATTCCATCAACCAGATCATGCTTATTTTGATCATTATATTGATCTGTATATTGATCTTCAAGAATCTACTTTACTACCTTCCCGGCTTTCTAGGTGCTATCACTTTGTACATATTGTTCCGGAAAACTTACTTTTGGATCACAGAATACAAAAAATGGAACAAATCCTTGACCAGTATTCTCTTCATCCTATTGTCTATAGTATTTATTGTCTTTCCCCTTTGGGGAATGATTGATTATTTGGTTCGTCAGATCAGTATCGTCGCCAGTAATACCGAAAACATCGTCCGGCAATTTAATCTCATGAAAGAATATATGAGCGACAAACCTTTGCTCAAAGAAATTGACCTTTCGGATGAAGCTCTGTTGGCCTTTTTACAGCGTCTGACCCGATATATCCCGAGCCTGCTCAACTCTGTGGTCGAGGTCGCCATCAATCTTGTGACGACGTTCTTTGTGTTGTTTTTCATGCAGGTACATGGCAAGAAAATGGAAACCTATATCTATCGGTCTTTACCTTTTTCAGCCAAAAGTAAAAATGAAATCTGGAACGAAGTAGATCTAATGGTACGTTCCAATGCTTTGGGTATCCCTATCCTAGGTCTTTGTCAGGGCCTGGTCGCCATGCTAGGATATTGGGTCTTTGGTGTAGAGAGTTTCATTCTTTGGGGCATACTGACTGGTGTCTCCTCCATTGTGCCCGTTCTCGGCACCATGACGATCTATGTGCCCCTCACGATCATGACCTTGGCCGCTGGACATACGATGAACGGAATAGGTTTGGGGATCTATTGCTTTTTGCTCGTCGGAGGAATTGACAATATCCTACGCTTTACGATCCTCAAGACACTAGGCAATGTACCTCCTCTCATCACTGTGTTTGGTGTATTGCTCGGACTAAACATGTTTGGCATGCTCGGATTGATCTTCGGCCCATTGATATTGTCCTCCGTACAGGTATTGATCAAAGTGTATGGAAATGAATTTGGAAGATCTACACGAGACGAACAAGAGCTGAATGTATAAAAGTGCGTTTAAGCAACTGTTAAGGGAATGTTAAAACCTATTTTCACCTTATCAAAAGTAATCACTTACTTTTTTTGAAAAAACCTCTTTGGATAACGTATTGAACTCTGTATGTTTGTAGTGTTAAGGGAGATGAAAAGAAAACAAATGTGAGTTGACACTCACATTTGCGACCACAAAAAACTAAATTCATGATAGACTTCAATGTCTCTAAACTTGAAAGATATTATTCTATCCAATTATAAACTAATTTTTTGAGAAAGAACTTGTCGCAGACCTGCGACAAGTTCTTTATGTTTTTATGGAGATGCAATGTTAGCGCACGCCCCCTTTCGTGCGCTTATGGTTTAGACACACGAAGGTTCATACACCAGCATAAAATGATTCGTACATCGCCCATGAATATAATTCTTATATTTGTTTCACTTATTCATTTAAATACAACAAAAGATGGGAACGGAGAGCAAGAGACAACAGCGTTTTGCCGGAGTTATTCAACAGGATCTGGCCGAACTATTCCAACGAGAAGGCAAGGCATGGGCCCCAGGAGCTTTCATTACCGTGACGCGTGTACGAGTCACACCTGATCTGGCTATTGCACGGGTCTATCTAAGCTTCCTCAATACGCAGACAGCCAAAGATGACATGACATCTATCAAAAGCAAAACAAACGAGATCCGTTATAAACTAGGGTTACGGATTAAAAACCAGGCTCGGATAGTACCACACTTGGAATTTTTCTTAGATGACACCAATGAATATGTCGAGCACATGGACCGCCTGTTTGAAGAGATCAGTAAAGAGCCCAGACAACCCGATTGATTCCTTCGGATTTTTGGACAATGATCTTTGAACTTGATCCCAAACACGTTCTTTTCCCACATCCTTCTCTTGCCGAAGAAGATGGCCTGTTGGCTATAGGTGGTGATCTTTCTACCGAGAGACTATTGAACGCTTATCGCCAAGGGATTTTTCCATGGTATTCGAAAGAGACACCTATACTTTGGTACGCCCCGCACGAACGCTTCGTCTTATACCCTTACAAAATTAAGGTCAGCAAGAGCATGCGGAAAAGTTTTGCCCGCAATGATTTTACTTTCACTTCCGATCAGGCCTTCGAACAGGTCATTGCCGAGTGTTCCCGAGTCCCTCGTAAAGATCAGGATGGTACCTGGATTGTGCCTGATATGATAGAAGCATACGCGGAACTGCATCGGGCTGGTTTTGCCCACAGTATCGAAGTCTGGCAAAAAAAGGTGCTCGTCGGCGGTCTATACGGTGTACTTATCGGAAAAGTCTATTGTGGTGAAAGCATGTTTTCGAAAATATCCGATGCATCCAAAGCCGCTTTAATTTATCTTTGTCAGGAGTACGACATTGATTTGATCGATTGCCAGATACATTCCGCACATTTAGAAAGTATGGGTGCAGAAATGATGACGCAACAAGACTACCTGAACATCTTGGCCCAACAGGCATATAGCCCCAATGGTTTACAAAAACTGTTCAGACAGGTATGAAATCAATATCTTAGTCCCTCGTGTTGAATTTTTTAAACTTTTACTTTTGATTTTTGACTTTATAACATATGAATTTTAAAATAGGAGACCTTGTTCGCTTTGTAGATGAACCCATAGAAGGTCACATTACCTCCATACAACCCAATGATATCGTAGGTGTCACAGACGATACAGGGTTTGAAATACCCGTGCCGAAGTCCAAAATCACCCTTGTACACGGCAATATGCGTATGCCCGAAGACGATTTGGACGAACTACCCCGTTTTACCAACCAACCCTTTGTCGACAAGGGCATCTATCTGGGTATTGCCGGAGAGCAGCAAGGGGGATTGGCAAAATTCTATCTCATCAACGAGACCTCGTACGAGCTATTGGTAAGCATATCTTCGTTAGCCGGAGCAAAGACCATCGGTCTATTTGTCCAAAGCATTCCTCGAAATGACTTTGCCCAATGCTATACAGCCAACTTTTCGTCCATTGGACAATGGCCTACGTTCTATATACAGATCATCCGCCACTGCCCCACCGAACAAACCCTTGTACAACCTTTGAGCAAAGAGATACGTATCCGGTTTTCGGATTTAGGCCATGCCAAGGAGCGTGTGGAAATGTTGCAGGAAAAGGTATGGTTATTTGAATTGGATAAAAAGGAAGAGGATATCGGGATAGATAAATTGAAATCACATTTTATCTCACATAGGCCAAAGAGGTCATAAAATTGCATTGTAGAGACGCAACGCATTTCCTCTCTACCTATTTCTTCCGGACACTAAACAATAGGATGACAGCACCCACGAAGAGGAAAAACCATCCCCATTGGATGTGCAAGGTTTTAGCCAGTATTCCGTCAAAAAATCTAATACCAAAATAGTTGTTAATTTTAAAATAGACCGCTGTTAATCCTAGCACACACCAGCCTGCAAATATCCAGGTCATCCACCTAAACAGGCTTACCTTACGCATGAACAAGAATATTACCGTTACTGCCAAAATACCGTGCGTAATAAAAAACAAACTGAGATCTGTTTGGTACAAATTCCATCTTCCCACCAAGGGAGCCTTTACAAAAGGACAGAATATGGTCGACAATGCTGCAATGGCTATTCCCAACCAGGCAAATGCTTTGTTTAAAATGTACATATCTTAAATAGTAAGACTCAAACTTAGATAAAATGCTTTGCATTCACGAATGCCTACAGTACAAAAATGTTCATGAGTAATTCATTTTTTATATGCAATAT
>NZ_JAAJTJ010000059.1 GCF_011030405.1 Parapedobacter sp. SGR-10
ATTTTTTTATAGCTATTATTATCTCGTAGCTACTATAAACCAAACACAAAACTATAGTTTGCTGTGACTTTCAATTTCAAAGTCTTAGTAGTAGGCTCACGAAATACACCTTTGACAGCATAACTGAAATTGGTTTTATTAAAGTAATCTTTCACATTAACCTTTCCGTTCGTAACAGGAACAACTAATTTTGTTGCATATACATCTGGTATACTGGATAACTCTGCTACAGTTTTTCCATCAAGACCATCAGCTTCAATTTCTGCTTTAATACTCGAAATGTTTTGAAAATTGTTATTATCATCAGCACCTTCAACTATCTCAAGAGTAATACTAGTCAAATTGATTTCTTTTATTTTGTTGATATCGGCATTAGGAGATTCTTCGGCCAGAATGTCAGCCAAAGATCTGTCATACGTTTGCCTTCCCAATTCGGTCAGTTCTCCTGTTTCTGAAATCGCTTCAACATCAAAATAAATAGCCTCTCCTTCTAAATCAAAGTTAAACTTTAGCAAGTCTTCCAACTCTTCACAAGAAGAAAATGTAAATACCAATAGCGTCATGATCGCTATACCAATCTTTTTAAATACGTTTTTCATATCAGATTAATTATTAATTTATTAATCAAAAATACAAAAAAATATTAAATTAAGAAGATTTATATAAATTCCTTATTTTTTACATATTGACTTCCTTGTTTTACCCCACGCATTTCTAATTCCTTATCAATATGGGTTTGTATTTTTGATTTGGGGAAGCCCCAATTAGGCGCGATGAGCAATTCTCTATCAGCTATGCCAAATATTCTTTGGATAATAATGTCTGGCCTCAAAAGAGGAATAAACTTGGCCAAAAAATCTGTATATTCTTCGATAGAAAATAGTTTGAATGGTTCTTTCTTGTACTTTACTCCCATGATTGACCCTTCCACGATATGAAGATGATGCAGTTTGACAAACTTAATCTGTGAATGACTGTTGATCTCTTCTGCATACCTAAGCATCATCTCCTCTGTTTCCCATGGAAAACCAAAAATAGTATGCACACACAATTCCAGAGGAGTATTTCTTAGCATTTGCATAGCAGACAGGAACTCATCATGCGAACAACCTCTATTAATCTGCTCTAGAGTGTCATTATAGATCGACTCCATACCCATCTCTAGGTCTACGTCTAATCGATCTGTATAAGATTCCAGTAAGGCAATCTTTTCAAAATCCAAACAATCCGGGCGTGTGCCTACAGATAGGCCCAACGTATTTTCGGGATCTATACTCAATGCTTCATCGTACATCATTTTCAACAGATGGGTAGGTGCATAGGTATTCGTATTAGGTTGAAAATAAATGATAAATTTCTCCGCTCCATAAGAATTTCTGGCCCTCTCTATACCATTTTCTACCTGTTCACGTATGGAGGGTATCTTACGAGCTGTATCAGGCGTAAAAGAATCAACATTGCAATATGTACAACCTCCATAACCTTTGCTACCATCACGATTTGGACAAGTGAAATTACCATCTACAATAACCTTAAACACACGTTGCCCGTTATACTTCTCTTTCAAGTATGCCCCATAGTGGTTGTACGGTTTGACACCGTTGTCTAATAATGTACCCATTGAAGTGCAAAGATAGGAATTAGTGTTGAGTATTTTATGGTGTGTCCTGGTTTTCGCTGGTGCGGCCGGATACCATGGTGCCATAGCACATACAAACAAGAACGGCCCC
>NZ_JAAJTJ010000060.1 GCF_011030405.1 Parapedobacter sp. SGR-10
TCCCGGCACTCCAGAAAGGAGGTATTCCAGCCGCACCTTCCGGTACGGCTACCTTGTTACGACTTAGCCCCAATTACCGGTATTGCCCTAACGCGATCCTCGCGGCAACACGCTTCAGGCACCCCCGGCTTTCATGGCTTGACGGGCGGTGTGTACAAGGCCCGGGAACGTATTCACCGCGTCATTGCTGATACGCGATTACTAGCGAATCCAACTTCACGGGGCCGAGTTGCAGGCCCCGATCCGAACTGTGACCGGCTTTAAGGGATTCGCGCTCCATTGCTGGATGGCTGCCCTCTGTACCGGCCATTGTAGCACGTGTGTAGCCCCGGACGTAAGGGCCATGATGACTTGACGTCGTCCCCACCTTCCTCACAGCTTACGCTGGCAGTCCGGATAGAGTCCCCACCTTAACGTGATGGCAACTATCCACAGGGGTTGCGCTCGTTGCGGGACTTAACCCAACACCTCACGGCACGAGCTGACGACAGCCATGCAGCACCTAGTTTCGTGTGATAAATCACTTGGCCATCTCTGGCCAATTCACTAACTTTCAAGCCCGGGTAAGGTTCCTCGCGTATCATCGAATTAAACCACATGCTCCTCCGCTTGTGCGGGCCCCCGTCAATTCCTTTGAGTTTCACCCTTGCGGGCGTACTCCCCAGGTGGGTGGCTTAACGCTTTCGCTTGGGCACCGACTGTATATCGCCGACACCGAGCCACCATCGTTTAGGGCGTGGACTACCAGGGTATCTAATCCTGTTCGATCCCCACGCTTTCGTGCATCAGCGTCAATTATGGCCTAGGCAGCTGCCTTCGCTATCGGGGTTCTGGGACATATCTATGCATTTCACCGCTACTTGTCCCATTCCGCCGCCTTCGACCACATTCAAGCCCCCCAGTATCAAAGGCACTGCAACGGTTGAGCCGCTGTATTTCACCCCTGACTTAGAAAGCCGCCTACGCACCCTTTAAACCCAATAAATCCGGATAACGCTCGGATCCTCCGTATTACCGCGGCTGCTGGCACGGAGTTAGCCGATCCTTATTCTCCGGGTACACTCAGCTACCTACACGTAGATAGGGTTGTTCCCCGGCAAAAGCAGTTTACGACCCGTAGGGCCTTCCTCCTGCACGCGGCATGGCTGGTTCAGAGTTCCCTCCATTGACCAATATTCCTTACTGCTGCCTCCCGTAGGAGTCTGGTCCGTGTCTCAGTACCAGTGTGGGGGATTCTCCTCTCAGAGCCCCTAGGCATCGTAGCCTTGGTCAGCCGTTACCCAACCAACTAGCTAATGCCACGCGAGCCCATCCCTGTCCTATGAATATTTGGACACCCCCCGATGCCGGGGGATATCGTCATGCGGTGTTAATCCCTCTTTCGAGGGGCTATACCCCTGACAGGGGCAGGTTGCTCACGCGTTACGCACCCGTGCGCCACTCTCATCAGGACAAAGCAAGCTCTGTCCCGAATCCCGTCCGACTTGCATGTATTAGGCCTGCCGCTAGCGTTCATCCTGAGCCAGGATCAAACTCTCCATGGTAAAATAGATCGTCCGATCCGGCTATCCCTTTAAAATAACCGGAACCGTAATTGTTCTTCCGGCCGGAAACGGTAACGTACCTCTAAAGGCACTACCGCTGCGCTACATGATCATTTCCTTAAAGAACTATCCCGCCGCCGCTTCGCGCTTTGGCTGTATA
>NZ_JAAJTJ010000061.1 GCF_011030405.1 Parapedobacter sp. SGR-10
TAAAGAACCAGATGTTAAGTCAGTAATTGTTCAAACATTTGGTATAGGGGATTTGGGAATTGGAGCATTACCATTTGAGGTCTTTGCAGAAACGGGTTTAGAAATCAAACAAAAAAGCCCGTTCCCAACCACCTTTATTATGGAGTTGGCTAATGGGGCAGAACGTTACTTACCGACGCCTGAACAGCATGAGTTGGGTGGATATGAGGCGTGGATCGGGTCAAATATTGTTCAAAAAGATGCTACCGTAATTCTTGTAGATCACATTATTAATCAGTTTCAACAGATCAAACAAAATTAGACTGGAAGTCCACGTTGACAGGTTTAAAAATGGAAATATAGCTTAAAAACAAATAAGATGTTAGGTAAAAGTATTAAAAACTTTGTTAATAGCGGAATATTCCTTGGCTTTATGGTTCTCCTTGCTTCTTGTAAGAAAAATACCACTGAGGAATTCTCCCCTCGAGTAGGCGTAGATGTGGATGTTATCGAGTTTCCTTATGCAGGCTCTGAACAAGAGTTTACTGTTAGAGCAAATGGACCTTGGTCGGTGTCGTTATCTGATGAATCATGGTTGAGTTTAAGCTTGACCGAAGGGACGCTAACCGATGGGTCTCCAGAAAAAGTAAGAATCCAAGCAACTCGAAATTCAGGTTCCAGTAGAGAGGCAACGGTAACTATAGCAATAGAGGGGCAGTCAGACATTGAGATTTCAGTTATTCAAGAAGATGGTTTTGTGCTATTGGGAGACGCAGGTATAGAGGGAATATTAAAAGCAGACCAAGCTATGGATGAAACTAACCTGATTTCGATCCCTTATACGAGAGGGACGGTAGATGAGAAGATTGTTGTTTCTGTTGCAGTGTCAGGTGAGGGAGCCGCTGGAATTACACCAATTGAAGATATGGAATTAACAATCGGAAGTGAACAAGGTAAATTATCGATACCACTTACTGGAATACCTTCAAATGAGGGAGCAGTGGAATTCGCTATATCTATTTCAAATGGCTATACGTATTCATTATCTGCTCAGATTGTAGCCAAAGATGCGTTGCCAGTGGGCGAAATTTATTATGATGAAAAATTTGACAAAATGGTATGGGGAGGAGACTATGTAAATAGGCAAGCTGGCATTATGGGAGGGTTCAAGTTAGGAGAAGGGGGGTATGTTATAGATGAAGATATACCTGTCACTACTGTGGACTATCTTACTCCAGGTTCATATAGTTTTATAGCAAGTGGAGGTATGGCGGTCACCTACAGGATATTGAGAGGAATCTTGACACAGGAAGGTGCAAGAGGACTTGGTGGGGGTCAGATATTGGAAAGACCCGGATACCTCCAAGTTGGTGATGGCGTTAAATCTGATGGTCTTATTACTCGTCAAATTTGGACTATCCCTTCAGGTCAGACTAGAAAAGTAAGAGTGTCGGTTGATCTCGCTATCTGGGAAGGATCTTCTAAGATAATTAGAGTTTCGAGGAATGCTGGAGCAGGACAACTTAGTGTTTCCGAACTTGAAGTGGAGAATCATTCTGAATGGAGGACTTATGAGTTTTTCATAACAGGTGCGAGTAACTTAACGAGGATTAGGTTCGCAACAGACACTGAGAAAGGTCCTGATAACCTTTATGGGCGCTTTTTTATCAGAAATATTTTAGTACAAGAGGT
>NZ_JAAJTJ010000062.1 GCF_011030405.1 Parapedobacter sp. SGR-10
ATTAGAGTAAAAAAGAGTTTTCTTCTGGTTAGTAGCATAGTAGGCTGTTTAATTACAGCCTGCTTTCTTGTTCTGACTTGATATAGTCGATCCAGGTACTTTAAGAATTAGTTGATTATTAATTCTATGATAATAAACTGGAATTACTCATTAAGACCTTTATAAATCTTTTGGAGAGAATATAATATGATAATAAAAAAGTGTTTTCTGTTTCTTGTCTTCCTACTTTTGTCGAGTATTAATTTGTATGCTCAAGAAAGCAAAGTGTTATTTGCAGGAGCCTCTATGAGTAATATTACGCCTGATTTGGGTAGTGGTATTGTGGGTAACTTCGGCGGTAATCCCCCTGCTAAGTACATACATGATGAACTTTATGTACGCGCTTTGGTTTTGGATAACGGTGACAAGCGTATTGTCTTTGTTGTAGTGGATAATATATCCATTGCGCGGGAGGTTTTTGATGAAGCAAAAAAAAATATCCAGAAAGAGACTGGAATTGATCCGAAACATATATTGATGTCGGCGACCCATACCCATTCGTCTGTCAGTGGGACCTGGACAGGAAGAAGAAGACATTGGTGGAACTATGGACTTCCTTTTGATGATTATCAGTTGTTTCTGATCAAACGCATTGCCGATGGGGTCCGAAATGCCGTTAAGAACCTGGAGCCTGCCAAAATTGCGTGGGGTGTAGGAAGTGTCCCACAGCATGTGTTTAACCGGCGCTGGATCATGAAGGAGAAAGTGAAAAGTCCATTTGGGGGATATGAGGCGGTAAGAATGAACCCGGGCGTAAACAATGAAAATAAAAAAGAGCCGGCTGGTCCGACCGATCCGGATGTCTCTTTTATTTCCGTTCAGGCGCTAGATGGGAGGCCGATCTCTATACTCGCCAATTACTCCACACACTATGCAGGAGGAGTTCCCAAAAATGATGTTTCGGCCGATTACTTTGGTGTTTTTGCCGATCGAATCCAACAGTTAATAGGCGCCGATCGCCAGTTTCCACATTTTGTAGGAATTATGTCCAATGGCACTAGTGGAGATATTAATACTGTCAACTATGGTGGAGTACAAAGAAGATATGAACCCTATGAAAAGATGAAGGTTGTTGCAGAAGATCTTGCTCAAGAGGTGTATAGGGTGTATAAGGATCTTGAATATCACACTTGGATCCCTCTAGATGCTATACAGAAAGAGGTCTATTTGAAAACCCGCACCTCTACAGCAGAGCAGATAGCGCGTGCTAAACAGGTGTTGAAACGTCCTAAAGATAAAGAATATTGGCATGTCCATGAACGATCGTATGCTAACCGCCTACTTCGAATGGATGCAGAGTATCCTCGTGATATAAACATCATTTTGCAGGCTTACCGCATTGGAGATTTAGGGGTTTCTTCTCTTCCTTTTGAGGTGTTTGCAGAAACAGGTTTGGAGCTTAAAAAGAAAAGTCCTTTTAAAACAACTTTTACAATTGGACTGGCTAATGGAAGTTATGGGTATTTACCTCCACCAGAACAACATAAGCTCGGTGGCTATGAAACTTGGATCGGAACGAGTAAAGTACAAGAAGATGCTACGGTGATTTTGGTAGATGAGCTGGTGAAGATGTTTATAGAAATAAAATAAAACTAGGAA
>NZ_JAAJTJ010000063.1 GCF_011030405.1 Parapedobacter sp. SGR-10
CACTAGTGTCTACTAAAAGTTTTTAAATTGTTCTTTGATTTCTTGATAATCTGATTGTTGTGGTGTTTTTTGATACGTGACGATTTGAAATTGCTTAGGTTAACCGCAAAAGCGTTTAACATGAATCAAGGCAAGTACGTTTTCGCACAGTTGACAGAATTTCTTCCACGACGAGTATTTGACACCATCGTTCAAAAACACGGGGGCAACAAGTATGTTAAGTTTTTCACATGTTGGAACCAACTGCTTTGCATGATGTTCGGTCAGCTTTCCAATCGTGATAGCCTACGGGATTTAATGCTCGCACTTGATGCACATAGCAGCAAGTCCTATCATTTGGGGCTGGGCAAACAAGTTACCCGAAGCAACTTGGCCAAAGCCAACGCTAAACGTGCCAGTTTGATCTTTGAGGAATTCGCCCATCACATGATTGCCATAGCGAGATCCAAATGTAGGAACGTAGACTTGGGTATCGACTCACAGGTCTACCTGTTTGATTCGACAACCATCGATCTCTGCCTAAGTGTATTCTGGTGGGCAACGTTCAGAAAGAACAAAGGTGGCATAAAGATGCATACCCTATACGATGCAAACAGCCATATTCCTGTGTTCATGCACATTACCGCTGCTACCGTTCACGATGTGAACGCCATGGACCACCTAAGCTATGAACAAGGATCTTTCTACGTTTTTGATCGAGGTTATCTTGATTATGGCAGACTGTATCGCCTGAACAATGCAGGAGCATACTTTGTCATACGGGCTAAATCAAACCTCAAGTTCGGACGGATGTATTCCAAAAAAGCAGACAAAGAAAACGGCGTCCTGTGTGACCAGATCGGAAAACTCACCGGCTATTATACCTCTGGGGACTATCCCCAAAAGATACGTAGAGTAAAGTTCTACGACAGTGAATCCAAAAGGACATTTGTCTTCCTGACCAACAACATGGATGTAACGGCTTCCGAGATTGCCCTGCTCTATAAACACCGATGGGCAATAGAACTGTTCTTTAAATGGATAAAGCAGCACCTGAAAATAAAATCGTTTTGGGGTACAACGGAAAATGCTGTGCGTATACAGATATTCGCTGCCATAACAACTTATTGTCTTGTAGCGATTGTTGCCCAAGACCTCAAAACGGGTCGTCAACCTTACGAAATATTACAGGTATTGGGTATATCCCTTCTGGACAAAACACCTATAAATGAGCTTCTTACAAAATCAGATTACAGAAATATCAAAGAACGTATTGTTAAACAGCTGTCACTCAGTTTGTTTTAAGTGGACAGCAATG
>NZ_JAAJTJ010000064.1 GCF_011030405.1 Parapedobacter sp. SGR-10
TAAAAGATCTTTACCCGCAGAACTATAAGAAAATTATTGACAAATCAAATATGTAGTTCATAGGGCGGATACACCACAACGATCCTTTCGATCATGCCATTATAGCACATGCTGTTACTGAAAAGCTTATACTCGTTTCCTCTGACCGTAAATTTAAAGATTACACTGCACAAAGCCTGAATTTCGTTTTCAATAAGCGGTAACAGATCTTTAATTTCGTTTAGAGTTATTCACTTAGTTACTTATTATAATATCGTTGTAGGTCAGTTTTTTATGTTTTACCATTCTTGAAATTAGATTATCAAAAATAGTTTGCTTGTGTATTGACCTGTTTATTCTGTAGCTGAATTCATCCAAATAGCCCTGTATGTGATGTTTATGTATGTTGGAAAAGCTGGATCTCATCCATGCTTTTAGCTGATGTATAATGGTGTTCATCTCAAAAAAGGTTCTCCCTTTATCGCTCTTTTGCTGGCTGATATTATATTCCTTTTTCAAAGGCTTGTAGCCTGTCCATTTATCTGTCATGACCTGGGCATTGTTTGAAATGTGGGCATCGAAGATGACTCTCAATGAGGCGCAGCTGTAATCCTCGATAGGCTTGAAGTAAACCCGTTTAATGCCCGAGTTGTCCTTCTGTACCGCGGCAACGATTTTCTTCTTCTTGCTGTCCGTACTGCGCCCCTGTTTGAGGTCTTCACGACCGCCAAATACAAATTCATCAACGATCACATCCCCGTCCATCGGGTCTTTACCACTACTTTTCATCGCTTTACGGACTTTTTGCATAAAAAGCCAGGCCGTCACATAACGAACCTCATAGCGCTTGCTCATCTGGTTGGCTGAGATGCTCTTGGTCGTAGCGCTCATCTCAAAAACCATCCCGAAGGCCTTGCGCAGCCCAAACTTAACCTTGTGGAAAAGCGTACCGGCAGTAGGACTTTCAAGATGGTGGCATCTGTTGCAGTCTCTTGCCAAATTCTTCTTACGAACAGTATATTTTGTATGTCCACATTTTAAACATCTATAACCATAGGAAGCTTTCCGTTCTGCCAAATAAGCAAGACAGTCCTCATCACTCTTGAACCTATCAAAAAAACTGACAATGCTTTCTCCTTTAAAAATATCCATAAATTAAATATACGTATTTAAATGAATAGCTCTAATTTCGTTTAATATAGTATCATTATTTGCGATGATCGTATTCTACTCCATGTAAAACCCTTGTTATATTAGCTGACTATACCCGGCAATTAATAGTA
>NZ_JAAJTJ010000065.1 GCF_011030405.1 Parapedobacter sp. SGR-10
CCCGTTGTGCATTATGATTTAGTTCAGGAAAAACAGAAAAAAGTTGTTCATTACGCTGATAATCAGTAAATTGTTTTAACGACAAAACGATTTAGAATGAACAACTTTAAGGCAAATTACGAAAGAATATTGGAAGTTTTAAGAAAAATATCGACAGACCAGCAATTACCTGTGCAGCGTAGACGCCCCCGTATGAGCGATCTTGAGGTTATCAGCCTTAGTCTGACAGCCGAATACATGGGTATTGATAGCGAGAACAATCTTTTTCGGATCCTTCCTCCATTCTTCAAGACCAGAATAGAACGTACTGTTTTTAACAGGCGGAAGCGAAGACTGATGTCTTATCAGAACGCTATCCGCATGAAGCTTGCCGCCTCGTTCAACGAATTCGAAGATGTGTTTGTTGTGGACAGTATGCCTTTGGAAATCTGTAGGCTTGCCCGCAGCTCCCGTTCGAAGATCTGTAAAGAAGAAC
This sequence comes from Parapedobacter sp. SGR-10, assembly GCF_011030405.1. Taxonomy (GTDB): domain Bacteria; phylum Bacteroidota; class Bacteroidia; order Sphingobacteriales; family Sphingobacteriaceae; genus Sphingobacterium. The sequence goes on from NZ_JAAJTJ010000065.1 coordinate 476, forward strand.
TTTACAGCATGCCATCCAAAGGATACTGTGCTTCGCAAAAGATGTACTATTATGGCTATAAACTTCATGCGGTATGTTCGTTAAAGGGTGTTTTTCAGGCAATTGACCTTACACCTGCGAATGTTCATGACATTCATTACCTGAATGATATAAAGTATCAACTTTCAGACTGCACACTCTTGGGGGACAAAGGGTACCTTTCTTCGGATATCCAGCTAAATCTTTTTGAGTCATCAAATATCCGTCTGGACACACCCAAAAGGACAAATCAAAAAGAATACGAACCGCAGTTCAGCCTATATAGGAAATCAAGAAAACGCATTGAGACTTTATTCTCACAGATGTGCGACCAGTTTATGGTCAGGCGTAATTATGCCAAATCTTTCGATGGTTTCAAAACCAGGATATTGACAAAAATCACTGCAATGACAATTATTCAGTACATCAACAAAAATATATTCAACAGAAACATCAACAATCTAAAAATTAGCATCATTTAAAATGCACAACGGGT
>NZ_JAAJTJ010000066.1 GCF_011030405.1 Parapedobacter sp. SGR-10
TAGAGCTATTCATTTAAATACGTATATTTATTATATGGATATTTTTAGAGGCGAGAGTATAGTCAGTTTTTTTGACAGGTTTAAGAGTGATGAAGATTGTTTGGCATATTTGGCAGCACGTAAAGCATCTCAGGGTTATGCCTGTGTAAAATGTGGTCACACAAAACATACAGTCCGCAGGAAGAACCTGGCCCGTGATTGCAACAAATGCCATCATTTGGAAAGTCCTACAGCAGGGACTCTTTTTCACAAGGTTAAGTTTGGCTTACGGAAGGCCTTCGGAATGGTTTTCGAGATGAGCGCTACGACCAAGAGCATCTCCGCCAACCAGATGAGCAAGCGTTATGAGGTTCGTTATGTGACGGCCTGGCTTTTTATGCAAAAGGTTCGAAAAGCGATGAAAAGCAGCGGTAAAGACCCGATGGACGGGGATGTAATCGTTGATGAATTTGTGTTTGGCGGTCGTGAAGACCTCAAACAGGGGCGGAGTACTGACAGCAAGAAGAAGAAAATCGTTGCTGCGGTCCAGAAGGACGGCTCGGGCATTAAGCGAGTCTACTTCAAGCCTATCGAGGATTACAGCTGTGCTTCGCTGAGGGTCATCTTCGATGCCCACATTTCCAATAATGCTCAGGTCATGACAGATAAATGGACAGGCTACAAGCCTTTGAAAAAGGAGTACAATATCAGCCAGCAAAAGAGCGATAAAGGGAGAACCTTCTTTGAAATGAACACCATTGTACATCAGCTAAAAGCATGGATGAGATCCAGCTTTTCCAACATACATAAACATCATATACAGGGCTATCTGGACGAATTCAGCTACAGAATAAACAGGTCAATACACAAGCAAACTATTTTTGATAATCTAATTTCAAGAATGGTAAAACATAAAAAACTGACCTACAACGATATTATAATAAGTAACTAAGTGAATAGCTCTA
>NZ_JAAJTJ010000067.1 GCF_011030405.1 Parapedobacter sp. SGR-10
CTTAAAGAGATAACTCGATTAGCATAATTTCTTTCTCGAGGATGATTGACAATAGTACCACTTGGCAGATTTAAAATACCTTGTGCCCAATTTACCAATTCATTACTCGTCTCTCTTCGATTTAAACTTAAATCTTTTGTCAATATTTTAATCGGCACCCATTGCTTATAATTCAAAGTCTGACTTACTTTATATACCTCTTTGGCGATGTCATCTGCTACAATTTGCATCTTTTCATAGGGTTGATAACTAGGCCCACTTTTTGACCTATCAGTTCCAGCAACATCTCCACTTGTACCATTAGACATTATACCAACAAAAGGGACAGATTGACTATTTTCTTCTTCCATAAGTTCTTTAATCTTGCTTGCAAACACAGCAAAATAGTCAGCCGAAACCTCATGTTGAGGCACACCTCCTATATAATGTAAAGCATAGTTTGCAAGAAGCGATATCGGTCGCTTTCCATTCAGTGCTCGTACTGAAATAAATGACACATCTGGATCCGTAGGGCCTGCAGGTTCTACCTTATTGTCATCATTTATCCCTGGATTCATCAGTACCTGATCGTATTCACCAAAAGGATTAATAACCTTTTCCTTCATAATCCATCTTCGATTAAATACATGTTGAGGAACTTTTGCAATCCCCCAAGCGATCTCTGCTTCTTCTAAATTATTTACTGCATCTCTTACGGATTTAACTATCCCTTCAATTAGTGTAATACCATACTCATTAAAAGGCTGAGAGTAACCTGACGGTTGCGTCTTGGT
>NZ_JAAJTJ010000068.1 GCF_011030405.1 Parapedobacter sp. SGR-10
TCCAAGACGCAACCGTCAGGTTACTCTCAGCCTTTTAATGAGTATGGCATTACACTAATTGAAGGGATAGTCAACTCTGTAAGGGATGCAGTGAATAATTTAGAAGAAGCAGAAATTGCGTGGGGAATTGCAAAAGCTCCTCAACATGTATTCAATCGAAGATGGATCATGAAGGAAAAGGTAATTAATCCTTTCGGTGAGTATGATCAGGTTTTGATGAGCCCAGGAATAAGTAATAACAATAAAAAAGAACCCGCTGGTCCCACGGATCCAGATGTGTCTTTTATTTCGGTACGAGCACAGAAAGGAAATCGTCCAATTGCGCTTTTGGCAAACTATGCACTGCACTATATAGGAGGTGTGCCTCCGAATGAGGTTTCGGCCGACTACTTTGCGGTATTTGCAGACAAGATTAAAGATCGTCTCGAAGCAGATTATGGAGCATTGCCAGCTTTTGTGGGAATAATGTCTAATGGCACAAGTGGTGATGTCAGTGGAACTGATAGGTCAAAAAGTGGCCCTAGTTATCAGCCTTATGAAAAGATGCAAATTGTAGCAGATGATATTGCGGAAAAAGTATATAATGTATATCAAAATTTGAACTATAAAAAATGGGTGCCTATTAAGGTGCTCACGAAAGAAGTTCAGTTACAGCGTAGAGAAATAAGTTTGGATTTACTAAACTGGGCCAATCGTATTGTCAACTTACCAAGTGGAACTATTGAAGCTCATGCTCGAGAGAAAAATTTTGCAAACCGCGTTATTAAGCTAAA
>NZ_JAAJTJ010000007.1 GCF_011030405.1 Parapedobacter sp. SGR-10
AGTTAAATTTAAAAATAAAAAACGAATAAAATTCGTTTTTGGCGGAGATAGAAGCACAAAGTTTAATTTTTGCACTTTAGCCCCGCTTTTGGCAATACCATGTTATAGGCAGCCAAGTTTATTATTTCTGTTTTTGATTTAATACGTCAATTAAAAAGTCACATAAAGTCATTACAGAATTAACAGCAAGTTTTGCGTGATGTCGTTTTGTTTTAAACTTGTTAGCATGTCTGTCGCCTGCATTGTTACTTAGTCCAGCAAGTCCATTTATTGTTGTATCAAGACCTGATAATATTTGAAAAACAAAATCGGGAATTTCATCCTTTTTTATGTCGATTTTAAGTGCTTTTTTGGCTCTTGTCCATAAGTTTGTAATGTTTCCATCATTTTTGATTTCAACATTTTCTATTGTTTCTATGATATGTATCAAGACAGCTTCACAAAGTGTTCTTGCATTTGTAATGGCTCCGTTAAAATCGTCAGTCGAAATTTTTTGTTGACATTTTTCAATTTGTTCGCTTACAAATTCGTGTCCGATTGTTGAAATTGTTTCAGGTTCAATAAAATTTCCTTGCGTATCTGCAATTTTGTAAATGTTTGCTTTTTTGATTAAAGCAAAACCGTCATACTTTATTAGTTGATTAATTTCTTCGACAACTTTGCCTAATGTCTTTTCATCTCCTCCAAATCGTCTTGGGTCTACAAATTCTTCAAGGATTAATTTTAAACGAGGTGTCCCATTACTTTCGACAATTTTTTCTTTTGAATAGACCCAACGTGAAGGAAATCCGTTTTCATAAACGTCATCAAAACCACATTCGTTATAAAATGTCACAAGTTTCGGTCCTGACAAATATGGAGCAGAGCCTATATCTCCTGCAATGATTTTTCCGAGTTGTTCTGTTACTTTATTTGATATTTTCACCTTGTATGTTTCTTATGTGAGCTTTCAGGATTGGTTGCCTATAACATTATTATATACGCAAATATATATTAATCAACTTAAATAAACAATATCTACCTATGTAAACGGTAACTAATTTATATTTAGTTATATATATCAATATCATGCTTTTCGTATTTCGTATTGTTTTTATCAATATTTTGTAGATATTTGTTTTTTAACAATACAAAAAACGAATATCGTATGGAGGCATTATCCATAGAATTGAATATATCCGCATATTCTTTTGAATTGGGAAACCATCACGGAAAGGAAATCATCTGGATCACGTTTCCGTATGACAACAAACTGATCGCAAATCTCCGAAAACATACCAAAGCCAAATGGAGCAACTCCAATAAAAAATGGTATGTGCCAGATAATTCGATGTACAGGGAAATGTTCAGGCTCGAAGCCAAATATATCGGGACAGCGCTCCTGTCACACATACATGAGATAAACCGCCCCGCCTTCGAGCGCTATATCCAACAATTGAAACTCAAAGCATACAGCCAAAATACGATTCGGACATATTGTGCCGAGTTTGCCCAACTGCTCAAGATCCTCAAAAGCCATCCCGTCGACGAACTTACACCCGAAAGGGTCCGTGCGTATATCCTCTATTGTATCGATACGCTCAAACTATCCGAAAACCTGATCCACAGCCGTATCAATGCCATCAAATTTTACTTTGAGCAAGTGTTGTTCAGAGATCGTTTTTTTATAGAAATACCTCGTCCCAAGAAACCGAGTCTTCTGCCCAAAGTGTTATCTGCCGGCGATATCAAGAAAATGTTTGCCACTCTCGAAAACAACATCAAACATCAGCTTCTGCTCAAGTTATGTTATGGAATGGGGTTAAGGGTAAGCGAAATCGTCAACCTCAAAATTACTGACATCGATAGCAATAGGATGCAGGTACTGATTAGCCATTCCAAAGGGAAAAAAGATCGTTATGTCGTACTTCCAGAGTCGATCCTGGAGCTATTGCGAGCATATTACCTGCAATATCGTCCCAAGGAATACCTGTTCGAGGGACAGCGCGGAGGACAATATTCCGTTAGGAGCGTACAGGTCGTATTCAAAAAGGCAATGCAGAAAGCGAAAATCAACAAAAGGGTAGGAGTACACAGCCTGCGCCATTCGTATGCCACGCATTTGGTCGAGCAGGGTACGGACATCAGGTTCGTACAGGATTTGTTGGGACATTCAAATATCAAGACCACGATGGTCTATACACACTTGACCGATTCTAAAAAACGAAAGATAACAAGCCCCTTGGATAATCTATAAAATATTCAGAAAATATCCGCCATTTTGATATGGTAAAGTAAAACTAAGCCACATCCCGCATATCCACAGGTACTACCCGGGAGATACCCTGCTCGACCATAGTCACACCGTAGATAATGTCCGTACTGGCAATCGTGCGTTTATTGTGCGAGACGACGATAAACTGGGATTGTTGTGAGAATTCGCGTATGATATTGTTGAATTTGTCGATATTGGTGTCATCCAGTGGAGCATCCACTTCGTCGAATATACAGAATGGTGCTGGTTTCAGCAGGTATAAGGAAAAGAGCAGAGCTGTGGATGTCAAGGTCTTTTCTCCGCCCGAAAGTTGGTTGATGGACAAAGGTCGTTTGCCTTTCGGTTTGGCGATGATATCGATATCGGATTCCAGAGGGTTATCGGGGTTGCTCAGCACAAGGTCACAACTGTCTTCGGCATTGAATAGCGATCGGAAAACCTTGATAAAATTTTCGCGTACAGCTGTAAAGGCGTTCAAGAATTTTTCGTTGGCGGTGTCGTCGATTTCCTGGATAGTGGCCATCAGCGAGGATTTGGCTTCCAATAAATCGTTTTTCTCTTTGGAAATGAAATTATAACGTTCCGTAATCTCGTCGTAGGCTTCTTTGGCCATCGGGTTGATTGTACCGAAGTCATCCAGTTGTTTTTTCAAACGCGTACATAGTGAACCCAGTTCTTCGGCGGTCTGTTCGATGTCAGGCATTTCCCCTTCCAACAGCTCCTTGATGTCAATATTGAACTCTACGGATAGGCGTTCTTTCAAACTGTTCAAGTCTATTTGCAATGCTGTTTTCTTGTCCTTTATTTCGGTGATTAGAAAGTCGAGTTGATCTTTTGTCTTGCGCCGGGAAGCAATCTCTTCTTCGAGGTCGTTTATGGCTTTGCGCGAGGCATAGAAGTCCTCCTCCATTTCCCGCAGGGCATTTTCCAACGATTCCTTTTGTGCATACAGTTCTTTGAGATCTTCGTCGTTGGTATCGGTAAAGGTCAAAGCTTCCTGCATGTCGGTTTTGATCAGTTCCAGGTCGGTAGCATTTTTGTTTATACGGGTTTCTAGGGCTTCCTTTTGGCTCTCCCGGTATTCCAGGTCTTTTTGTACTCCGGATACCTTATTCTGCTGTTGATGCAGACGGATATTTTCCTGGTTGAAGGCGTTCGAACGTTCGGATAGCAGATCACTGAGATCCTGAAATGAGGTTTGCAGGTCGGCCAGTTGTTTTTGCCGTTCTTCACTTTCTGCCTTTAGTATTTTCAGTTCCGGCTCGGCTTTGGTCAGCTCCTGATCAATAGCCGCAAGCTTTTGTTCGATATCTTGCTTTCTGTTTTGGCTGGAAGAGATAAAGGCCTGGTATTGTTCCTGCTTTGTCTTGACGGAAGTCCATTCGTTCTGTACCCTGTTCAATTGGATACGTAGTTCGTCGATAATTTCCTTTTGGGATTGGGACTTCAAAGAAACCAAGAGACCTGCTTGCTCGTTTTCCGTAGCTTGCAGATCTGCTATGTGCTGATTAAGGGCTTTGATTTCCTTGGCCAGATTTTCGAGGTTTTTGGCACGACCGATACGTTTTCCTTCGAAAAGACCTACGGATCCACCGCTTAATCCCAGTTTATGTCGGCTGAATTTCCCTTCGTGATGTAATATCACCACATTCGGATCCGGCAAGACTGTTTCTATAGACTTCGGGTCGTTGGAGCGGAGAAGGTAAACGTTTTGCAGCAATTGCAGGCATAGGTCTTTGTACTTGTCTTCTACCTTGATGACTTGCATGGCTGGTATCAGTTGCTCGTGTGCCGGATCAGTTCCTTTATTCTTGGGTTTGCTTACCCCGTCCAGGACAAAGAAGTTTGCTCGTCCTCGTGAGGCATCACTGAGTAGGTTGATGGCCTGTATCGCATCTTCCGTCGTGTCGACCACATAGTGATTCATGACAGATTCCAGATAATTCTCAATGGCAATCCGATATTCTTCCTCGCAAAATAAAATGTCTGAAAACAACGGATACTGCTTTTGCCAACCTGCATTCTTTCGCAGAAATTTGATGGATTCGGGGAAGCCTTCCAGGTTGTCCACGAGGGATTTGGTCAGGTTGTATTCGTTTTGCTTAGCGTCCACGAGGCGTAGCTCTTTGTTCAATTCCTGTTGGATTTGGCTCAGGCGGTTTTCGGTAGACTGTATCTGGGCTATCAATGCGTTTTCGGCAGCCAAAGCTTGTTGATATTGCTCTTCCTGGACAGATAGTTTTTCCTGCAATTCCTCAACGACGGTGTTGAACTGTGTCAGCTCTTCCACTTTGGATGAGGTGTCGTGGATATTGCGTTGTGCCTCATGTTCCAAGGCTTCTTTTTGGATGTTTAGGACAGCAATATCTTTTTCTGTCTTGTAGATACGGTTTTGGTACTCGTTGTTTTCCCGATTTGCAGTGTCCAGCTTGTTTTTTGCACTGAGCTGTTGGGCTCTCAATTCCTCGACTTCTTCTTTCTGCTTGTGGATGTCGGTCTGAAAAATTTCCAATTTGGCCTGTTCTTCATACAGTTCCTCATGCAATCTTTTGAGCGTGGAATCTACATGTGTCAATTGTTGCTTGTCCAGATTGAGTTCGGTAAGGATACGCGATTGCCGTTCCTGCAAATGATGAAGACGCTCGTTTTTTATTTTCTTTTCCGATTCGTATGTGCGAACTTTATTGACATATTCGTTGGTGGCCTTTTGTTGGGCGCTGAGGTTTTTCTCCTTGGCCAGAATATCTTCCCGATCCTTACGAAGTTGCTGCTCCTTAGTGTCGATCTGTACCAATGTTTCCGACATCTTGCCTTGCAGGTCTTTTTCTTTTTCACCAAGCGATTGCAGATCGGTGCTGAAATTGTCGATACGGTAGTAAGCCAATCCTATACTGGCCTCTTTGTATTCTTCTTTGAGTTTGAAATACTTGTCTGCTTTTTTCGCTTGGTTTTCAAGGGACTTGAGATTTTTGGTGATTTCGTAGAGGAGGTCGTCTACACGTTCCAAATCACTTTCGGTATCTTTTAGCTTGCTTAATGTCTGTTTTTTACGAACCTTGTATTTGGAAATTCCGGCGACTTCTTCGAAGAGGTTGCGTCTGGAATTGTCCTTATTGGCGATGATTTCGTCGATCATCTTCAACTCGATGATGGAATAGGTGTCTGTGCCGATACCTGTGTCTAAAAACAAGTCGGTAATATCTTTCAGACGACATTTGACATCATTGAGCCGGTACTCGCTTTCACCATTGCGATAGAGTTTGCGTGTCACGGTCACTGTCGTGAATTCTGTGGGGAGAATGTTTTTGTTGTTGTCAAAAGTCAAGGATACCTCTGCGAGGTTCGCCGGTTTGCGGTTTTTTGTGCCGTTGAAAATGATGTTTTCCATCTTTTCAGAACGTAGGGTCTTGGTACTTTGCTCGCCCAATACCCAACGTATTGCATCCACAACATTGGATTTCCCGCAACCATTTGGCCCGACGATGGCGGTCACACCTTCGTTGAAGTTGATGGTGATTTTGTCGCCAAAACTTTTGAAGCCTTTGATTTCAAGTTTAGTTAACTCCATACAGATATTCGTAAATTATCAACTGACGAAATTATAGATTATTGTAAAGAATGAAAAAACAGGTTTTGCACATTTTGGAAGATTTCCACAGTGCTGTGAGGTGCGGGGTTGGGGATGCGAGTTGCCGGATACCTGTCAACTGTCCTCTGTCCACTGCCCACTATCCACTAAATAACTTTGTTTTTGTGGTTTTTTAAGCGATAATTATTTAAAATTCAATATTATTATTCCTAACTTTGGCGAACTCTTTATAATACTAGTATACACTACATTTAAATGGACAATCTGACATATTTGAGTAACGCCGATTCGAGCTACGTCGACGGCTTATATCAAGCGTACAAGGCCGATCCTAACTCCGTTGATTTTGGATGGCAGAAATTCTTTGAGGGATTCGATTTCGGACAAAGCAACGGGGCTCCCCTGGATACCGAAAATGTTTCTGAACATGCACTAAAAGAAATCAATGTTTTGAATATGATCCACGGCTACAGAGACCGTGGTCATTTGTTTACGCTCACCAACCCTGTGCGTGAACGTCGCAAATATTATCCCGGAAAAGAGCTCGAAACTTTTGGTCTTTCCGAAGCTGATATGGACACCGTGTTCAATGCCGGTGTAGAAATAGGATTGGGGCCAGCCAAATTGCGCGATATCCGTCAATTGATCGAAGATACATACTGCCGTTCTATCGGTGCTGAATTTAAGTACATTCGCAATCCAGAGAAAATTAAGTGGTTGCAGGATCGTATGGAAGCGGATCGTAATAAACCTAACTACAACGTCGAACAAAAGAAACGTATCCTGCAAAAGATCAACCGTGCCGTGGTATTTGAAAACTTCCTAGGTACAAAATTCCTGGGTCAAAAACGTTTCTCCCTGGAAGGCGCCGAAAGCTTGATTCCGGCGTTGGATTCGGTCATGGAAAAGGGTGCCGAACTTGGTATACAGGAATTCATGATCGGTATGGCTCACCGTGGACGTTTGAATGTGTTGGCCAATATCATGGGCAAACCATACAAGACGATCTTGTCCGAGTTTGAAGGTAAGATGTATAAAGAAGAGGATCCTGAATTGCAGTTTGGTGGAGACGTCAAATATCACTTGGGATATTCGTCAGATATCACTACAGATTCCGGCAAGAATGTACACTTGTCCCTTGCTCCGAACCCTTCTCACCTGGAGACAGTAGATCCTATCGTGGAAGGTATGGTTCGCTCGAAGATCGACATGAAATACGATGGCGACTCTTCCAAGATCGCACCGATCCTGATTCACGGTGATGCAGCTATTGCTGGACAGGGAGTCGTGTATGAAGTGACCCAGATGTCCAAATTGGATGGTTACAAGACAGGGGGGACGATCCATATCGTCATCAATAACCAGGTCGGTTTTACGACCAACTATAAAGATGCCCGTTCGGGTACGTATTGTACGGATGTGGCCAAAATTACCTCTTCTCCGGTATTCCATGTCAATGGAGATGATGCCGAGGCGGTGGTGTATGCGATCAATCTTGCCGTAGAGTACCGTCAAAAATACAAAACCGATGTTTTCATTGATTTACTGTGCTATCGTCGATTTGGACACAATGAGGCTGATGAACCGAAATTTACACAGCCTTTGCTATACAAAGCGATTGAAAAGCACGCCAATCCAAAAGAAGTTTACGCCAAGAAACTGATTGAAGAAGGTTCCATCGATACGGCCTATGCCAAAGAGGTGGAAAAGGAATTTCGCGATTATCTACAGACTCAACTGGATGCTTCCAAAGCTACAGAGAGTATAGAGGACGAAGTGCCTATGTTTGGCGGGGCATGGAAAGGCTTGCATCCGGCTAAAAAAATAGAAATATTCAAAGATGTGGATACGGCTGTATCGGCAGATATTTTCTTGGAGCTGGCGAAGCAGATCACCACATTGCCAAAAGACAAAAAGTTCTTCCGCAAAATATCGAAGCTTTTTGAAGATCGGGCTGCGATGATTGATAAGGACTCGTACGATTGGGCCATGGGCGAATTGATGGCCTACGCGACCTTGTTGAACGAAGGCAAACGTGTCCGTATATCCGGTCAGGATGTACAGCGGGGGACCTTCTCTCACCGTCATGCGGTATTGACCCTAGAAGATTCAGAAGAGAAATATGTGCCGCTTAGCCAGGTGAATGGTGGAGAGCGCTTCAATATATACAACTCTTTGCTGTCCGAATATGCAGTACTTGGTTTCGAATACGGTTATGCGTCGGCCAATCCGCAATGCCTGACAGTATGGGAAGCCCAATTTGGTGATTTTTACAATGGTGCGCAGATCGTTGTGGATCAATACCTCAGCAGTGCAGAGACCAAATGGAAACGCTCTAACGGCTTGATCATGATGCTACCGCATGGTATGGAAGGGCAGGGGCCAGAACATTCTTCGGGTCGTATCGAGCGCTTTCTGGAACTATGTGCCAATGACAATATGATCGTGGCTAACTGTACGACACCAGCCAATTACTTCCACCTGTTGCGTCGTCAATTGGTACGTGATTTTCGTAAGCCATTGGTTGTGTTCACACCGAAAAGTTTGCTGCGTCATCCGAAGGTTGTTTCGACATTGGCAGACTTTACCAAAGTTTCATTCCAGGAGATCATTGATGACAGCACAGTCAAAGCTGCTTCGGTCAAACGCGTGTTGTTCTGTTCAGGAAAGGTGTATTACGATCTATTGGAAAAACAACAGGCCGATAAGCGCAAAGATGTAGCGATCATCCGTATCGAACAGTTATATCCGGCTCCTGTACAACAATTGGAGGCTATCCGTAAAAAATACAATAAAGCCACCGATTTTATCTGGGTACAGGAAGAGAATGAAAATATGGGTGCATGGCCATATTACTGCCGCAAGTTCAGAAAAACGAACATTGAGTTTACAGATGTCATCACGCGCAGTGAAAGTGGAAGCCCTGCAACGGGATATATGAAAAAACATATAGCACAACAAGAAGAAATCGTTAACAAATCATTTGCATAAAACACTGAATTAAATCCAAACGTTGTATATTTACTTGTATAACATTGGTTTGAAAAGAAAAACACATATGAGCTTAGAAATCAAAGTCCCTACCGTCGGAGAATCGATCACAGAAGTGACATTGGCGCAATGGCTAAAACAAGACGGCGACTACGTCGAAATGGATGAAAACATCGCTGAACTGGAATCAGACAAAGCTACCTTTGAGCTGCCTGCGGAAAAAGCAGGTATCCTTCGTATCATCGCCCAAGAGGGGGATACATTGGAAATCGGTGCGGTGGTATGTACTATAGAAGATGGTGATGCACCGGCTGCTGGAGAGAAAAAAGCAGAGGCTCCGGCCGATCAGCCTTCTTCGGCTCCTGCGGCAACAAAAGAAGAGGAAGCATCCGAAAAACCAGAATCGTATGCTGCCGGTACAGCTTCGCCTGCTGCTGCAAAAATATTGCGTGAAAAAGGCATCGATCCATCCACAATCAAAGGAACAGGAAAAGATGGCCGTATCACAAAAGAAGATGCCGAAAAGGCTCAGGTACAGGCTGCTGCTCCTAAGGCAGAGGCTAAACCTGCAGCGACTACAGCTCCGGCCGCTACACCTGCGGTGAGCGGAGTACGCAACGAGCGTCGTGAGAAGATGAGCTCACTGCGTAAAACCATTGCGAAGCGTTTGGTATCGGTCAAGAATGAAACGGCTATGTTGACTACGTTCAACGAAGTCAATATGCAACCCATCATGGATTTGCGTGGCAAATACAAAGATGTTTTCAAAGAGAAACATGGTGTAGGACTAGGCTTTATGTCCTTCTTTACGAAAGCTGTCACAACAGCATTGAAAGAATGGCCTGCAGTCAATGCCCGTATTGACGAAAATGAAATTGTGTATTCGGACTTTGCGGATATTTCCATTGCCGTTTCGGCCCCTAAGGGATTGGTCGTTCCGGTAATCCGTAATGCAGAATCCATGTCTTTGTATGAAATCGAAAAGGCTATCGTCGAATTAGCAGGAAAAGCACGCGACAATAAGTTGACCATTGAAGAAATGACCGGAGGGACGTTTACGATTACCAATGGAGGTGTATTTGGCTCCATGATGTCTACGCCTATCATCAATGCGCCACAGTCCGCTATATTGGGTATGCACAATATCGTGCAGCGCCCGATAGCCGAAAATGGTCAGGTCGTGATCCGTCCGATGATGTACATTGCTCTGTCTTATGATCACCGTATCATCGATGGCCGCGAGTCTGTCAGCTTCCTTGTACGTGTAAAACAATTGTTGGAAGATCCTGCAAGACTACTTTTGGAAGTGTAAAACACACTTAGATATTCCTAATCCTTAAAAGGTCGTCTTTGTTAAAACAAGGACGACCTTTTTTTGAGATGCTCTAATATAATATGAGTTTTACGTAAGAAAAATCAAAAAACACTAAGTTTTAGCCTGCTTATACTTTGTAATATTAGATTTATAAAGTATTTTATATTTATCTTTGAGGCTACCTACAAAACAGGTAGCCTTTTTAATGGATATACACTTAGACCCTCAACTGATAACCAAATTCATTATGTTCTCCATCGTAGGAGCATCGGGTGTTGTTGTGGATTTTAGTGTTACGTGGTTATTCAAGGAAAAAGTCCGTATCCATAAATACATTGCCAATTCATTAGGTTTCATCGTTGCGACGATCAGCAATTACCTGCTCAATCGGTTTTGGACTTTCTATACTGTCGATGCACAGGCCAAATTCAACGAGTTTTCCAAATTCTTTTTTATCGCTTTGATTGGATTGGCTATCAATAATGCCATCCTCTATCTGTTTCACGAAAAGCTGAAATGGAACTTTTACCTATCGAAGCTTGTAGCAATCGGTATCGTATCGATATGGAACTTTTCGTTTAACTATCTGTACACATTTACCTCTTCCTAAGTTTTCATGAATAAATTTGTCAAACGTTTTACCATCTGGCATTTTCTTGTCCTCTGGTTTGTCATCAATCTGGTACAGGGCTGTTTGATGGAATTGCACGTAGACGAATCCTATTATTGGTTGTACAGTAAATTTCTGGATTGGGGGTATTACGACCATCCGCCAATGGTCGCTGTATTTATCAAGATTGGTAGCTGGTTGTCTCAGGCTGAAATAGGTGTGCGTATCGTGACTATTTTGACCAATGTCGCTGCGGTGTATTTCCTTTGGCAGATCGTCAAACCGTATGCCGATAATATTTGGCTATTCAGCACCTTATACTTTAGTTTTGCTATTTTTCATGTATTCGGTTTTATCAATTCGCCGGATAGTCCGCTCTTGTTTTTTGCGGTACTGTATCTCTATTTTTTGAAAAAGTATATCCAGGAAGAGAGGGTGGGATTTTCTACAGTGCTGTGGCTTTCGATTGCAATTGCCGGACTACTGTACAGTAAATACCATGGTGTCTTATTGCTGTTTTTTACATTGTTGGCCGAATGGAGATTGCTCCTGCGTGGTTCTTTTTGGTGTATTGTTGCTATTTGTACAGTACTCTATCTACCACATATACTCTGGCAGGTACAGCACGATTACCCTTCAATCCAGTATCACCTCTTTGAACGCAATGCAAGGGCTTACCAGATTTCATTTACCACGGACTATATCAGCAATCTTCTGTTGGTCATCGGGCCATTGACGGGTTGGTATGTCTACTACAAATTTTTCCGTCACAAGAGTGCCGATCGTTTTGTCCGGGTTTTGAAATTCATTTTTTGGGGATTTGTACTTTTCTTTTTCAGTACCTCGCTCAAGAGCTATGTACAGGCACAGTGGGTATTGCTCGCTTATATACCGCTGTTTATCATCGGGTATATTGCCCTTGCCAGACAATCCGTTCCGCGATGGTTTTATAGCTTATTGTACACGACTGCCGGACTCATCCTCATCTTACGTTTTCTGCTCATTCTCCCTATTCCGGCTATACAAAACATATCTGCCATAAAATCATTTTGGGGTCACAAAGATCTGGCAAAACAACTACGCACCTATACCAATGGCAAGTATATTATCTTTGACAATGGTTTTCAAGACCCGTCCTCCTATAATTTTTATAACCAGACCTTGACGGCCTTTTCTTACAATAACCGTTCATACCGAAAGACACAGTACGATTACTGGCCGATAGAAGACAGTGTGCGCCACAAGGATGTAATCTTTGTCCGTCCACACTCTTTCGAAAGCCCTGATCAAGATACCATACATACCCGACTGAAAGGGGATTGGTACGCTATTCGTGTAGATAGTGTGCGATTGTACCAAAAGGTTGATATTACGTGTGAGGATATTCCGAAAAAAATGGTCGCAGGCAAACAGTACCCAATCACATTAAAAATCCATAATCCGTATGGTGAAGAGATCGCATTTGCCAATGAGGGACAAAAATGGCCACTTTATTTCGAATACGGCTATACCCAATATATCTGGGATGCAGGCACATTTTTTGAATTTAAGGAAGATTATCATTATCTTAGGGTTCCATCAAAACAAAGCGTGTTGATCAAACTGAGTATTACCGCACCGGAGGAAACGGGCGATAGATTTCTGATGTTCTCCTTGCGTACCGAGCCCTTTGGCGGTCCCCGAAACAGTAAAAAATATCCTGTCTATGTCTCGCAAAAATAAACTTATCCTAAAATGAAACCACATAGAAGCATAGGGATTTTAGATTCTTCAACATCAAAAAAAAGAACACATGTAGGAAAACAAGTTTTCAACCATAGTCTATCCGCCAGTAGGCGGACAAGTCATGAAGCTACTGCAATGCCCTTGGGCATTCCTGCCTGCCAGACAGGCTTTAGAATGGTCATTAAATACTATGTCTCTATGTGGTTAGAAAAAATATCATGTACTAAAATTCTTGTCTTTTTCATCTTGGGTTTGTTGTGTCAGCAGGTATCTGCGCAACAATTGGAAGGAAATGTGGATTTTCATGGTTTTGCCGATAATCGGGAATATGGTGCTTCCGATAGATATCCACAGACTATTTTTGGAGCCCGTATCACACCCGAAGTCGGACTGTTGGTCGATGGTGTACACCGTATACGGGCGGGCGTATCGTATCTACATGAGTTTGGTACGAAGAACATCTTGAAACCTGTACGCCCGGTAGCTTATTACAACTACATGGACAAAGGTTTTGATTTCAAGATCGGTATGTTTCCCAGGCATGAATATCTCGACGAATACCCGAAAGCTATATTGAGTGATACGATCGGTTATTACCAACCCAATATCGAAGGTATGCTTGTCAGGTATAGCAACGAGAATTTCCATCAACAACTTTGGATCGATTGGAACAGTCGGCAGACCAGGGTGGATAGGGAGCAGTTTATGGTCGGTCTATCGGGGAATGTACACTTGGGTTCCTTGTTTTATGTGAAACACTTTGCCGCCCTGTGGCACAATGCCGGCGTCATGGCGGATCAGTCGGATCCCGATGATCATATCCGGGACAACGGAGCGGCTTCATTACATTTAGGTATGGATCTAAGTGACAAGAATTGGCTGGATTCCATCAATGTCAATGTAGGGGGGATCATCAACTACGATCGGTTACGGAATGTATACGACTGGCAGACGCCTAAGGGGTTTATAAGTGAACTGTATGTAGAGCATTCCCGTTTTTTTGTGCGGAATACCTTTTATACCGGACAATCCCTCTCCATTCCTTACGGTGATGTGTTTTATACATCCAAGCAATACAACAGACTGGATGTCGGATGGGTGCCTTTGCGGAACAAAAATCTCGAAGGTCGGTTTACGGCTGGGTTCCATTTTTCCGAAGGGGTAATGGATAATCAGCAGCAGTTTATATTGAGGTATAATATCGGAGGTAAACTACGTAAGTAGGCTCTGTTTTTTTCATGATGAGGGTGTCTCTAAAAGGGTCTGGCAATTTATTTAATCGTCATTTCGAACGAAGAGAGAAATCTATGGATGAATTTTAATCAACTTATTTTCAACTTGTTGAAAAATTGCTTAACCATAGATTTCTCGTCGTACCTCCTCGAAATGACGGCATGATGGACTTTTTAGACACTCCCTTTTATTCTTCATCCGTAGTGTGCTTCGCTTAACACTACGGATAGTAGAGGGCCTTGTTTACTCTGCTACCAATTCATTGTGTATCATGCGATAATTGTATTGCTGGATAAAGGCTCGCAGGTACTTGACCAATGTGTCCTGTTCAGGAATATTTTTGTGCAACAAATCCTTTTCCAGCCGACTATCCGATCGAAGATTGAACAAAGAGGTCGGTGCATCGCCATTGTACGTCATGAAGTAATCTCCCATAAAGAAATTGAACGATGATCCACCGATATTGTTGACCAGAAAATTATTCTTGGTTGTATCCAAAGCATCAAAACCGAATGAAAAATAAGGTTCGTCATAATGCAGGTAATTTAGTACGGTCGGCATAATGTCTATTTGTTGCACCAGTTTGTCCGATACGCCTTTGAGGTTACCGCCGGGATAATAAAAGATAATGGGGATCGCAAATTGATTGGGGAGTGTGTGGTATTCGGGTAGATAGCTTTGGCTGGAATGATCTGCACAGATGACAAAGAGCGTGTTTTTGTACCAGGAACTTTGTGATGCTTTGACAAAAAACTGCCTTAAAGCGTAGTCAGCGTATCCGGTCGGTTCGTGTAAAGGTAAAGGCCCCTTTGGAAACTTTCCCTTGTACTTTTCGGGAACTTTGAAAGGATGGTGTGAAGATAGCGAAAAGAAACTGGCAAAGAAGGGCTCTTTGAAAGTGTTTAGTTTGTCTGCCATGAACTGCATAAATGGCTCATCCCAAATCCCCCACATCCCATCGAAATCCTTATCGTTGTTGTACTCGTTTTTTCCAAAATACTGTTGGACCCCGGCCAATTGCATATACGCCGAAAAGCCCATACTCCCATTGGGTGCCCCGTGGAAGAAAGCCGTTTCGTAACCTTTGTCTCCCAGCAATTTGGCTATACTGGTCGTCTTATTGCCTGAATAGACCGATAATACAAAAGGCTCTCCGATCGAAGGTATGCCCGAAATGACGGAAGGAAGTGCATCAATGGACTTACGGCCATTGGCATACGATCGATGAAAAGTGTAGGCTTCTCCGATCAGGGAGTCAAGGAAAGGTGTGTAGCCCTTGTATGTACCATTATCGATATGCTTGTTATAGAAACCGATATTCTCCTTGCCAAAACTTTCCATAATCAGGAAAACTACGTTGAGCTTTTGAAAGGGGAGGCTGTCCTTGGGCAAGTGAATGACCGGATAGATTTTTTGTAGTTCTTCCGGATCATAATAATGTACCTCCTTGAGATCCACTGCTTCCAGGGTTTTCATGATGGCAAATGGCGTGTTGAGTACAATGTTCATCTCCTCAGGAGATTTGACATAATCTCCGGCGTTGCTCAATGTAATCGGTCGTGTACTATGCGCCCAATCGCCCCGCACACCTCCTATAAAGAAAAAGGCCACGACAAACATCATCACGAACTGAAAAAGATAGAGTTGCCAGCCCGACCGTCTGGGTTTCTCTACGGCGAAGGTGTCGTACAGCTTAATCAATATAAAAATAAGGGCGATAAATAGGAGTACCAGGTACCAGTAGCCAAGCAAGAAATCCCCTGCCAGTCTCAGTTTGTTCTCCTCATTGGCAAACTGCCCAAACACCGTGCTCGTTGTCCTTTTTAGGGTAAAGGGGTAATAAGCAAAGTCGATCAGGTTCAGGGCGATGCCTATGCTATTGGGTATGACAAAGGCATACTTGGACATCTTTTGGTATAGTGGTGTATATTTGAAGGGTACCGGCAGGATAACCATCAAGATATACAATATATTGAGGTATAGTAAAGCGACGAGATCAAACCGAACACCGCCTAGCATCATCGTGATGAATTCCCCTGTTTGGATGGCCGGAAACATATCCCTGTTAAAGAGATAAAATCCATACCTTAGTCCGGCATAGATAAGTAGTAAGCCTACAAATTGACTTAACAATACCCAGTAGCTACCTAAAAAACCTTTTGCTTTACATTTCCAGGACTTCGTGTTATCGTTGATCATACGGCAAATTAATTAAAATTTTGTTATTTTAATAGACGTCATTGCGAACTGAAGCTGTGGCTTAGCGCGGTGGGGTGAAGCAATCTAAAACCATTAAGGTGTGATGAGAGTCTGGGATAATTCCATAAATCCTTAGATTGCTTCGTTATTCATTCTCGCAATGACGTTGGTTGAATATTAATACCTCAAAAAATCCTGATAGACTCCTTGATAAAAAGCTTTGGCAATATTGAGCAGGCTGTCTGTCTTTGCCATGGGAAAATCCTTGTTCTGCAAATAATTGAGGGACTTGCCCACATTGTCGAAGGATACTACCTGTTCGGGCGTAATAATGCCAAAGGCGTCTTTTGAATTGTAAAAAGTTACCGGTGTTGTGGTGGTATTGAACAAGTCTTTGCTCCAATGATACCTATTCGTCGGCAAGTCTAATTGGCGAAGTAGCGTATGCGCCAAGTCGGTCTGTCCACCTATGCGGTGGAACACTTTTCCCCGGTATTGTTTTTTGATGACATCGCCATAAAACAACAACGGGATATGAAACCGTTGTGGTTGGGACAGATCCCATTTGTCGGCTGGAAGCCGATGGCCGTGATCTGCAATGAAAATAAACAGGGTGTTTTCGTACCAGGGTTGATTTTTCGCTTGGCTAATAAAGTCGTACACGATAGAATCTGTATAATGGGCTGTACTCCTGAATTTGTTCGCATTGGTGTCATCCCCAAATTTGTATGTGCCATTCAACCGAAAAGGTTCATGGTTGATCAACGTGAAGATTGTCGAAAAGAAAGGGGTAGGTTCTTTTTTTAAATCTTTCAACATCTTCTGAAAGACCAAATGGTCGTACACCCCCCACGAAGTACGTTCGGCATGTATGCTAAAGTTGCTGATATCAACGACACGGGATATACCATGTGTCAGCATATAAGACTTGAAATTATAAAATTCACTTTGACCGCCATGGTAGAAGGAAGTCGAATAACCAATTGAATCCAATTCCTGACCTATGGCAGGCATATTTTCATGTTTGGTGATATGTTTGATAATACTCTCAGGACCTTGTGCCGGGAAGCCACTCATCGTACCAATGATACCTTTATCCGAACGGTCTGCGGCCGCATAGACTTGATCAAACAGGATGCCGTCAGCAATAAGTTTTTCCATTTGGGGAGTTACACCTTCTTCTCCTCCCAAAGATTTGACCAGATTACCAACAAAGCTTTCTAAAATAACGAGGACAATATTGGGGCGTTTGGTTTGGAGTACCCACAAGGCAGAATCAGGTTCATTTTGAAAGACAGGTTGTAGTATCTGCTGTATTTCCTCTTTCTCTTTGTAAAAGTAATAAGGGTTCTTCGAAAGATTGCTGCCCGAAAAATAATCACTCAACAATGCCCAATGGGTATTGACAGCAGCATGATTGTAAAATGAATGGTCTGTAAAATAGGCTTTGCTGGGGTTGAGTGTTGCCGGTCCGTAACCTCCACGGATAAACGTGAATAAGATAAAGGCACCGATCAGTAGCTTGGAAAAATTGGGTACGAGCCCCTTGATATTGTACAAGTGTACATTTTTAAACATCTGTCGATACAGATAATACCCGCCACCTACACCCAAAGCAATAGCGAGCAAAGGAATAAATACGGGTGTAGCTTCTGCCGAGGCTACTGCCCCTGAAGGGGAAGCCCAAAAGGCGTCAATGGCTCGTTTGGAAATCTTGTCTCCCCATTCTCTGTAAATATTGATATTGACAAAGGAAACCGCAAAGAATACAAATAGTAATATACCTGTATATATACCAAGGATTTTACGTATGGATGGAGGATTTTTAAAGAAACTCAAGGTGCAATAGACCAAGAAGGGAAGAGCACAAATGTAGGATGCTGTCGAAAAGTCCAAAGCAAGTCCGTGAAAATAAATACGGAATACATCTATCCAATTGGAAATCCCTATTTTCTCATAAAAAGAAAATATGAATACTAACCTGTCTGTAAAACAGATGATTAGCCAAAATAAGAAATAGCGTATGAGAGCTTTTGCTTCATTTACGATGAGGGGCATGCATATTCCATTAAACGGGCAAATTTACATTAAATTAACACACAATTCATCATCTTTTAACGATTTTTAATAGAATGTTAATCTTATCTTCTCCCAATCCTTATCAGATTTATTGTGCTTTATACTGGTCCCCTGTCCGGCGAGGTGTGCCCAAAAGCCATAGTTGGTTGCCGGAGCATAGTCTACAAGTTGTTGTTCGAACCAAGCAGCGCCATCCAACCAATTTTGCTTATATTCGTAAATGAAATGCAAGCCGAGTATTTCACGGTCTTTATAGGAGAGATTGCCTGTTTCGTTGAGTGTACGCATGAGTTTGTTGATACCTTCATTTTCCGTCTGTCCCAACGCCCATTTTTGCAACAGGTCCGGATCTGAAATGCTCGTTTCGGTATTCATGAAGAATCGATTTGAAAATTTCTTTAACATGAACCGAAAATAATCTCTACGCAACAGCCCATCTAAGATGTGGTTGATGTTTTTTTTGTTCTGCGAAGATATTCGCTCGGAAAGAAAATGATAGGTAAGGATAGGCGATAGGGATCCAATGGCCAGATAAGGGGAGAGCCGTACGTAAAGGTCTTGATGGCCTGCCTCTGTTTGGAGAACGGATTCCAATTCGGCCAAAGCTGCCTTTTCACCATAATCGTATGGAAATTTTGTCTTACCATGCGTAGGCAATATCGTTTTTTCCAGATGGGGAGGAATATGGATTTGTGCAATATCGGGTAGGGCCTTTCTGACAGAGCTTTCTTTTTCTATTTTCTTGCGGAAAGTATTGAAATCTTCGGGGATATCGCGAATAGGGAAGGGAAGGTCTTCCTTGTGGTATAGGGTGTGACCTATGAAATGCTTAAGGTTGATTTTGATCTTCCATAAAGCCTCTTCTACTCGTTCAGAAATGTCCGTTTCGCGTTTGGCAACTTCCCGGTGATGGTACACCTCGTCCACGTCATATTTTTGGACAAGGTGAGGAATAATCTCTTCGGGCAGTCCTTCGTAGGTCAACAAGTCTCCACCCAAATGCTGGATTTTCTCTTTTAGAGACATGACAGTCCGTAAAGTATATTCGCGACGTAACTGTCCCGTGTTGAGAAAACCACGTTGGTTGACTTCGTAATATCGGGTATCAAAGATGTATACCGGTACGATGAAATCAGCCTTCTGGACGGCATTGTACAATATTTCATTGTCATGTATCCTTAAATCGTTTCTAAACCATACCAGAATAACCTTTTTGCTCATTGATTTGTCTTTAACTTAGAGACCCTCCTAAGAAATATCCAATAATTCTTTTATACTTTTTTGTTTGTCGCTGATCAATCCATACATATCTAAAGCATATACTGCAAAACAAACTTTTGCGTATTTGCTCTTTTGAAATCGTCTTCCGCCAATAGCCGGATAAATCTATACACCCCGGTAATTTATCGATGTTTAAACAATGAAAAGTGTATGTAAATACAACAAATATAGCATATTTACGTGCAATTATAGGGATTGTGAATCAATATTGACATAATATAAACAAAACGTTGCTGAAACAAAATGGAATAGATACGGTTTATATAGATACAAATTCAGTAGTGTTTTGATATGGAGGTTTTGGTTAGTGGTCTTCACTCATATTTGGGAAGGGCAAGTGTAAGCTACCTTCCGGACGACGGTTACCATGTGTACGGCCTGTCACGTGATACGCGCTTACTGTCGTACAAAACGAATATTCCTATCACAGCCAATATTACCAATGTCGACCTTATCAGGCGAGGGAAGGCTTATGAGGATTTTCGTCTGGACACGTTGGATTTAAGTTTTTATTTTACACAGATACCTGACTTAGACGATACGATAGCCATTCGGTACGAATTACTGTGTTTGCGCCACTTTATTTTGCTGTCTCAACGCAATGGTTGCAACAGGATAATCTATGTAGGCCGTATGTACGATAAATACTGCTTGGAAGGTATTAAAGCTTTGTTTGTAGAACTTCAGGTGGCTTACACCATCGTACTCAAAGATATAGCTATAGGTACAGATACGTCATTTGGACGCTTCTTGACAAAAATATCGGCAAACAGGTATGTATTTCTGTTTCGTCCGACAGAGAGATGTACGTTTTGTCCATTTGTGTTGGAAGATATTTTTCGATGGATAAAGCAGATACCGTGGAAGGAGGCTTTCGTGAATGAAGAGATTGAGTTTGGTGGTGCGCAGCTATGGGAATTGAAAGATATGTTAGTTGAGCAGGCCAAATATTTGAAAATCAATAATATGAAACGGATATTTTCCGTTCCGAACAAATATGCAGTACAATTATTGAATCAATTTCTTTATGGTATGCGCGCAGATTTGTACGATGAGTATATTCACCATATTACGAAAGGAAAATTTGCCGACAATTCGAAATGGCAGTCTCGGTTTTCATTTGAGTTTACGCCTATCCTATTCCAACCC
This sequence comes from Parapedobacter sp. SGR-10, assembly GCF_011030405.1. Classification (GTDB taxonomy): domain Bacteria; phylum Bacteroidota; class Bacteroidia; order Sphingobacteriales; family Sphingobacteriaceae; genus Sphingobacterium. Next base: position 20,426 of record NZ_JAAJTJ010000007.1, read on the forward strand.
TTTCCACCACTCGGTGTTTGATGGGATATCGTTCATGTAGACGATTTGCCCAATAGCTGGTAAAATGAGATTGACTTGATTTTCCTTGGCAGCTTTGGTCACACGTATCAAAGGTTCGTCCCAAGCATGGTTGGCCAATGGAAACTTTGCCGAATGTACGGGAATGACGTATTGTGCATGTAAATCTTTGGAGGCAGTGATCACTTCTTCGGGCATCATGTGTATGTATTTCCACATTTCGTTGTACTGTCCGTTTTCCAGAATAGCAAAATCAAAAGGTCCGTATTGATTACCTATTTCCCTAAAGTGTTTGCCATAGCCACTATCACCGCCTATGTATATTTTTTTTGTGCCTTGCAAGATAAATGAAGACCATAGGGTCGTATTTCTCTTGAAGGTACGTCCGGAAAAGTGCCTTGCAGTGGCCGATGTGAATTTGAGCCCTGCGACACTGGTCGAATCTCCCCAATACAGTTCTGTTATATTTTCATTTGGGTAACCCCATTTTTCGAGATGTGCTCCTACGCCAAGTCCTGTTACGATATGTTTGACTTTGTGCTTGAGCTTCATAAAGGTATTGTAATCCAAATGATCCCAATGGTCATGCGTGATGACGAGAATGTCAATCTCGGGCATGTCTTCAGCCGTATAGCTGTACTCGCTATTGAAAGCACGGACACTGAGACGCACGGGGGTGGCATATTTGCTGAATACAGGGTCAACGAGAATTTTTTTCCCATCCAATTGTAAGAGGTAAGAGGAATGTCCAAACCAAACGTATAGATTACTGTCTATGGGCAAGTGGTGGAGGTTGTTCTTTTTGACCGGGATCAAGCTTTTGGGAGAATTTCTTTCTCTTTTGCTTATGAAACTACGTAAAACATCGGTGTAGGAAGTACCTTCGGCCAGATCCGGAGTGTGTTCTATATTGTTAAATGCACCATCGCGATAGTTTGCTTTGCTTTCCATAAGGGCTAGACGTTCACCCGAAGGAACAGCCCCGAACCGATCATGACGCATATATAGAAGTCCTCCCACGATCAAGAGCACTATGAGGATAAGTAGAATTTGCATGCTTCGGACCAAAAATTTTTTCATACTGAATTGAATTTTCAAAACTAGTAGAAATTATCTAATCTAAAAGTCATAAAGACTTCCGAAGCATTACTTAATAATCCTTTTTATCTTATTTGATTTTTTGATCAATTTGTGTAGCCCTTCGTAATCTTCTTCTTTTATTTTGTCGTGAAGCTTCTGTAGCTGTTTGATATGTTCTTCGAGAACTTCCAATACGTTTGCGCGGTTTTGCTTAAAGATAGGGGTCCACATATCGGGCGATGATTTGGCCAGACGTACCGTAGATTCAAAACCCGATCCGGCTAATTCAAAAATACGGCCTTGGGACTTCTCTTTTTCCAGTACGGTCAATGCCAGTGCAAAAGAAGTCAAATGCGAGATATGGGATACGTAGGCGGTATGCATATCGTGCTCTTCGGCATTCATGAAGAGAGACTTCATTTCCAATTGTTCGGTGATGGTATCGGCCAGATCGAAAGCGTCTTCATCGGATTTAAAAGCCTCTACATAAACCATGTTCTTGTCCTTGAAAAGATCGGGAATTGCTGCTTCGGGCCCGGAATATTCGGTTCCGGCCATAGGGTGGGCGGCAACGTAGCGACCCCGTTTTGGGTGATCGGCAATCTGTTGCAGGATATTGATCTTAGTAGATCCCATGTCGATGACTACATGATCGGTGATGCGATCCAGGATATGAGGTGTAAGCTGCATGATGGCATCCACGGGTACGGTGAGGATAATGACCTTGCACTGTGCGATCGCTTCATCCAATGTCAGAAATTCGTCTACCAAATGAAGCTGGAGTGCTTTTTTGCGGTTTGCTTCGCTTTTATCAACACCGATGATTTTGTCGTATTGTTTGGTTTCTCTCAACTTTATGGCTGCCGAACCCCCAATCAATCCTACACCTACTATGGCTATATTCATTTTTCTACGATACTAATGTTTAATTGTTCGCAAAGTTAAGATAAAGTATTCTTAATACGATCAATTGCTTCTTCAAAAACCGAAGGTGGGGCGCATAAGCTTATGCGGATATAGCGTTCGCCTGCCGAACCGAATATACCACCCGGCGTGATAAACACATGGGAATCGTACAGTACCTTGTCGCAGATTTCGTAGCTATCCTTGAAATGTGTAGGAATTTTTGCCCATACAAATAATCCGACCTGGTCTTTGCTGTATGTACATCCCAATAGGTCCATAATTTCAAAAACTTTTTCTCTGCGTTTGCGGTACTCCTCGTTCAGTTGTGTGTACCAGGATGTATCGACTTTCAGTGCGGTAGCAGCGGCCAGTTGTAAGGGGAGAAACATTCCCGAATCCATGTTACTTTTGAAACGTAGAATTTCATTGATCCGTGTTTCGTTAGCGATCAGCATGCCGATGCGCCATCCGGCCATGTTGGAAGATTTACTTAAGGAATTCAATTCTATAGCCACATCCAATGCACCTTCTACAGAAAGAAGGCTTTGGGGCTGGTCATTCAATATAAAACTGTAAGGATTGTCATGGCATATCAATATGTTATGTTTCCTGCCAAAGGCAATGATCCTTTCGAAAAAAGTTGTATTCCCCAATGCACCTGTGGGCATATGCGGATAGTTGATCCACATCATTTTTACGGCTGACAGGTCGGACTTCTCAATTTCTTCCAAATCGGGAAGCCAGTGTGTATCTTCTTTCAGTTCGTAGGGAACGATCGTTGCCCCGCTGATACGTACCGCACTGGTATATGCCGGATAACCGGGATTAGGTACAAGTACCTGATCGCCATCTTGAAGATAGGTCATGCAGATATGGACAATACCTTCTTTGGAACCAATGAGCGGTAATATTTCTGTGTTTGGATTGAGTGTGACGTGATAATACCTTTGGTACCAATCGGCCATGGCCTGTCTGAGCGCCGGAGCACCCTTGTAGCTTTGGTATCCATGGGTGTTGGGCAAGGCTGCTTGTTCGCTCAATACCTTGATGACATCGGGGTGGGGTGGGAGGTCCGGGCTGCCTATACCCAGATTGATGATTTTGTGGCCAGCTTTGTTCAGCTCGTCGATCTCCCTCAGCTTTTTCGAAAAGTAGTATTCTTCCGTATGTTGTAACCTTTTGGCAACCTGAATGTCCATGATGTTTGAATTTGGCACTAAATTTATAAAATCTAAATGGTTTTGTGGATATTCTTGCAAAAGATTTCAATCACTTGTTTTTTTCTGTATTCAACAAGGACTTTGGAAGTCTTTAGGATGATCTTTTTTATGATTCTTGTGATGGTAATACTTTGCTTTCCGGACGGTGGATATCCAACAATTCTGCTTTTTTCAAAAAAATGTTTGTATTGACAGAAAAAGTTATGTATCTTCGGGTACGTACCCAATTATAAACTCTCGATTTGCCTAAAGATTGTCATTTCATGTTTGGGTAAACAATATATTGTTGGGGCTTATTTATGGTGAGAATCACACTTTGTCGTTAGTATGGATTTGTGGTCATGGTCATATTCAAAAAAATATAAGAGCACAACTATTGTGGTATAGAAATGGTATACATCAGGTTGTGTTACAGATATTGATAAAGAGTTAATGTTGAATTAATATAGAGTTTGTTTATTTGCATTGAAAAGTCCTGCCAGAGATAAAGAGGCAGTTATATTTTAAACAGTACTTTAGCGTATGTATCATCTGTATAGTGAACACGAACTTTTATTGGCTCTTAAACATGGAGACGATAGGGCTTTTGCAGAGGTTTATGAGCGCTATTGGGAACCTCTTTTTAAGCAAGCCCTATCTATGACTCATGATGAGGATATGGCGAAAGACATTGTTCAGGATAGTTTCGTTTGTCTTTGGGAGAAAATTTCGCATACCGAGATTACTAAATCTTTGCGGTCCTATCTGTTTATAGCTGTTCGTTCACGTGTGCTTAATCAGTTTGCACATGGAAAAGTGCAGGCGAAATATTTGGAATCCTTGGCTTCGTACCTTACCGAAGGTGAAAACCAAACAGATCTTCCTTTGCAAGAGAAGGTACTACAAGAACAGATAGATCGACAGATCGCCTCACTGCCTGAAAGGATGAGGACAATCTTCGAGATGAGTAGAAAAGAGTATATGAGTTACAAAGAAATAGCTGATGAATTGTACCTCTCGGACAAGACTGTGAAAAAACAAATCAGTAGAGCGCTCAAGATTTTACGGGTGAAATTAGATTTTCTCTTAAGCTTAACCATTGTTCTTTTCTTCTTTTGATAACCAAAACCTGGTTTCTTTTTAAAATTTTCAATTTTTTTCTTTTTGTGTACTACTTCCATGGTGGGTATCCTGTCTTCAATATATAGAGATACTGACTGATATACATGTATGGAACATAAGGAAGTTAAAGAATTATTGAAAAAATACCTGGCAGGCACATGTTCTCCCGAAGAAAAACGACGTATTGAAAGTTGGTATGCGGACCAATCCGAAAAACGTGATGAAAAGATATTTCAATATGATCGGGAAAAAATAAAGGAAGAACTTTGGGTAGATATTGTCAAAAACAAATCTGCCGGCAAGCGAAAGATCCGTTTGCGGCAGGCAACTATAGCCGCGGCAGCGGTTGTTCTGCTCGGTTTATTTCTCTATATTTTCAAAGAACCAATTTTACATCCGCAGCACAATGTTGTACAAGCCGAAAATTCACCTGTATTGCCCGGAGGCAATAAGGCCATATTGACGACAGGTGGAAAGCAGTATGTACTGAGCGATATGGCTGATGGCGTGGTCGAACAAGGAGATCATTTTAGAGTGGTCAAACAAGAAGATGGTGTTGTTTCTTTTGATGTAATCGAACAGTCAGGCTCTGCTGTGCCTGTTCTCAATACTATTGAGACTCCCAAGGGAGGGATATATAGGGTGACCCTGCCCGATGGATCGAAAGTATGGCTCAACAATGCATCTTCTATATCCTTTCCATCTAGTTTTGAAGCGCATCAGCGGGTGGTGCATATTCGAGGTGAAGTGTATTTTGAAGTTGCTCACGATGGCAGTCGCCCCTTTAAGGTATTGACACCACAACAGGAGATCGAAGTTCTGGGGACGAAATTCAATATTAATGCATATGAGGAAGAACCATTTGTCCGGACCACATTGATACAGGGCAGTGTCAAGGTCAAAGGACAGTCCAGCACACAGATACTCAAACCGGGATATGAAATGATATCTGCAAAAGACGGGCAGGATAAGATCGCACGAGCTGATATGTCTTCCGTCATGGCTTGGAAGGAAGGTATATTCCGGTTTGAGCGTGTACGCCTAGATGTACTGATGCGCCAACTGGCCCGATGGTATGATATAGACCTGGTCTACCAGGGCGCACTACCCAAGGATGAGTTTGTAGGTCAGATACGAAGAAGCGAACATATTGATAAAGTATTGGAAGTATTGCAGGACGGAAACGTAGATATCGTCCTGGAGGGTAGAAAATTAATTGTCGGACAAAAAAAATAAATGTATGGAAGAAAGAACCGTAGCATAGGCTTGGACAAAAAAACGGAAGTGCTACCAACACCTCCGTCAAGACCTTATCAGATAAGGTGTCCAAATCAGAAAAAATGACGTTTGTAAATCAAAAATCCTTAATTCAAACATTGCAAAAATATGAATTTAAACTGTTTAGGTAAAATACCTATCTACAAATTTCACTGTTCACAAATATTTCGACTTATGCGATTGACCATATTCTTTGTGATTTTGGGTACGCTGTTGTCTACAGCCAAGACCTATTCCCAAAAAGTCAGTTACAAAGGTGAGTATGTTTTGTTGGAAAAAGTTCTCAAGGACCTAGGCAAACAAAGCGGGCACCACCTTTTCTACAAGTACAATGAGATCAAGGATGTCCGGATCCGTAACATAGCATTGGTCAGTGTGGATCTTGAGACCGCTATGAAAGAGATTTTGGACGATCTTCCTTTCGAATATAAGATCAAGGACAATACCATCATTGTCAATAAATCATCAAAACCGAAAACTAACGTATACGCAGAGCGTACGAAGGTACAGACGCCTATATCGGGAACAGTGAGAGGAGTGGGAGGAAGGATACTTCCCGGGGCAACAGTATCGGTCAAGAATACAAATATTAGTACGATTACGAATCAGGAAGGCGTATTTCAATTGACAAATGTACCGTCTGATGCTGTGCTTGTGGTCAGTTTTTTGGGCTATGAACGGCAGGAAATCAAGATCGGTAACCGACAAACCATAGACGTCGTTTTGTCCGAAAATGAAACTTCTGTGGAAGAAGTGGTCGTGATCGGTTACGGTACCGTAGACAAAAAGGATCTGACAGGTTCGGTAGGAATAGTAAAGGTGGAGGAGTTGACCAAAGCTCCTGTTGCGTCTTTTGACCAGGCATTGGCCGGTCGGATAGCTGGTGTGCAGGTCTCTGCGGCAGAGGACGGACAACCGGGATCGGGGATGAATATTGTTATTCGTGGAGCTAACTCCTTAACGCAGGATAACTCACCATTATACGTCATCGACGGTTTCCCTATTGAAAACCCGGAGAATGCAGGTATAAACCCGGACGATATCGAGTCGATAACCGTATTAAAAGATGCTTCTGCCACAGCTATTTATGGTTCGCGGGCAGCAAATGGTGTCATTGTAATCGAAACCAAAAAAGGGAATGTAGGTGCTCCCGTTATTACCCTTAATTCATCTGTCGGCCCACAGATGACACCTAAAAAGATGGAAATGCTGAGCGCATACGAATTTGTGAAATATCAGATAGAGCGCTACGGCAATAGTGGTATGGTAAGGTACACACCTGCAGATCTGAACCCATCGCATGCCTCTTATGATCCGGCAGGTGCTTCCTTGGAATCTTATCGGAATATACAAGCTATAGACTGGCAGGACGAACTATTTAAAACCGGCCTTACCCAAATACATAATTTTTCGATCCGGGGTGGAACCAGGGAAACGAGATACTCTATCTCGGGTTCTGCCTACGATCAGGATGCGATCATCCTCAATACAGGGTATAAACGTTATCAGGCAAGAATTTCACTAGACCAGACCATCAATAAGAAGTTCAAGGTCGGGATGAACGCGAATTATAGCTACCAAAAAGGTTACGGACAAATTTTAGGACGTACTTCCGCGACATCTTCTACGACTATCAGCGGCTATCTGCTATATTCTACATGGGGATATCGTCCTGTCACCGGAAGAGAGGGGGATCTTGATTATGAATTGGGAGATATATTGGACGATATTGTAGACGAAGATGTTGACGATGAGGGTTCGGACTTCCGTATCAACCCCTTAGTTTCTGCCAGAGAAACGTTGCGCGAGCGTATCACGAACAATTTTACAACAAACGCCTACGCCACCTATAATTTTACAGACGACCTGGAACTGAAAGTAACTGGTGGTTTGACAGGTGTAATGTATCGCAACAATGCTTTTTACAACAGTAAAACGGTGCGAGGGACACCTTTGCGACCCAATAATATCAACGGTGTTAACGGATCTATCCGAAACAATCAACGGTTTGATTGGCTGAACGAGAATATCTTGACCTATAAAAAAAGAATCAACAGGGTGCATCGTCTGGAAGCGATGGTAGGGATGACTCACCAATCTAGACGCTCGACATTGGACGGGTTTTCCGCTATACAGGTTCCTAACGAAGAACTTGGGATATACGGTTTAGCGCAGGGATTGCCTTTAGAAAACTTTATCGGTGCAAGCGAAAGCAGGTTGCAGTCTTTTTTTGCGCGTGCAAATTATAACTACAGATCTAAATACCTCTTTACCGCGACTATGCGGGCAGACGGTTCGTCAAAGTTTTCGCCTCAAAACAGATGGGGATACTTTCCTTCCGGGGCATTTGCATGGAATATGGGAAGAGAAAACTTCTTTAAGGATATCCCTGCTGTTTCCGATGCCAAGCTGAGGATCAGCTACGGAGTAACAGGTAATAACCGTGTCAGTGATTTTGCTTATCTGCCTGCTGCTGAATGGAATGACCTAGCGAGTTATTCTTTCAACAATGTCCGTTATTTCGGGTTGAATATGGATCGATTGAGCAATCCTAACTTGAAATGGGAAAGTACCACACAATTTGATATTGGTTATGACTTGAGCTTATTTAAAGAACGTATCAACTTTGTGTTCGACTGGTATCGCAAAACGACAAAAGACCTGTTATTGAATGCACAGATACCCTACACCACAGGGTATAGCACTGCCTTTAAAAATATCGGAAGTGTACGCAATCAAGGTCTGGAATTCACTTTAAATACGGTCAATGTTCGCAGCAAAGATTTTATATGGGAAAGTAATTTCAATATCAGCTTCAACAAAAATAAGATATTGGCATTGAATGAAGATCAGCCGAATATGCTTTCCACGATGAGTTCCTTCGTCACCAGAATGGCGCAGGAGCCGATGTACATCGCTGAAGTGGGCGCACCTGCCGCTATGTTCTATGGACATATTTGGGACGGTGTTTACCAATACAGTGATTTTGACGAAATATCCTCCGGAGTGTACAGACTAAAGACGAATATTCCCGATAATGGCGATTCAAGAACGACTATTCAACCGGGAGACATCAAATACAAAGATCTGAACGGAGACGGTGTGGTCGATGCGAGCGATAAGACCGTTATAGGAAGTGGCTTGCCAAAGCATTTGGGCGGGTTTACCAATAATTTTAGCTACAAAAATTTTGATTTGAACGTACTGTTCCAATGGTCTTATGGAAACGATTTGCTCAATGCCAACCGTTTGATATTCGAAGGAAATATCACCAATGTGCATCACTTTAATCAATATGCAAGCTGGGCAGACCGTTGGACACCCGAAAATCCGAGCAACACCATACACCGCGCAGGTGGAGGCGGCCCACAGGTCATTTCTTCCCGTGTCATTGAAGATGGTTCGTACCTGAGACTGAAAACAGTGATGCTGGGATACACCATTCCGCAATCGGTGGCAAAGCGCATAGGACTTAGTTCCTTGAGATTGAATGTCGCCGCGCAGAACCTGTTGACATGGACCAATTATTCAGGTATGGATCCTGAGGTATCTGTGCATAATAGCGTGCTGACCCCTGGGTTTGACTTTTCGGCATACCCGCATGCCCGTACGTTGGTTTTTGGTCTTAAAGCGAGATTCTAAAATTATAGTAATGATGGTGACTATTAAAAGAAATATTATGAAAACATTAAAGAGTTTATTTGCCGTGCTCATTATTTTGATAGGCAGTTCCTGTTCAAATTTTCTAGACACCGAGCCGGAAGATTTCCTTTCTCCCGAGTTTTTTTACAAAAATGAAGAGCAGATAAATACGGCTTTGATCGGGATATACAACAAGATGTCCGATACACGAAACGGAGCCCCGCTGTATTCGTCAGCATATTTTACCTTTATGGGAACCGAAGGCGATGACGGGCTATACCGCAAAGGACCGGAGCGTACCCTGCCCGGACAGTTTTTATACAACCCTAGTGCGACTCACGTGGCCAATTTATGGAGAGCATTGTACGAGGGGGTAAACCTGGCCAATATGATGCTCGAAAAGCTGGACGATGCTGATATGGACGATGCCAAAAGAGAAATAGTAAGAGGAGAAACCATGTTTTTGAGAGGGTATTACTATTTTCTGTTGGTGTCCAACTACGGAAATGTACCGATGCCATTGCAGTCGACTGATACACCGGATTTCAATGACATAGAGCAGGCTCCTCCAACGAAGGTCTACGAGCAGATTACCAAAGATATGGAAGCAGCCTATGAGCTTGTTCCTACCGCTACGGAGGTAGGTTTCGGTGGCAGGGTCAACAAGTCTGCCGTTGCGGGGATACTTGCCCGCGTATATCTGTATTGGGCAGGTGAACCGATCAAGGATGTCTCGAAATACCAGAATGCCAGAGACTGGGCCTACGTTGTGATCAGTTCTGGCGAACATGAACTGAATCCATCTTTCGACGATGTATTTAGAAGATTAGCGGCAGATGAATACGATATCAAAGAATCTATTTGGGAAGTAGAGTTTTTTGGTAACCGTACCGACCGACCAAGACAGGCAGGTATGTTGGGGAACTATATCGGTATATATACGACTAGTCCGGAGGTAGGAGTCAGTAATGCCAATGTATGGGGATCAGGTAGGCTTTACCTATTGTACGAAGAGGGAGATTCCCGCAGGGACAGGACATTAGCTCCGTTTACCTATTCTCCATCGGACTCCAATATTGAGTCACCCCTCGCCAATACTGCTATTTGGACACGCTATGCCGGTAAATACAGGCGGTCGGAAGAAACGTTTGCTCCTAAATCACAGGGATATACACCTATCAATTTTCCTTTGCTCCGTTATGCGGATGTGTTGCTGATGTTTGCGGAAGCAGAAAATGAATTGAACGGTCCGAGCCCGGATGCAGTCAAATATTTCAATATGGTTCGACGTCGAGCATTTGGATTTCCTTATACCGATGCAGATCTACTGATCCCGAATCCTATAAGCGATGTGGCGGATGAGGATAAAACCGATAAAGTATCTTTTCTATTGGCGATTCAGGACGAGCGTTCCAGAGAACTGGCGTTTGAGTGTCTACGTAAGTTTGATTTGGTGAGATGGGGGACTTATATTTCTTCGATGAGAGCGCTTTCCGACCTTTATCTGACGGCAACCGAGCCTTCGGTTCCTTCAGCACAGGCGAGAACAGTCGCAGCGGCATTGGGAATGATTACGAATAGACATAAGTTGCTTCCGATACCTACGCGTGAGATGAATCTGAATAGGAAACTGGTACAGAATCCAGGATGGTAACGCTAAGAATTATATCATGAATATTGAATTTATAAAATATAAGATTATGAAAATAATGTATTTTTATCCGATATTATCCTGCTTGCTGTTTTTATTCGGTTGCAATAAGGATAACGATCTGATGGTAGATGCACCTTCGTTCAACGTTATTGACTATGCGGTGAGAGATGGTATTGATAGTTTGGGAAATCCTGTACAACAGATCGTATTTAATCTGGAAGGTAATGCCGATATCATTTCCTTCTATTCAGGGGAGGTATTTCATGAATATGCTTACAGAGACGGACATGTCATAGGCGTGGATGCGCTGACGATGTCGTTTGAATACCTTGCGGCGGTAGGTGCGGGAACAGATCCCGACTGGGACCAGCTGTCCGTACATGCGACTAATAGTTTCGATGGTACGGTGACCGAAGCAGGAGAGGGCTGGACAGATATCACGGCAAGGTTTGCTTTACCGAAGGCACATGATGCGACCACTCGTACCACGACCAGTGCAGATATTTCTGATCTGTTGGTCACCGGACAACCCTTGTACATTGCATTCAAATATATCACACCTCCGCGAACAGCATCGGCGGCATATACCACATGGGACATACATGAATTTAAAGTGAATGCAGAGACGGTTTTAGGAACAGAGACGGTTGCCAACCAAAGGGATGCAGCTTTGCCCTTATACCATTTTGGACCTGATGATGCCGATACACCGGGTAGGTCAGCTCGCACGGTCAGTCAGCCTACACGCTTGCGGTTCCGTGCAAATATCCTTGCAGAGAATCTCCCTTTTATGGCTGGAGTCTGGGCTGTATCACCTCCTATTGTTCTGGAGAAAGAGATAGATTTAGGGCCAGATAGACCCACTGGCATCAAAAGCCGCATTGATCCCGTATTAAAAGAATATGCGTATGTCTATGATAAGCCCGGTACCTACAAAGTTGCTTTTGTAGCATCTAATATCACGACCAAAGGTGAAGCAAAAGTAGTAAAAGAACTGAACATCATTGTTCCGTAAGAAGTAGTGGCACAGATAGAGATAAAACCTTAACATCGATATTCATGAGAAATAAATGGAGTTTTTTACGTTTTGTACAGGTTCTCCTGACATTACCTTTTTTGACGATCTCCTGTGGAGATAAGGAAGGAATTTATGATAGAGAAGGCCTTTCTCATCCTTCAGAACCTGTTATTACTACGCTGTCGCCGGAGACCGGGGTAGCGGGCGATGTAGTCACGATAACCGGAAACGGCTTCGGGACCGATCGTTCCAAAGTGAAGATCCGGTTTAGCACGATAGAGGCGACTGTTATTTCAGTTAACGACACGAAAATAGAAGTGGAAGCGCCTGAGGGATTTTCGGATAGGACAGCAAGTGTCCGGGTATTCGCTTCGAGCATGCCCTCCAATGCCGTAGATTTTTACTACATAGGTAACACTGCCCCCTTGCTTACCTCCGTGACTTCTACGTGTTTTTATAATTCTACAGTGGTTATCGCTGGAGCACACTTTAGCTTGAAAAAAGAGGACAATATCGTGAAGTTTGGGACGATAGAGGGGACAGTCGTAGAAGCGACAAAGAACACCTTGACGGTGCTTGCACCCGATTTAGGCGCTGCGACAAGTGCGGATATTACAGTAACCAAATTCGATCAGGTCTCGAATGCCTTGAATATTGATGTGGATATTGACCAAAATAAAGTTGCCACATACAGTTGGACGACGCATACGGCAAGGCCCGGACTTGTTTACAAAACCGGTGAGTTCACCTTGTTTGGTTCAACGACACGAAGGGTACATGTTTTGGACGTTACGTTGAATGCATCCAACACGTTGGGAATCGGCTTTTCGACCACCAATGCCGCTACCGTTACGATGTGCAATAACTATAGTGCGGTGGCCGGCATCAATGCGGGATATTTTCCGTTGGGCGAAACAGTGGACAAGGATCCTTATATAAGGATCAACGGAGAAACGGTACAGCAGGGCCATACTTCGGGTGTGAGTGTACATTTTGCAAATGCAGCTTTACTTATACACAACAATGTGGCGTCGGTCAGGCGATTGGGAACCAGTGGAGGTACACTGAATCAGGTGGCCGCTGCCATCCCGGTTTCGGAGGCCGAGAACATAATTGTGTGCGGGCCGATGCTGCTCGTTGACGGGGTAATCGATATTGTGAATCCCGATAATTCACATAATACACAGTCTACTGCGAGGACGGGGCTGGGCGTGACGGGCGATGGTAAACGTGTGTTTATGGTGGCTGTAGACAACAAAAATGGAGTGACGGGTGTAACCACGACACAATTGGCGAAGATATTACAGGCGTTAGGATCGCGCAATGCCATGAACTTCGATGGTGGGGGATCGACGACGATGTTTGTCAAGGATCATGGTACCAACGGCCTCGTCAATGTTCCGAGCGAAGGTGTGCAACGGGCTGTCCGGAGTATAGTTTACGTGAAGTAGATATGATAGGAGTTCGCACAGATAAATTTTAAATAGAAAAATAATACAAACATGAAAAGGATAAGAAAGAAGTTGGTAGTCATGGGATGTCTTTTTCTGGTGTTGGGCTGTAATGCGCAGAACACACCTGAAGATAAGCCGGAAACGGAATGGGCGTTTGCCAAATATTTGACATTGTCTAAAGCGCATGATCAGGCGTCCAATACAACCTATTATCTCACCCGGATAAAACATAAAGATGACAACGGTCATATCATCAGGCTTCACACGCAATTTGCAAACAGAGCGGAGGGAGAGACCGCCAGGGCTTTTGCGATACGGAACGAAACTGCTGTGACGATCAATGGTTCGCAGGGATTGGATAACCTGCCCGATAACCAGCGACAGCCCACAGGGATCCAGATTATAGACGGGGAGATCATACAGGATTTGAATACCACGGCGTATACGTTGGGGATTAAAGACAACAACGAACTCCTGGCGTATGCACCCGGTACCACTGCACAGGATATCCTGAACGATGGGACCAATACTGCGCTTACGGCTTTTTACCCGCTTATAGAAAACCATGAATGGGTATCGGACGAAGTGCTTGCAATAAGAGGCAATTCGGCTGTAAAGCATCCCCGTCAGGTGATCGCCCAGTTTGACAATCTTGACCTGTTGATTTTCAGCTGCGGTGGAAGAGGGTTTGACGGGGATGGCATGACTGCCAAAGAGATGATGAGGATATTGAAAGAGTTGGGCGTGCGATTCGCGTTTAACTTAGATGGTGGAGGCAGTACATCAACGGTGATTAAAGATCAGCTGATCACAAAAAAAATCGATAACAACGGAACCCGGGAAAGATTGCGTCCTAATTTTCTGTATGTCATGGAGGATAATTAACAAATTAAAGAAAACCAAAGAGTTATAAACATTGAATTTTTAAAAAAATAGAGTTATGAAATACTACGCATTTATTTATCGTACATTGATCATCATGACTATTGGCTCTCTGATGCTACAGGGATGTAAGAAGGGGGAAAACAACGACGACGATGGATCATCTGGTGAGTTTGAACTGGTAGGGTATACTGTTCAAGATGGCGTGGATACCGAAGGCAATCCCAAAAAGCGGGTCACTTTTCAGCTGAGCGGTACAGATGGACTTGATATTGCTTTCTTTTCGGGCGATATCGGTGGAAATTATGAAAACAGAGACGGCAGTGTTCAGAAGCTGGAAGAACTGAATCTGTCGTTCGAAACCAACTGTAGCTATGGAGATCAGGGTTGCGATGTGGATGTTTTCTCGATCATGGCTTCGACTGATTTTAACGGCGGCGATTCGGAGGCCGATATACGCGCGGCTGAATGGGAGAATATCACCGACAGGTTTACGATCTCACCGTTTGAGTCTGGAACTACAGTATATCACGAATCGGGTGTTGTGAACATTGCAGACTTGACCAGCGAGGGAAAACCACTTTATCTGGCCGCACGGCATATCACACAAAGTCAGGTCGTAGATGGTGTACTTGACAATATATATACGGCTTTCCGTGTTCGTAACTGGACAATGAGTGGTGGAATGGAAGGGGAAGCCCCAGTTGTATTGTCCACTACGATTGGGGAAGCGGGATTTAAGTTTGTTGAAATTGGTAATTTCCGTAGTGGTAGAAATGTGCTCAGCGCTACGACTCTCACGTTACGGGGGAACCACGGTAATGTTACTGCTAATATGGAACATTTGGATACAGAGACAGAATGTTGGGCGATCGCCGAGCCGATAACGCTGTCCGATATTAGTATTGAGCCCGACCGTCCGCTTCGGGTGAAGCAGAGCCATCAACCGGCAGTAAAGACTTTTGCTTTCAATTATAACGGTCCGGGCGAATATAATGCCGTATTCGTATTATCGAAAGATGATGGTAGTGGTGAAAGTGTGGCTAAGCACGTGACGATCGTCATCCCTGAATAATCGCTGTGACAGAGAGTTTTTTAAGATAGACAAATATTGAATATATGAATAGAAAGGAAGGTAATATAAATTGTCTAAAGCAAGCATTGGCATTTTGTGGGCTGTGGATAATGATGTCATTGTTTACGTGTGGTATTGCGCAACAGCGTCCCAAGATTGCTTATACCCCGGCAAAAGACCTTACACTCGTTGGCAAGATCGCTCCGACCGAAAAGATATTCCATCGGATAGATACCAATGTGTTTGACGATTTGCCTAGGGCTGTAAAGAAGCGTGTCGTGCAATCCGGAGGGTTGGCGGTGTCTTTCAAGACCAATAGTCCGACGATATATGCAAAATGGTGCACAGCCGGTACGACAGCTTCGGCGACGATGACTGGTGTGGCGTACAGAGGATTGGATCTTTATATCAAGAGAAACGGCCGTTGGCAATATGCCGGTATAGCCAGGCCACGTGAAGGGCAGGACTGCGCTTCCACCACGATTATACAGGGAATGGACAAGGAGGAAAAGGAATGCCTCTTGTACCTGCCATTGTACGATGAGACGACTCGCTTGGAAGTAGGAGTAGATGATGGCTCGACGATGCAGGCAGGCGCCTATCCCTTTCAGAAAAGGGTATTGGTATACGGGTCGAGTATAGTACAAGGTGCTTCCGCCAGTAGATCCGGACTTGCTTATCCGGCTAGGCTGTCGCGGGAGACAGGTATTGAGTTTCTCAATCTGGGAATGGGAGGGAGCGCTAAAATGGAAAAAAGTGTGGTCGATATGATTGCTTCCTTTGAAGCAGACGCCTTTCTGTTGGATTGTATACCCAACAGTTCGCCCAGTCAGGTGACCCAACGTACGGCCTATCTGATCGAAACCATTCGGAAGAAGCACCCCGATGCACCGATTATCGTGATGCAGAGTGTCATCCGGGAACGCGGATATTTCAATCTGGCATCGGGCAAGCGTATCAGGGAACAGAATGATAATGTCAAAACTGAGGTGGAGAAACTGCTCAAAAAGGGCATGAAAAATCTTTATTTTATTCCGGCAGATGACTTTTTGGGTCATGATCATGAGGGTACCATTGACGGAACCCACCCTAACGATATGGGATTTGATCGGATGATCAATGTCATCAAGCCCAAGTTAATGGAGGTACTTGTACCTATCGTGAATTAAGATTTGTGTTCTGACGTTACAAACGTCTTTCTCACTTCCCTTCGTTGCAACTTTCTCGATGCGGGGCGTGTTTGGGATAGAGGGACGCATAAAAATGAAGAGTGATTAAATATCTCGTCTTTCCGGCTCCGAGTGGTATATCGAGGATGTAATGAAAATTGCGACTGCATCGCATATATTTTGTGGTATTCAGTCATGTACAAAAAAATAGGAACAAAAAAAAATATTATGATACTAAAAAAGATAATAGCCGTAATGTTTGTTGTGGGAAGTATGTTATTCACTCCTGCGCATTCGTTAGATTTAATTAACAACTCAAGCGATCCGAAAGAGGAGCAAAGCCAAAAAGAACCGGTATTGATTTCTTTTACGATGAATGTTAAGGGAGGGACTCAAGCAACAAGCGGTTTTCACGTTTTGCTGTCCAAAGATTTTAAGGGAGGTGCTACCGCTAAGAACATAAATAGAGCCAAGTGGATAGATATCACCGACAGGTTTACGTTACCCAAATTGGAAACTGGAGATGAAGAAAAAAGTACATTTACCAAAGTGAGTGCGGATATTTCTGATCTTTTGAGTTCGGGCGGAACCTATACTATTGCATTCCAGCAGGTCGTTAAGGATCAAACGGTGCACGGCGCACAAAGCCAGATTCGGATCAGAAATTTCGAGATTGTAAAAGGAGAAGCCGGAAAAACATTAGTTGATCATACCAAAGCCGAGTGGGAATTGTTTACCAAAGGTAAATTTCGTCCGAACAGACCGAATATTTCAACTTCTCAGATCGTATTGCGTGGCAATCATGGAAAGACTTTGGACTACCTTCAAGCGGAGACAGAAGCATGGGTTGTTTCAAAACCACAAACTTTGGAAGATTGATAATTGGTACTTAATAAAATTCAGATAAAATTATGCGGTGGATAATCATTGGATGGATAGGTGTAAGTATTTTTGCTAGCGACTTCCTTTTTGCCCAGGGACCAGATATGGAGAGAAGACAACAATATCTCAAGGAAGTCCTTCAGATCAATATTGATCAACTGTTTCGGGAAAACACGCGTCGTGTGAGCGTACAGGATAGTGTTTGGACGGACTGGTTAAAGCGTTCCGGCGAATTGCCACCGGATTTTTCCCAAATGCGATCTACACCCATGCTGCCCGAGCCTTTAGTGCAGTACGAGGATGGACGAGAAACAGCCATCACCACGGACGCTCAATGGCAAAAAAGGCGCGATTGGATCAAAGAGCAATACCAATATTGGGTATCGGGTCATTTTCCTCCTGCTCCAGACAATCTCCAGGCCGTTATCTTGTCGGATACATTGACCAGAGGTGTGAGGATTCAAATGATACAGTTGAACTTTGGCCCCGGACATAGAGCAAAGATGACGTTTGAGCTGATGATTCCACAGTCTGAACAGGGTGATGAGAAGCGTCCGGTCTTTATGACACAGTGGAATCATCGGGACTGGGCACAATTGGCTGTCAAGCGGGGGTATATCGGCTGTGTATATGCGGGGGCCGACTTGAGGGACGATACGGATCCCTATATGTATATCTATCCGGATTATGACTTTAGCGGATTGGCCCGTCGGGCTTGGGGAGCTTCTAGGGTCGTAGATTATTTATTCACCCGGAAGGAGGTCAATACTGATCAAATTGCTATTTCGGGACATTCTCGCAATGGCAAGCAATCTTTGTGGGCAGCGGCTTTTGATGAGCGTATAGCAGCAGTCGTCTCGAGTAGTTCGAGTACCGGGGGAGATATGCCTTGGCGTTACTGTGATCCGCAATACGCTAGTGAGACATTGGATTATGTCACTGCTTGGAATGGACATTGGTTTCATCCGCGACTTAACTTTTTCTCCGGAAGAGAACACAAACTACCTGTGGATCAAAATCTATTGGCCGCATTAGTTGCGCCCCGAGCATTGCTGTTTCATTATTCTATTCTCGAGTCGGGGCTCAATTCCTGGTCTATCGAGCAGAATTATTATTCGGTAAAGAAAGTATATGATTTTATGGGTGTGCCTGAGCGTGTCGGTGTGCACACGCGGATGGGGGGGCACCTGCCTGTGCCTGCGAGAGATGTCGAGCAGACCATTGACTTTTTGGATACTTACTTCAAACGGCGTGACCAAAAGTGGCAAAACCAGCTGTATTTTGCCTACGACTATGAGGACTGGCTGAAACGAAATGAAGCTGAGCAGACGCAAGCCAAGGCAATCGGGAAAGTGCGTCTCTCCGATGCGTACAAGAGCTTAGAAGAATGGAATAGCAACAGAGATCATATTGCTTCAAGTTTGAATTGGCTATTGGGAGAAGAGCCTCCTGGTATCAGGGCTATTGATGTAGGTTCTTGGCCACGTCCCCAACACGATTGGATTGAAGGGACAAACCCTAAACCCGTGGTGAAGGGAGCCAAAGCTGTTTATATCAGTCCTTATGCGGCACTTGGTGACGGAATTTCTGCTGTATTGTACTGTCCGGCAGATAGTAAGGGTAATATGATGTTGCCTGAAAGCGGCAAGATCCCTGTGATCATATATTCACACCAATATGCGTACTCTACTGGGTTTTCCAAAGGTTACGACAAAAATGGACGTAAGGGAACAGCCGAACTGTTTGCTGAGTTAGTGAAAAGTGGTTTTGCCGTACTGGCAATCGATATGTACGGTTTTGGAACGCGTATCGAGGAAGCCAAAAATTTTTATACGCGCTATCCCAAGTGGTCGAAGATGGGCAAGATGGTTCGTGATGTGAGAAGTTGTATCGATGCAGCAGAAGATTTAGCGTATTTGGATAATGATCGTATTTACTTGTTAGGAAATACCATTGGTGGAAGCGTCTCTTTGATGGCGGCAGCATTGGATAGTAGGGTAGCAGGGGTGGCCCTTGTCGCTGCCTTCTCGCCGTGGCGAACGGCAAATAGTCAATACGAATCCATTCGCACGTATTCCCATCTTCACGGCTTTATGCCGCGTTTAGGTTTTTTTGCAGGACAGCCGGAGGACGTACCGGTGGATTTTGGTGAAATCATGGCTATGCTGGCACCTAAACCAGTACTCGTCGTCGCACCGGATATGGACCCGCATACCGATCATAAAGCTTTGCAGGAAATGTTAGCTTCGGTGAGATCCGTTTATCGGTTATATGGAAAAGAAAAACAGCTGCATACGGCTTACCCTCATGACATCAATCGTTTGTCGAGGGATCGGTATGGACTGGTTAGTAGTTTTTTTGTAAATTTAACTAAATGAAGAATAAGATGAAATATATAGGGATAATCCTGTTGCTGTTCGTCGTGGCCACAATAGGTTGTCATGCACAACAAAAGACAAAGCAAAGAGCAGAGAATTGGTATTCGTACAGCAAGCATTACGATGAACCATCCGAAACATTTTATTACCTTACCCGTATCAAGCACAAGGACAGTCAAGGCAACCTGAACAAGTTGAGGATAGCACACAGTACGGTATTGGAAGGCGAAGCAGTACATCAGTTTGCGAAGCGTATGGGAGCAGTTTTGGCCTTCAATGCTTCCATGGGGATAAAAAGAAAAACGGATGAGGACAAACTGTTGCCCGTAGGGATACAGATTTTGGAAGGGAAGATACTTCAACAACGCAAAAGCAGAGTTTACACGCTTGGCATCAAACCGAACAATGAACTGGTCGCCTATCCTCCGGGTACAACGCCGGAAATGATATTGAAAGACGGTACAGCAAATGCGCTGACGGCATTTATTCCATTGATCAAAAATTTCAAGCCTGTGGATGAAAGTCTGTTGGATTTGGTGCCAAACTTTAAAGCGGTACATCCTCGACAGATCATTGCGCAGATGGAAAATCTGGATATCGTGTTTTTAAGTTGTGGAGGTAGAGGTTTTGAAGGGAAAGGTATGTTAGCGACAGATGTTATACGCATTCTACAAAAAGAAGGGGTAAAATTCGCCTTTATGTTGGATGGTGGAGGAAGTACTTCTACCGTAATCGATGATACATTGATTACTCCCAAAATAGATAAACACGGCACTAAGGAACGCTTACGTCCAAATTTCCTATATTTCATGTCTCATCAGTAGATCAGGGCAATCGCATCAAAATAAGCCCCAGAGGGGCGAACCCTATGGTAAGGGCAAGCAACCCCACATCCAAGCTCCTTAGAGCCTGTTCCGATTATCGGAAAGCGACCATACCGTAAGGTCATCCCTATGGGATTTGATATAGAGATGACGGCTTTTTTACCGAAAAGGCATGCCTACGACATTTTTCATGACGGTAATATGTCCTATATCATACGACTGTTTCCATTGTACACCCTACCTTATCAAGGTTTTGGCGTTTTGATGCGGTTGCCCTATCAGTAGATGATAAGTGTAATAAATTTTTAATAATTTAAAAAAACATAATTTTGCAGTATGAAGACTATACACATTATTATATTCCTTGTTTCATTTCTATTTTCCGGTCGGGCTTATACCCAGGTAGATGAGGTTCAAAATCAGATATACAAGGATGACAACTATACGATTACCAAGCATTATGACGGGCCGTCCGAGACATTTTATTACCTTACCCGCATCAGGCACAAAGACAGTCAAGGCAACCTGAACAAAATGAGGACGGCACACAGTACGGTATTGGAAGGCGAAACGGTACATCAGTTTGCCAAGCGTGTGGGAGCATCGTTGGCCATCAATGCTTCTATGGGTATAAAAAGAAACAGTAAAGACGATAAGCTATTGCCTGTAGGTGTACAGATTATAGATAGCCATGTCGTACAAGACTTGCCACCACGTAAACATCGATATATCTTAGGGATCAAAGCCAACAATGAATTGGTCGCTTATCCTCCCGATACGACACCGGAGATGATATTAAAGGATGGTGCCTCAAGTGCCTTGACTGCATTTATTCCATTGATCGAAAATTTTAAACCGGTGGATGACGGTGTATTGAGCCTGACACCTGCATTTCAAGCCGTACATCCGAGACAGATCATCGCACAAATGGAGAACCTGGACATTGTGTTTTTGAGCTGCGGAGGGCGAGGTTTTGACGGAAAGGGGATGACGTCCATGGATGTTATCCGCATACTAAAAAATGAAGGGGTGAAATTTGCCTTTATGCTGGACGGAGGGGGCAGTACCTCTGTCGTCATAAACGGTACATTGATCACTCCCAAAATAGATAAACAGGGGACCAGGGAACGTTTGCGTCCTAATTTTCTGTATTTCCTGCCGTAATAAGACGGTTTGAAGAGTGAAATACACTTGTGCGCAGCGTTGCGCACAGGTGAAAAAAGAAGGTTTCTGCTACAAATCATGTCTCCACCTAAATTTATAAATCAGGGATTAAAAACATTATTTTAAATTAATATTTGCAATAACAAAAATGTTCCGTACCTTCGGGTACGTACACAATTATAGGTTCTACTGAATACCATGATAAAAGAAACATTATTTTATAATGCGGGAATTATACTGAAAGACCGGATTTTTTCTGGTGGAGTTCTCGTGGAAGGCACAAAGATCAAGGCGATCTATGAAGACAAAGATATTGATCTGCAACGTTTTGGAGATTGTATTTTGATTGATCTTCAACAGAAATATTTATCGCCAGGTTTTATTGATATCCATGTGCATGGTGGGGGGGGGTACGATTTTATGGATGGTACAGAAGAGGCATTTGAGCAGATAGCTACTGCTCACGCCCGGTACGGTACCACCTCTTTGGTGCCTACTACATTGACGACTACGCAAGAGCGATTGGTCGAGACGTTGGAAAGCTACGAAAGGATACAGAAGAAGCAGATCGATGGCGCACAGTTTTTGGGAGTACATTTGGAAGGTCCTTATTTTGCAATGAGCCAACGAGGCGCTCAGGATCCCCGATATATCCGCAATCCTGATCCGGCAGAATATACGGCTTTGATCGAAAAGTATGACAGTATCGTTCGTTGGAGTGCAGCACCCGAATTGGAAGGAGCATTGGAATTTGGCCAATACTTACGTTCCAAAGATATCATTGCTGCTATAGCCCATACAGACGCTGTGTACGAAGATGTGGTGAAAGCCCATGAGGTTGGTTATCGTTTGATGACACACTTTTATTCTGCGATGTCGGGTGTCACCAGGCGCAATGCATTCCGATATGCCGGTGTAGTGGAGGCAGGGTACCTCATCGACGACTTTGATGTGGAATTGATAGGAGACGGTATCCATTTGCCCGAGCCTCTTTTGCAGCTTATTTATAAAGTCAAAGGGCCGGACAGAATGGTGCTGATAACAGATGCTATGCGTGCTGCCGGCACGAACGACGAGCGTTCTATCCTTGGGAGCTATGATGATGGGATCGAGGTACTTGTTGAAGATGGGGTGGCCAAATTACAGGATCGGACAGCCTTTGCCGGGAGTGTGGCGACAGCCGATAGATTGGTGCGTACCATGTTGGGATTGGGCAATGTGCCTTTGGAAGAGATTATACGTATGATCAGCCTGAACCCTGCACGTGTGATGAAAGTGGCTGCTCAAAAAGGTTCGATAGAAGAGGGTAAGGATGCAGATTTGGTTGTCTTTGACGATAAGGTCAACGTTAGTCTTACCATGGTAAATGGTCGAATAGTATACAATGAGCTCGTACCTGCACAGATAGCGTAATAAATTGACGAAACCTGCACGAGCTACTTATCAAAGGGACATAAATAAATTGGCTCCTGCAAGCTTCATCACCTTTAAAACTTAGCGTAGCGATCTCATTGATGCCGCTAAAAACAGGCAAAATATCAATAAAACAATTTATTCGGATAGAAAAATAATATGGAAAAAAAAGTAGATAACCTTAGGGTCGAGACGTTCCCTACCCGGGAACAAATGGGTCGTGTAGCGGCTGAAGATGTACGTGCTGCTATTGAGGAGCTGCTGAGGAGACAAGAGGAAGTCAGCATCATTTTTGCAGCTGCTCCTTCACAAAGGGATCTGTACAAAGGTTTATTGGAACTTGATATCCCTTGGCAACGAATCAATGCCCTACATATGGACGAATACATTGGTATCACGGATGATCAACCACAGAGCTTTAGAAATTATCTAAAGGAAAACTTATTTGGCAAAGTGCCCTTCAAAACTATCCATTATATACAAGGAGAAACATCTGCTGTAGAGGCCGAATGTCAACGTTATACAGATATTTTGGCCACATACCAACCCGACATCGTTTGTATGGGTATAGGAGAGAATACCCACATTGCTTTCAATGATCCACCGGTAGCGGATTTCAACGATCCCGAAAAGGTAAAAAGAGTAGAATTGGACCAAGCGTGTCGGCAACAGCAGGTCAACGATGGCTGTTTTGCTACGATTGAAGATGTACCTACACATGCATTGACATTGACCATACCTACATTGACGTCCGCTTCCCGGATATTCTGTATTGTGCCGGGACCTACAAAAGCACAAGCTGTGTACCACACGCTGAATGAGGAAATCAGTGAGCGGTTCCCTTCGACTATCTTACGCAAACATGGACAAGCAAAGCTATACCTGGATAAAGAAAGCAGCGCGCTGATAGAAGATTAGAATAAATTTTTATCTTTACCCAATAAGATATCAGATCAACAATGCTTAAAAAGACTGAACTATCAGGAGTAAAGGAAATTGCCAGAAGAGCAAATGTCTCTATCGCTACGGTGGATCGTGTACTTCACAACCGTCCGGGTGTATCTGTCAAGACCAAAGAGAAAATAGATGCTATCATCAAGGAGATGGACTATAAGCCCAATCTTCTTGCGCGGAGCTTAGCCTCTAAGAAAACATTTCGCTTCGCGGTGCTGATACCGAAAGAATCGAGCGAGACGGAGTATTGGAAGGCTCCTTTACAGGGTATTCGTACAGCCTGGTCCGAAATACAGGTGTATGGTGTAGAGGTATCGTTCTTTTTGTACGATTTGAATGACCGGGCTACTTTTGATCAACAGGCTGCAAAGATCTTGGAAGAAGATTTTCACGGCGTCGTCGTTGCGCCATCTTTTATCAATGAAGCTATTGAGTTTTATAAACAATGTGAAACGGCAAAGATCAAATGTGTGTTTATCAACTCAGATGTCTCGAATGTGAAACCGCTGAGTTATATAGGTCCCGATCTGTTCCAGTCGGGTAAATTAGCGGGTAACCTATGTAAATACTTGGTGCCAGAAAAGGGTAATATACTGGTCTTTAATATTTCGAGAGTATTGGATGCTGAGCACCATTTGCTGAGAAAATCAGCTGGATTTGAGGCTTATTTTGAAGAGGCGAAATTGCCGGTGCATATTGATGTAATGACTGTGCATCAAACTGATTATCCGTCGGTGATTAGAGAGTTGTGTGCCTACTTGAAAGATAATCCGGTCGATCTGATATTTGTGACGAATTCCAGAGTCTTTACTATTGCCCGGTATTTTGAAGAAAATAATATTTCGGGAATCAAGTTGGTAGGATATGATTACCTGGAGCAAAACCTGCAATATTTGGAAAAAGGTATTATCGATTTTTTAATTTGCCAAAAACCAATAGAACAGGGATATCGTGCATTGTTGACCTTGTACGACCATTTTTTCCATCAGATCGGGGTGGAGAAGGTGCAGGCGATGCCTATCGATATCATTACAAAGGAAAACTATAAGTACTATAAAAATTAAAGAACATTTCCTCTGCTGGCAAAGGAAATGTTACAAAAATATTTGAGAAAATATTTTCGGGTACGTACCCTATTTACTATATTTATAAAATAATTCAAATAAACCGCTTTATGAACAGCTTGACAAGAAGAGACTTTTTGAGTGCCGGGTCACTGGCCATGCTTGCCCTTGTGGCCGATCGTGCTTCAGCTTCTGTACTGCAACATGTTTCGGCAGAAGGCAAACGGATAGGTATCATTGGACTGGATACTTCGCACTCGGTTGCTTTTGCAAAATCCATTAATGGAAATCCGGAGCAGTATCGGAACTTCAAAGTAGTCGCAGCGTATCCGTACGGAACCAAAACCATTCCTTCGGCTACAGACCGCATACCTAAGTATACAGAAGATATTCAGAAACATGGTGTGAAGATTGTACAGTCCATCAAAGAACTTTTGAAACAGGTGGATTACGTCCTATTGGAAACGAATGACGGACGTCTGCATCTAGAGCAAGCTAAAGAAGTATTCGAGGCCAAGAAAGCTCTTTTTATAGACAAGCCTTTGGCAGCCTCTTATAAAGACGCTATTGAAATTTTCAAATTGTCCGAACGACATAAAGTACCATTCTTCTCATCCTCATCGCTTCGCTATATCGAGGGTATGCAAGATGTTTTGGATGGCAAGTATGGTAAGGTACTGGGTGCAGATGTGTATTCGCCGGCAAAGTTGGATCCCAGCCATCCAGATTTCTTTTGGTACGGTATCCATGCTGTCGAAATGTTGTTTGCTGCATTGGGTACAGGGTGTAAGTCTATGTCTCGGACACATACCCCAGATACGGATGTGCTTGTAGGTTTGTGGGAAGATGGTCGTATAGGTACTGTACGTGGTACGCGCACCGGTAAAAGTGACTACGGTGGAACCATATACTGTGAGAAAGGTAATGTCAAGTTGGGATCATTCAAAGGATACAACCCCTTGTTGGAAAGGATCGTAGAATTTTTTGACACGAAAAAAGTTCCTTTTGATACACAGCAAACGTTAGAAATATGTGCCTTTATTGAGGCGGCAGACATCAGCAAAAATGCGCAGGGACGATCGGTCAATTTATCAGAAATAACCAGTAAATAATCATTTGATATGGAGAATAATTCAAGAAGAGATTTTATCAAGAAAACATTGATTGCTTCTACGGCGGTCGGTATGGGCGGCGTATTGTCCGGTTTTACGGCAAAGAGTTACAATCGCATTATCGGTGCAAACGAAAAACTTCGGATTTCGATGATGGGTGTCAACTCGAGAGGTGGGGCTTTGGCTCAAAACTTTGCAGCTCAGCCTAATAGTGAGATAATCCACATATGTGACGTGGATAGCAGAGCTATTGACAAATGTAAAAAAGGAATATCTAAATTCCAGAATACAGCCGTTACAGGCTTTACAGACTTTAGAAAATCGTTGGAGAGCAAAGATGTAGATATACTTGTCGTGGCGGCTCCTGATCATTGGCATGCACCTGCAGCTATTCTGGCTTCATCAGCAGGCAAACATGTGTACTTGGAGAAACCTTGTGGACACAATCCCCGTGAAGGTGAATTGCTGATTGCGGCGGTCAACAAGCACAAGAACGTTATCCAAATGGGTAATCAACGGAGATCTTGGCCGAATGTAGTCAAAGGTATACAGGAGGTGCATAGTGGGGCGATAGGTGAGGTGTATTATGCCAGAACCTGGTATACCAACAATCGTCCATCCATTGGTGTAGGAAAAAAAGTAGCCGTACCCGATTGGTTGGATTTTGAACTGTGGCAAGGACCTGCACCGAGGAGAGAATTCAAGGATAACCTGATACATTACAACTGGCATTGGTTTTGGCATTGGGGTACAGGTGAAGCCTTGAACAATGGTACGCATATGGTCGATTTGGCCCGTTGGGGACTACAGGTTAATTATCCGACAAGAGTAAGCTCAAATGGAGGACGTTATGCGTACAAAGATGATTGGGAAACACCTGATACACAAATCATCAATATCGAGTTTGGCCCGGATAAACTGATTACCTGGGAAGGTAGAAGTTGTAACGGCATGAAGACCGAAGGATCAAATGTCGGAGTAATGTTTTATGGCTCGAAAGGAGCATTGCAGATCGACGGCGGAAATTCGTATAAAGTATTTGATTTAAAAGGCAAATTGGTCAGAGAAGAAAAGGATAAAGGACCGATCGATACCGCTAGTCTGAGCAGTCCTTCGCAGCAGTTGGATGCTATACACATTCAAAATATGTTCTCAGCGATCAAGAATGGTACCAATCTGAATTCGGATATATTGAGCGGTCACCAGAGTACGCTTTTGGTTCAATTGGGAAATATCGCGTTGCGCGCAGGGAAGCAATTGGAAATCAATCCGTCCAATGGTCATATCCTGAATGATAAAAAGGCAATGAAAGAGTTGTGGTCCAGGGAATACGCCAAAGGTTGGGAACCAAAAATCTAATATAGAATGGCTACAACTACTACAAAAACGGCGGCAAGCCTGACCAAAAGGGAGACATCGATCTCTATTGTTATCATAGCTTTGATGTTCTTTATCTTCGGCTTTTTGTCGTGGGTAAATGCGACCTTGATACCGTACTTTAAAAACGCCTTCGAGCTGACACATTTTCAGTCTTATTTGGTCGCGTTTGCGTTCTATATAGCGTATTTTGTGATGTCTGTACCCTCTTCCTATCTGTTGAAAGCTGTTGGTTTCAAGAAAGGGATGATGGTCGGCTTTATGGCATTGGCACTAGGGACATTTATTTTTGTCCCGGCTGCCATGATGAGTACCTATGAAATATTCCTGTTGGGTTTGTTTACCATAGGTATCGGATTGGCAATTTTACAGACAGCGGCCAATCCGTACATTACTATCCTGGGACCCAAAGAACGTGCCGCACAACGTATCAGCATCATGGGTATCTGCAATAAATTTGCAGGTATTATTGCTCCTTTATTGTTGGCGGCAGTGTTATTGAGACCCGGTGATGGTGATACGGTTGATCTGCAGCGGGTTATTGTACCTTATGCTGTAGTGAGTGTCATCCTCTTGCTTATTGGGATATGGGTTCGGTATTCTCCACTGCCAGAGTTGAATACGGACGAAGAAAGTGAAGAAGTAGCGGTAGTCAATAGCACCAAGACCAGTATTTTTCAGTTTCCACATCTTGTATTGGGCGCGGTAGCTATCTTTCTACATGTAGGGGCGCAGGTGATTTCGATCGATACGATCATACCTTATGCTCAATCTATGGGGCTCACCCTCTATGATGCAAAAGCGTTTCCTTCATTTACATTAACTACGGCTATTGTGGGCTATATCTTTGGTATAGTGGTTATTCCTCGCTTCATCAGCCAAACGACTATGTTGAAGGCAGTGACTATACTAGGAGTAGCGCTTTCTTTCCTGATTGTTTTTGCAAAGGGAGAAGTTACCTTTTTAGGTTACTCTGTTGATATGTCTATTTGGTTTATCACCTTGTTGGGACTTTCCAACTCGTTGACATGGGCGGGTATCTGGCCGCTGGCGTTGGATGGTTTGGGTCGATTTACCAAGGTAGGTGCTTCATTGTTGATCATGGGACTATGTGGTAATGCAATTTTACCGATGTTTTACGGCTATTTTGCTGATATATACGGCGTACGTGAAGCATACTGGGTATTGGTTCCATGTTATTTGTACTTGATATATTATGCATTCAGTGGACATAAATTAAGAAGATGGTAAATACTTGCGAGCAATGTCATTAAGTTAAGCGTTTTTGTCATCCTGAACAACGTGAAGGATCTGTAAACCCTGCCTACCGCAGGCAGATATCCCTTTCAGTATCGCGAACAGATTCAATGTTGCATCAGCCCCACAGCCGCCAACACAGCCCTGATGCCTGCTTCGCAGTCGGCTAGCCTCAGAATGACATAAAAGAACGGTTACATCCGTAACTTAATACCATTGAACTTGCGAGAGATAGGAGAATAATAAATTATCAAATGAAAGTAAATGTATATTTGGGAATTTTAGCATTATCTGTAATGATAGGATGCGGTTCGGATAAGAAAATTCAAGATAATAGCGAAAAGGTGAGCCTATTGGTTATCGAACCTCAACATTTCCATGCGGCTTTGGTACAGAAGTATGTCCATGCCGAAATCGATTCGGTAGTCCATCTGTTTGCGCAGACCGATACAGCTGTCGAAGGCTATACGAAGCTGATCGAACAATACAATTCGAGAGAAACTGATCCGACGAATTGGAAAATAAAAACGTATTACGGCAATGACTTTTTGGATAAAGCGTTTGTGGGTGAGACAGGAAATGTAGTCGTACTGGCAGGAGACAACCAGAAAAAGATCGACTATATAGCCAGTTCAGCTGGACATGGTAGGGATGTATTTGCCGACAAGCCATTGGTTATCGAAACAAAAGGTTATCAAAAGCTAAAAGACTTATTGGAAGATGCTAAGGGTACTTCTTTAGTATACGATATCATGACCGAACGGTATGATGTCAAAAATCAAGTCGTTAAAGCGCTGATCAACAATCAGTCTCTTTCGGGAGGTATGCTGGTGAACGATCAGGAAGCCGCTATTCAATTCAGTAGCGTGCACCACTTCATCAAAGAAGTGTCCGGCAGTCCGTTGATTCGTCCGGTTTTGTTTTACAATACCGCACAGCAGGGCGAAGGGTTGGTGGATGTGACGACACATTATATTGATCTGGTGCAATGGATGTTATCTTCCGAACAACCTATTGATATTGCTAAAGATGTGAAATTGAACAAGTCAGTTCGTTGGAAAACAACGTTGACCAAGGCCGATTTTACCCGGTCAACCAATCTCCCCGATTATCCGGCGGCATTATCCGCATTTGTGGAGGAAAATAATACACTTGGTGTCTTCAGCAACGGAAGAATGGAATATGTCTTTAAAGATGTGCCTGTATCCATCTCGGTCAAGTGGAATGTTGAATCGAAAGATGGCAAGGGGGACCAGTTTCATGCCAGCTTTTTGACAAAGCAGTTTAAGATCGAGATCAAACCGGATGAAGTGGGGAAGGCTGCTGTATTTGTGACACCAAACCAGGATGATAATGAATTTGCAGGGCGACTGAATGATGCTCTTGCTTCGGTAGAAGATCTGCCGGGCTTGAAGTTTGAAAAAACGAGTAGTGGTGCATACAAGATTTTGATCCCGGATAATCTCTATTTGAGCCATGAAGATCATTTTGCGAAGGTGTTGAATCAGTTTTTGCAATACCGGAAAGAAGGTACACTGCCCGATTGGGAAAAATCTTTTATGCTGGCCAAATATTATTTGACGACCCAGGCTTTGGATCAGGCAAAAACAGTAGAAAATGAAGAAATTTAGTGTTATTATCTTGACAGTGCTTTCTTTGCAGTTTGCACACGGTCAGAAAGCAGAACTTTTTCGGGCAATATCCCCTTATTTTTCCCCACCCGATTCATTAAAGAATGATTTCGGTGATTTTAGATCTCCCTTGCTCTTTAATGATGGTACACCTGTAAAAACTGCTCAACAATGGGCAAAACGTAAACAGGAGATCAAAAAGGACTGGGAAAACTATCTGGGCAAATGGCCGGAACTGTACAAGGACCAGACTTTCGAATATCTGGATACGACCGACAAGGGGACGTATACGCAGTACACGGTAAGGTTTAAGTGGACACCCAATGAATCAACCGTGGGATTCCTCTTGGTACCGAAGAATGTGAAGGGGAAGATGCCTGCTGTAGTTACCGTATTTTATAATGCGGAGACCTCTATCGGTATCGGTACGCAGAGTCGACCTTTAGCACCGCACCGGGACTTTGCTTTACAGTTGGCCAATAGGGGATTTGTTACTTTGGCTATAGGCACAAAAGAGGCTTCTGAGCGAAATGAATTTTCCTTATACTATCCGTCAATAGATTCGGTATCTGTACAGCCGCTTTCGATGTTAGGCTACGCCGCTAATAATGCTTACTATGTTCTGGCCAACCGAAAAGACGTGGATGCGAAGAAGATTGGCATCGTTGGTCATTCTTTTGGTGGCAAGTGGTCCATGTTTGCGTCCTGTCTGACCGACAATTTTGCGGCAGCAGTCTGGTCGGATCCCGGTATCGTGATGCAGGAGGATCGTGGATCCATCAATTATTGGGAGCCTTGGTACTTAGGCTTTCATCCGAAACCTTGGCGAAAGCGAGGATTGATTACGAAAGAAAATCCGGCGTATGGTGTGTACGACCGATTGCGAAAAGATGGGCACAACTTGCATGAGCTACATGCGCTGATGGCTCCGCGTCCCTTCTTGGTATCCGGTGGATCTGAAGATCCTGTCACACAGTGGAGGCCATTGAATCATAGTGTAGCTGTGAATAAGTTGCTTGGGTATGAAAATCGTGTGGCCATGACAAACAGACCCAAACATGCCTTGACCGAAGATGCTACGGAAAATATTTATAAGTTTTTTGAGTATTTTTTGAAATACCAATAGGTTTATGAATAGTCTTGGTGGATTCGGACAGCTTAGTAACTGGAGTTTGAAACCGATTTGAAGGAAAAAGTGAAGTATGGGCTTGAATCGGAACAGAAAGTTTAAATCGTAAAACGATGTCAGAGAATTCTATAAGTCGAAGGAAATTTGTCACGAATAGCGCATTGGCCTTAGGGGGGATTATAGCGATGGAGACACCACTATTTGGAAAACCCGTTTCGGCCAGCGATACGGTTCGGGTAGGAATCATTGGTACAGGAAAGAGAGGCTTGGGGTTGATCAATTCGATGGCTAAGGTTTCGGGGTTGAAAATAGTAGCATGTTGTGATATTCTTCCCGAGAATTTGCAGGCAGCTATGGCCAAGGCTGATCCCCATGCCAAAGCTTATACAGCATATGAGAAGCTATTGGCCGACAAGGATGTCGATGCGGTCGTCATTGCTACTCCGTTGTATTTGCACTACCCGATGGCGGTGGCCGCCTTGGCTGCCAATAAGCATGTGTACCTCGAAAAAACGATGACGTTTACCATAGAGCAATCGTTGGATCTGGTCAAGAAAGCCTGGAATTCAAAATCAATTTTTCAAGTAGGGTTCCAATACCGAAGTTTTGCATTGTATCACAAGATAAAGGAAGTCGTGCAGGCCGGTTGGATAGGGGATACATACAGTTTTGAATGCCAGTACAACCGGAATTCAGATTGGAGATTTCCAGTAAAGGATCCTAAACAGGAAAAGCTCATCAATTGGAGGATGTACAAGGATCTGAGTGGAGGGCCATTGGCTGAATTGTGCGCGCATCAGATCGATGCGGTAAACTATATCACGGACAGTCACCCCGTCAAAGTCATGGGAATGGGAGGAATAGACTTTTGGAAAGATGGTAGAGAAACCTATGACAATATAAGGACGATATATGCCTATGCCAATGGTGCAAAAGCCACGTATACATCCGTGTTGTCCAATGCATTTAATGGTTATCATATCCGTATATTGGGCAATAAGGCGACAATCGAGATAGGACGGGATACCGCCTATATTTATGCCGAAACGACGAAGAAAGTTTTGGGGACGGTAGACGGTGTGACAGGAGCTACAGTCCTCAATGCTACACAGGGAAAAAAAACAGAGATTCCTTATCTGGAAGCGGGGCAAAAAGCAGTCGAACCGACAGTCAATGCTTTGAGCCATTTCTACGACTGCATAGTCAACAACAAAAAACCTATTTCCAATGTAGAGACAGGACGGGACACAGCCATAGCGATCTGTATGGGATTGAATGCTATGGAAACCGAAACGACGCAGTATTGGAAACCTGAATACGGGATGTAAAAGGGGCATGTCCGGAAGGTAGTAGCTACCGCTGTTCTTGTCATTCCGAGGAACGAGGAATCTATCTGCAAACTTAGATAAAGATGCTTTTATATGCAATTATAATCACGTTCAATAAAAAAGCAACTTTATCGATCTCTCCTCTACCGCTGAGAGACGACTTTTACAGAGGAAATATATTTAAAGTAGTTTTAGATCGTTATTCATTCGAGTTTGCCTTTTTATGGCATGAATGATTGCTTCGCAATTCCTATCGTCAGAATGACAAACTTTTCGGAAGTCTTTCGGCATAAATTATTATTTTGCTTAGTTATTTGCAAATAATATACAATTAGCGACTACTTTTGTCTAAATTTAGGAGCAAATCCAATATTTATGTCTAAATCAACTCTACATAATGAGCGAGCATTGTTGTTGAGGATAGTAGAAGGAGATGAGGAGGCTTTCTGCGCAGTTTTTGACCATTACAGCAAGTTTGTTTATTCATTCGGCTACAAATTGGTGCGCTCTTCGGAAGTGGCTGAAGAAGTTGTGCAGGATATATTTATGAAAGTGTGGGAAGGGAAAGAGAAATTGTTGGATATAGACAATTTTGGTGCATATCTCAATGTTTTGGTGAGAAATCATTCACTCAACTTGCTCCGACAACTGGCCAAAAAACAGACAGTAGATGTGCACACAGTTTCTGATCTTCCTGTACAGGACTATTCTACCGAACACACCATCGAGTATCGTGATACCTTGATGATATTGGAAGAAGTTTTGGCCGCCTTGCCAGATCACCAAAGGGAAATCTACCGATTATGCCACTTGGAAGGACTTCGATATGAGGAAGCAGCTGCCAAGATGGGTATTTCTCCCAATACGGTGCACTATCATATGAAATCAGCACTCAAAACTATCCGGGAATATTTAATAAAAAGGGGGGGTGCCTATCAAGCCTTATTGTTTTTCTTTTTCAATTTTTATTGATGTCTTAAAAGACACTTTACTGTCCTTAGAGTTCCGTAAGGCCTCTAAGGACTTTCTAAATATATGAGGGTGTCTAAAAAGTCCTCGTCATGTTGATCAGACCAAGATAGGGGAGCCCCTATCTCAATTCTATGGGTACGTATGGGATGGAGTCTACCAATATGATGATTTTGATATTGTAGATGATCAGTATGTGTTGAAAGAAGGTGTAACCGGCAATGGCACGACAAATGTTCAACCGGGCGATATTAAATATCGTGACCTGGACGGCAATTTGGAAATCGGGGATGCTGACCGGACGATCATCGGAAATCCATTGCCAAAGCATACCGGTGGTTTCGCCAATAATTTTAGTTATCGAGGAATTCAGTTGCATCTTTTCTTTCAGTGGTCATACGGAAATGACGCGATGAATGCGAACCGTATAATTTTTGAGGGCAATGCACTCAATCGGATGAATCTAAATCAATACTCCAGCTATGAAAATCGTTGGACACCAGATAACCCAAGCAATACTCTGCCTCGCATAGGAGGCCAAGGATTAAGAGGGGTATATTCTTCACGGACAATTGAGGATGCTTCATTCATCCGCCTCAAAACCTTTTCTTTGGGCTACGATATACCTTCCCAATTTCTGAAACGTCTACATATAAATAGTGCACAAGTTTCCCTTTCTGCTCAAAACCTGTTGACATGGACAAAATATTCAGGAATGGATCCGGAAGTATCCGTGAGATACTCTGCCCTTACTCAAGGATTTGACTATTCTGCATACCCTCGGTCAAGAAGTTACACTGTTGATATTAGGTTAACCTTTTAATTCAAAATTTATTATGAACCGAAATAGAAAAATACATATGTTGGCAGCCGTTACGTTTGTCTTGTTCGTATTGGCGGCATGCGACAGTTTTTTGGATAGTACGCCAAAGGACTTTTTATCTCCAGAAAATTATTATGAGACCGAAGAGCAATTGAACTATGGGTTAAATGGGGTTTATGATGTTCTCGGACATAAAGATATATATGGCGACGCGTTGATCAGTCGGATGGGTACTGAGGCAGACGAGGGCTTCTATGCCGTCAGTACATTCCGAGGGCCACAGGTATATGATTTTTCGTCATCAGACCCTTATGTTACAGGTTTGTGGAAGAGATTATACGATGGTATAAACCGTGCCAATATGGTCATTGAATACATAGACAAACCTGATATGTCGGAGGAAAGTAGAGCGAATATTTTGGGCCAAGCTAAGTTTCTGCGTGCATACTATTATTTTCTGCTGGTTATAAATTGGGCAAATGTGCCGTTGATTACTGATGTTGCCCATCCAGAAGAAAATCTGAACGCTCCTCAAAAATCACCAAAAGAAATCTATGAATTCATTATCAAAGAAATGAAAGAAGCAGAGTCGCTCGTAGAGGAGGCGTCGGCCGTCGGTTTCGGAGGACGGGTCAGTAAGTCTGCCGTACAAGGAATATTGGCACGGGTATGTCTTCATATGGCAGGCCATCCGGTCAATGACAAGTCGAAATACAGAGATGTACTCGAGTGGACCTCAAAGCTTATTGATCCTGGTTTCCACCGCTTGAATCCATCGTACGAACAGGTATTCATTAATTATGCAGAGGATGAATATTATATTGAAGAAAGTATTTGGGAAGTCGAATTTTGGGGAAATACAGCAGGTTCTTTCCGTGAAGGAGGACGAGTCGGGGTTAATACGGGTATCCCCACGACGAATGCAGCTATAGGAAATAGCTATGGGTTTATCCAAGTGACTTCTAGATTATATAATCGATACGAAGATGAAGATCTGAGGAGAGATTGGGCGATTGCCCCTTGGCGATACCAGAATGTTAATGGTGAACCTACAGAGGTGGCATGGAAACCTTGGCCGGATCACTCTATTTATCAACGTCACTGTGGTAAATGGCGTAGGAAATATGAACGTGTATCCCCAAAATCCACGAATGACTCTCCTCAGAATTTTCCATTGTTGCGCTTCTCGGATGTTTTACTGATGTACGCGGAGGCGGCTAATGAATTGTATGGTAGTCCTACATCCGAAGCATATGAAGCTATAAACAGGGTAAGAAGGAGAGCCTATGGATTTGATGAGTTACAATCGAATCCAGGTTTTGATCTGAGTGGAATGGATTATGAGATGTTTCAGGAACAAATCAGACAAGAGCGTTCTCGAGAATTGTGTTTTGAGGGGCTGCGAAAACACGATTTGATTAGATGGGGAATATTCGGCTCTATGATGAAAGATATTGCAAATGATTTTGAAATCGGCACGGATATATTTAATAGCACAAGATATGGAGGTTTGGCTGGGAAGAACGTCGAAGAACCCAAACACCTGCTATATCCGATACCCGCTAGTGAGAGAGGTCTAAAACCGTATCTGGTGCAGAATCCCAGATGGGAATAGCATGTTAAGAAGAAGTTTCAAAATCAACATTTACAAACAGACCTGGTATAAAAGCAATATAAAATATGAATATATATCAATATGGAAAATTGAAATATTATTCCTACAGGGCCCTTATTGTAAGCATATATAGTTTTCTGTTGGTGTTTCCCTGCCAAGCATCTACGCCTACCGTGGGTCTAGCAACGCTTTACCGCACCAAATGTTCAAAAGAGCGTGGCAAGGCTTGGATTGCCAACACTGAGCCGATTTTAGAAGACTGCTTCCAATTGCAAGACTCCGCAGGGATCAACAATCGTTCGCGTAAGCGAGTGATTGTAGCGTCTGATAGATGGGAGCGGAGACCTGTGCCTACGGTTTTTGACCGCTCCAATAGACCGGATGATTTAATCTTTTACGAAAGAGAAGAGAATCTTTATCCAAACGATGAGCTGTTAGCCAAACTTCCGGAAGGCGAAACTCTTATCAATAACGACCATTTGTTGAATGGAAGTGTACAAGGAAGTAAATATGGAACTATATCCATCGTAGCAACAACAGGCCAAAGTTTTGATCGGGCCCTAAATATTTCCGTCGAGGAGTTGCCGGACATTCCCTATTCTTATCAAATAGTCCTTAATGAAGACCTGAAAGGTAAGGCCGTGCATGGAGATAGGCTTTTGGTCAAAATTGCTATGCGAACACTATCAGGCGGGTTGACAGAAGCCCAACGAGGCAAAATCCAGCTGGTTATGGAAGAGGCAGGCAAGGATGGCACGTTCAAGAAATTGCTTTTGGAAGATGTCTCGGCCAAAGATACCTGGGAAACCTTTTATTTTCCGGTCGAGTACAAAGAAGGGTACCCGAAGCTCTCGGTACGGCTGGGATATTATATCCAACATGTTGAGATCGGCGGATACGAGGTAATCAATTTTAGGCAACAAGTAGCTTTAAAAGATCTGCCGTCAAGCAGAATGCCCGAGGGATTTTCTAAGCATGCAAAATGGAGAAAAGAAGCACTGGAGCGGATAGAACAGGTCCGAAAAGGAAATTTTTCTGTCAACGTACAAGATAGGAATGGCAAACCGATACCCTATGCCAAAGTACGATTGGATATGATCGAGCATGATTTTGAATTCGGCTCTGCCATTGCTCAACACCGTGGAATATTGGATGATGGAGACCCAAGGTATAAAGCGACTGTACGACGCTTGTTCAATGCAGCCGTTTTAGAAAACAATCACAAATGGGGCGTGTATGATGCTCAACCAGAGCATGCAAGGGCAATGGTGGATACGATTAAAAAAATTGGCCTGAAATATATGCGGGGGCATGTCTTGATGTGGGATCGCCCCTATAAACCAGGCATTAGCTCTGCCCCAATAGATATATTGGCAACATTCAACAATAAACAGGATATCGATGCCTATGTCAAAAATCATATTTTTGGGATAACACAAGATTTTAACAATAACATCAACGATTGGGAGGTGCTCAATGAGTTTGTGACAAATACAGCGATTGCTGATGTGTATGGAAAACAGGTTGTGATCGATTGGTTCAAGTGGGCTAGAGAAGCTACGCAAAATGAAAACGTAACATTGTATTACAATGATTATATCACCGATAATCGATTATTCCAACTACTTGACTGGATGCAGGATAGCAAGGTTGATTTCGACGGAATAGGAATCCAATCACACTTTATTACAGCACAGGATCCGGTCGAAATACAGGATTTTTTCCAAAAGTTTGAAAAATACGGAAAGCAGTTGAAGATTACGGAATACGACTTTACGACAGATGACGATATGCTGCAAGCCCAATTGACGAGAGATCTGCTTATCCTCGCGTTTAGTACCCAAGCCATGGAGGGATTTTATTTTTGGGGATTCTTTAATAATAGCGGTGGAACCCGATATCCATTTTATGACCAGAATTGGAAAGAAAAACCGGCTTTAGATCAATATATAGATCTTGTATATAATAAATGGTGGACGAAGGAAGAAGGGAATACCGATAATGAGGGGATATTTAAACTGAGAGGCTTTTATGGTGACTATGATATTACAGTCGAAGCCAATGGAAAGTCAGAAACCATGAGTACCTCTCTGTCGAATTCGACAAATAACGATATCATCATCACGCTGGATACGGTGGTAGATTAAACCCTTGATATTAAAGAATATTACAAATGAAAAATAAAAAAGAAGCAGTTGGCGTACAAGCAGTACGCAGTACTGTGAAAAACCGCAAGGGCGGGCCTATTGAGGAGTTAAGGCACTATATCGCCATCTTATGTTTGAAGAAAAATAGTGTACGATGGAATTTCAATCTCTTACTGCTTGTATTGTTCTTTGGAACAGCCAACTGCCTCGGGCACGAAACGCTTGTTGAAAAGTCCGGAAAGGATAAGAACGATCAATTTAGAGTAGTCGGATATTTTCAGGGAGATTTGGTCAAGGAGATATCAATGGTCAACTTCTCAGTGCTCACACATGTCAACATCGCATTTACTAATCCGGATTCAACGGGTGCTTTACCAGAGATTTCCGGATTGAAAAACTTTGTGACCCAGGCACATCGCCACAAGGTGAAAGTTCTGATTTCAATTGGTGGTGGTCGTGCGCCTAAATACTACAAGACACTGATCAACGAAGAAAACAGGTCGAGGTTCACGCAAGAGATCAATAGGTTTTTGGACATGTACCAATTGGATGGTGTAGATGTGGATTTGGAGGGGGAACTCATCACATCAGACTATGAAGGCTTCATAGCCGATCTGTCTGCCTCCTTGAAAAAAGGAATTTTGTTGACCGCTGCTGTGGCTACAGAATACGGAAAGAATGTACCCGTGGGTGCATTGGAAAAGATGGACTTTGTGAATATCATGAGCTATGATAAAACAGGGCCTTGGCGTCCGCACAAACCAGGACAGCATGCACCATACGAGATGGCTGTGGATGACATCGCTTTTTGGCACGGAGTAAAAGGCGTGCCGAAACATAAGCTTAATCTGGGATTGCCATTCTATGGACATAGCTTTTATGAAGATGGAAAACAGGGAACAAGTTATACCTACAACAGACTAGTGACCGATTATCCCGGTGCCGAGTCAAAGGACGAACTACAAATGAAAGATGGTGCTACTGTATATTATAACGGTGAGTCGACTATTCGCAGGAAAACGGCATTTGCCCTGAGCGAATTGGGAGGGATCATGGTCTGGCAGCTGAAACAGGATGCGACAGGTGATAAATCACTGCTGTCCTTTGTCAAGGAGATACTTGATACAGCGGCAAAGTACACTAAAAAATGATGGAAGATAAGGCATAAATATGTGGAGGATGATAAAAAAAATCCTCTTAAAGATTCCGAATTTTACTACGTTTAGTTTCTGTGATCTGCCGACAACCGTTACAAATCCAACACGGGAAAAACGATGGAATCGCCTATTGACCCGATGTGGTGAAAGGGTTTGAAAAGGCAAAAATCCATTACGACAAATTTGGAATGGGCGACTGGTTTGAGTTTATCCTACATGAGAGCAGGCACGAAGCCAAGATAGAAGAGGCTGTACGATTCTTGAAAAAATTTTTGATGATGATACATTAACAGTGCCACATAGGGCACAACGTGTGCCAATCCCTCTTATTGCAGATAAAAGCTAATTTATCTATGTTTGTATACTTGGATAGAAAAGAAACTAGGGGTAGGGGCAACATGAAAGCTATAGAAAACCAAGAGTATAGAAACCTACTGGAACAGATTGCCAAGGGGGATACCACTTCCTTTGCAAAGCTCTACGATATTTTTTGGCCCGGTTTATTACAGCATATATCCACGAAGATCACCAATGTTCAGGTAGCGGAAGATATCGTCCATGACCTGTTCATATCCCTGTGGAACAGAAGGACGACTATCCTGGATATTGAATCTATTCCAGCCTATCTGTATTCGGCCTGTCGTTATATGATATTAAGCTATTATCGCAAAAATGCCCTCACCAATCATTCCGGTTACGAACTGGAGGAAGAGATCGCGGACAGGGAGCAACCTTTGGAGGAACGGTTGTACTATCGTTACCTCCTGGATATGCTGGACATAGAAATTGAAAAGCTTCCGGAAAAATGCCGGCAGATTTTTAAGCTGAGCCGTTATTCTTACCTGACCAACAGGGAGATTTCGGAGAAACTGTCAATTTCTGAATCGACGGTAGAAAACCATATCAATAAGGCCATCAGGAGATTACGTGCTGTTTCCAAAAAACATTACATTTTTTTCCAACTTTTTTACTAAACCGAGTAGGTGCTGGTATCGTTTTCGGACACCTATCTATACGAAGGGGTAATTCCCGGTACAATTATATGCACAAATTGAACAATTTTATTGAACGTATTAAGCGGTATCTGCTGGGAGAAGAAACGGCTTCAGAGCGTAGGGATCTGTACGAAATGTATGATCGCATCGACGAGTCGGACACCTTGAATGAAGAGCAGCGGGCAAAGGTGGCTATGCGAGTCAGGCGGCGCATTCTCCAGACTATTCGCGTGGAACAGCATGTCAGCAAACCGTTTCCATTTTTGCGGTGGATCAGTGCAGCTGCAGTTATTCTTGCCATAGTTGGGGGGGGCTATTGGTTAACACGACAGCAGCAACGTCCCGCAACGGTAGAGGAGCTGGCAAATTTTGAACCCGATAAAGGATATGCTGTCATCATCTTACCAACCGGAGAAGAGGTCAACCTGGATAGTATCCCTGTGGCGCAAAGTATACAGGTCGGCAATACCATCATCGCCAGGGACGCCTCTGGCGAAATCACATATAAAAGTATCCAAGCCGGAGACAATCCAATATATGCTTTACAGACACCCCACTCATCGATATCGGAAATCAGGTTGTCGGACGGGACTAAAGTACTTTTGAATGCGGCGTCTAAACTGTACTATCCCGCGCAATTTGGAGAAGGTGATCGGATTGTAAGACTCGAAGGAGAAGCGTATTTTCAGGTTACCAAAACGTCTAGCCGCAGTCGCTTTATCGTGGAATCAAAGGATCAGCGTACGATTGTTTTAGGTACAAAATTTAACGTTAAAGCTTATGATCACGACTGGGCGATATGGACGACATTGGAAGAAGG
Organism: Parapedobacter sp. SGR-10; assembly: GCF_011030405.1. GTDB lineage: Bacteria > Bacteroidota > Bacteroidia > Sphingobacteriales > Sphingobacteriaceae > Sphingobacterium. The sequence continues at coordinate 61,962 of NZ_JAAJTJ010000007.1, forward strand.
GTCTGTTCGGGTTGTGACAAATCAAAATAACGATCGGAATGTCGTATTGTCCTCAGGTCAACAAGCTGTATATGAATCGGCCGAACTTCGTAAACAGACTGTAGATCTGGAAAGTGCATTGGGATGGACGAAGGGGCTATTTTATTTTGACGGAACCAATACAGCCGATGTGCTTCGGCAGATAGAACGTTGGTATGATATCGATATCACGTACAAAGAAGACAAAACGGACGCGCAATATAGCGGCAAGATACCTCGTAATCTTCCGTTGAACAAATTGATAGATCTGCTTATATATGCAGATTTTAAAGTGGACCCCCGTATCAATGCGGAAAATAGGATTAACTTAATTATAAACTAAATTTAAGATCAGACTTATGAATAGAAAAATTTATCCGACTTAAATAGAAAAAGCAGATATAAAAAAAATCCGGAAAATGTTCGCGCATAATCCGGACTAAAGGTATCTGGCTATCAGCAAATTACTTTTTCGTGTAGAATTTACAACGTAATAACCAAAACTAAACAAAAGTATGAAAATAAATTTAAATCTGCTCTTGCAGAAGGAGAGATGTTGTCGTGTCAGTCATCATTTTTTTAAGCCCTTAGCTCCTTCCGCAAGAACACTATCTCAAGTATGGATGAGAATTCAAGTTATTGTACTATTATCGGTGCTCTGCCTGACACAGGTGAATGCATTTACCTTTGGCCAAAAGATAACCCTAAAAACAGATAAAGGAAGCCTTGAAAGTATTCTCAAAGAACTGGAAAGACAGAGCGGTTATACTTTTTTCTACAAAAAGAATGAGGTAATACCCGTTAAAAATATGTCTGTCGATATGCAGAATGTTCCTTTTGAGGAGGCCCTGAATATTGTATTGAAAAAGACAGATTTTAATTTTGATTTTTTTGGAAAAACAGTCGTTCTAAAAAAGACGCCGATATCTACCGGGCAGCTAAAGACGGAGACGGAAACTTTGAAAGAAGTACAGCCCGCTATAACCATAAAAGGAATGGTAACCGACACTGATGGAAATCCCTTATCCGGGACTTCCGTTAACGTTAAAGGTGGCCAACTGAGGAAGACAACAAATGCGAATGGGGAATACGATATTAGCGTTCCAAGCCCAGAAGCTATACTTGTTTTTTCTTACGTAGGCTTTGAAAGCAGGGAAATCAAGGTCGGTAATCAGCGAAATATAAACGTCAGGCTGTCCATGACCAATCAGGACCTGGAACAGATTGTTGTTTTGGGTTATGGGCAGGAAGTCCGTAAGATCGATCTGACAGGATCGGTGTCCCAGGTCAATATGGATGACGTGGGGAAGGCTCCTGTGGGCAATCTGGATGAAGCTATACAGGGACGGATAGCCGGCGTTAACATATCGGCGATTGATGGTCAGCCCGGCGAAGAGATGAATATTGTCATCCGGGGAGGAAATTCCATCACGCAGGACAACTCGCCCTTATATGTTGTCGATGGCTTTCCCATGGAAGAATTCGAGAGCTCAAGCATCAACCCGGAAGATATTGAATCGATAACGGTCCTAAAAGATGCGTCATCGACGAGTATATACGGGGCACGCGGCGCCAACGGTGTCATTCTGATCGAAACGAAACAAGGAAAGGTGGGCGCACCTGTTATCACATTCAATAATATGGTCGGGATCCAGCAGGTTCAGAAGATGATGGAGCTGATGAGTCCTTATGAATTTGTGAAATATCAGCAGGAACTGAATGCTTCGCTGACTAATAACAGATACTTAAGTGGTTATGGCCGGGAGCTTGAAGATTATAAAAGTGTAAAAGGCATTAGCTGGCAAGATCAGATTTTCAGGAAATCGATAAACAGAAGGCATAACCTTTCAGTAAGAGGGGGGAATGCCAACACCAGGTATGCAATATCCGGATCGGTATTCGATCAGAGTGGTGTTATTCTGAATACGGGATACAAGCGATACTCGGGAAGGCTCACGCTCAACCAGAAAATAAGTGAAAAGATTGACGCTAACCTGAACGTCGCTGTTACCGGACGGGAAAAATATGGAGGAACCGTACGGGAAGAAGACGGAGCTACGATTACAGCTGGGTTGCTAACCCGGGTTTGGGGGTACAGGCCCATAACCGGTACGTTGATTGAAGAGGATTTACTGGAAGCCGATATGGATGAAGAAGAAGTCGATCAATACGATAATCGGCTTAATCCGCTTGTTACTCAGTCCAATCTGTATAATCCGAGGTATAATACCGATGTGTCGGCAAATGGTTATGTCCAATACAAAATAGCACCCTCCTGGACACTAAAAAGTACGGGAAGTTTATTCACCGGCATGACGCGAAACGAAGCCTTTTACAATTCAAAAACCGGACGGGGTTCTTTGAACAGTATATTTAATACGAAAGGTATAAATGCGAGTGTCAGCCATGGCCAGCGTATTACCTGGTCGAATAATACGACATTGCGTTTTAACAAAACATACAACAGAAGACATCGGTTAACCGGACTCGGGGGATTGGAAGTGCAATCTTCATCCTACAAATATTACCGCTTTGAGACCCAGCAGATACCCAACGAATCGTTGGGTATGGCCGGGATGGGACAAGGGATACCATTGGGCAAGGAGTCGGAATGGCGTGAGTATGGGTTGCTCTCCTTTTTCGGACGTGTGGATTATAGTTACCGGTCCAAGTATATTTTGACCGGAACGCTACGGGCGGACGCTTCGTCCAAATTCTCGAAAAGCAACAGATGGGGCCATTTTCCGGCTGTCGCGGCAGCATGGAATATGCATCGGGAAAATTGGTTCAAAAAGCAAAATGTAGTTACTTCGTCAAAACTCAGGCTGAGCTATGGACTGAATGGTAATAACCGGATCGGTGAATATGTGCGGTTTCCGACTGTTTCGTTTTCGGAAGACGTGGCATACTCTTGGGGAAATGGTACGCCACTGTTGGCTGCAGTGCCTGATTTGCCTACCCCGAATATAAAGTGGGAAACCACGGAGAATATTGACTTGGGGTGGGAACTCAGTTTTCTCAAAGGCAAATTGGATCTGGAGATCGATCTGTATCGGAAAAATACGAGAGACCTGCTGCTGAATTCGCTGATTCCGACAAGCCAGGGGTTCACCCACGCCATGAAAAATGTGGGATCGGTGCGGAATGAAGGCTTGGAATTCACATTGAATACGGTTAATATCGATAAAAAAACGTTCTCTTGGAATTCAAGCTTTAACATCAGTTTCAACAGAGGTAAGATATTGGAGCTAAACGGAGCGCAGGATAAAATGTACGCTACTCCAAGATTTATCAGCCAGTACGCCACTAATCCGCTTTATATCGCAGAAGTAGGCAGTCCTGTCGGTATGTTTTATGGATACATCTGGGACGGGACATACAAATACGAAGATTTCACCAGTCAGGGAGAAGGAAATTATATATTGAGTCCCGATGTCACGAGCAACGGAGATGAGTTAGTCGTGCCCGGTGATATCAAATACAGGGATTTAAACGGCGACTTGACGATTGATAACAATGATCTGACCGTAATAGGCAGAGGTGTGCCGATACACACCGGCGGTTTTAACAACAACCTGGTGTATAAGAATTTCTCGCTCAATATATTCCTCCAGTGGAATTATGGCAACGACATCTATAATGCGAACAGATTGCTTTTTGACGGGAATGGGAATGTCAGGAATAATCTGAATCAATTCGCATCGTATGCAGATCGGTGGACACCGGAGAATCCCAATTCGGATATTTTTAGGACACAAGGGCAAGGTGTCATCGGCTGGCATTCGTCCCGGGTGTTGGAAGATGGTTCTTATTTGCGCTTAAAAACGGTGTCGTTGGATTATTCGCTTCCTCAGAAGCTGATTAAACAGGCGTATGTGAAAAAACTGACTCTTGGAGTAGCGGGACAGAACCTGCTGACCTGGACCAATTATTCCGGAATGGATCCGGAGGTTTCGACCAGGGCGGGGAACCTGACACCGGGATTCGATTATATCGCTTATCCTTTGCCAAGGACAGTGGTATTTACGTTAAATGCGACATTTTAATATTTGATGTTTAATGCTATGGAAAAAATTCTAAAATATATAATAGTAAGCTGTGGTGTCCTCCTGATGACATCCTGTGAGAAATTTTTGGAGCGATATCCCCATGATATCATGCCGTCAGATTATTACGAAAACGAAGCGGAATTAACGTCGGCGATTATAGGGGTTTATGATAAGCTTGGGGGTGTTTACGGAACAATCTGGCTTTACCGGATGGGACATGAAGCGGATGAAGGCTTTCATTCGAGTTCTAGCCTGGTAATAGGCCCCCAGAATTTTAATTTTTCGGCGTCACATAATTATATTGCTACGGCATGGCGGAATTTGTACGAGGGGATATACCGGGCGAATTTTGTCTTGAAATATGTGGATAAGAATACACAGATTCCCCGAATAGTCAGAAACAGGATAAGGGGCGAGGCACTATGTCTCCGGGGGCATTTCTACTCGGTACTGGTGCATCTCTATGGGGGTGTCCCATTGATCCTGGAACCGACGACAGATGGAGCGGCAAACATGAACATACCGCGGAACTCGGTGAAGGAGGTGTACGAACAAGTGCTGGAAGATCTTGAAGCTGCCGAAAAATTAGTGCCCGCTATTACCGAGATCGGTCACGGTGGCCGGGTCAGTAAATCTGCTGTGAGAGGGATGTTGGCTCGGGTTTGTTTGTATATGGCAGGCTATCCACTGCGGGATGTGTCTAAATATGAAGACGCCCGGCACTGGGCTAAAAAAGTTATCGATGATCCAGAAGCCGGACATGAACTGAACCCTGATTTTTCGGATATTTTTATCAAGTATGCCCGGGATGAGTATGATATTAAGGAGAGTATATGGGAGGTGGAATTTTGGGGAAACAGGCGGGATAGCTATACCGAAACCGGTTATGTAGGTTTTGCAAATGGTCCCAATACCTCCAATCCGGAGACCGGTAATGGGTATGGGGGACTCAAGGTTACTGCAAAATTGTACCTGAAGTACAACGATAGCGATCTCCGAAGAGATTGGACGATTGCCAATTTTACCTACAACAGTACAGGTCCAAGTGGTTCGAAAACTATGATTACAAACACGGATGAAGGATCACTTTACGATAGGAGAGTGGCCAAGTGGAGACGGGAATACGAGACGCTTCTTCCAAAAGCAACTGGACAGACGCCGCAGAACTTTCCTTTGTTGCGGTTTTCGGATGTTCTTCTCATGTATGCTGAAGCTGATTTTTATGCTTCCGGTGAACAGATAAACCCTTTAGCGTTGGAATATATCAACCTTGTGCGGAGACGTGGGTTTGGAAAGCTACTCCCCGGAGCCACAGATATCGATGCGTATGATCTGCCCGCTTCCATAGATCCGGCAACTTTTGAAAGAGAGATAAGAGATGAAAGAATGCGGGAGCTGGCTTTTGAACAGATGCGGAAGTTTGATCTGATCCGGTGGGGTGTTTTTATGACCGAAATGAGAGAGGTCGTAGACATGGTCAATGTCATGTCCCCTTCTTCATCCACAAGTCAACATGTACGTGAGCGATTTGAGAATGCATTGTACAGCAGGCATTTGATCTGGCCTATTCCGGCCGTAGAGATCATGATGAACAGGGCTATGAAGCAGAATCCAAATTGGTAATGATGAAAATTAAACGAAATAAATATGAAAAAGATTGTAAATCTGATCTTGGGAATTGTTTTTCTCGTGTCGGCTTGTGATACGACGCTGGACGTTGGAGAAGCACCTCAACTGGAAGTGACCACCGCGAAAACAACGTATAAAGTGGGGGAAGAAGTGATTTTTAATATAGCGGGTGATCCCAGAATATTGAACTTTTATTCGGGCGAGTATGGTAATGATTATGATTACCATGAAGGGCGTTTGCTCTCGGGACCCGACAAAATCCAAGTGGAGTTTAGGTTGCGGGAGCAATATCAAGGGGATCGGACAGGTTCGATCCTCAGTATACTGGTTTCTTCAGATTTTGTTGGCGACAGATCCTCTTTTGAGGAGGTAGACGCGGCCAACTGGACGGATATCACAGATAGATTTGTGATTATCGGACACGCTCAGGGAAGTACAGGTAAGGTCGATGTAACCGAATTTCGGGAACCGGGTAAGCCTTTGTCCTTTGCTATTAAGTATGTTTTTGATCCCGATCTTGGGAATGGTCAAGGTACATGGCCACAGATTTCCTCGATAACGGTAGAAGCGCTAACACAAACGGATAATTTTCTTTTGAGCGGACCTTTAACCAGTGATTTTCCAAAATATGGTGCGTGTAGTAGCCTCAAGAATCCGATACAAAGCCTGAACAGATACTATGAATCAACGCTATCATCAAACCTCTTGGTTATAGCGCGAAATCAAAATGTAACCGTAGATGATGTGACATACAGTAGTAGCGACTACACAGAGGAGTACTTTGTGACGGTTCCCTATAATGTATCTGCAGTTATAAATGCAGGTCCCGATAAACCCAAAACCATAAAGGGCTACTCGGACTCTAAGGTGAACTCCTATGTGCACGTATTCTCCGAGCCGGGTGTATATAAGGTAAGGTTCGTCGGAATAAATCACTCGATCAAAGAGACAAAAGAAACCGTTAAGGAACTGGAGATTACGGTGGTAGCGGACGAATAAATCGTAACAAAGAAATATCAGTTAAATAATGCATAATGATTATGAGACTTTTCAAAAATAAATGGAATACTAGACGCGCACTATGTGCTGTCGCAGGAATGTTGTTTTTCTTATCCTGCAATAAGGAAGATGCAGTGGAAGAGGTTCAGAAAGTTGACCAGGGGCCACCTCAATTTGAGGTGACTACGGCAAAAACGACCTATAAAGTGGGCGAACAAGTAACGTTTAATATCAGTGGAGATGCAGGGATATTGGACTTTTGGTCAGGGAAGTATGGTAATGATTATGATTACCGTGACGGACGTTTGCTCCCAGGTCCGGCCGAAATCATGTTGGAGTTTAGAATGCGTGAGCAATATCAGGGCGAAAGGACAGGCTCGATCTTTAGTATATTGGTTTCTTCGGATTTCGATGGCGACAGAACGGTGTTCGAGGATGTGGACGCAGCAACCTGGACGGATATCACCGACAGATTTTTGATTGCCGGAAGCGCGCAGACAAACACGGGTAAAGTTAATATAGGCGAATTTCGGGATGGGAGCAAACCTTTGTACGTTGCCCTTAGGTATATTGTTGATCCTGACCTCGGAAATGGTGAGGGTACTTGGCCACAGATCACCTGGATGACGGTAGAGAGCATAGAAGGAGGGGAGACCGTTCTTTTGAGCGGACCTTTAACCAGCGATTTTCCAAAGTATAGTGCAGCCAGTAGCAATAAAGATCCAATGGCAAGTCTGAACAGGTACCATGATTCAGATCTGGCGTCAAACCTCTTGGTTATACAGCGGAATACGTCTACATCGGCAAGTTGCACGTATTGCAAAAGTGCTTACACGAAAGAATATTTCGTGTCTACACCCTATCAGGTAGGAGAAACCGAATTGGGACCCGATAAGCCGGTGACCTTGACTAACATTTCGGAGCCTATCGTCCGATCACATAGCGTAACGTATACCCAACCTGGTGTGTATAAGGTTAAATTCATAGGGACAGATCCTGCGCTTGCGGAAGGCGGCCAGGTAATAAAAGAACTCGAAATCACCGTGGTCGAATAGATAATTGGAAACGAGAAATAATAGGATGATAAAAATGATGAAAATGACGAAAATGACGAGTTTTTTATGTTTGTTGGCCGTGTTCGGTTTATGGATAACAGGAAAAGGGGTGGAAATCCCACATAAACCGCATGCGGGCGCAGCGATTACGACACCGACGAAGGTGCAACTCTCTTTTAATCTACGCTATAACTATCCGACGCGGACGAGCGCGAAGATCAGTGTACTGGTCTCTACGGATTTTAACGGTAAGAGAGAATCGTTTGAAGACATACAGGCGGCGACCTGGACGGATATTACAGATCGATGCCATATCGACTATGAATCGAACAAATTTACCCCGTCGGGGAAGGTGGATATAACGGACCTGCATAGGGAAGGTAAGCCCATATATCTCGCTTTCAAATATGTTTTTGACCCGGCGGAGGGCAACCGTCAAGGGGCGACCATATGGATTGGTAAAGTCTTGGTCGAGGCGATAACGGACGGGAAGACGACAGTCTTAAGTTCTGATCTAGCGACCGATTTTTTAAAACATGCAACGGGAGATGCCCATAAAAATCCGACACGGAGTGAAAACAGGGATGCGTTAGGAACGGGGAAAAGCCTTATTATGCAGGCGAATTTCCATCGCAGCGCGACCGTAGAGGGGGTGACGTATACGAATAGAACCCGTACCGAGGAATATTTTGTGAGCGTTCCTTATTATGTGAATAAGAAATAATAGCAGGTAGAGAAGAAGAAGATGAGAAAAAGTTTTTTACTATTAGCGGTATTCGTTTTTGTAAACGTAGCCGGTATCGCACAGGTTTCCCGTTTTGTGGCTCCTCATGGAGTGGGAAAAGCCGATGGAAGTACACCGAAGGATGCGGCGGATTTTTTGGATGACAAGTTTTGGGCCGGCGTGCAGCAGGCCTTGCAAAAGCAACCTGTCACGGTGAATTTTGCCGATGGTGATTATCAGCGGGCATACACGGAGAGAACCTTCGTCTTACAAGATATCGGACATCCCACACACCGGCTCATATTGGAGGGAACACCAAAGACCATTTTTGCCGTGCCGGCGGGACACCCGTATAAACCGCTGATGGTGTCGATCAAAGATGCGGTGAATATGACGATCCGGAATTTTCATTTCACCGGCGAAGGCGCTGTCCGGTATGTACTGCGGGTCAGCTCGACTAAAAAGAAAGGGACAAAGAATATTTTGCTCGAGAATTGTTCCTGGACAGATATGCCGGGGGTGATCGCCGGCGCTGCAGGTACGTTGCACGAGACGACATCGCACATTACGTTCAAGAACTGTACGTTCAAGCGGATTGGTTCAAAGTCGGGCTTAATGATATATAACGCGCATCACTCACATCACCTTAGCGTCATCGACTCCTATTTTGAAGATTGCCCCGGAGATTTTGTACGGTTTAGGGATAAGGTGGATTATGTACTGGTCAGCGGATCGACATTTGTACGTACTAAATTACCACGCCGGCTAAGAGCCTTTATCTCCATGCCTACTTTCACCAATGTGAAGGGTCGTGTCGAAACTTTTGGGACAAACTATGCTTTTGTCAACAATACATTTGTGGACCATAACACAATAAGAAGCGCGATCGCCTTTCACCATTATGGCCACAACAGAAACCCGGGATTCAATTATTTACTGACCGAAGAAGAAGGAAAGGTTTTGACGGGTGGAACGGCGGCGGAAAAGAAAGCGCTGTTATTGAAAAATTTCGGTATAAATATGGATTCCGTCCGGATACGGGGCAACAATTTCCCGTCACACCTTGACAACAAGGTAGTCGTCGGGAGTTTTGCTCGCCTTGGGGCGGAGTCTAAAGGATGGGAAGGGTTTGCGGATATTTTGGATACTGTCAATGACAGCAGCGAACCTTTCGATTGGGAAGTACAGGCCACAAATTAATTTTTTCTTATGAAAGCTGTTCAAATCTTACTGCTTATCCTATGTATATCGATCTGCTCGTCTTGTAGTAAGACGAACGGCGATATTGATATTAATACTGGTAGCGAAGGAGAGGACAAGGGTACGGTGGATGAGGATGTCGATGCTGACGGAAGCCGCATCTATTATGTTTCCTCACTAGCCCGGGGAAGAGGAGACGGAGAAGAGGCCTTGCACGCCGCCGATTTTTTAGATGATAAATTTTGGGTGAAAGTGCAACAGGAGCTACAAACCCGATCTGTCACGGTGAAATTTGCTGTAGGGAATTATCAAAGGGCATACACGGAGAAGACCTTTACGCTAAAGGGTATGGGGCATGATACGCATCACCTTATATTGGAAGGTTCGGATACACAGCAGACCATTTTTACAGCACCTAAGATAGGTGATAGCGAAACCGTGGTGCCGTTGATGGTGTCGATTATGGATTGTCAAAATATAACGATCCGTGATTTTCACTTTAGGGGAGAAGGGAGTGTTCGATATGTGCTCCGAGTGAGCTCCACGCCTGAGGGGGGAACCAAGAATATTTCGATCGAGGATTGTTCGTGGGTAGATATGCCGGGCGTTGTCGCTGGGCCGACAGGGACGATAAACCCTACGACGTCCCATATTACGTTTAAAAACTGTACGTTTAAACGAATTGGTACAGAGTCTGGTCATATGATCTATAATGCGCACGGTGTGCAGCATGTACACGTTATAGATTCCCATTTCGAAGATATGTATGGGTATGGAGATTACGTGCGGTTTAGGGATAATTGTGATTATGCGCTGGTCAGTGGATGTACCTTTGTACATAACGCTAATGCCGGTAGAGCCAGGCTTTTTATTTCGGTACCGAATTTTAACAGTTCGGTTGACGGGCGTATCGAAACTTTTGGTACCCACTATGTTTTTGTTAATAATACATTCGTGGACCACAGCAATACACTAGAGCGTGCTATCGCTTTTCATCATTATGGTTATAACCGGCCTGGATTCAGCTATTTGTTAACGTCAGAAGAAGGAGCGATTTTGGAGTCAGGAACCGTTGCTGAAAAGAAACAGCTTTTACTAGAAAATTTTGCGGTAAATATGGATTTGATTCGGATATACAACAATCATTATCCTTCACATATCGACAGTGAAGTGGCGTTCGGTAGTTTTGCTAGTTCTGGAGCAGAATCTAAAGGCTGGGAAGGATTTGTCGGGGTTTTCGAAACGGTGAATAGCAGTAGTGAGCCTTTTGATTGGGAAATGGAAGATCCGCAATAAATCAGGATGAATTAAAATGAGAAATGTGTTAAAAAAAATTATTTATTGTACAGCCCTGATGCTGTATGCTCTACTGGTCAGTTCCTTTGGGAGTGCTGCGGACAAAAACAGGAGCCAGGAAGTCATTCCATGGGCTGATATTCGAAAGGATCATCCCCGGATTTTCCTCAACAGGGATATGCTTCCCGAGATCCGTTCACGGGCTCAGGGCGTTCTCGCGCAGGATTTTGCCCGGCTAAAAAAGGAAGTGGACGCATTGCCTTTAGATGCGCCGGTCATCCTGGATCATAGCTTGTTTTCGGAAACTAAAGATGGAAAGATAAAATTCAAAAAGCAGAGTGTCCACGGGAATAAGTTATTCAAGTATAATGGCGGAGAAGAAGCTGTTAAAGCAGCTCTCGTCTACTTGATTACGGGGGAGCGCGTGTATTTAGAGAAGGCAGTTAATTACATCAGGTTGGCGAATTATGTCTTTCAATGGACGGCACAAAGGGGGCTCTGGGTGGATTCGATCGGTCAGGTGAGGATCAACGCGCTGACGGCTTATGATTGGGTGTGTTCAGAGCTGGATACGGCCCAGCGCAAAGAATTGTTAATGCCGATGTTAGATTACATTGCCAAATCACAACCCGATGGTGAATATACGTTCCGGAGAAGTAAAGGCGGGCCCCAAAGTGGAGGATATGGGGAGCGGCCGCTAGAATGGTTTGCCGGATTGGCCGGTTATGGTGATGGCGTGGATGATGCACGTGCGGAGGGCATGTTGAAAAGAGGGGGTAAGCTGTATACCGATATGATGAATTACAGAGAAAATATATCAGCCGGATCCGGACTGCTTGCAGCCTCTACGGTAACTTATTCATTCTCGACCTATCCATACGGTACGTTCCATTTTCTCCATACACTGCATTCTGCCTTCAACCAGGATGTCACCGGCCGGTGGAAACAGATGTTGGATTATCCGAACTGGTTCGATTGGGCGGCGCTGAAATTATATCCCGACGGGGATATGTTGTTCCATGGGATTGGCGATATATTCCATACCGATAACCGGGCCCGGACCACATATATGTACACGCACATGGCCCAGGTCATTCACTTTTACAGTGATAAGTATCCAAAGCGGATGGATGCGGTTTATGCCCTGCAGAACAGATTGCCGGACAATCAGAAGAAGATCCAGGTGAGCCTCTATCCCTTTCTCCCTTATATATTGACCAAATTCAATCTAGACAAGGTAGTAAATACCACAGCTCATATAGACTATGGCAGGTATTTTTATAATTCCAGTTTTGGGCTGTTGCTGATGAGGTCGGGCAAAGGGGACGATGATACTTATGCAAGTTTTCGGTTTGGAGCCAGGCAGATCAATCACCAGCAATACGATGACCTGAGCTTCATTATTTATAAGAAAAACTTTTTGGCGTTGGATGGAGGAAGCCGGACAGAGACCTATCACCACCACAACTTTGCGCCACAGAGTGTCGCACATAATACGATCCTGATTCACGAACCTCAGGAAGCGATGCCACATTTTTGGAAAGCCTGGGGGTATAAGCCGGATGGGAAGACTTATTATAATCACGGGGGGCAATATAAAAAAGATCGGGGCGTGGCCCTGGCGTTACACAGTACGGATGATTTCATCTATGCGGCAGGAGATGGCACGAAGAATTATTCCGAAGTAAAGAGTAAAGAAGTCGTTCGGCAGTTCGTCTATCTCAAACCCAACCTCTTCGTGATCTATGATCGGGTAACCTCGGTTCGGAAAGACCAAAAGAAAGAATTTTTGATCCGTTTTCAGGAAGAACCGGTATTGCTTGGAAACAACCAATGGAAGGCGACTCATGACGGAACTCTTCTGGTCTCTACGCTACTTCCGCGATCTCCGAGCTATAATCTTGTAGGTGGACCGGGTCGGGAATTTGAGGCGTCCGGTCAGAACTGGGAACTACCCGGCGGAGCGAATTGGGCGGATCAATTTAAAACTACCGGAAAGTGGCGACTGGAAATCAGCGATTCGGAAGAACAGGTCAACAGCACATTTTTAAATGTATTGCAGGCCGCGGCTTCCTCTACTGCCACTCCGGTTAACAAGGAGTTGCGGCAAACCGCACAACATGATATCGTGACGATTGTCGATGAGGCAGGTAACAAATGGGAACTGTCCTTCAACAAAAAAGAGGAGATAGGCCTTCACATCAGAATAGAAGATAAGAATGGGCGGATAAAGCATGATAAATACCTGGATAATACGATTGAAACAAACGGCAGAAAATGATAACTTAGTGATATGAAAACTACCCTTAATTTTATCTTATCGCTGCAGCTTATATTTGTGCTCAGCCTGGTTCCCTTTATATCACCTGCTCAGCAGCACGCGACAGACGGAGAAGTAACCGGAATAATAGAAAAAGAATCGCCGGATTTACTCAAGCTATATCAGCATCTGCACGCTAATCCGGAGCTGTCGTTCCAGGAGAAGGAAACCGCGAAGCTGATGGCCGGTGAGCTGCGAAAGGCCGGGTTTGAAGTTAGCGAGAATATCGGTGGCTATGGTGTCGTTGGCCTGCTCAGAAACGGCGAGGGCCCCACTGTGATGATACGGACGGATATGGACGCGCTTCCCATTAAGGAAGACACGGGTCTTCCGTACGCCAGTCAGGTGACGGCTACGGATGCTAGTGGCAAGGTCGTACCGGTCATGCACGCCTGTGGGCATGATCTGCACATGACGACCTGGGTCGGCGTCGCCCGGGTATTCAGTCAGATGAGATCAAACTGGAAAGGTACGCTGGTCTTCATCGCACAGCCTGCGGAAGAAAAACTGACCGGTGCAAGGGCGATGATCGCAGATGGGTTATTTACGAAATTTCCCCGACCGGATTATGGACTTGCCCTGCATGTCAACCCGGCGTTAGAAGTCGGTAAAGTAGGTTATAAATCGGGATATGCCCTGGCTAATTCGGAGAGCCTGACGATCACGGTTAAGGGAAAAGGTGGTCATGGGGCTACGCCACATACGAGTATTGACCCTATTGTCATGGCGTCCAAAATAGTTCTCGGACTGCAGACGATCGTCAGCCGGGAGCTTTCTCCGCTTGAATCGCCCTCGGTAATCTCCGTGGGTTCTATACACGGCGGAACGACGGGAAATATTATACCGAACGAAGTAGAAATGAAACTTACCGTACGTTCTTTCAGCGACGAAAGCCGGGAGGCTATCATCGGTAAGATCGGGCGTATATGCCGGGGTGTTGCATTAGCGGCTGGATTAGAAGAAAAGGATTACCCGGTAATCGAGTCTACCACATTATATACACCGGCACAGGTTCGGGAACTCACAAAAAATAAGCCTTCGGGGGCAACGGCGGACAATTATAACCCTTCGGTCTATAACGACCCGGTACTCACCGGCAAGGTGGCCACTGCTTTCAGAGCGACATTCGGCGAAGGGAATGTGGTCGAACTTCCGCCGGAAATGTTCGGTGAGGATTTCAGCAACTACACCCGGGTATCGCCCCGGATCCCCACATTGATCTATTCATTAGGTACTTCTGCTCCTTTTACGGATAATGTACGGAGCTACCATCCGACGCATTCTAGCAAGTTCAGTCCGGTGATCGGGCTTGGCCTTACTACGGGTATACGGAGCATGAGTGCGGCCATCTTCAGCTTGCTGAACAGTTCGCCGGATTAACAGAAACACTTTATTATTTGAGAAATTACAATGAATTTTTTTGACGGTAAAAGAATCGGAGTTATAGGGCTTGATGCCATGCACGCTGTTGCACTTACAAAATTCATCAATACCAATACATTGCCCCGGTATGCCGGTTACCGTGTCGTGGCGGCATACCCGCACGCCGGCACTATCCCGGAGGACCGAAAGGAGCGTGTGGCCGGATATATCCAAACGGTGCAGGGATTGGGGGTGAAGATGGTGGATTCGATTGGGGAGCTGCTTCGACAGGTCGACTTTGTCATCCTCACCAGCAATAATGGGTACGTACACTTAGAGCAGGCAGCCCCTGTTCTGGAGGCACGGAAATTACTGTTTATAGACAAGCCTATCGCGGCAACGCTGGAAGATACAAGAGCTATATTCCGCCTGTCGGAACAGTATAACACGCCTGTTTTTTCTTCCTCGGCGCTACGTTTTATAGATAGCCTGCGCGATTTAAAAAATGAAAATATCGGAGACATACTGGGCGCACAGACTTTTAGCCCGGCAAGTACAAAACCGGACCTGCCCGATCTCCTCTGGTACGGTATACACGGTATAGAGATGTTGTATGCCGTTATGGGCACGGGCTGTGCTACGGTTACGAGAACCGCGACACCGGATTTCGACTATGTGGTCGGCGTCTGGGAGGATGGACGTATCGGATCGTACCGGGGCATGCGCAAGGGACGTACCGGATTTGGCGGAACCGTATATGGCAGCCGGAAAAACAGTGTATTGGGTGGATTTGGTGGGTACGAACCTTTGGCAGCAGCGGTCCTAGACTTTTTTCAGACGGGCCGGCCACCGGTATCGCCCCGGGAGACCATAGAAATGATAACATTTATTATGGCTGCCGAGGAAAGTAAACAGCATAACGGACGGACAATCCATATAAAAAATATATGATCACGATGGCTTATAGAAAACATATAACGGTAGGCGTACTATGCTGTACTTTATTGATATCCTTGCTGTTTGCAGGCTGTAACCCGCGTGTTCCGCACCATTTCGATCAGGAAACTGAAGAGAACATCAAGCTGGATTCGACCGTTCTCGGGGTGAGTGTCGTGGCAGACAGCCTGATTGTTCCCTGGGAACTTGTATGGGGGCCGGATGACCGGATCTGGGTGGTCGAAGAAAGAGGCCATATCATGCGTATCAATCCTTCGACCGGAGAAAAACGTATTATTTTAAAATTGCCGATCGGCGCACGCCCCGAGGGAGCACAGGCGCTCCTGGTCCATCCGGACCAAAAACGATATCCCTATGTGTATGTCCATTATAAAAAGATCAAGGAAGACGGAAAAAGATACCATATTCTGGAGCGGTATGAATACCGGAGAGATACCCTTCTTCGTCCGAAGGTAATTATGGAACAGCTGGCCGGTAAGTCACATAGCGGCTCCAGGTTGGCCTTTCATACCCCGCGGCGTATTTTATGGGCTACCGGCGACCAGGCGATCAAGGGTGCTACCCAGGATCCAAACAGTTTCCACGGAAAAGTGTTACGCATGGATCTGGACGGGAATATCCCTGACGATAATCCTACTCCGGGCTCCTATGTCTATGCCCTGGGATTCAGGAATATGCAGGGCCTGGTGGTCACACCGAAGGGACAGATCTATACTTCTGAACACGGGGATGCGAGTGACGATGAGATCAATCGTATTGTCGGCAACGGAAACTACGGTTTCCCTGCAATCGAGGGAACGGTAGACAATGACATCGAACGTGAATTTGCCCTGGAGCACAACACAATCGCTCCTCTTATCGCATGGACTCCCACAATCGCTCCGGCGGGACTGGATTATTATTCATCGATGAAAATCCCGGAGTGGAATAATGCCCTGCTCCTGGTTATGCTGAAGGGACAGGGGCTCCGGGTGCTGAACCTGAACGAGGAGGGAGACAGAATAGAGAAGGAGGAAGTCTTTCTGGAGAAGATGTATGGAAGGATCAGGGCGATCTGTGTTTCGCCTGATGGTGATGTGTATATCTCGACTTCCAATCACGACTGGAATCCCATGACTTCCCCGGACCGGCGGGATGACCGTATTCTGCGTATTGCGAAGGTCAAAGAGGCGGTTAAAGCTCCGATATACGGGAAGAATGCTGCTGATATTTCCGCACAACCGAAAACCGGCGAGGTGCTTTATCAACAGTATTGTATGTCCTGTCATAAGAATAAGGGAAAGGGACTGAAGGGTATTTATCCCGCACTGGCCTCATCAGAAGTGGTGAAAGACAGTGAAGAGCTGATAAGAACGTTGGTAAACGGCAAAAAAAGCGGGGATTATGCGATGCCTTCCTTTACCTTCCTGGCAGACGAAGACATGGTGCGGGTTGTCAATTATGTCCGTACAAATTTCGGCAATGATTATAAAGAGATAGACAGGACAGCGGTGCAGGAGATACGTGAGAAAGTGCAGAAGAAATAGGATACGCTAAGCAGTTAGGGAATAAATTTTACATAAAATCACTAAATAATATAATAATGGACCATATTCATATCTCGTTTCATCATTTTATTCATCGGAGTTTTCAATCCCGGTTATCTGTGGCAGAGTTTTTCGGTCGATCGGGAGTGGTGATCCGGTTTATATGTGCTGTCTACTGTACTGTTTTCAGTGTGATTGTGACGGGGCAGGAAAAGTATTCGCTGGACGATATTTTCGCCACGCCGTACCTCTCGCAGCTGAACGCCGCGGGAAATACCGGAGACCTGGTCTTTTCGGTGAACGAGCGTGGGCACCGGAATGTATATATCGCCCGTTCTCCCGGTTACCGGCCTGAGAACCTGACGAAATGGAATGCGGACCTGGGGCAGGAGATTACCAGCCTGTGCGTCAGCGCTGACGGGCAGTGGGCCGTTTTCGTACGCGGGGGCGACCATGCGGGCAATTTTGCATTACGGGCCGTCAACCCGGCCTCTCTGGTCGAGCCGCAGCAGATCCTGCTTTACAGTGTGCACCTGCCCTCGGGCAAGGTCACGCGGATCGGTGCGGGTGATTTTCCCGAGATCCATCCCGACTCTAAACGCGTTTCGTTCCGGAAAGATGACCAGGTATGGATCGCATCGCTGGACGGCAGTAACGACCCGGAGCCGCTTTTCCATGTTTCGGGCCAGGTCACGGCTATGCAGTGGTCCCCCGACGGAGACCGGTTGCTTTTCGAGTCGAAGTACGGTTCGTATTCCTTCATCGGGATATTCCGGCAGGACGGGGAAAGGATCCGTTGGATCGATCCGTCCTATCGCCGGGACCGGTTTCCGGTATGGTCGCCCGATGGACAGTCGGTGACGTTTGTCCGTGCCTTAGCCACCGTAGGCGGCCTGATCAAACCACCTGTGCCCTGGTCCATTATGACCGTCAACCTGGATACCGATAAGGTGGAAGAGATCTGGACCTCGCCGGCAACGGAGCGGGGGGCTTCACCGCGGTGGCCGGGTACTTTCAATCTGAGATGGCTTCAGGAGGATGTGATCACCTTTCTGTCCTATCAGGACGGATGGCCACATCTTTACAAGATCAACCCCCGTACCCGCCGGGTAGAGCAGCTGACCACAGGTGATTTTACGGTGGAGCAGATGAGCTATAGCCGTGATGGGAGCAGGATTCTGGTCGCCGCCAATACGGGTGACCGGCCGGATGACATTGACCGGAAGCATATCGGCATGGTGGACGTCGCTACGGGAGGATTTGAGCTGTTGACCAAAGGCGAGGGCATAGAAACATCCCCGGTCTTCGTGCGCGGGACGGACAGGATTGCTTTTTTCAGCAGTGTGCCCCATCGTCCCACCCTGCCGGCGCTGATGGATGTAAATAAGCCCGGTTCGCAGAGAACCGTTGCTTCGTCGCTGCTTCCGGATTTTGATTATCAGCAGCTGGTTACCCCCGAACATGTCGCTTTCAAGGCCGAGGACGGCCATCCGGTATACGGTCAGGTGTTCCGGCCCAAAGGGCAGGTGAAAGATGCCCCTGCGATCGTCTATATCCACGGTGGTCCGCCAAGGCAGATGCTGTTGGGCTGGCATCACAGTGATTATTATTTCAACGATTACATGCTTAACCAATATCTGGTAAGCCAGGGTTATGTTGTCCTGTCGGTGAATTATCGGTTGGGTACGGGATATGGGTTTGACTTTCAATATGCGAAGAGGACAGGTGGGAAAAATGGGGTTGAGGAATATCGGGACATTCTTGCCGCGGGCAAATGGCTTGCAGCGCAACCTTTTGTGGACGCTGGGCGGATAGGTGTGTGGGGTGGTTCTTACGGGGGCTTCCTGACGGCAATGGCTTTATCAAAAAACTCGGATATCTTCAAGGTTGGGGTGAATATCCATGGTGCGAATTATCGGATGCTTGGCGGGGCGGGCCCGACTTCCGCCAGAGCGGACAGCATTACCGCAGCCTGGACATCGCCGGTGCTGATTATTCATGGAAGCGATGACTTCAATGTCCGGTTTACGGAGAGTATAGATCTGGCCAACCGGCTTTTGGGTAAAGGTGTAGAGGTAGAGTATCTGGTATTCCCCGATGACAACCATCATTGGATGCTGTTTGATAACCTTATGAAGAGGAGTAAGGCTACGGCACGGTTTATTATGGAGAAAATGCCCGTTAAACATTAAATAATAACAGATCGGAGGCTACTGCGATCCATGTATATGGCGACGATGTATATACGACCGGATACCAACACAATGGAGACACAAGAAGAGTGGTATATTGGAAAAACAACGAGATCAGGCGACTAGGGGATGCATCTCCCTACAATGGCGGAACGGCTATCTTTGCTGATGGCAGTGGTGTCTATGTAGCGGGTACGGTGTACGAGATGGTTGAAGGCAGAACTCTTCCTTACCAGCATGTGTGGGTAAATGATGCATTCTTGCAGAAATCGGGTGCTTTGGCGCTTTCGGGTATTCAAGCCTTATTTCCGTATCAAGACACGTTGTACATGGCAGGAGACTTTGGACAACAGGCTCAGCTATGGACGGGTCGTAGCATGCGGGGACTGGCCGGTAGTGGTTCGGGAGCGCGTGCGCTGAATGTGGTCAATGGAGAGGTATATGTCTTGGGCTTTGAGGTTGTGAATTCGAATACCGATGCGATATCCGTATGGAAGTATCGGCGGAATGGTGTCCGGCCGGAGAAAGTATTTAGCCATGAATTGGGCAAACGGATTACTAAGATGGATGCTGCGATGTATGGCAATGACTATTATTTCGTAGTCAATTCGAGCAATGGCAATAGTTCGGTGCATAAGAATAATCAATTGCTATATAGTCTATCCGAAACAGGGAATGTAGAGGCACAAGCTATACAGGTGTATCAAGGAAAAGTATATGTCCTGGGACAGCAGATCGATGGTACGGCTGCTACCCCAACCCTCTGGATAGATGGTGAGCCACAAACCTTGTTTGATGCCGATCAGAAAATCTATCTACACGACTTCTTTATTAAATAGTTTTTGCAGGGATTTTCGGAGTTTTTAATATAAAGGTGTCTAAAAGGTATGAATGTCGGCCACAGTCATCCTTCAGGATGACTGTGAGCCTGTAGAATTGTGAAGTAATTTGCTATAAAACTGCTTAGAAATCCCTTCTTTTTATAATTAAAGAAATTCTTTTTAGTCAGTAATCAATGTCGTACAAAAGTCGTTTGTTTTTTCGCAACACAGTTGTTCCATAGTCTGATGCAGTTGTGCTTTAAACATGGCTATTGTATGTTCGCCACCTTGCCTTCCTAAGGCAGCTACGCCGTACATGAAAGGTCTACCCATGAAGGTAAAATCGGCACCACAGGCAAGCGCACGCCCAATATCAGGTCCTGACCGGAGGCCGCTATCTATCATGATTTTATATTTGCTTTTGAAATTGTCCGATAACCTTTGCAATGACTTTATCGTGGATTCACCGGCATCAATTTGGCGACCTCCATGATTGGAAATAATGATTCCGTCCACACCTATATTAGCACAAAGCTCTGCATCTTGTTCGCTCACCACACCTTTTACAACAAGTTTACCTTTCCATTTATGTCTTATTGCCCTCAATTTTTCGACATCTACCCGCCCCGTAAACGTGGCATCCATAAATTTGCCTAGCTGTTTCATGTTCATGTTTTTTTGCATATACGGTTTCAGTGTGGCAAAGGAAGGGATACCTGCTTTCAATGTTTCGATACTCCAAGTAGGGTGTTGTGCGGCTTGGACAAAATTGAGGATCGTGTTTTTAGGTGGCATGGATAGCCCGGCCTTGATTTCCCGATAACGCAACCCAAAGGAAGGTACGTCTATCAGAACTACCAGCACCTGACATCGAATCGCTTCCAGTCTGTATAGGATATCGTTAAGCATCTTTTCCTGTGTAGGGTGATACAGTTGAAACCAGAATTTACTCTCGGTTATCTCAGCGATACGTTCGATACTGCTCGTCGATACCGTGCTTAGGACAAATGGAATGTTGTGGTTTAAAGCGGCTTTTGCTAATATTTCCGGTGAATTTGGCCACATTAAACCTTGTAGGCCGATTGGTGAGATACCGAATGGTGCGTCATATATGTGGCCAAACAGCTCTGTACGCATATCGACACCGTTGTGTTTTCTCAAGTATTGCGGCATCAGAAGCACTTGTTTCAAATCTTCTTTATTCCTCCAGACATTCAGCTCATCGTTGCATCCGCCTTCTAGGTAGTCGAAGGCAAATTTGGGAATACGCTTTTTTGCTTTCCTTTTCAGGTCCGCAACTGATGGATACTTGGTGTTGTATTTTAATAGATTTGTGTTCATATCTTTTTTATGTCATAGAAGTTTTTGTTCCTTCCCACACTACGCTAGATCGTTCCATATTCGTTCGGCCATTGTTTTTTGACCGTAAATGACAGATTCATCCACGTGTTGTGAAGGAATAATGGTGCATCGGTTCTTTATGGACAGCTCTTGGAAAGCTAATGCATAGCTGTCGCTTAGGTTTCCGTGTGCACATAAGTAAATAGGGATATCCAAATGCGTGAGATCCCGTAGCTCGGTACCGATAAGTAGGCCACTTAATAAACTATAGTTTGCGCTGTTTTCTGTATTTTGCAAGAGTTTGGACGCCCGTATGGTGAAGACATCGTGTAAAATATTTCCGCCACTGAGTTTTAAGCCTGTTCGGAATGCTTCCTGATCTATGGAAGAGGGTTTTGTTATACTGTTTTTTAGTAAACTATGTGTGGATAGTACCTGAAACATTTCTCCGGTGATATAAGTCTTGAAGGCAATGGCGTTATTGTCTTTTACCCAGATATGTTTGGAGTGTGTGCCGGGCAAAATATAGAGTGCTTCGGAACTGTGGCCATGCTGTTGTAGTCCTAGTAGTTGTACCTCTTCGCCTCTCATGACATCGTTGGTACTGCATACACCTGAAAGCAACAGCACATCGTGATCGAAGGCAGGTGTGGAGGGTATCCTTTCATAGCGGAGGTTGTTGCCGTCCAAGGCAAAAGGCAAGGTGGAATAGGAGATTTCCCGCATTCCGATGGAGGAGGAGGCCATACCCGAAATGACCACGGGGATGGATTCTTCCATCGAAATAGAAGGAGGAAGGATTAAATAAGGGCGTAGGTGCTGCAAAAAATATTCTTCCCGGGAACAAGCCTCTTTTTCGTTTTTAAAGGCTTCGTATACATAGCCGCAACCCTGTTGGTTAGTGGTTTCATGCAGTATAACAATGGAATTGTCCTGTACGCCTACAAAGCGAACCCGTAGGGAAGATGTGCCCCAATCTACGCTAAAAAAATACTTCATGGTAAGTGAATCTGGAAAACAAAGATATGGATTGTATATAATATACAAAATGAATTTTGTAAAATTGCCTATATAATTGTAATTTACCGAAGAAATAACACGATATAAATTGAGCACATGAAATACTCAAAGCAAGAAAATATATCTTCGCTTTCGAATACGACGTATTCGAAGGTGAGGGAACGTTTGCGAAATGATATACTGTCCAATTATTTTGCGCCTGGCACGCGGCTCAAGATCATGGATCTTGTCAAATTGTATAACGTCAGCCAAATGCCTATCCGGGAGGCTTTGCAGCAATTGCAAGGAGAGGGGTTGGTCGTCATCGAGCAGCACAAAGGGGCCTATGTGCGCCACATAGACAAAAAATTCGTTTCGAATATATATGATGTACGGCGTGTGATCGAAGTGTTTATGACACTCGAAAGTATGCGTTCGACCACGGATGATATCTTAAAAAAGCTGTGGAAGATACAGGCGGGTTGTGAAAAGGCGGCCAGAAAAGGAAACCTTGAACAATTATTGAAATACAACACGGATTTTCACGGGACACTGTATAAGTTGGCTGACAATGAGGAAGCATTTCATCTAGTGGAGGGACATTGGCAATTGATCAATAGCTTGCGGACGTCTTTTGGCTATGGTGTGAGGCGGGCAGATGAAATTATACACGAACACGAACAGATACTAAAAGCTCTTGAAAAGCGGGATGAAAAGGCACTCGAAGAGGCGGCTAGTATCCACTGTATCAATGCGAAGAAAGATGTGTTGTTGCAGATGGATATGATGGAGCAAAAGAAATTGTCTGTGACTAAGTAGGTGAGAAAGAGGGACGCAGGCTAACACCGATTAGGTCGTTAGGGGGGGTAATCATACACTTAGGGAACTAGAGATTGTAAAAAAGTGAATTTTATTTTGTATATTGTATATAATATATTATTTTTGACTCGTAAACGATTGTAAACTATCACTTCATGTCTAGCTTAGGGAAGAAATTTAATTGGGAATTTATTGTTTTATTATGGTTTGCTTTTTTCTTCAATCAAGCTGATCGGCAGGTATTTAATATCGCCTTGCCCGCTGTGCGTGAAGATCTGGGATTGAATGATGTACAATTGGGATTGATTGCCTCGGCTTTTATATTGGCTATTGGTATCTTTGTTCCAATAGCTGGGTATGTAGGCGATCGTTTCAGTAAGAAAACGGTTATCTTGTTGAGTTTGTTGATATGGACCTGTGCGACTTTTTTTACCGGCTTTTCGGCTGGCTTTCTGTTGCTTATTATCTTACGTTCCATAGTTGGAGGGGCAGAGGCTTTTTATGCGCCCGCTGCAAATGCACTGATAGGAGAGAAGTTTAAGTCAAATCTGGGACAGGCAATGGCTATCCACCAGACGGCTCTGTATGTGGGAATTATAGGCAGTGGTGTCATAGGTGGCTACCTTACAGAGCATTACGGCTGGCGAATGGTGTTTTATATTTTTGGGGGGATAGGTATTGTGCTTTTCATCCTGATGTTTTTGAGGCTTGAAGATGGTGTGGCACGGAGTAAGGAGCAAAAAGTTACGATGTTGGACGGGATTAAAAATTTGGTTGCCAATAGGACAGCTGTTTTATTGACGTCAGCGTTTACCTGTATGGTGTTTGTAAATGTAGGGTATCTCACCTGGACTTCGACTTTTCTGCACGAGAAGTTTGGTCTTAGCCTGACAGAGGCAGGGTTTTCTTCTATGTTTTACCATCATGCTTTTGCATTCGTAGGGGTCATGTTAGCCGGTAAATTGTCGGATAAGCTTGCTATTAAGAATGCCGGAGGACGTTTGAAAATACAGGCTTTTGCCTTATTGTTGGGCGCGCCGTTTATCTTTTTAATGGGCTTGGGGACATCCTTGCCTATTGTGTATGTGGCTTTGAGTATATTTGGTTTATTTAGGGGGATGTACGATTCGAATATTTATGCTTCGCTTTTTTCTGTGGTCGACGAAAGGATACGAGCCTCGGTATCTTCAGCTATGATCATGTGTTCGTATATCATAGCTTCATTGGCACCGGTTGCATTGGGCTATTTTAAGACTGTATTTGGTTTGACTAACGGGTTGGCATCTCTTGCCCTGTTTTATATATTAGGAGGTGTACTGCTATTTATTGCTTTGAAATTTACTTTCGCAAAGGATAGAGCTATCGTTTTAGAAATAACGGAGGAACGTCATGAACTTGAAAAATAGAGTTGCACTTGTCACGGGCGCAGGTAAAGGCCTTGGAAAGGGTATTGCTATCGAATTGGCAACCCAAGGGGCAGATATTGTGATCAACGATCTGCAATATGGTGAGGATGTCGAAACTGTAGAGCATCAGATTCGAGCGCTGGGTCGCCAATCTTGGTTTGTGGCTGCCGATATTACGCAAGAAGATGCTGTAAAAGAGATGTTTAGCTTTGTACGGAATGAGATAGGGAAGCTTGATATTCTGGTCAATAATGCAGGGGTCGATAGGCCAGCTGATATTTTTTCGACTTCGTTGGAGGATTGGAACTTTGTCATACAGACCAATTTGACAGGTGGTTTTCTGTGCGCAAAATATGCCTTGGAATTGATGAGGAATCAGCAACAGGGTAAGATCGTGAATGTGAGTTCTGTCGTCGGCCATCAGGGCGCTTTAAAAGGGCATGTGCATTATGCATCTTCAAAAAGCGGCCTATTCGGATTGACCAAGACACTGGCCCGTACTGCGGCGGCTTTTGGTGTCAATGTGAATGCCGTAGCGCCTGGAGTGATAGAGACGGAGCTTTCCTTGAAGACACATGGTGAGGCGGGTATGGAGACATTGCGGAAAGGCATCCCGTTGGGATTAGGTAATGTAAAAGACGTGGGTATGGCCGTGGCATTCCTGTGTAGCGATGCCGCCAGATATATCACAGGGGTGACATTGGATGTCAATGGAGGACTGTACTTCCGGTAGGTTTTTTTGAATAATTAAAAATTATATACAATATATTATATATATGAAAGTTACAAAGATAGAGACATTTATTAGTGATGTGTATAGGACCAATTGGGTTTTTGTCAAAGTGCATACCGATTCAGGGTTATACGGTGTAGGGGAGGCTACGTTGGAGCATCAGGAGTTGACCGTAGAGGCTGCTGTGAAGGAACTGAACCGTCATTTGGTCGGGAAAGACCCGCATGATATTGAGGCCTTTTTTCACGATACGTTGCGAAACTCATATTGGCGGGGCGGTCCGGTACTGATGAGTGCTATGGCGGGTGTGGAGATGGCTCTGTGGGATATTAAGGGGAAAGACCTAGGGGTACCCGTTTACCAATTGTTGGGAGGTAAGGTGCGTGATAAAGTTCCTTGTTATGCCAACGGTTGGTTTGCACCGGCCAAAACACCGGAAGAATTTGCTGCCAAAGCCAAAGAGACCGTAAAAAAAGGATACAAGGGACTAAAATGGGATCCTTTTGGTTCCGCCTATCTGACATTGACAAAAGAAGAGTTTAACCTGGCTATCGATTGTATCGCGGCAGTCAAAGATGCTGTGGGCAATGAAATGGAAATTCTGATCGAAGGACACGGAAGGTTCAATTTGCCTACAGCACTGAAAGTTGCTCATGCCATTGAAGATTTCGGTGTGCTGTGGTTTGAAGAACCGCTTCCACCTGAAAACCTGGAAGGATTGGCCCAACTAAAGAAAAGAACAAAGGTGTCTATTGCGGCAGGTGAGCGGTTGTACGGTCGTATGGACTACAAGACATTTTTCAATCTGCAATGTGCCGACTTTGCCCAGCCGGATGTAAGTCACTCGGGCGGTATCATGGAGACACGCAAGATCGCTGCTATGGCAGAGTGCCACCATATCCCGGTCTGCCCGCACAATCCGATCGGGCCGATAGCTAATGCGGCTACATTGCAGCTGGCTGCCTGTACGCCAAATTTCTACCTATTGGAAACTATGAGTGCCGATGTGCCGTATCGTCATGAGTTGACAACAGAGCAAGTCAATTTCAAAGACGGTTTTATGGAAATCGGCAATGCGCCCGGGCTCGGTATAGACATCAAAACAGAAAATTGCAAGAAGTATCCTTATCAGCCACATGACTTACGCCATTACAATGGCAAACTTACAGAAATCAGACCGGCAGATGCGAAGGACTCCTTTCAACAAAATACATACGCAAATGAGCATCAATAAGAATAGTTTCAATGCGGAGTTGTTCGATCAACTTCCGGTAGTAGGAATCTTGAGGGATGTCAGTATGGAAGATGCAGCCAGGATATTGCCCTTGTACGTTGAGGCCGGGTTTACGACCATTGAGGTGCCTATCAATTGTGACAATGCCGAACAGCTGATACAGTACATCGTGTCGAACTGCGGGGATAGGCTGAATGTCGGAGCCGGATCGGTGATAGATGTGTCGGATCTGGACAAGGCTTTGGGAGCCGGTGCATGCTTTATCGTCACTCCTGTAGTCGACGAAGAGGTGATAAGCAGTTGTGTAGGTCAGGGCATTCCGGTTTTTCCCGGGGCATTCAGCCCTACCGAGATCGCTAAGGCCTGGAAGCTAGGGGCGACGATGGTCAAGGTCTTTCCGGCCGATGAACTTGGTATTGGCTATATCAAGGCATTGAAAGCTCCGCTGAAAGGTATAAAACTACTTCCTACAGGAGGCATCTCTATCGATAATGCCCGATCTTACTTTAAGGCAGGAGCACAGGGTGTGGGGGTGTCGACAGGATTATTTAAATCCGAACTGATCCGAAACAAGGATTGGGATAGATTGCGCGCACATTTTGTAGCGTTTTATCAAGCGGTTCAAAACAGATAAATAAAACACAATTATAAACATATATTAAATTATTTATTATGAGGGGGGAAATAATTACTACATTGTTTATTGTTGCTTTGTCAATGATAGGTTGCCAAAAGAATCTGGACAATAACAGTGGTCTCGAATTTGATGCGCTCCAAGTCAATTTTGGAGCTACATCGGTAGGCAGAACATGGGCGGAGGGCAATGAAATCGGTATTTATGGTTTCTGTACACGCAATGGTGAGCAGGATGTACGTATGAGTACCAACACAAATGCAAGGTATGTGGCAAAGTCTGATGGAGGGGCCTTTCATTTTGCCAAGGTGTCTGATGGTGATCAGATCATCGCGAACAAAGACGACCACAATTTTAGGTTTCACGCATACTTTCCATATTCTGCGTCCAATAGTGATATGTCCGCTCTAAGTGTACAGGTACCAGCTAGGCAGCTCCACGCTACCGGTGTCGACAATTATGGGTTGTATGTTGCCAGCACGCAGGTGAGTACTGTTGTACCTACGATCAACCTGGATTTCAAAAGTGTGTTTAGTACAGTAGAGCTTTATTTGCCAAATGACATTATCGATGAGGACGGCAATTCTGTTGTCCGTTCATTGACATTGAAACCAGCTGTCCCGGATAATTTCAGTGGTGTATTGGCCGATGGAGGTACATACAATCTGGAGACAGGGACCTTTTCAAGTAACCCAAGTCTACAGTCTGACGAGATAGAGCTGGATTTTGGAACGGCGGGTATTGTCCTGACCAGTGCATTTACAAAAGTTTCATTGGCTGTGGCTCCCTTTACTATTCCGGAAGGAGGAATGGACGTTGTGCTGAGTGATCTATCCGGAAATGAAACGATTATAACTATTCTTGACGGAGAGGAGGGTACTGTACTAGCTGCTGGACAAGTGCTTACGGAGTATCTGAGCAGAGACAATGATGGGATTATTCCTGTGAATTTCCCTGTAGTTTTTTCGCTTGGTTTGA
The DNA here is from genome assembly GCF_011030405.1 of Parapedobacter sp. SGR-10. Taxonomy (GTDB): domain Bacteria; phylum Bacteroidota; class Bacteroidia; order Sphingobacteriales; family Sphingobacteriaceae; genus Sphingobacterium. Next base: position 90,254 of record NZ_JAAJTJ010000007.1, read on the forward strand.
CCAATGGTGACCGCAATTTTACGGCTGTCACACAACCTAGATGGGTGTCCGATGGAATATGGACCTGTCCTTCCCAAACACAGGCTTATGCGCAGTGGTATAAGGTTTCCGATCCTGCACCATCACCGCTTCAGTTCAAACAATTTGTTAATACCGGAGCGATCAGCAGCCCTGAGATCAGAGGTATCTGGACAGGAGATTATTTGGAATTTACCTTACCAGTGAAGAGGTTTGCAGCCGGAACTGCAGTGACAATCAAGTTTCCTATGTACACACGGCAGGGACCTGTGTTTTGGAATATTGAGTACTTTGATGAGGGTGTGTGGAAGTCTAATAAGACCAATGTGACGAGCTATGATCCGGCTTATACCCGGCAGGCTACGTTTTCTTTGATCCGGGGAGGAAAAATCATTGAGCATACGATGATCTTTGCCGAAGCGATCCAAAGTGGGCATGTCAAGATCCGGATCACGTGTGCTGATGGTTCGATTCAGGCCGATACAGATACAAAAGTTGCAGTCCGTACCACACCATGGGTAAGTTCAGGAACCTACGGAGCACCATTTTATCTTTATTTGGCCGATTCGGATGTCACGAGTATCACATTCTCGACCAATTGATAAGGATTTAATAAGGACAAAAACATGTTGACAGGTGTCCGGTCGCAGGGCACGATTAAACAATATAAACTAAGTTTTTATGAATAGATATAATTATCCATTATTGTTGTTGCTATGTCTGCTGTCGTGGCAGATGGTATGGGGGCAGCAAACTAATAGGGTCAGTGGAAAAGTCCTCGGTGAAGACAGGGCTCCTCTTAGCGGGGCTTCGGTCAAGATTTTGGACAAGGTACAAAGTGTGAATACAGGCTCTTCCGGCGAATTTGAGATCGTATGTGGTCCAGAAGATGTCCTTGTATTTACCTACTTAGGGTACGAACCACAGCAAGTTGCTGTCAGGGGACGTAACTATTTGGAAGTCGTGTTGGCTATGCAATCCAGTGTATTGGAAGATGTGGTCGTAGTGGGATACGGCATACAAAAACGAGTCAACGTGACCGGTGCTGTGACATCGGTCAACTATAGCGAACAAGCACAATCCAGACCGGCAACAACTACAGCTGGTATCTTGGCTGGGCTTAGTCCGGGTTTAGCGATACAGCAACCTTCGGGCAGACCGGGGCAAGAGGGAGTCATGATCAGGGTAAGGGGAGTAGGGACACTCAATAATGCTGCTCCGCTCGTGATCGTGGATGGGTTTGAGACCACGATAGGGAATGTCAATCCAGATGACATAGCGAGTATGTCTATACTAAAAGATGCGGCTTCCAGTGCCATTTATGGAAATAGGGCTGCAAACGGTGTCATATTGATCACCACAAAGACCGGCACTTCAAAGCCTACGGTTTCTTTCAACAGTATTGTTTCTTTGAATAAACCTCAGAATTATGTGGATATAATCTCTAATTATGCCGACTACATGTCGATAATAAACGAGTCGGCAGAGAATATTGACGTTGCTTTGCCGTTTTCGCAAGCGATGATCGATCTCTGGCGAGAAAAGGAAAATGATCCAAACGGTATCGCAGACTCGGGATACCCAAATTACGTGGCTTATCCAAATACAGATTGGATGGATGCCTTTTTTAATGATGAGATTTATCAAAGACATGCTCTTTCCATATCCGGAGCGTCCAATAGTACGAATTACCTCATGTCTATGTCCTATATGGACAACCCCGGAATCATGATAAATTCGGGAATGAAGAAAGTTATGTTGCGTGCCAATGTCGCCTCCAAGGTCAACAGTTGGCTGGAAGTAGGCACCAAACTGTGGGGGTATGAAAACTCTTTGCAGATGAATGGCCTGGACAATGCTTTTAGTTTTATGACACGGGCTGTTCCGGGTATTTATCCCTACCATGATGGAAAGTATGGTTGGAGAGAAAACCCCGAACAGAGTTCTAATTCGCGTAATAATCTTTATTTTGCGGATCGGGTAAATGGAATGGATAGAACATTCTATACCAATTCTACTCTATTTGCTGACGTAACACTGCCTTATTCATTGAAGTATAATATATCATTAAACTATATTAGGCAGAACGGTGGTTATAAATTTAATGAACGTACCCTAAATGCTTTCTCATTCCGAACAGGAAATTGGGACTATTATTATGAGGATCTGGAGAAATTATTTCTTCGGGTGCGAAACGATAATTCCCGTCGTTGGACGGCGCAGAGTACACTATCCTGGAATCGTACCTTTGCACATAAGCATGATATCGCAGCTTTACTGGGTTTTGAGGCCCTGTACAACAATAGCGATAATTCTTTTGTAGAAAAAAATGGTTTTCTGAGTGATAAACTTGTTGAACTCAATACTGTCAGTAACATGGTGGCTATCACAGGAACACAGACGGATTTTGCCACACAATCGGTTTTTGGACGGATGCAATATGCTTACGACAATCGCTATCTCTTGGAGATGAATCTTCGCTACGATGGATCCTCACGTTTTGCCCGTCAGTCTCGTTGGGGAGTATTCCCATCGGTATCTGCCGGATGGCGTATAGATCAGGAAGCATTTATGGCTAATACAAAAATCGACAACCTCAAACTTCGTGGATCATGGGGGAAATTGGGAAATCATAGTATTGGAAACTATGACTATCAGGCTACTTATGCCTCGGGATCTACCTATTCTTTTGGGGGGAGTTTGGCTCCGGGAATGGTTGCTTCTTTGTCAAACAATTTGTTGGAATGGGAAACCACAACGATGTCCAATATCGGTGTCGAACTCGGGATCCTGAAGAATAGGTTGACCTTTGAAACAGATCTATATAATAAGGTGACGGACGGGATCCTATTTAGGGCGCCGGTGTATGCTACTGTAGGGGTCAAATCGCCTCCTTATCAAAATATTGCAGAAGTCACAAACAAAGGGATGGAGTTTACCCTCGGATGGCGTGACAAGGTAAAAGATTTCAGCTATGGAGTGTCAGCCAATTTTACCAGAAATTGGAATCAGGTCACTAAATACAGAGGACGCTTGAATGCGGGTTGGGTAACTGACGAGAATGGCCTACGAAAATACGAAACCAATATAGGTGATGTGGCTACGGTAGTGGGCAACGAACGCCGTACGATGGAAGGTAAGCTTATTAATGAATATTTTCTATTAAATACATACTCAGGGGATGGAAACTACTTCTTCAATGATGGCTCTGTCAATCCAAAAGGAGGGCCGCAGGACGGTATGATCCGCACCGAGGACGATATGCAGTGGTTGCAAGCGATGGTGGATGCTGGAAATGAATTTTTGCCAAACAAGACCATTGGTAAGAAAGGAATTTGGTATGGTGATTATATTTATGATGATACCAATGGTGATGGTGTCTATGGAGATCCGAATGACTATACATTCCAGAATGTGGCCATGACACCTAAATATACCTACGGTTTCCAGCTAAACCTCGGGTGGAAGGATATCAGCCTTTCGACGCTGTGGGCTGGTGCGGGTGGACATTCGGTTTATTATAGATTTCCCGGTATTAATGCCTATTCGACCAGAGCAGATTTGACCATACCCAAAGAGATTGCCTATGATCACTATTTTTACGATCCGATCAATCCTGACGACCCCCGTACGAATGTGACATCAAAACATGGTCGTCTGACCATGAACTATGGCTCGGAGCAAAATGGCGGTTCAAATTATTCCAATCTATGGCTTTACAAGGCAGACTATCTCAAGCTGAAGAATCTGACGCTTGGATACACCGTGCCAAGAAAATGGATTGGAAAGATCGGTTTCCAAGATGTGCGCTTGTATGTTAGTGGTGAGAATTTGTTCACATTTACCAAGTTTCCTGGAATGGATCCTGAGTTTACGGAAACATTACAGTTCTATTCTAACTTGAGTCAATACTCCATAGGCCTTAATATCAAACTATAAAATATTTTGTTATGAAAAAAATCGTTAAAATATATTGGCTTTATCCTCTATTTTGCCTAATGATAGGATGTAGTGGTTTTTTGGATAGAAGTCCTTATGATGAGGTTTCCTCTGAAAATGTGTTTACCTCAGCAGCTTTGGCAGAATCGGTGGTCAATGGAACATATAGCAACCTTAGATATGATTACAGCAACTTTGGAACGGAAATCATCAATTGGGATGCGCTATCCTCGGTGTTGGATCCTGCGGACGCTAATGTTTCGCTCAATTATTCCTACCTCCTTGGAACGATCCAACCTAATAACCCCATGTTTTTAAGGTACTGGCAGCGTTTGTATGAGGGGGTAAACCGTGCGAATGATGTGATCAATAATATTAGTCGCGTACCCGACATGAGTGACGAGGTCAAGGCGCGTCGTATTGCAGAATGTAAGTTTCTTAGAGCTTACCATTATTATCGGCTTAACAGCCTTTGGCGAGGGGTTCCGATCTATTTGGAAAACCTAGCCAATGCAGAATATACACGTTCACGGGCATCAGAAGAGGATGTTTGGAATCAGATCATTCAAGATTTGACAGATTGTATCAATACAGCTGAATTGCCTGGAAAATATGCATCCAACAGCAGTGACTATGGGCGTGTCAGTAAGGGAGCAGCATACACGCTTCGTGGCAAAACCTATATGTGGCTCAAGAAATGGGATCTGGCAGAGGCAGATTTTAGGGAAGTCGGCAATCAAGGCTATACGCTTTACACCGGAAGTTACGCCAATCTATTCAAGCTGCCACAAGAGCGGAGTGATGAAATGATCTTCAGTGTGCAGATGGAAGAACAGGCAAATATGGGCAATGTTTTCAGCCGTACCTACGGTAATCGCTTGACAACGGGAAGTGGTAATTCATCCTTTTTTATGAATACCCAATTTGTGGACTCTTATGAATGGGCTAATGGCAAGCCTTTCGATTGGGAAGATGTTATTCCCGGTTATCATGCGAAAGCTCCCAAAGCTAGAAGTGTTTATTTTCTTCGGGACAACATCAATTCGTCCGAACAGACGAATATGCAGACCTATGGTGCCGATATGAGCGAATATCTGGCGACAGGCAACGAAGCCCGTATCAGACAGGCCTATATAGGACGTGATGCACGGTTGGAAGCTACGGTGATTACACCCTATTCCGTCTATTTGGGTGGTTTTTCTGGTGCAGAGATCAATTATTCATCTAGATGGCCATTTCGTAGCAGTGCTTCCGCACCGTACGATCTACAGACCAACACCAATAGTTATATGCTATATTCGATTCGCAAATTTGTGACTGAGGGACGACAATTCCTCAATGTGAGCTTCAATCCTATCGATGTTCCGATATTCCGCTACGCGGATGTGCTCCTCGGTCTCGCAGAAGCACTGAATGAGCAGGGAAGGTATCAAGATGCCATCGTATATGTCAATCAGGTGCGCAACCGAGCAAATGTAGCTCCACTGAATGAACCGGGAAACCCTTACGTAGCCGTAAGCAGCTCGAATGACCTGCGTCCTCGTATCCGAAATGAACGCAAATGGGAATTTGCCGGCGAAATGCAGCTTTACTACGATGAACTCCGCTGGGGTACGTGGCAGGAAAGTAAATTTGCGACAGGCAACGGTTTGTTGGAAGTGTGGGGTGCTCCGGTATATACCTATAATTGGGGAGGATCGGCCTATCTCAAGTGGGCTATACCGCAGGCCGAAAGAGAGCGGAACACAAGTCTCGTCCAGAATGAAGGTTGGCGGTAAAAGAAAGAGGGAATTAGTTATTTTGTGGGAGTAGATAATATAGTTTTAGAGAAAATGAGAAGAAGAATCACGAATTTAATTTTATTGATTTCATGCTGCGTGGTCGGGTCATGTGGCAAGTCGGATAATAGTCCTGGCGATCGCTTAAATCCAGGAGGTACGGGACAACAGAAATCATTGAGCCTGACACCGATCGGAAACTTGAATCAGGGAGCGGCTACGATCAATTCCCATGCGGCGATTACTTCGCATTCCTCGCTCATGATGGACTTTCGTAGCTATGTTGACATTGGACAGTCCATCACAGGAGTCCAGTGGCCTAACTATACACGCATCAAGAAGTTGGCCGACGGAACATATATCCTGTTCTGTCAACAGTCCACCTCATCAAACCCCAATGGCAATGACACCTACTATGCTACATCACCGGATCTGATCAATTGGACCGGAAAGGGGTATCTCTTCCAGAGCAAAAGTGGGTATACGAACGCCCGAGGCCAGGCTGCGACACGCCTGTTTACGAATGCCAATGGTTTCGTTTTGTCGAATGGCGATTTATTGGCTTTTGCCTCTTATCGTGTACAACCGGGTTATTCGGATGCGGCGTGTCACAATGACAATGGTATCATGATGATGCGCAGCACAGATCATGGAAAGACATGGAGTGAACCACAGGAGATCTACCATGGTCCGAACTGGGAAGCGATGATGCTGCAACTCCCCTCTGGAGAACTCCATTGCTACTTTTCAGAAAGCCGACCTTCCATATCGGGAGGTCACTCCGGAACATCTATGGTCGTATCTAACGATAACGGAAGTACTTGGTCTCCTGCCCTTGATCAGGCACCTTACCGTGTCATCCGTCAGCAATGGTACAATCAGGATAAGAATGCTACTTATTTTACCGACCAAATGACCAGTGTCATCAAGCTGAACAATAGCAACAAATTGGCTGCTATTATGGAGTCTTCGCTCTCCATTTCCAATGGAAACACCACGTACGGCATTACGTTTGCCTATTCGGACAATACCGGTGTATGGAAGCATCTGCAAGATGATGAAGTAGGGCCTGTAGATCGTCAGAATAATTTGTTCAGTGGTGCTGCTCCCTCGTTAATTCAATTTCCGTCCGGTGAAAGTATCGTGTCTTATGGGGCTTCTAGTCGGCTGAACATACGTATGGGTGATGCCGAGGCACGCGTATTTGGAGATCCATTTATAGCACTGGGTCGCGGATCCTGGGGGACGGTAGAATCGGACGGTACCCACTCTTTTATTGCGGCAATGCGAAACAGCGAGGATGCGAACAATGTTGTCATATCACTGGCAAAATATTTCTTGAATCACCGTATCAAGGCGACAAACAGAACAGCGAATGTCGACGGAGATAACGCAGAATGGGCCAATACAGATGAAGCACTTTTTGTAGGGCAAAAATCCCAAGCTCAGGCTACCTTACGCTGCTCGGCAGACGATCAGAACGTTTATTTTCTGGTCGAAGTATTGGATAAGGATATCTCCAAGGACGATTACGTCAGTATTTTCCTTACACCAGCCGGAGGCAATGGTCAGATCAATGCGAGTTCTCGTCGGATCAGGGTCTCACATAGTGGCTTGAAGAGTACGGATAACTATGGTGGAGGTTGGAGAGTGTTGGACATGAACGTGTCTGTTAGCAGTTCTTATGACGGTACACTATCCAACAATAGCGATGTAGACAATGGCTATTTGGTAGAGATTGCAGTTCCGAAATCACAGCTTAATCTTTCGGGAGATCTACTTGTCAACTTTGCCCTCTTTGATGCGCAGGGAGGCGAAGATGCTATAGCCAATACAGCAGACAGGAATACGGTAAATTGGATGCCAATATCCTTTTGATAAAAAAAGGAAAGAAGTCCTTGTTAAGTAAAGATGATAAATTTTAGAGATATGTTGAGGTCTGTTTTTACCATATTGGTCTTATGCTTTTTTACCCGATGCGGTTATGCACAAAAAAAGCCGAACATCATCGTGATCTTTGCCGATGATATGGGCTATATGGATGCAGGTTACACGGGCAGTCAGATCTTTGAGACCCCGGTCATCGATGGTTTGGCAAAAAAGGGAATGGTTTTTACACATGCCTATTCGGGCGGTGCCAACTGTGCCCCTTCACGTGCTGCACTGATGAGTGGTCAGTACAGTCCACGGCATGGTGTATTTGCCGTAGGCAGTATGACCCGCGGACCCGCAGAACACAGACGCTTGACGGCGGTGGAAAATAATACCAGTCTTCCGGGGAGGATTGTCACTGTGGCCGAGGCACTCAAGGGACAAGGTTATGCAACGGGACTTTTTGGAAAATGGCATTTGGGCTATGACAACGAATCACATCCTATGGCACAGGGTTTTGATGTTTGGGAAGATCCCCGTCACCCCAACCCCAATACGAAACGCGATGATCCTACGGATCCAAAAGCTATTTTCACCATCACGAACTCGGCCATTGACTTTATGAAGTCAAATCGGGATAAGCCGTTTTTTACATTTATTTCACATCATGCCGTGCATACCGCTCTTGAAGCCCGTCCCGAAACGATCGAGAAGTTTAAGACAAAAAAACTGAACAGGGTACAGACAGAATACGGTGCAATGATCTATGATTTGGACGAAAGTGTTGGACTGGTGACCACATTTTTGGAGAAGGCTGGCCTTGCTGACAATACATTGGTGATTTTTACCAGTGACAATGGAGGGGCGAGCTTCACTTCGCAGGAACCACTGCGGGGAAATAAGGGAGCTTTCTATGAGGGAGGGGTTCGTGTACCGTTTATCGCCTGTTGGCCGAAGAAGATCAAACCATCGATACAGCGGGAGCCTACGATCAATCTTGACTTGTACCCTACTTTCCTGGCGTTGGCGGGAGGACAAGTGCGACCGGATCTGGATGGGGAGAACCTTTTACCAATCTTACAGGACAAACAGAAAACCACGAAAAGGGACAAGATTTTCTGGCATTTTCCGGGCTATTTGCACAATCCCGTGATCCGTGGACGAGATACCATCTTTCGTACACGTCCGGTCAGCGTCATCCGCAAAGGTGATTGGAAATTGCTCCTGTATCACGAAGAGTGGATCCTGGATGGTGGGCAGCGCAAAATCGATGAAAATAATGCAGTTGAACTCTACAACCTAAAGAATGACGAAGGAGAACGGATCAATTTGGCAACGAGCAATAAAGAGAAACGGGATGAATTGCTGAATGACTTACTTGAATGGCTTAGAGAGACCAAAGCACCGATGCCGCGTCCTTTGACTGAATGAAAAAAATGAAAAAGATTATAACCGCTATACTTTCTCTGTTGATGTTTTCAGCCTGTTCTACAGGAGTGAAAGACCGTCTATACATCTTTGATGCCGGAGCTGATAGTACATTTACGGTCATCGGTCATCAGGAGACAGGTGATGGTATCATCTGGATCACGGATACCAGCGATGTACATACACCACCTGTATTTCAGTTGATGGGTCATTGGGATCTGTCTGGCTACAGTCATATCAAAGTTGTATTAGTGAGTGGAAATGCGACAGAAAACATCAATGCTACTTTTCGGATGGAAGGCAGTGGTGCCAAGACAGAAGAAGGAAGCTTGAATACTAAAATAAGTGTCAGGGCCGGGGATACGCTCGAATGGCTCATTCCTATTGCCCCTTCACCCGAACAGCCAGAGATCTTGGGCAGTCTAAAGGGGCTGCGGGCTACACCATTCAGCATAGATGGGGTGACCTCTACAATAGACCCTACACAGGTGACCAAAATCCTGATCTCATTTGATAAATGGTTGAAAGGGACAAAATTAGGCCTCAGGGAGGTATTGGCCGTACAGGGGAAAGCGGTGCCCACACCTTCGTGGTTTGCGCTATCACAACGAGACTTTTTCCCATTTATCGATCAATATGGACAGTTTATCCATAAAGATTGGCCCGGCAAAACCAAAAGTGATGAAGACCTTCGTGCAGACCTTCAAAAGGAACTGGACGAAATGGCAAGTATACCTGCTTCAGATGACAGGAGTCGATACGGAGGTTGGCTAAAAGGAAAAAAACAGGAGGCCACCGGAAACTTTCAGGTACAAAAAGTCGATGGAAAATGGTGGATGGTCGATCCTGACGGACATTTATTCTGGTCGAATGGTGTGGTGCGGGTGACGCCATCGTCGGCGGTGACGATTATAGATGACCGGGAAAATTATTTTTCTTCTCTTCCGGAAGCGGGGTCGCCTTATACAGCGTTCTATACAACACGGGACGAATTTCTGTATACCTACTACCGATCTTGGGGGGTAAAAACGTTTGACTTTTCGGCAGCAAACATACGGAAAAAATACGGTGAAGGCTGGCGTACAGCATATCGTAATATGACGTTCAAAAGGTTGAAACATTGGGGGATGAATACCATATCTGCCGGATCAGCAAAGGAAATCTACCGGGAGGATAGGGTTCCCTATTGTGATCGGATCGAGCTTAAAACGGCGAGGATTGATGGCGCACCGGACCGGTTGAACGTCATCCGTGACCCTTTTCATCTGGATTTCAGCAAGCAGTTTGCCGAGCAGCTCAGGGACAGAAAAGAAGAGCTGGCAAGTACCTGGTGTTACGGATATTTTGTGGACAATAAATTGGTATGGGGTGCAGATCATGATTTAGGACGTTGGGTATTGAAGTCCTCGGCCGATCAGCCTGCCAAAAAAGTTTTTGTAAGTGATCTACAGCATAAGTACGGTGTTATCACCGCATTGAATGTCGCTTGGAAGTCAACTTATGACAGTTGGGAAGAGCTATTGACTTCACGAGCAGAACCTTCTGAGGCCTCATTAAACGACTGTGCGGATTTTTCAGCCAGCTTGATAGACCAATATTTTAAAAGTGTAGCCGAGGTGATGCAACAGGTAGCACCAGGCAAGCTGTATTTGGGCTGTCGCTATGTGACGGTCAATGCTAGGGTACTAGAGATTGCAGCAAGATATTGTGATGTGTTGACGTTTGATCTCTTTTGGGATTCGCTGTCCGATTTTAAGTTGCCGCAGGGTGTAGACAAGCCTGTTTTGATCGGAGAGTTTCATTTCGGGGCATTGGACAGAGGACTGTTTCATCCCGGTTTGAATCAAAAAGGCAATCAAGATGAGCGGGCTTTGGCTTATGAAAAATACATGTATTCGGCTTTGCTCAATCCTTTTGTGGTAGGGACAGCTTGGCATCAGTTTTCCGATCAGGCCACAACGGGAAGATTTGACGGGGAAAACTTTCAGGATGGTCTCACGGATGTCTGCGATAGGGTATATCCGGAGACTATTGCCAAGGTGAGAGAGATAGGAAGTAAACTTTATCAGATCAGAACAGGTCACCTATAAAGGACAAAAATGATGAAAAAGCAAAAAATGTAGACAAGAACTTGATGTATATGGAAAAAATAAAAACAAGAAACCGAGGTGTCTTTTATAGAAATACGATAATGTTTCTCATGGCTGTAGCATTGGTGCTTCCTTTGATCTCCGGATGCAAAGAGGACAGCACTGTAGCTCCGCGACCCAGGGTTGAACCGAAAGAGGAGACAGGTAAGATTGCCTTGAATAATGCCAATATCCACGTTATGGGTGTACAATATGTTTACCGTACGCCCGAAAAGCTGTCTTTCAAACGATTTTCTGACGCGACTCTCGGCCTGCCAAGTGATACCCGAAGGTTCAGTACAACGTATGCGCTGGCTACAACGGGTATTTCCATACAGTTCAAGACGCGAAGTTCGTCTATCCACATGATGTTCACACCAGAAACCGGAATGAGTGATGGAGGTTCATTTAAGATATTGAAAGATGGCGTGGATTTTAAGACGGTTTCGTTTGCAGGTCCAGTTACTCAACCTATACAGGTTGAACTGAGTTCTCTACCTACAGACAAGGAATATGTATATGAGATCATTTTACCTTGCTATACGAATGTATCCTTGACCAAATTGGAATTGGATGCCGAAAGCAGTCTAGCGACCTATGTTCCGGCATCCAAAGGAGGTGTATACATCAGTTTTGGGGACAGTATCACGCACGGGGCACGGCAAGAAGGGGCCACTTATCTCACGTACCCGTATTTGCTGGCCCAAAAACTCGGCATGAGCCTGTATAACCTTGCAGTCAGCGGAGCAAAGATCTCGATGCCCATGGCACAAACGGCTAAAGATATGCCTAAGGCAGACATTATTACGATACTGATTGGGTATAACGATTTTTCATCAGGCAATCGTACAACTCTGCAAATTGAGAACGATTACAGGTCTTTTTTAACAGAGGTAAGAAATAACCAGCCTGCAGCAGAAATATATTGTATTACGCTATTGTATACGACCAATACATTGAATACCACAACAGGTTTGGTACCCGATGACGTTCGGAATATCATCAAAGACATCGTGACAGAATATAAAACTACAGACAATAAACTGCACCTCATCGAAGGGGATAAGATCATTACTTCTTCGTCCCAATTGGCCGATCAGGTGCATCTGAACGTAGCAGGTGCCAGCCAGTTAGCGGATGGGCTTTATGAAAGTATAAGGGAGTAGAGGATCTTCGTAAAAGATAAAACAAAAGAAATGAATCGTATTAGAAGAAAAAGACATCAAATTGGAAAAGGAATTTTCCTGTTATGGGCTGTAGCTTTAGTCATGAGTCATCTCGCCTGTGACAGTCGTCAAACCAATAATAGAGTCGCTAATAATTCAACCGAAAGATGGTCCGAAGAAAAAGCGAATGAATGGTACAAAAAACAACCTTGGATCGTGGGGTGCAACTTTGTCCCCTCGACAGCCATCAATCAGATTGAAATATGGCAAGAAGACACATTTGATCCCGAGACGATAGACAGAGAGCTGGGATGGGCACAGGACATCGGCTTCAATACTGTACGGATCTTTTTACACAATCTGGTGTGGGAAGAACATCCCGAAGCGTTTAAAGACAGACTGAACCAAGTCCTATCCATAGCGGATAAACACAATATTAAGGTGATCGTTACCTTTTTGACCAACGGGACTTTTGATGATTCCAAGATTCCCCAGTTAGGTAAACAAGATCCGCCTATACCGGGGGTACACAATTCGGGTTGGGTACAATCTCCGGGAGCAGAAGTGGTCAATGATTCATCTAAATGGGAACCAATAGAGCGGTATATAAAAGATATAGTTGGAAGATTTAAAGACGATGAGCGGATACGGTTTTGGTCTTTGTACAATGAGCCGGAGAACCCAAGGCGTGGGGCTTATAGCTTGCCTTTGTTGAGAAAAGTTTTTGAATGGGCGAGGAGTATGAACCCATCACAACCTTTGACATCTCCGATCTGGAAAATACCCGGGGATGACCGGACAGCACTTGATATCGTCAGCTTCTTGGGCGAAAACTGTGATATCATCACTTTTCATTCGTATCACGATCCAGAAACGACCAAGAAGTTTATTCACATGCTAAGGGCTTTCCGGAGACCACTAGTGTGTACGGAGTATATGGGCCGTACCCGTGGATCCACCTTTGAGAATAGCATGCCTATATTCAAAAGTGAACATGTCGGAGCAATTAGCTTTGGTTTGGTTGCCGGAAAAGCCAATTTCTATTACCCATGGGGAAGTAAGGCAGGAGCCCCTGAACCGGAGGTTTGGTTTCATGATATTTTCCGAAAAGATGGTAGTCCTTATGGTGAAGAGGAAATCGAATTTATCAAGAGTTTAACAATTACAACTCCATAATATGCATCTGGAACTGTCCTTTGAATTAGTCTCTGATCACATCTGTTTATGTGGAGAAGGGCCCTTGTGGGATGCCCAAAACAAACAGTTTTATTGGATCGATATTGTGAGCGGTCAGATTAATTGTTTGTCAGATGATAAGAGACTGAAACACGTTGAGACTGGCCAGAAGATAGGCACGATAGGCTTGACCGAATCGGGAGCAATTATCGCCGCATTGAAAGATGGTATTTATAAAGTGGATTCTGCCAATGCGGAACTTGTAAAGCTATTGGATCCCGAGGCTGATAAGCCCGACAACAGATTCAATGACGGGAAATGTGACCCTGCGGGAAGGTTTTGGGTAGGTAGCATGAGCGATATAGGTGTAGCCGGGCAAGGTAGTCTTTACACATTGGAACAGGATGGGGTCATTTCAAAAAAGCTGGATGGACTTTCCATCTCGAATGGCTTGGCGTGGGATTTAGGACGTAAAAAGTTTTATCATATTGATACACCTACTAGACAAATCGTTTCTTACAATTACTGCAACGGAACAGGAGGGATAAGTAACGGAAAGCCTGTCGTCAGCATACCCGAGACGGAGGGTACACCAGATGGTATGACTGTAGACGAGGAGGGGATGTTGTGGATAGCACATTGGAACGGAGCACGGGTTTCCAGATGGAATCCAGATACAGGGAGTAAGCTACAGGAAATTTTCCTGCCTGTGTCCAAAGTAACCTCTTGTACGTTTGGTGGGGATAATTTGGATGATTTGTACGTCACTACGGCAAAGGTGGGATTGGGCGAGAAAGAGCTGGATGAGCAGCCTCTTGCCGGAGCAACTTTTGTGTTCAGACAGGTCGGTGTGCGAGGCGCGGCAAATACCTTGATTAAGGATAGAAATATCCTGTAGTGGAGTGATAGGAACATATACTAGAGTAAAACAGATTTTTTATAATTTTTTAGATCAAAAGCAGATGAAATTAACGACTATTTATCCGGTTGTAAAGATGAAAACAGTAATGAAAGTGTCTTTGCTATTTTGTGTTTTATCCTTTTTTGCACTTTATGCAAAAGGACAAAAAGCCGAAAGCAATGTTCGGATCTCTTGGGACTACAATACGTATCAAGAGATGACAAGCGTAAATGTGGCAAATAAAGGTTTTGTCGAGGGGGAACTTCACTATCCGAGGGTCAAGCGATTGTCGGACGGTTCGCTCTTGATGACCTTTAACAATGACCACTACGGTTGGAATATCTATGCGAGGCGCAGTGAGGACAATGGCAAGACATGGAGTGATGCGCAGATGTTGCGGGAGAAATACAAGGAAAGCTCTACTGCGGGAGACGATGAAGTTGTATTTGTCAATCCTGAATTTATCGAACTGCAGGATGGGCGTATTATGTTGGCGTACCAGTGGCGTTACAAAAAAGGCTATCACGATATTCCCAATACAAACGAGAACTGTGGCGTAGAGATCATGTTTAGCAACGATAAGGGAAAGACCTTTTCTTCTCCGAGAAGAATGTACAGAGGCCGTTGCTGGGAGCCTGCCATGCTGCAGCTTCCGAGTGGAGAAATCCAGATGTACATCACATCCAGTCAGGAAGTAGTGGATAAGGTGTCTAATCCACGTACGATTGTAATCCGTTCATTGGACGGAGGAAAAACCTGGCAGGGCAAAAAAGTAGCGACCTACAAGGATGCCGAACCCGTATCACGTTCGTTTGATGAGCGTTCATCCTATGATGGTATGCCTACTGCTGTCTGGCTGGATGACAACAAGGGTATCGCTATGCCTATCGAGGTATGGAGCGGTAGGTTTGTAGTAGACCAAACTCCGATGGTTGTCAAAACGGATGCCGATGTTAATTGGCGTGGGGATCAGAAAAAAATTGCCAATGAAGGAGGCCCGGAATACCCTTATAAAAAACAGTTGAACAAAGATTTTGTCGGATATGGACCGTATTCAACAAAGCTAAAGACAGGGGAAGTAGTCGTGATAAGTAACGGACAGTATAAAGGCGAGCAGGGGATATGGGCCTTTATCGGAGATAAAAAAGCGGATAACTTCCGTTTTGCAACTTCTCCTTTTGTCGGGCATTGGGGTTCGATAGACGATATCGGGGGCAATAAAGTCATCGTGTCCGGAACAGCGAATTACAAGGATGCCAGCAATAAAGAACGTGCGAAAGTACTGGTCATGACCGGACGGCTCAACTATTCGAAAGATATTGCAAAGGGAGACCTGAGCATGCCTGCAGTAGCACAATTTGATAAGGACAACAATGACTATTGGTTTCTTGGCAAGAAAACACAGGCTTCTACGTTTACCAACTTTGGTTATACCAATGAAAGCTTGATCATAGGCACGTATTATTTTGATCGTAATATCGTTGCATTTACACCTGAAAATTCGGACGCTTCAATTTTGCTGTTGAGCAGGAAGAATAAAAAAGGTGGTTACGATAACTACAAGATTGCCGTAAATGCACAAGGCAAATACACGGTTTACCATGAAGAAAACTATTCGTGGAGATTGATACACAAGGGGGTGACTTCGGATGTAGAAGTTGTTGGAACCATCAATAACGGAAAAGATAAGGATTTGGGGTATTCCGCAAAATTAAAAATCGATTGGGCTTTGCTTGGCGGTGCTCCGACAGCAGATGACGTGTTTAGAGCACATTTAAGGCTGCATTATAAAGACAGGGTTGCAGAAAAACCTTTGGCACTACAGGAAAGTATGGCCGGTGAAAATAGTGATTATCCAGAAGAGTGGTTGCCTTTAATATTTAGGTAATATTGCAAGAGTCAAAATAGGAAAAATCCCAGAACGGGAAATTCTGGGATTTTTCCTGATGTAAAACTAAGACTACTCTTTTGTAACCTTTGTTCTCTTTTAAAACTTTATCTGTACAAAGAAGAATTATGGTCTATGTGAAGCACATATTATCATATATATCCCAAAGCTGTCAGCTTTTTATGTCAAACATTTTATCATTCCTAACTTTGTACTAGGATTTCTCAGAATTATCTGTAACTTCGTGTACGTACCCCAATATTGTGGAGCCTAATTGATGATTAAAAAACGTGAAGACACTGGTTATAAACAATGTAGGTTGAGGTTGCTTTTTTTTTAAAATTATTTTTCAAGGAATAGGGTGCAAGAGGTTGATATTGAACCGTGAAAAGCGGTAAAATGTTCGGATGGTATGCATAAAGATATAGGACATTCTACTATTGTAGGTGCATTGAAAGTCGGTCAGGAGGCGGCTTTGCGGCAGCTTTTTGACCTCTATGCAGATGCTGTTTACGGTATTGCCTATAGCGTATTGAAGGATTCTTTTGAAAGTGAAGAAGTTGTTCAGGAAGTCTTTATCCGGGTATGGAATTCTAGAGACAGACTGGATGAGGACGGAAATATCTGGGCGTTTGTGTATGTTGTGGCGAAAAGGTTATCTCTCAATAGGCTTCGCGATTTACGAGGCAAAATCAAAAATCAAGTTGCATTGCCCGAAGTTGATCTTGTACATACGACAGGCTGTGATCATCCTATCCTCGTCGGAGAAATATTGGCATTGGAACATGAAGTCCTTGAAAAATTGCCCGAACAACAGAAAACGGCTTACCTGCTGAGTAGACTAGAAGGGTTGACCTATAAGGAAATAGCTAGTCAAATGGATATAGCCCCCAATACCGTCAAAAACCATATCATTCAAGCCCTCAAAACCTTTAGAAAACATTTCCAACGTTTTGGTTATCCGCTATTGTTGGTGTTTTTGAATAATATGTAGAGACGTAAGGTCTTATGTCTCTACGGACATGGGCAAATAATTATTTGCCCCTACAGCATAATATTTTTTTTCAATTTCCACTAGTCCTACCTTTTGTTTTTTGGGTTCTATATATAAACAATACCCATAAACCTAGATGGACAACGTTAGACTAAGATATTTACTGGCAAAGCGTGTGACTGATACAATTTCTCCGGAGGAATTGGACGAACTGTTTGCACTTCTGGAGAAAACAGACCTTGAAACGCAAGAAGAGGTATTGACCGATATTCTCAAAGGGAAAGAGCTTGAACATAGGCTGCCTTTGGAAAACAAAGAGTTGCTCTATGAAAGCATACGCCAAGCGGTTTTGAAAGACCAAGCCAATACCCGGCCCAATAGATCAGTTACATTCAAGAAATATATTTCCATCGCTGCAGCTTTGGTGGTAGGTTTGTCTACATTGCTCTGGCTTTGGAAAAAGTCGGAATTTGACGGTCGGCATACTACAGAAAATGTCGATCTCGAGGTGGCAAATGTAACTGACGATATTTACATTGCTCCAGATAGTGTACCATTTTTACGCCTTCCCAATGGCGAAATACAGGTATTGGAGGACGATCAACCGAATGCTTTGGCCGAAACGGGTGTAAAGATTTTACAGGGAAAAGATGGTGAAATCATATACGAAGTGCAACATGCTCCCCTCGGTTTATTCGAAGAGGAAAATATTGTGTTTACCACGCCAAAGGGACAATCCAGCAAGATATTGTTGATAGATGGGACAGAAGTTTGGTTGAACAGCGGGTCTTCGTTGACCTATCCAAGAGTTTTTTCAAGTAAAGAGCGTCGGGTAAAATTGGTAGGCGAAGGGTATTTTGATGTAGCTCACAATACCGAAAAACCATTTTATGTAGAGACGACTAATGGCCCTTTGATTCGGGTATTGGGAACTGCGTTCAATGTCTATGCATATCAAGAGGATAGGACGACTACCACCACGCTGGTCAAAGGTACCGTACAGTTGGAAGGAAAACATCACAAAGTCGTATTGAAGCCCTCTGAACAGGTAACCGCCAATGAAAATGATGCTGTATTGCATAAAAAAAGTGTACAGGTGGATGATTTTACCACTTGGAAAGACGGTTATTTCAATTTCAATGAACAGTCTATACCACAAATATTGGCTAAAGTACAGCGATGGTACAATATTGAGGAAATCTCGTATGACTATATGTCCGATGAGAAGTTTACGGGAACATTCAAAAGAACCAAATCACTCAAGAGTCTACTCTTAAAATTGGAGAAAATAAGTAATGTGAAATTTCAGATAAAAGAAAGGAGGGTTGTCGTTACAAAATAAAGTTTACATCTCATCAAAGACTAAAAACCAAGAACGTTGCTACCGTTCCTGGCCACTACAGGTTAGTCTGGATCAAAATCAATGCAACATGATTTCTGTAAGATAAGGTGATGAAGGTTATAATGGTTGCGATGGTTAAGTAGGATTAGAACCTCCATAATTTTCATAACCTCTATAACTACCATAACCCTGAAGTAAATAACTAATATTAAACAACTAATCAATTGATGGATTATGCAAAAACAAAAATTGTTTTTTGGGTTGGTGTGTATAGGGATATTTTTCCTGTTCAGCCAATGTAAAAAAGAAACGGAGAATAACGAGCCGTTACCTCCTTTGGGAGATGCGGAGACTTGGGTAACGTTGGCCAATGAAGATATACAGTCATTGGGCCACATCGTTCGGGCTATCCAATCGGAAGATGCCGTAGAGCATATACGTATAGAGGACGAACTTGTACACCTAGAGATGCACAACGGGAGCAAGGCTCAGGTACGACTGGATTATGCTAACTATCCCAGCCCTTTGGTGGGCGCGCATTTGATCGATGATGATTATTATTGGACGATCATCAATGGTACAGGTACTTCGGCTACCCGGCTCATCAAGGATAAAGACCGAAAAAATCAAAATATAGAAGACGAAGCTGTGCCTAAAATGTTGGTAAACAATACAGGCAATTGGGTTGTAGAGATGAAAGGGTTACAGGAAGAAATTGCAGATGCAGACGGCAAACCTTTTCGTGCCATCGGCCGAAAATCATTATTCAACAGTGTGTCATTTGATATAGACAGCAACGTGACGATTGTGACGAACGAATCGCCCAATAGATCGTATGTATTGCCAAAGTACAGGCCTTTTACGCTTGTTTTTGATCGTGCAGAAACGGATGTGCTTACCATCGCTTCCGGGTTTGCCATAGCAGTAGATTTCAGACAGGTTGGCGTAGAAGAACTCGAATTTGATCTTCCGGCAGCTTGGTCCGTAACATATGAATTGAATGTAGCACAAAAGTCAGGTGTCCTGCAAATCACTTCACCTACGGGTATGGAGACCGAATTTGACGAAGAAGGTGTCATTACCATTAGGGCAAAAGACCAATACGGGCGTCAGCTTGAAAGAAAAATCCCTGTAAAAGTGGAAGTAGGCGTTGTGAATTATGCCAGCGTGACCTTTACGGATATTGTGGCAGGTGTAGAACTTACAGGAGCTATATTTACCTTTGCGGAAAATCTGACGTCAACCAATGTGAGAGACGTGACAGCGATCAAGGCAGGAGATACTTTCCGTCTGATGATTCCCGAGGGATTCCCCGATCTCCGGAAGGTGACATTCACCACGGCCGCAGGTAATTTTGACTATTATTTCAAACCGAATACCTATTTGTCTATCGGAGAGCAAAATCTTTCGATTGCACCTCCTGTGCTCACATCGTACTGGCAGGGCGGCATCATTGTACATATCCATGAAACATTGCCTCTATCCGGTATTGCGAGTTATAAGATAACCGGAAAAGTGGTACATGTACAATCCCCGGAAGCAAATATCAATTGGTTTCCAAATGGAAATGTAAACGTGACTGCCGCTAGTAGTGATACAGACGGTGCCGCCAATACAGCTGCTATTATTTCAGCTTTGGGTGGTCCGGGTACATCGGCAAATTATATTGCACGTTGGGCCATACGTGTACGCGACGGGGGATATTCGGATTGGTATCTAGGAGCGTTGCGCGACTATGAATATTTTCATCAAGCTTGGGCACCGTTGGTCCCGAACAATGCCAGCCATGTGGCTACAATAAACCAGAAAATTTCAGGTTTTGGCGGCAATATCAAGCTTCAGGATACACACAATCTATTCTGGACTTCGACGAATATTAGCACGACCCATGCTAAAGCGTATGATGTCAGGTATAACCCACCTTATACCACAGGACAGAAGGTCTATGGAGCTAGAGGTTTGGCATTTAGGGATTTTCAATGATACAACTAAAAAAGCCAGGAACGTTGCTACCGTTCCTGGCCACTAAAAGTTAGCTGTAGTTAAAAAAATCAATGCAACATGAGCTTTTTACTAAAACAACTTAACAAATGTATAAAAAAACAGACGAAATATACCGCCTGCATAGGCGGTTCTTATGGAAAATATGTGTTATGATGAAGCTTACACTCATATTGATCGCATTTCTATCGCTGAATGTTCATGCGTCGGCATTGGCACAACGGCTTTCGTTGCAGGCCAGACAAAAGCCTATCAAGGACGTACTGTTGGAGATCAAAAGCAAAACAGGATATGATTTCCTTTTCAACAATAATATCCTGACAGGAGCAAGGCCTGTGACCGTAGATTTGAAAAATGCTTCGCTTCGGGAAGTATTGGACGCTTGTCTGGAAGGGCAGCCTTTGGATTACGAGATTGAAGAATCGACGGTTTTGATCAAAAGAAAACCTGCTGTACAGACTGTCCAGATGGAGGTAAAGCAGAACCGTAGTTTAAGAGGCCGGATCAGAAGCAATACAGGAGAGGTTCTAGCCGATGTCACGATCCGAAATCTCACCTCAGGATATACCACTGCCAGCAATTCAGACGGATGGTTTGAAGTACCGAATGTGAATATCAATGATCAATTGTCTTTTTCGAGGATAGGCTATACAGCCTACAGGCTGACTGTCATCAACTATAATGAACAAAATATCGTACTCTCTACGGAAGATCAGGACCTGGACGAAGTGGTAGTCGTCGGATATGGTACACAGCGGCGTGAATCGGTTACGGGGTCGGTTGCACAGATCAGTTCCAAAGAGATCATGCAATCTCCTGTAGGAAATATTACAAACATGATCACGGGAAAGTTGCCAGGATTGATATCCCGGCAGGGAGGAGGAGAGCCGGGGAGTGACCAGTCTACCATGCGTATCCGAGGCAACAGTAGTTTTGCGCCTGTGGTGGATGATGTCAATCCCAATACACCTGTGATTATTGTAGATGGAGTACGACGTTCGATGACACAGTTGGATCCTGAAGAAGTAGAGACAATCACGGTACTTAAAGATGCCTCTGCGGCGGCTGTATATGGATTGCAGGCCGCGGCGGGAGTAATCCTGGTTACGACCAAGAAAGGAAAATCCCAAAAACCCTCCGTCCGGTTTAACCATTCTTCCCAATTGAGTGAAAATACCATGTTTCCAGAATTTCTGAATGGCCCCGAATATGCCTATTGGTACAATAAAGCACGGATGATCAATGGAAAAGAACCACTGTTCAGCAATGCTGATATCCGTAAAATGGTAGAGGGCGACCCAGAAGGAAAATGGGGGAATACCAATTGGGTAAACGAATTGTTTAAGACTGGTAAAACTTCTCACAGTGGTGTATCTGTAGAGGGTAGAAATGACAAGATCAGCTACTATTTCTATGGTGGATATTTCAAACAGGACGGAAATGTCAAAAATATTGACTTTGATCGGTATAATCTGCGTAGTAATATAGAAGTTACGGCCACCGAAAACCTCAAAGTACAGATTGGTGTAGGAGGAAGGAAAAGCCAAAAGAATGCGCCTACATTCAGTACCGAAAAGAATACGTGGAACAATGTATTTCAGCAGGCCATGCGTGCGCATCCCTATTTGCCCAAGGAATATGACGGATATCCAACTGGCAATAGAACCAATGGTCCGCTCGTAAGTCCTATTTCGGCATTGGAGCAATCTGGATTTCGAAAGAACTATACGGACAATTTTCAGAGTAATCTAAGGTTAGATTTGGCTATGCCCTTTGTCACGGAAGGACTTTCTTCTTTTGTGATGGGGAGCTATGATTATAACGGAGCTTTTGCAAAATCTTTTCAGACACCTTATCAACTGGCACAAGGGATTGTAGGACCTACAGGAATTAATTATCAGATTGTCGATTCGTCTATAGGAAGCCTTGCAAAATTGGCCGAAAATATGTCACGATCTGGTTTTTTGACCTTGCAGGCAGCATTGAATTACAACAAGAGCTTTGGTCAGCATAACGTGGCCGGACTTGTATTGTACGAACAATTCCGGACGCTGTCGAATAAGTTTTCGGTGTCGACTCAAGGATTAGACTTTGAAGAACTTCCCGAGCTAGGTTTTGCAAGCGAGCTGATTGCCGGACCAGGAGGGTTTAATGGAGGAAGTAGTATTGTACCGAGCGCTGGCTTTGTAGGAAGGCTCAATTATGATTTTGCAAGCAAATACTTATTGGAGTTATCGGGCCGATACGATGCGTCTTACAAATTTGCCAAAGACAGGCGATGGGCATTGTTTCCTGCAGTATCGTTGGGATGGAGAATGTCCAATGAGGACTTTTTCCATGAAGCACTACCTTTTGTCAATGATCTAAAACTGAGAGGATCGGTCGGCAAACTTGGAAATGATACAGGTGTCCGCAATTATACTTTCCTCAGTACGATGGCCATGCTCACCCGGGAAGGTGATCCGAATATTAAAGAACCTGCTGTAGTCATTGGAAATACACCACAAAATGCCTATGTCACGAGTGCATTGAGCAATCCTGATCTATCTTGGGAAACGGTCAATATCTATAATGTTGGACTGGAAGCCAGTTTATGGAACAACAAGTTGGGTTTTGAAATAGATGCGTTCTACAAAGTCACGGACAATATTCTCGAAAACCAAGGGGGGACATTTGCACCATCAATGGGAGGATATTTCCCTTCGGTAGTGAATACCGGCAAAACAGACAGTAGAGGATTTGAGGTTGGTGTGAATCATCAACATCGAATCGGAGCACTGAATTATGGAGCAAGATTTACGCTCAGTTATTACAAAAACCGTTACCTCAGTATTCGAGAAAGTGCCAATACACCCGATCACTTGAAGCGAAATGGACGTGCATTGGACGAAAAACACGGCCTGATCGCCTTAGGGATCTTTCAGACTGATGAAGAAGCACAAAACTGGCCAAGTATCTTTGGCGGCAATCAAGCTGGGGACATCAAGTATATGGATGTCAATGGTGATGGAAAGCTGACGTATAACGAAGATAGGGCATGGATTGCAGGCAGCAACATACCGAATCTGATCTCTGGCCTGTCACTGTTTGCCGATTACAAGGGCTTTGATTTTTCGGTCATGTTGCAGGGAGCGGCCAACCTATCGTATGCACTTAGCGGATACTATCCGGATATAGGATATGATAATACAGAGTTTACCACACCCTTCTTTCAGGAAGGTAATGCACCACGTTATTTGGTCGAGAATATGTGGACTCCCGATAATCCCAATGCAAAATATCCAAGGCTTTCGGATATTAAGGTGCAGAATAATAAATGGGCTTCGACCATGTGGATTGTAAATGGTGATTATCTGCGTCTCAAAACAGCTCAGATAGGCTATACGATTCCGAAGAATATCGTCAAAAAATTGGGAATGGAAAGCTTGAGACTGAATGTCTCAGGAGGCAATCTCTTTACATGGACAGAATTCAAATATCTGGATCCCGAAGCACCTGACGTGTCCAACGGTTTTTACCCACAACAGCGAGTGTATTCATTTGGTATAGATGTGAAATTCTAAATTTTAGTATTATGAAACGAATTCTTTATATATTTTTCATCATCCCATTTGTGACGGGTTGTGGTGATTTTTTGGATCCGGATCCGACGGATCGTTTGAGTGATAAATTATTTTGGGTCAAGGAGAGCTCTACGGATCTGTACCTCAATTCTTTGTACACCTATATTCCTTCTTATGGCAATTTTGGAACAGCACAGTTCAACGACGGTTTGTTGACAGAGGGTATGACGGGTATGTTGAAATATGGTTCTTATTCTGCAGGTGGAGGCAATGCCAATAGGATCGTATTGGATCCCTATTTCGTGACGGCAGATCAATCACAGGGTCTTGTGATCTGGACGAAATCCTATGAACGTATTCGCCGGGTCAATGAATTCATCAGCAGTATGAAAAAGTATGCCACCTATGCAGATGATATAAAAAATCGTTATGAGGCACAAGCTCGGTTTTTGAGGGCATTTTTGTACTATCAACTATTGCTACGTACCAATACAGTGGTCTTGTACGATGATCTCCCTACATCCAATAATAAACCGTTGAGTTCAGAAGCGGAGTGTTGGGATTTTGTCGAGAACGACTTAAATTTTGCGGCGCAGCACCTGCCCGTAAAATGGAGTGCAGATCAAAATGGACGTATTACCAAGGGAGCTGCTTTTGCGTTGAAATCACGTGCCATGTTAGTGGCCAAACGTTGGGAAAAAGCACGGAACGCCGCAAAGGAAGTGATCAATCTGACCGATAATGGTGCAAAGGTTTATGATCTGAATCCATCCTATAAAGATGCGTTTAGATCCTATTTTAACGGTAATCCCGAATCTATCCTCGAATTCAGGTATCAATTGCCGGCACCAACCCATACGTTTGACCGGAAGTTTGCACCGGCAGGAGATTGGGCAAATAATGGTGGAGCTGCTTGTCCTACACAAGAGATGGTGGAAGAATACGAATTGGCTATAGGTGGTAAGGCCGATTGGTCAGCTTGGCGAGGTCGAACGACCGAAACACCACCTTACGATCAACTGGAACCTCGTTTTCATGCATCTATCTTGTACAATGGCGCAAGCTGGAAAGGAAGACAGATCGAAAGTTTTGTAGATGGAAGGGACGGTTTTATGGAATACGGATTTCAGCCCAATACGTTTGGCAAGACCACGACAGGATATTACTTACGCAAATATCTCAATGAAGGGATCGCGGATATATCGACGACTTACAGTGATCAGCCATGGATAGAGATCAGACTAGCCGAAGTGTATCTTAATCTTGCAGAAGCCTGTTATCGTATCGGTGAGACCGGTGATGCCAATGATGCTATAGAAAAGATCCGGGGACGTGTCAATCTGCCCTATTCGGACAAGACGGGCGATGACCTGTTTGAAGCGATCCGCCATGAACGAAAAGTGGAACTGGCCTTTGAGGGATTCCATTATTGGGACCTCCGCAGATGGCGGGTGGCGCATGAGGAATTGCACAACGTGCGTTTCCATGGCCTCAAAATCACAAAATCGGGTACTATACTCACCTACGAATATGTGGACGTAGACAAGGCAGATCGTAAATTCCTTGAAAGATTTTACAATTTTCCGATTCCTGTCGCTGAAATCGCAAATAATACATCCTTAAGTCAAATAAATCTATGGTAACGATGAATAAATACAATATAGTTTTCCTCCTCGTAGCGACCTTATTATTTGCTTGCGAGAAACCCGAAGAGAATATTTCTGCACCGCGCTTTGGCCTGACCAATATTTATGCACAGTTTGCAGATGAGTCCATTTCTACGGAACAGTTTACGACATCTCAGGAAGCACCTTTCGGAGAGGTCATTCGAATACAGTTTCCGAAGTATTATCCACGCAACACCTTAAATCCGATTGACATCACACGGATGCGTATGACGGCTACTTTGCCCGTGAATGTCAAGATAGAACCTAAACTAAATGTGATGGATTTGACAAAACCCAATACTATTGAAGTGATCAATAGTAATGGGACAGTTGATAAACATGTTATTATAGGGGAGATTGTGGAGTGAGTTGAGGGTACCCGAAAGGCCAGATAAAACCGCCTAATTTGTCATCCTGAACGTAGTGAAGGATCTAAATGCTTGATTGATTGTAACGTTTATAGATTCCTCCTATCGTCGGAATGACAAAAAGAGGATAATACCTGCTTTTGGGACAGTCCCATAAGAAAACTTTCCAGAAAAAACTAAAAAAGTAAAGTAATGAAACAAAAAACAAAATATTTGTTAACGATAGTGGTACTGTTGTTAACGGGCTTTGTCTCTTGCAAAGAAGACAAAGGTATTACAAATTACTATCATAGGGTAAACCCGGTCATCGGTCTGACGGCTACATTGGATGGTTCCAGCAAAGAATTTTATCCGACCGAAGCCAGTCTCAAATCGAACGATATTCTTGTTGATTTTCCGTATTATTTTCCGGAAGAATCAAACGATCAGATTGATGTTTCGAAAGTAAAACTAGACATCGAATTTAATGAAGAGATCACGGTGCTGTCTCCGATCCCGGATCTTGTCGATTTGCGCAACCCTTTTGTCATCCAAATCGAAAATGCAGATGGTAAGAAAGAAGATGTCAAGATCATAGCCGATGTAAAGAAAAGCAACCGGGCACAGATATTGAGTTTTTCGCTTCCCTCGGTGGGTTTGAATGGAACTATTGTCGAATCCATAGGAATGATCGGTATAGATCGGGGAAACCATGATCTGTCCAATGTGGTACCTCAGATTACCATTTCGGGGGGAGCGACTATTTCTCCCGATCCGAATATTGCCCAAAATTTTAATAATAGGCTAACCTACACGGTCACTGCGCAGGATGGCACACAAAGGATTTACTCTATTGAGGATCTCGCCGGTATTAATAATTTTGAAATATCCAAAGGAGTAAATGTCGCTTCGTGGTTATCTACACCCAAGTACGATGGTGCGCAACGTGTTGCTTTTTTTACGGAAGAGGATGTGGAGTTGCTTGCTGCCCAAGGATTTGATCATATCCGGCTGTGTATAGATGAAGTATACCTGTGGGATGAATCTGGTCAAAAGATCCGGCCGTATGCCTTTGACCTGTTGCACGATGCTATTGGCTGGTGTATCAAGCATAATATGCGGGTACTGGTCGATATGCACATCACGAGAAACCATAGGTTTACCAATACGGAAAATACTTTATTTACCAATCCGGCTGAACCGGCCAAATTTGTGAAATTGTGGGAAGATCTCTCAGATGAATTGAAGCATTATCCAAATGCTCTGGTGGCTTATGAACTGCTTAACGAGCCTGTGTCTGGCAATGCTGCAAATTGGAACAATGTGGCAGCTTTGGCCATCAATGCTATCCGGGCAAGGGAACCCGATCGGACGATTGTCGTGGGGGTATGTACGACAAATGGTTCAGTGAGATACGCCGAATTGAATTTGCCATCTAACCATCAGATTTTGCTCACTTATCACTTTTATGGGCCTTTTCTGCTCACAGCCTATGGCTTACAATCTACTACCGGAGGACGTACGGATATCCCCATCCAATATCCGGGACAGCTCGTGCCCAATGAATGGATTAGTCAGTTGCCTGCAAACTGGCAGTCCACCGGAGCAAGGCACTACGACAGGGATGTGTTGGAGACCAGTTTATTGTCCGGTATAAATATGGCAAAGAGGTTGAATGCACCTGTCTTTGTCGGTGAATTTGGGACTTTGAATACTGTTCCGGAGCCAAGCAGGGCCAACTGGTATAGGGATGTAGTCTATATATTGGATAAGCATAACGTGCCTTATACCTCTTTCGATTACAAAGGAGCTGGATACAGCGTGGTTAATGAGAATCGTACCTTACGTTATCCTCATATCATAGATATTTTGACCGGAAAGTAGTATTTTATCGATACCTCATCGTTATTGTCCGTAGAGTTCCGTAAGGTCTCTACGGACTTTATCCATTTTGACTTTTGAACATAGTAAGGTGGCCGTCAGGCTGCCTTTTTTCATTACTCCCATCTCTGGTAGTAGTCGGAGAGGCTTCGTGGCAAAGTTGTTTTCACTTCGGATCAGATATTGGGTGTTTTCACCTATTCCTATTGTGAATCTACTTTGTAATACTTACTTTTGAGTAGTATTGGACTAACCGTAGGCAATTATAGATTTTTCTTAGATGAAAAACATCCTCACCGAAATGCATGTAAAAGCCCTTTTTGAGCAATATTATATTGCTCTGGTAGAGTTTTCGTGGCATATCGTAAAATGTCGGGACACAGCATCGGACATTGTACAGGACACCTTTGTCAAGGTTCTGGAAAGATTGGAAGAGTTGCCGTCACAAGAAAAAGCCCTAAAAAGTTATTTATATTCTTCTGTTCGGAACATTTCCCTCAATCATATCCGACATCAGAAGATTGCTGACGGCTATCAGAAGTCCAACGAATGGAACGAAATGGATGAAACCTATATCCTTGATGCAATGATCTATGCGGAGACGGTCAATAATTTGCATAAGGCTATCAAAACCTTACCAAAATCCTGCCAAGAGGTTTGCAAACTGACCTATCTGGAAGGTAAGTCCAACAGTGAGGCTGCTGAATTGTGCGGCGTCTCCATCAATACCATAAAAACACAGAAAAGACGCTCCGTCGAACTACTCCGTCATCGGCTTGCTCCGATTTTCCATTCTTTAAAAGCATTTGTTTTATTCTTTTTCGGGTAGAGGCACAATGTATTGTGTCGCTATGAAACAAGGGTGTGAAAAGGACGAAAAAAATATTTTTTTCAGCCTTTTCACCCTTTTCCTTTTCACAAGTGTCTCATTAGGGAAGCAAGGGCAAAGAAGGTTGATCGCAAAGTTATATCTCAGAAACTATGATACCAAAAGACGAACACTATATAAGAGCAGCGGAACTTGTCGCACGATATCTAGAGGGGGATATTTCGGATGAGGAGCTCCGGGAGCTGATGGATACAGTCGAAAGATATCCATCATTGCGCTCGTGGGTGGAAAGCAAAGATATTTCTTTGGAGAAAATAAGGGAACGCCTTACTGAATATCAATCTTTTGATCTAGAAAAAGAGTGGCAGTCTGTTTTGGCTAGACGTGATACTATCCGAACACCGATGTACAAGAAGTGGTGGGCAATAGCTGCATCCATCATAGCGGTATGTCTGGTAGGTGGAGCTTTGTTGTTAAACAATAAAGAGTCTACAAATAAAATTGCCGATACTTCATCACCGCAGATCGAAATCGTTCCGGGCCGGGAAATAGCAACCTTAACACTTTCTGATGGTTCGACCGTCCAGTTGGGAGAAGCTGGAAGGAATATGGTAGTGGATGGAAATACCACATTGGATGTCACGGGTGATATGTTGGATTACCGACAGGCCAAAGATGCAGAAGCACATATTCACAAACTCCGCGTTCCGTTGGGCGGTACCTATCATATACAGTTGGCAGACGGTACCAAAGTTTGGTTGAATGCAGACTCTGAACTGGAATTTCCGGCGTCCTTTGTCGGCAACGAAAGACCTGTAAAGGTACGGGGGGAAGCCTATTTTGAAATTGCCAAGGATCCATCCAGACCGTTTAAGGTAGAGGTAGGAGATACGGAAGTAGAGGCTTTGGGTACAGCATTCAATATCAATACACACTTGTATCAAGGAAAAATTAAAACTATACTGACAGAAGGAAAGATCAAGGTAAGTACCAATGGGGAGTATAAGGTCATCGAACACGGTTATGAAACGATCAGTGGCCAAGGAAATATTACTATAGGGAAAGCTGATCTAGAGGAAGCCTTGGCTTGGAAAGATGGTTATTTCTATTTTAATAGCAAAAGTCTGAAAGAAGTGCTGGAAGATGTTGCCCGTTGGTACAAAGTGGATGTAGACATACGTCCTGTACTTTCAGACAAGCGATATGTCGGGGGTATCAAAAAAAGTGAATCAATCGCTGCGGTATGCTCAGTATTGAGTGACCTGACTTCCTACAATATTGCTTTGGAAAATAAAAAGTTGGTGGTGAGGTAACATTTATCGGGAGACGTTTGTGTCCAAGCTCAAAAGTAATAACTGGCCTATGCCTAAGCTGTGTACCTTAGGGATAAAATAAAAAGTATTAAACAATAAAAAACCAATAAAATTATGAGAAAAATGGAAAAACGAGAATGAAGAGAAGATAAAAGGGTGGAAACTGGGAGTACGGCCATACTCCCAGTAAAAAGACCAAGAATATAAACTAACTGTGTTAATTAATTTACGTATAAATCTTAATCTATACAAAGATATGTATAATATCCGTATGAGACAACGGTATAAGGATCGTTGTATTTATCTATCCAAAATATTCCTTGCTATGAAATTGACCATTGTTTTTGTGTTGATTGCT
Organism: Parapedobacter sp. SGR-10; assembly: GCF_011030405.1. Classification (GTDB taxonomy): domain Bacteria; phylum Bacteroidota; class Bacteroidia; order Sphingobacteriales; family Sphingobacteriaceae; genus Sphingobacterium. The sequence goes on from NZ_JAAJTJ010000007.1 coordinate 120,844, forward strand.
ACATTGAATGCTATGTCAACAGGTCTGGCCCAGACAGTGTCATTACGATTGAGAAACACCTCGTTGGAAGAAGCTTTTTCTTCTATCCGGAAACAGACGGGCTATCGTTTTATCTATCAAGCTGAGGTGTTGAAAAATACCGAAAAGGTGAATGTAGAGCTATCAAATGTACCGTTGAAGACTGCTTTGGACAAACTTGTAGAAAACAAACCGCTAACTTATCAACTGCATGATGGCACCATTGTAATCAAAGCTGCACAAAAGCATATAGAAAAATCAACTTCAGATATCTTGCAACAAGTTTTTTCGGGAACGATAACGGACAGGCTTGGAGAAAAACTTTCAGGTGTTACGATTCGAAATCAACGTACGGGCAATTCGGCTGTGAGTAGGGAAAATGGCTATTTTGAATTGACCAATGTGCAGCTCAATGATGAGTTGGTGTTTTCGTTGATCGGACACAAGTCTTATAAACTAAGAGTTGTGGACTACAAAGTGCAGAATATTGTGCTTTTGCAAGAAGACCAGGGTTTGGATGAGGTTGTGGTTGTCGGTTACGGCTCTGTGGCTAAGGAGGAGCTGACTGGTTCAGTCGCGCAGGTCAATATGAGCGAAGTAACAAAAGCGCCTGTGGCCTCCTTTATGGAGGCTTTGGCCGGAAGGGTTGCCGGCGTACAGGTATCTGCCATGGACGGCCAACCCGGCGAGGAGCTGAATATTGTGATCAGAGGTGCAGGCTCGCTTACGCAAAATACCGAACCATTATACGTGATCGACGGCTTCCCTATGGAAGAATTCCTTGCAAGTTCGCTGAATCCCGAAGAGATAGAGTCTATCAATGTGTTGAAGGATGCATCTGCAACAGCAATTTATGGCGCTCGTGCATCGAACGGTGTAGTGATGATCCAGACGAAAAAGGGTAAGGAAGGCCGCCCTGTTGTTACGTTGAATAGTTCCCTGGGATATCAGGAGGTAGGGAATCGAATGGAGATGATGTCTCCTTATGAGTTTGTGAAATACCATGCCGAGCGAAACCCTACGGTAACCCAGGGCCGCTATTTCCAAAACGGCAGAACATTGGAAACATACAGAGATATGGCCGGCATAGATTGGCAAGGCCAATTATTTCAGCGTAAGCCTACTATCATAAATAATCTTGCGATACGCGGCGGGACTGCTAATACCAAATATTCGATATCCGGCTCAACATACAATCAGGAAGGCGTCGTACTCAATACAGGTTTTAAAAGATACCAAGGGAGAGTTTCGGTAGACCAGGTTATATCTAATAAACTAGATGTCGGTATCAATGTAAACAAGAGCCTGCTTGATGCCTACGGTGTACAGGCTGCAACTGGGTCTGAAAGCAATCCGACCAATTTCCTGTTCTATAATGCCTGGGGATACAGGCCTATTAGCGGAAGGGATGACTTAGACCTGGAAGATGAGGATTTTGATCCCGACAATATTACGACTTCTGAAGAACGGATGAATCCTATTGTTACAGCAGAAAATACCAATCGCAATTATGCCACGGATGCGTTCAGTGCTGTTGCGTTTATCAATTATGAGATCATAAAAGGACTGAAATGGCGGACAACAGGAAACTACAGCAACCGTAAATTCGTAGGAGACGTATTTTATAACTCCAGGACGCCTCAAGGAAACCCACACAATCAGAATAACAGGAGAGGTATCAATGGAAGTGTACGCTACGATGAACGCAGCACCTGGTCCAGTGAAAGTACTTTGACATATGACAAACAATTCAAGCGCGGGAACCGTCTCAACGCGATGGCCGGATTTTCCGCAGTATCCATGGATCAACGGATATTTGGAGTAGCTGTACAGAACATACCGAATGAAGAACTTGATCTATCGGGATTTGACGAGGGTACACCATATTCCAGTCCTGCATCTATAACCAATTATACGTTGGCGTCATTTTTTGGCCGTTTACGTTATAGTTTTCGCTATTCTAAATATGTCGTAGAAGCGGTGTTTAGAAGTGATGGATCTTCAAAGTTTGCCCCGGGGAATAAATGGGGATTTTTCCCTTCCGGTTCTTTTGCCTGGAATATGAAAAGAGAATCTTTCCTGAAGGATTTTGCACCTATTACAGTATCCAAGCTTCGCGTTAGCTATGGTCATACCGGTAATAACCGTGTGAGCAACTTTGCATATTTGTCCAGTCTTTCGTTCCCGCTGACCAATTCCTATTCTTTTAATAATGCCTATCCTACGAAAGGAATGATCCCCAACGATTTGGGGAATTATGATCTTCGATGGGAAAATACGGAACAGATCGATATCGGGTACGATGTCGGATTATGGAAAGACAGGGTGAAATTTACGGTGGATCTTTATCAGCGGAACGCCAGGAACCTGTTGCTGGATGCCAAACTGCCCTTAACAACGGGTTTTGAATCGGCCTTCCGAAACATAGGCAGGTTAAGAAACCGTGGTTTGGAGATGAGCTTGAATGTCCAGCATATCCAGACAAAAGATTTTCAGTGGTCAAGCAGTGTCAACATCAGCTTTAATGACAATAGAGTCGTGGAATTGACAGACAACCAGACCAATTTGTTTTCTTATACAAAATTTGTGAACCAGTACGACAGTTCTCCCTTGTATGTAGCTCAGATAGGGCAGCCGGCAGCCATGTTTTATGGATATATCTTTGATGGGGTGTATCAGTATACAGACTTTGACAGCCCCGCTCCCGATGTGTATACATTAAAAAGCCATATTCCGGACAATGGGGATCCGAATGTACAACCTGGGGATATCAAATACCGGGATCTGAATGGAGATGGAACGGTGAACGGATTTGACCAGACGATTATCGGGAGGGGAATGCCTGTTCATGTAGGAGGATTTAACAATAATCTCACCTACAAAGGGTTTGATCTGAATGTGTTTTTTCAGTGGTCATACGGAAACGATATCTTCAATGCCAATCGCTTGTTTTTAGAAGGCAACGGGCTATTGCGGACCGATCTGAACCAGTTTGCCTCTTATATAGATCGTTGGTCACCTGAAAACCCTACCAATAGCAATTACAGGGCCAATGGCCAAGGGCCTCTGGGGAGGTTTTCCTCACGTACCGTAGAGGATGGCTCCTATCTGCGGCTCAAGACGGTTTCGTTGGGCTATGAGCTGCCCAAACATATAGTGAACAGGGCCCGCATTTCGCGTTTGAGACTGAATCTGTCTGCCCAAAATGTCCTCACCTGGACGAAATATTCCGGGATGGATCCGGAAGTGTCTGTACGCAATTCCATACTGACACCGGGCTTTGATTATTCGGCGTATCCGGCAGCGAGAACACTGGTTTTTGGCTTGAATGCAACATTTTAGATAAGTATTGACTTTAAAGATATAAAGACATGAAAAAAATAGCTTATTGTTTATTGGTAGTGATGCTTACAGGATTTGTTTCCTGCAAGAAGTTTCTCGATACTACTCCCAGAGACTTTGTTTCACCCGTAACGTATTACGAGACAGAAGAGCATCTGACCTTTGCTCTGGCTGGAGTATACGACATATTGGGTACGAGTTACCTATACCGTACCTGGTATATTTCCCGCTTGGGGTTGGAGGCGGATGAAGGATGTTACAATCCTGCTACGGTCACCTCCGGCCCCCAAGTGTACAATTTTTCGGCCGGAGATGCAGCAATTGAAGGTTTTTGGCAAGCTCTTTATATGGGCATCTACCGAGCCAATGCATTGCTGGCAAATGTCGATAAAAACGAAGCCATAGATGTAGCTGTCCGCAACCGGGTACGTGGAGAAGCGTTGTTTCTCAGAGCGTATTATTATTTTTTGTTGGTACAGAATTTTGGTGGTGTCCCTCTCATCTTAGAACCAACGATGAGTGCAAGTGGGAATGAGGTACCGCGTACTCCTGCAGTACAGGTTTATAACCAGATCATCGCTGATATGGAAACAGCGGAAGAGCTTGTTCTACCTATACAGGAGTTGGGGTACGGAGGTCAGGTTAACAAATCTGCCGTGCGTGGCATATTGGCCCGGGTTTGCTTATACATGGCAGGCAACCCGGTCAAAGACGTATCAAAATATGAACGGGTGAAATATTGGGCAAGTAAAGTGATGGATGATACAGAGGCTAACCATAAACTCAATCCGGATTATGCGGATGTTTTTATCAAATACGCACGTGATGAATACGATATCGGAGAAAGTCTGTTTGAAGTTGAGTTTTGGGGCAATAACTCCGGAGCGGAGCTGGAGACGGGGCAGGTAGGAGCCTGGATCGGTATTACCGTATCTGCAGCAGCAGCCGAGGCCAATCCTGCTTTGGGTGTGGCGGCAGGGTATGTAAATAGTACCAAAAAATTATATGATCTATACGATGACGGGGACGTGAGACGTGATTGGGCGATTTCCAACTTTACCTATGCAAGTAATGGAACCAAAGCTCCTATAACAAGCACAACAGCGGCATCTTACTATAACCGAAAAGCGGCAAAATACCGAAGAGAGTATGAATTGGTATCGCCAAAAACGAATAATGCTACACCGATCAATTGGCCCATTCTACGTTTTTCGGACGTCTTACTGATGTATGCCGAGGCAGAAAACGAAATAAATAATGGGCCTACTCAATCTGCAATAGATGCGGTAAATCTGGTGAGACAAAGGGCTTGGTCATCTGGAATTAAAACCATTACCGTAACCTCTGGCGGAAATGATTATACTGCTGCTCCTACGGTAAGCTTTGTTGGAGGAGGTGGAGAAGGAGCGCAAGCGATAGCATCCATCTCCAATGGACAGGTTCAATCCGTGACGTTAGGATTTGATGCAGTGACGGGGTTAAAGGCAGGGAAAGGATATAGCAGCGAGCCTACGGTTGTTTTCTCTGGAGGAGGTGGTTCCGGGGCAACTGCAACTGCTTCTATACATAGAATCACTGATGCTGACATCTCTCCTTCATTGGACAAAAATGACTTTCTGGAGTTGATTCGGGAGGAGCGTTCGCGAGAACTGTGTTTTGAGGCATTACGCAAGCCGGATCTGATTCGGTGGGGGATTTTTGAGTTTGTGATGACGAATATGAAGAACCAGATGGCGACAGACATTCCCGGAAGCCACTTGTCCCTTGCTTTTCGGAATGTGACAAGCAGGCATGTGATTTTTCCTATTCCTTCCAAAGATATGACATTGAACAGGGCCCTGGAACAGAACCCAGGTTGGTAATATTGGCAATATAAACCTTAAAACGAAATAAAATGAAAAATATTTGGTTATATACTTGTATGGTAAGCTTCCTTTTCATAGCTTGTAAAAAGGAAGTAGAACGATCTGCTCCCCATTTTGAAGTGACTACAGAATCGTCCATCTATGCGGTCAATGAGGAGGTCGAATTCAAATTCAGCGGAGATGCTGATCTGATCAGTTTCTATTCCGGTGAAGTATTGAGTGATTATGCTTTTAAGGATGGAAGAATCGTGGAACAAGGGGAGTTGGCTCTATCCTTTCAGACAAATGTACAATTCGGTACCCAAGAAAATCAGTTGAGCCTTTTGGCCTCCACAGATTTTAACGGCAAATACCAGTTTGTCGGAGGTATTGATGATGCCACCTGGATAGATCTTACTCCACTGATTACACTGGCAACGGGCACCACCTATGTGAAATCGAGCGATCCACCTATTGACTTATCAGAAATAGTGGTGGATGGTAAACCTCTTTATCTGGCATTTAAGTACACCGTAAAAGATCAGAGAACAACAGGAAACGGCGGGTATGGTGTTGGACGGACTTGGCGGGTACAAGATTTTTTGTTGACTTCAGAAACGTCTCTTGGCCTGCTTACGCTTGGGAATCTTCTGACCTCAGGATTTCAATTGGTGGACATGAAACCAGACATTGCTCCGGCGCGTTCGGTTCTATCGCCTACGACGTTAAGCATGGTGGCACATGATCGGACATTGAACAACAGCGAAACCGTTGAATCGGAAAACTGGGCTATCACGAAAGGCTTTGAAGTGGGTACACAGGATTTAGGTCCGGATAGACCTGTTCCGATCAAGGGAGTTATCGATGCACCGATGAAAAGCTATACATATACCTATACCAAGCCAGGAAAATATCGGGTCTACTTCGTTGCGTCCAATACGAATATCTACAATAGCTATGAGATTGTGAGAAGTGTGGATATCGAAATCGTAGAATAATCTATATACTATATGCGTAATTTATCTGTAATATTCCTAACACTCTGGATATCTGTTGCTGTCGGCAGAACGGACTACCGCGTCCGCACAGCAAGCCAGTTGGCAACACTAACCCTGAAAGCCGGTGACCGGGTCATATTAGAGCCGGGAGATTGGATCGACCAGGAACTCGTATTCAGGGGAAAAGGTACCCAAGCAGAACCTATACGGCTAACGGTCGATATACCGGGAAACGTGGTGCTGACAGGCAATTCATCGCTGGTGATTGATGGCAACTGGTTGGTCGTGGACGGTCTGAGTTTCAAAGGAGAGAATACTTTATCGCACCATGGCATTCGGTTTTCCGAAGCATCCTCCAACTGCCGGCTGACCAATACGGCAGTGATCGATTATAGCAACAGTGACCGCAGGATACGGAACAGTTGGATCGTGGTGCTTGGCAAGAAAAATAGGGTAGACCATTGCTATACCGAAGGCAAGACCAATAATGGGCCGACTCTGCATGTGGGGCCCACAGCAGACGAAAAAGTGTATAACGGCCCACATGAACACCGTATCGATCATAATTACTTTGCCCATAGACCACCGTTTGGCCGTAACGGCGCAGAAAGTATAGTGGTCGGCAGTGGCAATTGGTACGAAAAATCGTTTCATACTTTGGTGGAGTTCAACGTATTTGAGCGCTGTGACGGAGAGAGCGAAGTGATATCGGTCAAAGCAACGAACAATACTATTCGGCACAATCTGTTTTACGAATCAAAAGGAATGCTGTATCTCCGCCACGGAGATGCGAATGTGGTATACGGCAATTATTTTATCGGTAATAACATTAAAGGTTCGGGTGGTGTACATATCATAGGAAAGCATCAGCGGGTTTATGACAATTATTTTTATGGCCTCACGAACGGGGTTATCGTCCGGAATGGATGGGAGAAGTCCTGGATATACATACAGGTCGATGATCTGCAGCTTGCCAACAATACATTTATAAGCTGTGAACAGACATTGGTATTGGGATGGGACAAAGATGCACGTGCCACGCTTCCAGCCGTCAATAGCCTAGTATCTTCCAATTTATTTGTCTCGAAAGAAGAACCTATCGTATGGACAAATGAAAATGACCAAAAGGATAACCGCACATTGGTATTCGAAAGCAATGCATCCATCCCTTTAGAAAATGGTGATGCTGCTGTGCTTAAAGCAAGAAACGGAGCTACGTGGACAAAAAATGAAATTGGAATTTACGGATATGATCGTGTTGACAGTGCGCAAGCAGCCGGTGCGCCTCCTATGTCCGATTCATTGAAAGATCTTTTTAAGGCTATTAAAGTCGGCCCTGCATGGATGAAGTTGGAAAAACACTTTTCCATCAAACAGCCTGAAATGTAGGCTCAGAACGGAGATATATTAAATTAAGTTTTTAACTGTTTATAATATTTTAACGATGAAAAAATTAGGTTTAATGGGATTGTGCGCAATATTTGCGTGGATCTCATGTAAGAAACAAGAAGTGTTTATGACGGAAGTAATGAGGGCTGGCGGATCGGATACCTCTATTCGTTACGTTGCTCCTGATCCGTTGGGTACGGGTGATGGGATGTCTGCTGCCAATGCGGCTGATTTTCTGGATTATGACTTTTGGGATGATGTTCAGGACTCTCTGCAAGACCATCCTGTGGTTGTGAAATTTATTGGCGGAAATTATGAACGTGCCTACAGTAATAACTCCTTACGTATTGAAAACCGAGGGCACGCAGTCAACAGGCTGACATTGGAAGGTGATTCTTCGGGCAATACGATATTCACCGCTGTGGTGACAGCGGGCGTGACCAAGTCGCAATTGGTAAAGGTCATGGACTCACAGAATATTGTCATTCGGAATTTTAATTTTACAGGTGATGGAAGCATTAATTATGCGCTGTCTATTACGTCGGGACCGGGACAAAATACGGAACGTATCCGTATCGAAAACTGCACATGGAAAGATATGAGAGGGATTGTATATGGAGCTACCGGAGCGACACAAGAAGGAACCCATCACGTGACGTTTATCAACTGTGACTTTCGACGTATAGGGCTTAGTGCGGGTTCACACATGATTTATAATGCATACGGAGCAAAATATGTCAGTGTAGTAGATTCTTATTTTGAAGACTGTCCGGGCGACTATGTCCGTTTTAGGGATAAGTGTGATTACGGATTGGTGAAAGGGTGCACATTCTATCACCCACAATACATCCCCGGTATAAAGTATATCAATCTGCCACTCTATAATGATGGTACACCTTTTCCCGGTAATGAAGAGTTTGCGACCAATTATGCCTTTTTCAATAATTCTTTTTCCAGTGTTTATTTGAATACACACGGCATCGGCTTTATGAACCGGGGGTATAGCCCTCCCCACTTGAGCTATTTGTTGACACCTGCTGAAGGGGCGATTCTGGAAACTGGAACTACGGCACAAAAGACCGCATTGATGGAAAATAATTTTATGTTGCTTGCGGACAGTATCCGGGTGCACAACAACGTATATAGTAAAGTTTATACTGATATACTGCTACGGAGTCTTCCCGATTATGGCGCAACTTCTCTCGGGTATAGCGGTGGAGGGGATATTGCGGGTACACTACACAATAGCGCTGTACCTTTTTCCTGGGAAAATGAATATAACTTTTAACCAAGATAGGAGATCAAAACCGCTATAATGAAACACTATGTGACAGTAGGGAAGAAGTGGAGGTTCTTTCTGACGATAATGTTATTTGGAGTACTTCGGATAGGGATTGTTTTTGGACAACTTCAAATAGAGAATCTAGGGGAGCCTGTACGTATTGAGGTCCCGATTGAGTTTGTTACGCGTGATACCCGTACAGGAGCTATCGCTTGGGCAGGTTTTGCGGGGGCAGACCGTTATGGAGTTGTCGGTGTACATATCGCGACCGGTGCCGTAATAGAAGTGGATTTGAGCAAATATGGAAAGACAATCAGACCTGTTCAGTTGTTTAAATATAGCGATCAACAGCTATTTATGTTTGCCGGCAATCCGGGAAGATTTTTCAAATACGATGTGCCGCAGAAGAAACTTACTCTAATCGGCGAAGCTACCAAAGCTACTTTCTGGTATAAAAAAGGGTCGGTAATGGGGTGTTCGGGGAATATCTATGTGGGAACATATCCGCATGCTACTGTAGCAGTTTTAAATCCAGCATCCAGTACGGTTAGCCTTATAGAACATGTTGGGGATGATGCTTCACTTAATCATGTGGGACAGCCCGCCTGTTCGGATGATGGAATACTGTATTTCCCTGTTGGAATGCGGGAAGGAAAACTATGGTCGTATAATCCGGCTACTGGCGAAATGCACCAGATTCTTCCTGAGCATCTGCAGACCTATGGGCTGGTGACACTTTGGAAAAGCGCTGACGGCAAGGTATATGGTAAAAAAGATACTTCCATATTTGTTTGTCATGTATCAGGGATACAACTTGTCGAAAACACAAAACCTGTGTCTGCACCGCTCGATAATGAAGTGAATGGAAAGATTGCACTACGGATCGATAAAAATGGACGGTTGATATTGAAGGAGAAAGATACCCGAAAAGAAACCTATATATCTACATCATTTCGAATGCCGGCAGCAGCCGGATTATTCCGATTAGGGGATGCCCACCAGGGCAAACTCTTTGGAAGTAGTTATCGGCCGGGTATCACGTTTACATACGATCTCCAGACAGGTCAGTTTGAGGATCTTGGCGTGCTTGCCAATGGGAAGATTCAGGTGTATGACTTTTTATCGCATGAGCTCGGTCTTTTCATGGCCAGTTATACAGGCGGGCATATTGATTTCTACCCTGCCGGTAAGGAGTTGGTACCTGGAAATAGAAAGCATGTCGTCGGTCTGCATGCTACAGAAAACCAGGAACGTAATCGTCAGCTGATGTTGGGGCCGGATGGAATGGTTTACTGTCCGACAGCTCCGATAAAAGGAATGTTGGGCGGGAGATTGACACGCATTGATCCGAAAACCTTAGCGGTTAAATCTTACAAGGATACTGAGTTGATTGAACACCAAAGTTACGTCTCGGCAACTGCTGTTCCAGAAACGAATGAACTCTTTATTACTTCATCTATCAGGGGAGGAACGGATGCCAAACCAATAGCAAAAGAAGCATTTGTTTTTCTTTGGAATACAAAAACTGAATCCGTTAGTTTTCGTACACAACCCCTTCCGGGGGTGTCTTCTTATGGGCGATCATCCCGGGCGAACAATGGTATCATTTATGGATTTTCCGGTAGTCGTTATTATGCCTTTGACCCCAGAAAACGTAAGACAGTGTTCACAGGAGTGGTGAAAAGGAAAATAGGAGATGTAAATAGGCATGATGTGCTGTTGTGTGAGAATCCAGCGGCTAATGGGCTTATATATGGCGTAGATCCGGTATCAGGAAGTGTCATCACTATCGATCCTAAAGATCATCGGATCAATATTGTTGGAAGTGATCCTTCACTCATAGGTACACGGTTTGTCGAGATTTATCCCGATGGTTACTTGTATTATGGTCACAATGCTTCGTTGATGCGTCTGCGTGTATCAGATGATATCAACTGAAAGAAATAATTAACGAATACAGAAAATGAAAAGAAGAAATTTTATTGGACTTGCCGGTACTGTAGGTGGCTTACTTTCGACTTTCCCAAATACATTGTTTGGTAACGATAAGCTTATTTACGATAAATATGGAAAACGAAGTGATCGGCAGGAACTTACAGCGGATGTAGTGATTGCCGGAGGAGGCTTAGGGGGTGTTGCTGCGGCATTGTCTGCCCTTCGGAATGGATTGCGAGTCATCCTTGCTGAAGAAACGGATTGGATTGGGGGGCAGCTTACGCAGCAGGGAGTCCCTCCGGATGAGCATCGGTGGATTGAATCCCATGGCGCTACAAAATCATACCGGGATTTCCGGGACGGTATCAGGACATATTATAAAAAGTATTATCCACTGACGGAAGCCTCTGCCAAGAATCCTCTTCTCAATCCGGGAAATGGATCAGTCTCAAAGTTATGTCATGAGCCACGGGTAGCTTTGGCCGTCATGTACGAAATGCTCAGCCCGTACATAAGTAATGGTAAGCTACTTGTCTTGTTGGAACATAAAACTATAGCCGCGGAGGTCACGGGCAATAAAGTTAATGCCCTGAAAGTCCATAACAGAAGAGAAGGACAGGTATATATGCTACATGCACCTTATTTTGTAGATGCTACAGAGCTTGGCGACCTTCTACCAATGACAGGAACAGAGCATGTGCGTGGAGCAGAATCAAAGTCTCAGACTCGTGAAATTCACGCTGCAGATATAGCTGACCCTGAAAATCAACAGGCATTTACGGTTTGTTTTGCTATGGATTATGTAAAGGGAAAAGATTTTGTGATCGAAAAACCCGAAATGTATGATTTTTGGAAGAATCATGTACCGCCACTCACGCCATCGTGGTCTGGAAAATTATTGGACCTGAAATATTCAAAACCGGCAACATTGGTACCTGCTGAACTGGGTTTTCATCCAGAAGGACATGTCGGCAAGACGCTGAATTTATGGAATTACAGACGTATTATAGACAAAAATAATTTTGAACCCGGCTTTTACGATGGCGATATTACGATTGTAAATTGGCCCCAAAATGACTACATGTTGGGTAATCTCGATGGTTCCGAAGAAGAGTTTAATTTCCATGTCTACCGTGCCAAACAGCTTAGTCTTTCCTTGCTATACTGGTTGCAGACTGAGGCTCCCAGGCCTGAAGGTGGGTATGGATGGCCCGGTTTGCGCTTGAGGGGTGATATCATGGGTACGGAAGATGGTATGGCCAAATACCCATACGTACGGGAATCGAGACGTATTGAAGCCTTATTTACTGTATTGGAGGAACATGTCGGAAAAGAGAACCGTGGTTTGGTGCTAGGGAAGAAGTCTGGTTACGAAGCCGCTGATTTCTATGATAGTGTGGGGATTGGATCGTATCATATCGATCTTCACCCAAGTAGTAAAGGCAATAATTACATTGACTTTCCTTCTTTGCCTTTTCAGATACCTCTGGGGGCATTGATACCCAAAAGGATGGAAAATCTTTTGCCTGCTAATAAAAATATTGGTACGACCCATGTGACGAATGGCTGTTATCGCCTCCACCCGGTGGAATGGAGCATTGGTGAAGCAGTAGGTCTGCTTGTATTCCAGGCGTTGAAAAAAGGTATTCTTCCGCGAGATATACGGGAGGGTAGATCAGAACTCGCTACTTTTCAAGAATTGGTTCGCAAGCAGGGGATTGATACTAAATGGCCCACTAATCAATAAATGAACAACAGATATAGCGTGATAAAATTGGAAACGATGAAAGAGAAATTGAGATTGTGCCTCACCCTGTTAGTCTTTGGTATATTACAGGTCAGTATTGCTTTGGGGCAGCTTCAGACAGAACATCTCGGTAAGCCGGTACGTACGGCTGTCCCGATTGAATTTGTGACCAGGGATAGTCAGACAGGAACCATCGCCTGGGCAGGTTTTGTCGGAGCAGAACGCTACGGTGTAGTCGGTATACATACGGAGACTGGTGATGTGACAGAGATTGATCTTAGGAGCTACGGAGAGACCAGTACAGCGGTGCTCATATTCAAACATAGTGATCGGCAGCTCTTTATATTTGCCGGTCATCCCGGAAGGTTTTTTCGATACGATATCCCCTTAAAAAAACTGACTCCTATAGGTGAAGCGACAAAGGCGACTTTCTGGCATAAGAACAGTATTACCTCGGGAAAAGATGATCATATCTATGTGGGCACCTATCCCGATGCCACTGTCGTGTCACTAAATCCACAAACCGGAGTGGTTAAAACAATTGAGGAGGTTGCTGTAGACCGTACGCTTCAGCACGTCGGTCGGCCCCAATGTGCTGATGATGGAATACTTTACATTCCGATAGGTATGAAAAAAGGACAATTGTGGTCTTATAATTTGGTCAGTGGAGAGAAGCGGCAGATCCTTCCAGAATCTTTACAGACATATGGTTATCCGGTATTGTGGAAAGGTGAAGATGGAAAGGTATATGGTAAGAAAGATACGACAGTGTTTGTGTGCAGTGTATCCGGTGTACAGCCCGTTCACCGAGTCCAGCCCGTTGCCGAAATTCCGGATAATGAAGCGAACGGTAAAGTTGCTTCGCAGATAGATAGATACGGAAGATTGATCTTAAGGGATAAACAGACCAGGAAACGGATCGAAATCCAAACTTCTTTTCAAAATCCGGAAGCAGGACTTTACAAGTTAGGAGATGTTCGGGATGGCAAATTGTATGGAAGCAGTTACAAACCAGGGAATACGTTTACGTTCGACCTTCGGACAGGAAAATTTGAAGATCTTGGCATTTTAACATCCGGTAGAATTCAGGTATACGACTATCTCTCTCACGAAAGTGGGATTTTTATGAGCAGCTATACAGGTGGTCATATTGATCTATATCCAGCAGGTCAGGAACTGATTGCGAAAAATCGCAAACATATTGTTAACCTTCACGCAACAGAAAACCAAGAGCGCCCACGTCAAATGGTCACAGGTCCTGATGGTATGGTCTATTGTATCAGTATTCCGTTGAAAGGCATGCTGGGAGGATGCTTGACGCGTGTTGATCCGAAAACTCTCGCAGTGACTTCCTATAAGGATACGGAACTGATTCCACATCAAAGTTATACTTCGGTCATACCCGTGCCAGAAAAAGGAGAACTCTTTATTACTTCTTCTGTAGGAGGAGGTACTGGTGCCAAGCCTCTTGCGAAGGAAGCTTATGTGTTTCTCTGGGATACAAAAGCGCACTCGATAAGCTTTCGTGCCCAACCACTGCCCGGTGTTAGTTCTTATGGAAATGCCACCAAGGCATCCAATGGGGTTATATACGGGTTTGCTAAAAATCAATATTATGCGTTTGATACGCAACAACGCAAGACTATTTTTACGGGAACATTGCCAAATGCGGAGGCAACTACAGATATACATGTTATTTTTTGTAAGTATCCCGCGCCGAATGGTATGTTGTATGGTGTAGACGTAAAATCGGGCCGTATTTTTTTCATAAACCCTGCAGATCATAGTATTCATATAGTTGGTAGGGATGCCACCCTTAAGGATACCAGATTCGCGCGGGTTTATCAAGACGGCTACCTTTACTATGGTTATCATGCCGCTTTAATGCGTGTAAAAGTTTCTGATCCTGGAATCATAAATTAAAGAGAAATACCTATCATAACATAAATTATATAAACAAATGAAGAAAAAGATAATGCAATTATGCACTGTCATGTCACTGATCGTGTATTCCTGCTCGAATGCAAAAAATGAGAATAATCATTATGAGGCGGATATCGTCATATATGGTGGTACCTCTTCAGCGATCATAGCGGCTGTGGAGGCTGTACAGTCCCAAAAATCGGTTGTGATCGTATCTCCCGACAAACACGTGGGCGGATTATCAGCTGGTGGTCTTGGATTTACCGATACAGGCAATAAAAGTGTCATCGGTGGTTTGGCAAGGGAATTCTATCATCGTATTTACCGGCATTATGAACAAGATAGTGTCTGGAAATGGCAAAGTAGGAATGAATATGGAAATAAAGGACAAGGTACACCGGCTATCGACGGAGATGCACGTACTATGTGGATTTTCGAACCCCATGCCGCTGAGCAGGTTTTTGAGGATTTTATCAAGGAAAATAATATCACCATATTTCGAGATGAATGGTTGGACCGTGGAGAAAAAGGTGTGATAGAGGAGAACGGCCGTATTCAGGCATTCCGTACGTTGAGTGGGAAGATGTTCTCCGGCAAAATGTTTATTGATGCAACGTATGAGGGTGATTTGATGGCAGCAGCAGGCGTAAGCTATCACGTAGGTAGAGAAGCTAATGCTACCTATGGTGAAAAATGGAATGGGGTACAAGTAGGTGTACTGCATCACAGGCATTGGTTTATGAAAGACATCAGTCCCTATAAGGTTCCCGGTGATTCTAGCAGCGGACTATTGTACGGTGTCTCATCGGATCATCCGGGCGAATATGGGGAGGGAGATAAGCGTCTTCAAGCCTATTGTTTCAGGATGTGTCTCAGCAATCATCCGGACAATCGGGTTGCTTTTCCTAAGCCAGATAATTACAATCCCGAAAAATACGAATTGTTGGCACGTGTGTTTGCATCCGGATGGCGGGAGACTTTTCAGAAATTTGATCCTATCCCAAATAGAAAGACAGATACAAACAACCATGGTCCTTTCAGTACAGACTATATCGGAATGAATTACGATTATCCTGAAGCTTCGTATGAAGAGCGGGCAAAAATTGTCCAGGCACACGAGGATTATCAAAAAGGTTTGATGTATTTTCTGGCAAACGATCTCAAAGTACCAGAGGACGTGCGACTCAGAATGGGGGAGTGGGGATTGGCAAAAGATGAATTCGTAGACAATGGAAACTGGCCACATCAGTTGTATATCCGGGAAGCCCGTCGTATGATTGGTCAATATGTGATGACGGAGCATGATACATTCAGCGACCGACCGATTAGCGATCCGGTTGGTATGGGATCTTACACCCTGGATTCGCACAACGTGCAACGTTATGTCAAAGATGATGGCTATGTGCAAAATGAGGGTGATATAGGGGTAAATCCAAAGCAACCCTATCAAATTTCGTACGGCTCACTGGTACCCAAGAAAGAAGAGTGTCAGAATCTGCTTGTACCCGTGTGTATATCTAGTTCGCATATTGCTTTTGGTTCCATTCGAATGGAACCCGTGTTTATGATATTGGGACAAAGTGCTGCCGCTGCTGCGGTATTAGCTATTGATAAAGATCTTGCCGTACAGGATGTCGATTATACGTCTTTGGAAAAAGTCCTTATTGCACGAAAGCAGGTCTTGAATACTCCGTCACTGTGACAATAAATTGATATACAGCATTGTAATTATTTCGGTTACGTTTAGAATAAGAAAAAAAGGCAGGTATACAGAAGATAAACTTTATGAAACGGAGAGACGTATTGCGCACGTTGGTGTTTTTTGGCGTAGGGAGTTTGATCAACCCTGCTCACATTTGGATGAGCTGTTCGCCTAAGGTGGATCGGGATATAATGGATGAGGGGCAAATTGTGTTGCTGGGCGAAATAGCCGAAACGATTTTGCCCAGACACAAGGGATTGCCAGGGGCTAAAGATGCACGTGTGGCACAATTTATTGACCAGCATATAACAGATTGTTATACCGGACAGGAGCGGCTGGATTTGATCCAGTGCATTATCACGATAGATGAAACAGCAAAGGCACGATTTAAGAAGTCTTTTGTTCGGTTGGGAGCAAAACAAAGGTTTGAACTTCTACAGGCTTTTGACCGGGCAGCCAAAGCAAACAAGGATAAGGAGAACATTGCTTACACCAATTACAGTAAGCTCAGAAGTCTGATCGTTTTTGGCTTTTTTACTTCCGAGCCCGGCATGAAAAAATGTTTGCGTTATGCTGCAATTCCGGGAAAATATAGCGGACAGATCGCTTATAAAAAAGGAGACAAGATTTGGGAATTTAATTAGAAAAAGATATGGTCAATCTAAATATAAAAGGGAAAAAGGATAATACTTACGATGCCATCGTCATTGGTTCGGGTATTAGTGGTGGTTGGGCCGCCAAGGAGTTCTGTGACAAAGGCCTGCGCACCTTGGTACTTGAAAGGGGAAAGAATGTTGTACATGTGCAGGATTATACAACTGCCATGAAGAGTCCATGGGAATTTCCTAACCGGGGAAAATTGCCACTGAAAATAAAAGAAGACAACCCCATTCTATCTCGGTGCTATGCCTATGGAGAAGATACTAAAGACCTCTTTTCGGACGATAAAAATCATCCCTATCTTCAGGACAAACCTTTTGATTGGATCAGAAGCTATCAGGTAGGCGGTAAATCACTGACCTGGGCCAGACAGACACAGCGATGGAGTACGTATGATTTTGAAGGTCCGCTGAGAGATGGATATGCGGTGGATTGGCCGATCAGGTACGAGGATCTGGCACCATGGTACAGTTATGTAGAGCGTTTTGCGGGCATTAGCGGCAACAAGGACGGGTTGGATACTCTTCCGGATGGAGAGTTTTTACAACCCTGGGAAATGAATGTTGTAGAGAAATCGATACAGCAAAGAATTATGTCCCATTATAAGGATAGAAACGTGATCATTGGGCGTTGTGCACACCTTACCAAGCCAGATGCTATACATCTGCAGCAGGGTCGTAGTCAATGTATGGCGCGAAGATTGTGCCGGAGAGGTTGTCCTTTTGGTGCTTATTTCAGTTCCAATGCCTCGACCCTGCCCTGGGCTGCGCGGACGGGAAATCTGACGATCCGCCCCGATGCAGTTGTACATTCGATAATATACGATGAAGAGACGGGGCGTGCGACTGGTGTACGGATTATAGATAGATTGACAAAAGAAGCTACAGAATATTTTGCCCATGTCATTTTTGTCAATGCCTCTGCATTAAACTCCAACCAAATATTGTTGAATTCCACCAGTTCCCGATTTCCGAATGGCTTAGGCAATGACAACGGCTTACTGGGTAAATATGTGGCTTTTCACAATTATTTGGGCACTATATCTGCAAAGATAGATGGATTTCAGGATAGCTACTATTATGGCAGGAGACCTACCTCGATCGTAATGCCCAATTTCAGAAACGTACATAAACAAGAAACCGATTTTTTGAGGGGATATATGGTATTTTATTCTGCAAAAAGGGGAGGCTGGACGCGTACGGTC
The DNA here is from genome assembly GCF_011030405.1 of Parapedobacter sp. SGR-10. Taxonomy (GTDB): domain Bacteria; phylum Bacteroidota; class Bacteroidia; order Sphingobacteriales; family Sphingobacteriaceae; genus Sphingobacterium. Next base: position 138,888 of record NZ_JAAJTJ010000007.1, read on the forward strand.
GAAGGTGAGCAGCTAGGTAGCGATTATAAGGAGGCTTTGAGTGAACCTGGGGACTGGAGCGTATTTATGATGATGCAGGGAGAGACTATTCCTAAAGAGCAGAGCAAGGTACATCTGAGCAAAGACCAAACAGATCAATGGGGAATTCCCTTGTTGAGGATAGATGTGGATTACGACGATAATGACACAAAGATGAGGGACGATTTCTTTAGTGAAGGGACGGCTATGCTCGAAAAAGCGGGATGCAGGGATATCAAGACAAGGGATAGAAAACAGAATCCGGGATTGGATATCCATGAAATGGGCGGTGTGAGGATGGGAAAAGATCCAAAAACATCTTTGCTGAATGGTTTTAACCAAATGCACGAATGTCCAAATGTCTTTGTGACGGATGGTGCATGCATGACATCTACCAGTACACAAAATCCGTCGCTTACATTTATGGCCTTGACGGCAAGAGCCGTTGATCATGCTGTAAAGGAAATGAAAAAAGGCAATTTATGAAAACAGTGTAAGTCGTCATTGACAAATTTGGAAATAACGAAACTATGTTTGGCCGGTCTTTGGTGTTTTGAAAAAAATATCACCCGGGTTTAAAATTATGAAAAATGGATTTTATCAATGAAATGAGTGCTTTGACCCTGGTATTTGCTGCTTTACTGATCTTTGCAATAGCGTATCGCTTTTATGGGGTCTTTATGGCACAACGGGTGATTAGACTGAATGCTAAAAATATTACTCCTGCCGTAGCCTATGCAGATGGTCAGGACTATGTCGTGACGAACAAAAATGTACTGTTTGGTCATCATTTTGCCGCTATTGCGGCGGCGGGGCCGTTAGTAGGTCCGGTATTGGCCGCTCAGTTTGGTTATTTACCCGGTGCGCTTTGGATTTTGATCGGTTGTGTGTTAGGAGGAGGTGTTCACGATATGATCGTTCTTTTTGCTTCTGTACGTCATAAAGGACAAAGTTTAGCGACCATTGCGTCCAAAGAAATAGGTTCGACGATTGGAACGGTTACAGGATTGTCTGTATTGTTTATTTTGGTGCTTACTCTGGCAGGTCTGTCGCTAGCCTGTATCAGCGCCATGCATGAGGCTCCTTGGTCACTATTTACCGTCATTATTACGATGCCGATAGCGATTATCATGGGTCTGATCATGCGCTATCGCAAAAACAGTATCACCTTTGCCAGTATTTTGGGAGGGATCCTATTGTTCATCGGAATCATCGGTGGACACGATCTGATGCAGCACGAACATATCAGTAATTTGTTCCATTGGAATGTATCGACCATTTCCGTTGCTATTGCTGTCTACGGTTTTCTTGCGTCTGTGCTGCCGGTTTGGTTATTGCTGGTACCGAGGGACTATCTGTCGACTTATCTCAAGATAGGTACTATTTTGATGTTGACCGTAGGGATTATTTTTGTGAATCCAACCATCGAAATGCCGGCACTGACCCAATTTATCAAGGGAGGAGGTCCGGTCATCGGAGGTGCAGTATGGCCTTTCATCTTTATCGTGATCGCCTGTGGGGCTATTTCAGGTTTCCATGCGATCATCGCTACAGGCACAACACCGAAGATGCTTGGAAATGAAAAAGAGATCCTGTTCGTAGGATACGGTGCAATGTTGGTTGAAGGCTTCGTTGCATTGATGGCATTGATTGCGGCCTGTACATTGATGCCGGGAGACTATTTTGCTATCAATGTACCTGCCGCTGTATATGATAGTTTCCTGGCTAATCATCCGAATCTTCATCAGGTAGAGCTGCAGAGCTATGTGGACAAGATTGGGGTGGAGTTGCAGGGGCGGACGGGAGGGGCGGTATCTTTGGCTGTAGGTATGGCGCATATTTTCCATAATATTCCGTTCATGGACGATTTGATGGCCTATTGGTACAATTTTGCGATTATGTTTGAGGCCGTATTCATATTGACAGCGATCGATGCCGGAACTCGTGTCGGACGTTTTTTTCTACAGGAGATGTTGGGTATGGTCATGCCCAGATTTAGCGATAAGAACTGGTTGCCGGGTGTGATGATCAGCAGTTTTGTGTTTACGTTTGCATGGGGCTATTTGGTTTTTACGGGCAATGTAAGTAGTATTTGGCCATTGTTTGGTATCAGCAACCAACTTTTGGCAGCTTGTGGTCTGATTGTCTGTACGACAATGTTGCTTAGGTTGAATCGTGGTAAATATGCGCTTTGTTCGGCGATTCCGGGGGTATTCATGTCCATCATCACATATTGGGCCGGGTATATCCAGGTGGTGGATATTTATATTCCGAATGGGCAGTACATGTTGGCCTCCTTGGCAATACTCGCCATGGTGCTGATGTCCATTGTTTTTGTTGCGGCGTTCAGAAAATGGTTTCAACTCAGGGGAATGCCTGCGGATAAAGTAGATGAATATGGTGAAGTCGTGAAAGTATGGGTCGATAAATAACAATTAGAATGGTGGATTATTGGCATCTTTCGAAGATTATGAGGCATTGGTCAGCGCTGTTTTTCGTTGATATCCCACAGGTATAAAAGATGTATAGCACTTAAGATATGGATATAAGGGTGAGTTTATTTTTATTACGGATACTTATAGCTTCTTTTTTGCTGGGAAGCTGTCAATTTAAAGCTCAGCAAATATTTAATCAAGAAATTGAAGAAAACATCAAATTAGAATCAACCTTATTGGGCGTAAGTGTCGTCGCGGATAGTTTGAGCGTACCGTGGGAACTCGTATGGGGACCGGATGATTGGATATGGGTGACGGAGGAACGAGGGTATGTGACACGCATCAACCCTGTAAATGGAGAAAAAAAAGTAATTCTTCGGTTACCAATTGGAAAAAGACCAGAAGGTGCACAGGCGATGATCGTCCATCCCGACCAAAAACAGTATCCTTATGTTTATATTCATTATAAGCGTGTAAAGTCGGATGGAATCAGGTACAATATATTGGAGCGATATACGTATCAGAACGATACCCTTGTCCATCCCAAGTTGCTTTTAGAATATGTGGCGGGAAGAGGTCATACCGGTTCGAGGTTGGCTTTTCAAGGAAAGGAGCGGATACTGTGGGCCACAGGTGATCAGGCCATCAAAGAAGATACACAGGACCTCAGCAGTGCTAACGGCAAAATACTCCGTATGGATTTGGAGGGAAATATCCCGGATGACAATCCTTTTCCGCGATCTTATGTATATGCCTTCGGTTTTCGGAATATGCAGGGCATGGTCGTCACACCCCAAGGAGCAATATATACGTCAGAGCACGGCGATGCAACGGATGACGAGGTCAACCTGATCGTACCAAAGGGCAACTACGGCTATCCTTCCATAGAAGGAATGGTCGATAACGATATCGAACGGGAATTTGCTTTAAAAAATAATACTATCGAACCTTTGGTCGCATGGACACCGACGATTGCTCCGGCAGGATTGGATTATTATTCTTCGGAGAAGATACCTGAGTGGACAAACAGTTTACTGCTGACTATGCTGAAAGGGCAGGGACTCAGAGTCTTGACTTTGGACAAAACCGGAAAACGTATAGAAAGAGAAGAAGTATTTTTAGAAAAATTGTACGGTCGAATCCGTGATCTGTGTATTTCACCTGCTGGCGACATATATATTGCGACTTCTAACCACGACTGGAATCCCATGACCAGCCCAAGTGAGCGAGATGATCGTATACTAAGGATCGCCCGGGTAAATTCGGCTGTAAAAACACCATTGACGGCAAAGAGCAGGGCAGAAGAAACTATAAGTGAAAACAGTGGCGAAATTATATACCAAAAATTCTGTTTTTCCTGTCATAAGGCAAAAGGAGCCGGATTGGAAGGTATCTATCCCGCTTTGGCCGACTCAAAAGTGGTCAGGGACAAAGAGAAACTGCTCCATATTTTATTGGAAGGATCGTCCGCAGGAGACTATGCGATGCCTTCGTTTAAGTTTTTAAAGGACGAAGAGCTTTTCGAAATCATCAATTATGTGAGAACATCTTTTGGAAACAAAGCGGATAGCCTTTCCAATAGTGAGATTGTTTCGTACAGAAACCAAAAAAGATAAAATTAATCTCTGTACAGGTGTATTATAAGCGGGAGGACAAATAGATCAATACCATCGTCCACTGATATTGCGAGAGGTTTTTGCGGAGGTGCTTGAGTGCCTGCGTGATGTAATTCTCTACGGTGCGGCTGGATATCCCCATGAGCTGTGCCGTCTCTTTGATGGATTTGTGCATAAAGCGACTGAGACGAAAAGCTTCCTGACACTTAGGAGGCAACTGTGCGATATGTTGGTCGATCACAGCTTTTAGATCCGTCATGTCCATCATCTGCTCTACATGGCTGTCGTATTCCTGTACAAAGTAGAGGGCGAGGTGCTCAGCATAGCGATGTCTCACTTTTTCCGAACGTACGTAGTTCAATATTTGGTATTTAGAAGCCTTGAAAAGATAAGCTTCCAAAGCTGAAAAGGATTCAAAAGAAGCTTTGCTCAACCACAGGGAAACGAAGATTTCCTGTATGATCTCTTCGCTGACCGCACGATCATGTACACGGCTATTGACAAAGTTTAATAACCTGTTTGCCATCTGATGATAAATCGTCTCGAACGCAACGGTGCTTCCGTTTTGCAAAGCTGTCAATAAATCCCTTGTCTCCAGGTTGTCCATCGGTTACACTTTATTCTAACACACTTATAGTTGTTGACACAATGATATAAAAATTTTTTCAAACAGTATCGTTGAGAAGACAACAAAAGTAGTTTTCAATTTTTAACCCTTTACCAGAACAGCATCCTTTGGTGTCAAGTTAACTGGTAACAATAATGCACCGTGGGTGAAAAATATTTATTTTTTTCAAAAAGGGCTATGTGTACCGTGCCGTTAGTGTTATCTATGTATTGAAAGAGCCTGTCAAAAAAGCTTAAGAAATTGCTTTTTAATTTTTAGTGTGTATCGCTATGGCTCTTTAGATGTTTTGTGAAACAACTAACACGATTTATGAATCACGACAGATTTGATATACTTATCCGTAAGTACCAGAACGATGAACTAGAGGGTGCTGAAAAAGAGCTGATGGATCAGTGGTTTGATAGCCTTGATACCAACCAGGACCACCGCTGGACAACAACAGAGATCGAATCCCTTAAAAGAAAGATCATGGCGAAGATCGAACAAAAAGATCAGCCTGTATCCTCTCGTTCCGCTGTATTCAAAGAGTGGGTGCCCTATGCAGCAGCTATTCTGCTGTTCGCAACGTTAGGAAGCGTCTACTACTTATACTACCGTACGAATGAGGTTCACGTACCCTCATTATCAGATGTACAGATATTGATTGATCAGGGCGATGTTGAACCTGGCAAAAATAAGGCTACCCTAACCATGGCCGATGGTACAACTATAGATTTGAGTGAAACGCACTCGGGCATCATCATGGACGAAGGGAAGATCAGGTACGAAAATGGGAAGACGGTCCTGGATGTTGACAACAACAGGGTTGAAGAAGAAATACCGTACGCAACCCTTTCCGTTCCGCGAGGTGGGCAATATCAGGTTCTATTGCCAGATGGCAGTAAGGTGTGGCTCAATTCGGCAAGTTCCCTCAGATATCCTTTGCGGTTTAGCGAAAGTGAACGGGTCGTTGAATTGGAAGGAGAAGCCTATTTTGAAGTCGCTGGTCAACAAAACCTTGCGGGCAAAAGAATTCCTTTTAAAGTATTATCGACCAATCAGGTCATCGATGTCTTAGGTACGAAATTCAATGTTTTGGCGTATACCGACGAGGCCGACACCAGAACAGTCCTGGTCAGTGGCAGTGTACGTGTAGCAAAGCCTGATCGCAAAGGGGCCAAGGTACTTTTGCCTGGAGAGGAATCCCTTGTGGGGAACTCGTCCGATATAAAGGTAAGGCCGGTAAATGTGGAAGCTGCCATTGCCTGGAAGTCGGGTATATTTCATTTTGACGAAACACCTTTCCCACAAATGCTGAAGCAAATCGCACGTTGGTACGATATAGATGTGGTGTATGAAGGTGTACAGCCAAAAGATGTCTTCTCCGGCAAGATGAGCCGTAATGTCAATCTGCAGGTATTGGTGAAATTCCTGAGAGACTCGGGCATCAAGCTGCAGATAGAAGGCAAGAAACTGATCGTAAAAAATAAAAATTAACCAAAATAAACCAAAGGAGGAAAGTATGGAACCAATATAAAAAGGGAAAAACGAACAGGGAAGTGATTCCGGCACCTCCCTGCACATGTTCGGATATCTTAATTCTGATTAGTTCAATAAACCAAGATTATAAATTATCCAAATCATTCAAAGTTAATGAAAAAAGATCAATTGCGTGTTCGGGAAGAAATTCCTGTGCCTAAAAATAAATTATGTACTTACGAACCACCAAACGGATTTTGGTTATCGGGTTCGGCCACAAAACAAATCCTTATGCGCATCAATATTACGACCATCTTGTTGCTCATTGGATGTATGCAGATCAGTGCTACGTCACTCTCGCAGACCATCAGTTTGAAAGCAAATTCACAACCGCTCGCCAAAGTATTCTCATCTATTGAGAAGCAGACGGGCTATTACGTTATGTATAGCGAACAAGCTCTTCGCTCTGCTAATCGTGTTTCAATTGCGGTGAATAATATGCCGTTGAAAGAGTTTTTGGATAAGGTTTTGGAGCCTCAGTCGCTTACTTATACGATTGATGACAAAACTATTTTGGTGACCAGAACGAATAGAGCTACCAACAATCTTTCGGGGTCTTCCAGAGAAACCTTACAACAGGTACTTACGGGTACGGTAACGAATACTTTGGGGGAAACACTGTCTGGTGTCACTATTCGAAATCAGCGAACAGGAAATTCTACGGCCAGTAGCGAAGACGGGCGCTTTGAATTGAAAGATGTACAGATGAATGACGAGTTGATATTTTCGTTGATTGGACATACTTCGTATAGGCTGCTTGTCAAAGATTTTGCTTTACAGCATATCGTTATGACTGTTGAAGACCAGCATCTGGACGAAATTATTGTAGTAGGATATGGTGAACAGAAGCGAAGAAATGTGGTCGGTTCAGTCAGCCAGATCGGAGGTGAAGAGCTGCAAAAAGCTCCTGCGATGAATATCACAAACACACTGGCCGGTCGGTTGCCGGGTTTGACCACATTGCAACAATCGGGTAGACCCGGAGCAGACAATGCGACTTTGCGTATAAGGGGGGTGAGCACGTATGGAAATAACCAGGCGCCGTTGATCATGATCGATGGCGTACAGCGTCCGTCTTTTGCTTATCTGGATCCTTCAGAAATTGAGACGGTTTCTATTTTGAAGGATGCTGTATCCACAGCTGTATACGGTCTTCAGGCCTCAAGCGGTATTATTCTTATTACGACCAAAAAAGGAAGGGCCAATGATACTAAAATCAGTTACGAAGGATCCTTTCAGATTGGACAGAACACTAGGTTTCCTAAGTTTTTGGATGCTATTGATTATATGCTGTGGTACAATAAAGGGGTAGATATGGACAATGATTACCTCATCCATCAAAATAGTGATCCAGTACCGTATGTGTATGGCCCTAAACTGATACGTTCCATATACGACGGTACGAATACGAATCCTTTGTTTGGTCAGACAGATTGGGTAGGCGAATTGTTGGCCAACAACAGTAAATCCCAACACCACTCCGTTTCTATTTCGGGAGGTAATGAAAAGTCCCGGTATTTCTCGTCCCTCTCGCACCTGGATCAAGGAGGTGTAATCAAGAATACGAACTTCAAGCGGTACAATGTCCGTACCAATGTGTCGTCAAAATTGACGAATCTGCTATCGGCGGACCTCAATCTGGCTTATCGGGTCGAGGTGGGGAAGACACCGGGTATTTCCCCGGACAATACGTCTTATCTCAATCCGTTTTATCAGGCGGCTATGATGCTACCCAATCTACCCATGTATGCGGAGAACGGGATATATACGGCTTACAACAGTTCGCCCGGCTGGATCAATCCATTGGCTTCCGTTGAGCATTCGGGATACCAACATCGCAATAATTACGTATTTCAAGGGGATATAAATCTTAAATTTTCCGTACCGGGTATTGAAGGCTTGGATTTACAGTTGCTGACCGCTTACGATAAGGCCAGTCTGGAAGCTAAGACCTGGTTACAGCCTTATAAACTGATGGGTAGGGCGAGGGATCAAAAGACGGGGACATTTGTGGAACTGAGTACGGTTCCCGGTATTACGAGGACTGCACTAACGCAGTCCCATAACCAAAACAACAGAATGACATTCAGGCCTTATATCAACTATAATCGGTCTTTTGGATTGCATGATATTTCTGTATTGGGCCTATATGAATGGTCAAAGTATCAGATGGGCGTTTTGTCTGGCGGTGCTCGGAATTTTCCGCTAGATGGCCTGCACGAATTGGAGTTTGGAAGTGCAGATCCGGATGATATCGTGTTGCCGGGGGGGTACAGTGCGCAGGATGCGCGGGCAGGTTATGTAGCTCGGATAAACTATGCTTTTGAATCTAAATATTTGTTGGAAGTGGCTTCCCGATGGGATGCATCCGTCAACTTTGCCAAACAATACAGGTGGGACATGTTTCCCGGATTAGGCTTGGGATGGGTTGTTTCGCAAGAAAACTTTTTTAGAGAAAATCTGCCGATCGTGAATTTCTTCAAATTGAAGTATTCGGTAGGGAGGACTGGTAATGACAGGCTTCCGTCACGGGCAGATGGTCGGCCATCACTGCTTTCTTTCCCTTATTTGCGGACGTATGAAATGTCGAAAGATCCGGTGTATGTCATTGGAGGATCTCCTGTAAATTCTATCTATACCAGCAGCCAACCAAATCCGGAATTGAAGTGGGAGACCAGTACAACACATAATATAGGGTTCGAATCACAATGGTGGGAAAACAAATTCGGTTTTGACCTGGAATTCTTTCATCGCTTTACGACCGATATTCTGAACCCGGCTTCGGGTATATTTCCGCCAACGATGGGTGGATATTACCCCAGTGTATTCAATGACGGTGAAATGCTGAATCGGGGAATAGATGCGCAGTTGCGTTACAATGATCAGATCAACGACTTCAAATATACTATTACCGGAAATTTTAACTGGGCAAAAAACAAAATCATAGCAATGAGAGAAAGTGAAAACCTGCCCGAATGGCAACGTAGGGTAGGACGCTCGTATGGTGAGAAGCTAGGCTTTGTCGTAGATGGTATATACCAAACATGGGAAGAGACCAAAGATGCTGTTTCCCCTTCGGGTGGAGTAGTCGCCCCCGGCTTTTATAAATACCGCGATCTGAATAACGATGGACGTCTTACGAGAGCGGACGACATGACATTCATCGGTCGAAGCAATATGCCCGAGATCATGTACGGATTGAACATCGATCTGCAATATAAGGGATTTGATCTCTCGACTTTGTTTCAGGGAGCGGCACTTTCCAGTGTATTACTGTCAGGGCCATACGAAGGATCGTCCGGTACGACGGACATCGATGCCTTTACGGTCATGTCCAGAACATTCTATCAAAATGGTAATGCACCCTATTTCTTGGTAGAAAATTCATGGACACCGGACAATCCCAATGCAGAGTTTCCTAGATTGACTGCCGGCAAGGCTGCTTTGGGTGCACATAATGCCCATGCCAATTCAGGTTATCTGCGCAATGGTGCATACCTACGGCTAAAATCGCTGCAGATCGGTTATACGATTCCGACAGATGTAGTGCAAAAAGCAAGATTGGGTGGCGTGAGATTGCATGCCACAGCCTCCAATCTATTTACCTGGGACTATCTGAAATATTTTGATCCTGAGATGCCGAACGTGAACAACGGGTTTTATCCACAGCAAAAACTGTTTGCCTTTGGGGTTTCTGTAACATTTAAATAAGGACAAATTATGAAAACGAAAATAATTATATATCTATTATCCCTGTCGTTTTTCGCTGGCTCGTGTTCCATTGACTTGGTACCAACGGACAGGTACACCGAGGAAGTCATTTGGGATAGCGAAAATAGCATAGAACTTTACCTGAATGGACTTTACGAGGAATTTAGAAAATTTGAATTCGGTCGACTTTCTTTCGTAGGCACGGACAATGCTACGGATGGATTGACAGATATCATGAAATACACGTCCGAAGCTTCCGGTAATGGTACGGTCAATATATTAGCTTCCGATGCTTCGAGGTATTCTGCCGCATCACCAGGTATCAGCTATTGGGCTAATGCCTATACACGTATACGCCGCATCAATGAATTTTTGTATGGTTTGAAAAACTATTCGAAAACAACTGAAACACAACAATTGGCTTATGAGGCAGAGGCTAGATTCATACGTGGCTACGTCTATTTTTGGCTAGCTCGTATACACGGAAGTTTTGTGATCATTGATCATATTGATGGTCATGCCTCGCTGACAAACGATCGCTCCTCCGAAGATGATTGTTTGAATTTTATCGCGCAAGATTTTGCCTTCGCGGCCGAACATTTGCCAAAAAAGCAAACAGAAGCTTTCGTAGGCAAGGCTACAAAAGGGGCGGCCTTAGCGATGTTGGCCAGAACGTGGATTCAAGCTGCTTCCATTGCTGAATTTGATAAAAAACTCTATAACAACGATTCGAAGACGGGCATTGATCACGGCAAGGCAAAAACATACTACGAAAATGCCATCGCTGCCGCACAAGGTGTCGTAGGTCTGGCCAATGAAGGCTATTATGACCTGGAAAGTGACTTTGCAAAAATCTTTAACACCGCTGATAACAAAGAGTCTATTTTTAGAATAGACTATGTGCCCCAATTTGTTACTCACTTGTATGACTTGGGTTTTGTCCCTCCTGGTGATGCGCCGGGACAAGTATTGGTCTATGGTGTGCCTACGGCCGAGCTGGTCGATGAGTTTGAAATGGCGGATGGAAGCAGATTCAACTGGGCCAATCCTTCCCATGCTGCCGATCCGTATATTAACCGTGAACCACGGTTTTACGCGACGATACTTTACAATGGCTCGACATGGAAAGGCCGTACATTGAATACTACCGTAGATGGTACCACAGATGGTTTTGTACAAATGGGATCTATCTCCGAGCCCAGAAAAACCGTAACGGGATACTATGCAAAAAAGATGTTGGATCCTACCAACACTAATTTTATACAGAACCGGAGTACGCAAAGCTGGCACGAAATACGCTATGCCGAAGTATTGCTGATATTGAGTGAGGCGCAGATTCTTTCGGATAGACTGACCGATGGAAAAAATACACTGAACAAACTGCGGAATAAGCGAGGGCTGCCCGATGTGGTCGCCAATACCAAAGAACAACTGTTCGAAGCACTGCAACATGAACGTATCGTAGAATTGGCCTTTGAAGGGCATCGTTATTGGGATCTGCGCAGATGGCGCCAGGCTCATATCAAACTCAACAATATCCGGTTTACCGGACATAAGATCAGTAATCCGGGCAGCGGGTATATATACGAGACGGTGGTCTGTGATACCAGGGATAGGGAATTTGTGGGGAGAATGTACTATTTGCCTATTCCTATTGCAGAGACACAGAGAAACAAAGGTATAACTCCAATACAAGGTTGGTAATTAAATTTTAAAATTATGAAAAGAAAAGTTTTATATGTATTGCTGTTCTTTTTGGCCATACTTTACTCATGTGATAAGGAGGTAGCCATTGAAAGAGGATCAGAAGCGCTTATATCGGACATTTTTGCCAATATAGAAGGGTCGGGACCAGACAGATTGTTTGAACCCCGATATAGCAACGACACGATTTATTTTGATATTCCTTATTATTATCCGGTCGATAGCGATTTTGAGACAGATCTCTCCAAAATCATTGTGCGGGCAACGATTTCATCGGATGCAAAGCTATCGGTCAAATTTGGAGAGCCTATGGACTTGACCAAGCCTCTGGATTTCTATGTGATTTCGGGTACAGGTGTCGAAAAAAAATATGTGATCAAGGCTAAGAAAGTGGGGGATACGAGCATTTCTGATTCCAAGATCAGCTTTGAGATGGATGGTGCCACGCAAGAGGTGGAAGGTATTCTGATCAATGACGAGTTACGTTTCTTCGTGCTATCGGGATTGGATATGTCACAGACCACCCTTACGTTTACGATCAATAAGCATGCAACATCATCAATACAATCGGGAACCGTCCTTGACCTGAATACACCACAGACCCTGACTATATCGGCTCCGGGAAATGTAGAAAAGGAGTATAAAATCGTTCTGATGGAACCGATCAGACTACCTTATGGTTTCGGAATACATCGGAGCCTGTGGGTAAAAGAAGGGGCAGAATGGGACTTTACAGGTGATCTGGAGTCGTGTATTGCGGTTAGCGGTGATTATTTGATTATTACGACAACCGGTACGACGGGTAATTCCAGGTATAGGGTATTCAATAGATTCACCGGAGAATATGTCCGGGATATGTATATGCCATTTACGGCAAGTAGCGGAGCATTGAGCCAATCCAACCAATTGGTAGCCGATGAAACAGGTAAGTTGCTGGCCGTAAACAGAGCAGCTTATGGACAGAATATCCGTATTTATAAATATACAGATGTATTTGATGATGATCCGGAACTGTTGATTAATACAACGAATGCAAATACGGCGCTTCCGACTACAGCAGATCGTAGTACGGGAAGACGTTTGAATATCACGGGGAATCTAGACGGTGATGCCGTCATTACTTCACCGGCTTCCGTGACAAAGGCCTTTTATCGTTGGGAAGTCAAGAATGGCGTACTCGTGTCCCAAACACCTGCCGTGGTGACCATGTCCGGTATTGCAGGAAACCATATAGGTTATTATCCCGAAATCCAATACATAAATCCTTCTGTCACATCAAATTATTTGTTGGGCCAACAAAATGATTTTTCTTATATGGATGCTACGACGAATAATCAGATCAATGCCGTCAGTTTACAAAGCCGGGGAAATACGACTTTCATGAATGCGTTGGCGATAGGTCGATTTAATAATGCTACTTATGCGTTTTTAGGTCGGTATTTTGCCAATTATACGTTGAGAAGAATGGGATTGTCTATGTTTGATATTACCAATCCACAGATGTTGGGCACACAGACATCGTCATCACTATATCCTTCATTCAATGTATTCAATTCCGAAACATTGGTTTCGCCACTTTCGACTACGGGACCAGGAACTGGGGATATAGCTGTTGGTTATTCACATGATGGAGATCGTATGCAGGTCTATATGTTACACACGGGATATGGTATATGGGCGTATGAGTTTACCGTTTATTCCGCCAATTAAGAATGTTATGAAAAGAAAAAATATAAAAATGTTAGCTATATCGTCAGCTTTAATACTTTTCACCTCCTTGAGTGGACTCTTTCAAGGCTGTAAGAAAGAAGCCAAAACTGTGCTTCCACCCGTAGAGGACGAAATCATCGAAACATGGACGCCAGGACACAATGCTTTTGTATGGGTAGATGCTCAGGCCAATGTTTTCCAGGGGCCGGGTAGGTTTAGGGACAAAGACGATATCAAATTGATTTTGGATAGCTTGAAGCATGTAGGTATCAATGGTTTGGTCCTTGATATCAAGCACAACACGGGTTTTACTTTATATGAGTCGGCCTATACACAAAAGTTGTCTTCTTACAATGGCTTTACCATGCTTCCGGACTATGTAGAATTCATGGTAAATGAAGCCCGAAGCCGACAGATGAAAATCTATTTTGGTATAAATACTTTTGTGTACGGAAATTCCGGTACAGGCACAGGCTATGTATATGGCAATCCTGACTTTAGGCAATATGAATCCATTGTGGTCAATGCTTCTGGAAATAGGGTGCCGATTTCTACGACTGGGGGCAATTTCTTTCTCAATCCGGCAGCCGAAGAGGTACAGGAGTTGACGATAGGTATCATCAAAGAAATGGCAACCAAGTTCCAACCGGATGGTATAGTGTTAGATTATTGTCGATACCGGGGAATTGATGCTGATTTTTCGGATTTGAGCAAGGAACTATTCATCCGGTTTTTAGAAGAAAAATACAACGATAATCAGGCAAAGTTCATGGACTTTCCAAAAGATATCGTCAGTTCATGGAAAGTGGTAGGGAGCAATGCCGAACCGAATGCAACAGGCAAATACTACAAAAAATGGCTCTATTTTCGGGCAAAAGTATTGCGGGACTTCTTTGCCAGAACGCGTCAGGAGCTCAAAGCTGTAGCACCAAGTGTGGAGCTGGGAGCCTATTCGGGCGCATGGTACAATACCTATTATCAGCAAGGGAATAACTATGCCAGTGAAACGTATGATCCGTTTTATGATGAAGAACTGACATTTTCATTTGCTATACCGGGATATAAAGAAACGGGCTATGCGGAGCAATTGGACCTGTTCTTTTCGGGAAATTATTATAAGCAATTGTATCTAAAAGACAATCCTGCAACAGCTAATCTGAAGTACCATTGGTGGAGCATAGAAGGATCCATGAATGGAGTAGAGTATATTACTCGAAATAAGACAAAAGTATATTCGGGTATTGACGTGGGAAATGTGACTTTTGATTCTGAAGCGGATATCAGTGAGGCTATCAAATATATGTACAACCGATCGAATGGGGGAGTGTTGGTCTTTGATGTGTGCCACGTGACCGTGCCACGTTACAATCCATTGCGGAAAGGGTTGTGGGATGCGTTGGAGAATGGGCTGAAGAAGGAATAAGGTTATCAAGACTTGATGGGTTTGCTTCTAACACAGACCCATGAAGTCTTGCAAGTAAAAAATCCTTATTTGTATTTTTTAGATTCACGATAAATTTGTATTTTTGTCTTCCTTTTCGGGATGTAGCGTAGCCCGGTATCGCGCCAGCATGGGGTGCTGGAGGTCGTCGGTTCAAATCCGGCCATCCCGACAGACTAAAAGCCTTCACGGAAGTGAGGGCTTTTCTTATTTTGGGGTAAGCCAAGATGAATAGGTTCCTTAGCGTAATAGTATAGTCTTTCTAAGATAAAGATGAAG
>NZ_JAAJTJ010000069.1 GCF_011030405.1 Parapedobacter sp. SGR-10
CCCTCTTGATTTGACATTGACACGCCATTCAAAATAATTATTAGGGTCATTTCCCGCAAAACTTGCATCTACGTGTTTGCCAGTATCATTAGGCTGTTGAACAGACGGAAACCTAACAGGGAATGTTCCCACATTTCGACAAGGAATCCATTTATCTTCACCAATCAATTGGTTAAAAGCTGAATACAGTTTCTCTGTGTTTACAGAATCAATAAAAGGCTGTTGGGTGTACATTCCTAAACGAACCACAGGTTCAACCCAAGAATCAGGATTTGACCTTTCAAAAGGAATGTCTTTCCATAGATGATTGACAACTTCATCAGCAAGTCGTTGTGGAAATGCGTTGTCGATACGAACAAAACCATTGAGAACAAACTGTTCTACTTCTTTTTTACTTAGTATATCTGACATATTTTTTGTTTTATAAACCATTACAAGGAGCAACAGTTATCTGTTGACCGATTAGTTAAGATTATTAATAAAAATTTGAATAATAGAAAAAGTACGCTATGTGCAGAGGATAGCGTATTGCTTAAGAACTAAGCCCGAAAAGGATATTATAACATCACAGTCATTCTCATACGACAAAAATAAAAATTATCCACAAACTGACAAAACAGAAAAGGGTATGCACATAACATCGGTTTTGCAAGAGCGGGGGAAATATCTCTGTAAGAAAGTTTTCGCTAAATTTGTACGTCCGTGCTTCGCAAGAAAGTTTGTGCTGAAATGCCCCGCCCTCGCAAAGCCGCGGCACGTTA
>NZ_JAAJTJ010000070.1 GCF_011030405.1 Parapedobacter sp. SGR-10
AAATGCGTATATTGAAGAGATATTGCGTACTCCTGATAGCTTGCCTATAGAGTTTAAAATATTAGATATTCTACCCGGAAAATGGACGCCTGAGGTTGTTATTTCAAGGCATCAAGGGTTACTACAAAATGTTACAGAGGAGTTGTTGATTGGTCGGTCAGTAGCAAAGCTTGGGGTAAAAAAGACAAAGGATCTTCATTGGTTTCATCCACACGATCCTGAAATAGAACTGGATGAGAGTATTGACAAGGAATTGTTATTTGATGATATTCTTTATTTGTATAAAGCGTTTAGAAAACCTATTGATTTTCAAATAAATGATGTTGGTCTTGACTATAGAAACGATAGATATTTATCTGCTTCCAAAAATCCTTTAGAAGAAGTGATAGTAGAAGATAAATTTTCTGTAGGGAGTAATAATTGGGTGACTAGTGGTGAACTCATGGCTGATGGTCATACTTATATGGCTTGTGACCCACATAGGGCGGTGACGGTACCATCGCTGAGGTATATGGCGCACTTGGTAGCACCAGGGTGGGATGTAATCGGAGGAGGTGAGCCTACTATTCCAGGGATTTCTATTGGGCATAACGAATATGGAGCATGGGGACTTACCATTTTTAGGACTGATGCAGAGGACCTATATGTTTATGACTTAAATCCTACGAATAGG
>NZ_JAAJTJ010000071.1 GCF_011030405.1 Parapedobacter sp. SGR-10
CTGTGATTCAATGTCCCGGAGGACCGACAGTATTTTATTTTCCAGTTTGGCTTTGTTCTTTTCAACCGAACCTTTCCATACAAAAGTGTAACGGCCTGCTGCCGATTCGATCTTCGTACCGTCTATGTACTGGACCTTCAGGCTCACATAGCCCAGTTCGGCAAGCAGGCGGACAACTTCGGCAAAAAGGGAATGGATATGCCCTTTGAGCCTCTTGCCACGGAAGTAGTTGATTGTCCGGTAATCCGGTGTGCTGTGCCCCGATAGCCACATGAAATAGATGTTCTCCTGTAGGGCCCTTTCGATCTTACGGCACGAATAGATGTTGCTCAGGTAGGCGTAGAATAGCACTTTCACCAGCATACGGGGGTGGAAACTTGTCGTGCCCCCACCTTTGTATTGCCATATGATGTGCTCAATGTTCAATTTGTCAACAACTTCGTTAACCAGGCGTACAGGATGATTGACAGGGATCTTTGCAAAAATATCTTCCGGAAAAAGACTCGGACTATTGGACGGTAATGCTTTGAATAGTATGTTTGCCATATTGTTTGGGTGCACCTAAAAATAACCATTTTTTAGGACAAACAATAAAAATCCCCGACACTTTAATGTATCGGGGATTCCTTTTTTTAAAAAGGCTTTTTAGACAGCCTC
>NZ_JAAJTJ010000072.1 GCF_011030405.1 Parapedobacter sp. SGR-10
ATAAGACAGGACCAATCGGAACTGGGCAGGGATGAAACCCCCAGACCTATTAAGAGCGATGAGCTCAGGGACAGACTTTCCGTGCTGAACGAAAAACTCAAAGAAGCAGCAAAGCCTACCCAAAAACAGCTTAAAAAGCTGCGGGAAGAGCATCTTCCCAGGCTGGAAAAATACGAACAGCAGTTGGCCACACTGGGGGAAAGGAACAGTTACAGCAAGACCGATGTGGATGCCACCTTCATGCGGCTGAAAGATGACCATATGCAGAACGGGCAGCTCAAACCGGCCTACAACACGCAGATCAGTACGGAAGAACAGTTCATCACCCACTACAGTATCCACCGGACAAGCACCGATACCACTACGCTGAAAGACCATCTTGAGGGCTTTGAGGAACGCTATGACAGACAGAGTGATGTCGTGGTGGCCGATGCGGGCTACGGCAGTGAAGAGAACTATGAGATGCTCGAATCAAAGAAAATAGAGGGTTATGTCAAGTACAGTTACTTCCATAAAGAGCAGAAACGCGCACAGAAGAACAACCCCTTCCTTTTGCAGAACCTGTACTACAATAAGGAGGAAGACTTCTATGTATGCCCCATGGGACAGAAGATGGACTTTGCCGGTAAGGGTAAGCGGGAGA
>NZ_JAAJTJ010000073.1 GCF_011030405.1 Parapedobacter sp. SGR-10
TCCCATCCTGGCGCTACCAAGTGTGCCATGTACCTCAGCGATGGCACCGTCACCGCCCTATGTGGGTCACAAGCCATATAAGTATGACCATCAGCCATAAGTTCACCACTAGTTACCCAATTATTACTCCCTACAGAAAACTTATCTTCTATTACCACTTCTAAAGGGTTTTTGTAAGTAGATACATCTCTATCAATCCTATAGTCAGGACTAACATCATCTATTTGAAAATCAATAGGTTTTCTAAACGCCTTATACAAATAGAGAATATCATCAAATAGCAATTCTTTGTCAATACTCTCATCCAGCTCTATGTCAGGATCGTGTGGATGAAACCAATGAAGATCCTTTGTCTTTTTTACCCCCAACTTTGCTACTGACCGACCAATCAACAACTCCTCTGTAACATTTTGTAGTAATCCCTGATGTCTTGAAACAACAACCTCAGGCGTCCATTTTCCAGGTAGAATATCTAATATTTTAAACTCTATAGGCAACTTATCAGGAGTACGTAATATCTCTTCGATATACGCATTC
>NZ_JAAJTJ010000074.1 GCF_011030405.1 Parapedobacter sp. SGR-10
TTCATGACCGACGAAAAACCTGTACTATCCACAGGAGCTGAGGTATCAAGCTGGGCGGGCAATGGCTACGACTACGCTATGGTATCTCTTGTATCCAAATTTGATTATTCCTGGCGCTACAGATATTTCTTGGGAGCATCCTTCCGTCAGGATCAGTCATCCCGTTTCTCTCCAGAGCACCGTACAGGCAATTTTTGGTCCGTTTCCGGAGCCTATCGTATCACAAACGAACCTTGGGACTGGGTCAAATCCATCAAACCCGTATTCAACAACATCAAATTCAAGGGAAGCTACGGTTACAACGGAACCTTGCCTTCCAGCTATTACAGTTGGCGCACCCTGTTCAACGGTACAGGACGGTACAATTCCGAACATGCACTGTCGCAATCTTTCCGGGGCACCTATGATCTGAGTTGGGAGAAAAACAAAATCCTCAATGTGGGCGTAGATCTGGGCATGTTCAAGGACAAGATCAAGATCACTGCCGAATACTATAGGAGAAAATCTTCGGATCTATTGCAGGATGTTCCCGTATC
>NZ_JAAJTJ010000075.1 GCF_011030405.1 Parapedobacter sp. SGR-10
CGGGTCTGGCCTTAGTACGAGAGGACCGGGCTGGACCGACCTCTGGTGAACCAGTTGTGCCGCCAGGTGCATTGCTGGGTAGCTACGTCGGGTCGGGATAAGCGCTGAAAGCATCTAAGTGCGAAACCCGCCGCGAGATAAGGCTTCCTTATAGGGCCGTGGCAGACTACCACGTCGATAGGCCGCAGGTGTAAAGGCAGAGATGCCAAAGCCGAGCGGTACTAATAGCCCGAAGCTTTCCATGCCTCAGTTTCTGCTGTCCGCTTTTCGTTTCGTTTTCCCTCTGCCGTTATATGTCGTTTCATTTAGTGGTCAGTAGATAGTGGCCAGTGGTCAGGGAGTATGCGCGATAGATATGCGTGATGTACATTGCTGATAACTGGCGGCTGACAGCTGATAACTACAGAAGGTATTCAGGTGCCTATATCGGCGGTGTCCACCTCTTCCCATTCCGAACAGAGCAGTTAAGCCCGCCAGAGCCGATGGTATTGCCGTAACAGGCGTGAGAGTAGGTCGGTGCCTTATTT
>NZ_JAAJTJ010000076.1 GCF_011030405.1 Parapedobacter sp. SGR-10
GAAGGTGTCCAAAAAGGTCACCTTCTTTTTTTTGTTCATGGATTTTTTCGTAGATCTCTTCTCGTCGACTTTTTATGCTGCCATAGGCTGATTTGAGGCTTTATTTGGCACGTATAGTTCCAATAGCGTTTTCAGCTGTCCATCACGGGCAATCAATGTTTTTTTCGTCTTTTCAGTTTCATCTTTTTGGCGCTTGTTGCCCCATTTTCTCAGGTTATGTCCTATGCACATCAGTGCAAACTCAATATCTATCTTTTCAAGTCCCCTCATGGAGAACCTGTTGAACCTGTTGTTGCTTTTCATCTGGCCGAATACGGCCTCTACTTCTATGGGCCGTTTGCTCCGGTGATATAACCCTGTTTCAGATGTCAGGCGCTCTCTGGCCTTTGCTTTTAGTTCGTTCAAACGGTGGTTCACTTCGATCCGTCTGTTACCTTTGGCCTTATGGCACTGCCCCCGCATG
>NZ_JAAJTJ010000077.1 GCF_011030405.1 Parapedobacter sp. SGR-10
TGCTGCCCTGCTCCTACCGGCTGTCGTACCGGCCTATCTGGAAGATGGCTCGTACAATTTCAGATTTCCGAACAACCTATTGAACGGCAACCATAATCCCATAGCCAGTGCTTACGACAATATCCGGGAACGGCCGCAATTCACGCTGTTTACATCTGCCTGGGCAAGGGTGAATTTCAAGCCTTGGTTGAACTTCACAAGTGATTTGATGCAATATTATGTCACAGGTCGACGTATAGAGTATTTCGACAAGGATTTCGGTTCAGGATTTGGCACCAATGGGGCATTGACCAATTACAGCTCCAGAAGGATAAAGATTACCAACCGAAATACCTTAAACTTTAACTATACGATCAACAACAAACATCGTTTCAACGCTCTGGCTGCATTTGAGTTGGTGGATTTCAATCAAGAATGGAACTCCATGGACGTAGTCAAT
>NZ_JAAJTJ010000078.1 GCF_011030405.1 Parapedobacter sp. SGR-10
CGCTGCCCTGCTCCTACCGGCTGTCGTACCGGCCTATCTGGAAGATGGATCGTATAACTTTAGGTTTCCGAACAACCTATTGAACGGCAACCACAACCCTATCGCCAGTGCCTATGACAACATCCGCCAACGGCCACAATTCACGCTGTTCACATCTGCCTGGGCAAGAGTCAATTTCAAGCCATGGCTGAACTTCACAAGTGATGTCGCCCAATATTACATCACAGGACGGCGTGTAGACTATTTTGACAAGGAATTCGGTTCGGGATTTGGGGCCAATGGGGAACTGACCAACTACAACTCCAGAAGGGTAAAGATTACGAATAGAAATACCTTAAACTTTAACTATACGATCAACAACAGGCATCGTTTCAACGCCCTGGCAGCATTGGAGTTAGTGGACTTCAGACAAGAATGGAATTCCATATCTGTTGTCAAC
>NZ_JAAJTJ010000008.1 GCF_011030405.1 Parapedobacter sp. SGR-10
TTATACTTTTTTAAATATGGTATTAATTAATCCATATCTGGTATCTATTACTATCATATCTACTTGATTTTAATCAGATTTTCATTCGCAAAGTCTATATACCGGAGCCAGTCGAACAATAGAATATTATGTTTCCCTGTCCGGATATGATAGCGAACAGTCTCTCCGACAGAAGTATCGGTGGCAGGCATATCCACTACCCCCAAACCTTTTTTATGAAAAAGACTATAGACCGGTTCGGCATTTTTGGCACTGAGAAACTCTCCTCGGGGATCTGCCCAGAGGTCTTCGGTAGCACTAGCCACGTACAAAGGCCGTGGCGCGATTAATGCCAACAGCATATGTTGATCCACCGGAAGTGCTGTCGCGTTGTTATTGTACGTTTTATACCTGTCCACAAACCAATGCGGAAAATTCGTATTGATCCGGTTAATGGTTTCACCAAACCACCTTCTGGACAAAGCTGCGCCACCTTCTCCCGAATTGTTGGAGATCACAGCGGCAAATCTCGTATCGTTTGCTCCTGCCCATAGAGCAGCCTTACCCAAACGTGAATGTCCGGTCACGATAACCTGTTTTTTATTTACCTGCTGATCTGTTTCCAAATAATCCATCATTCTGCTCAACCCCCACGCCCAGGCACTGATTGCACTCCACTCTTGGGGTTGGATCGCCAATGTTTCTTTTAAAGTCGTTCTTATTCCTGTTTTCCATCCCTCGGGATAATCCAGTTCAAGATCACCGTAATAAGCCGATGCCACTCCAAAACCTCTACCGATCAACGTATCTATCTCCCATCTTTCGGCCTGCTCTCCACGGATAAGCTGCTGTTCCTTTGCTTTTGTATATTTCAGCAGCTCAGGATGCTTCTCGGATAGCATGATCGCACTATCGCCATCAATGCTTTGGTTTCCTTTGAAGTTCAGACCGATAAATACCGGCACAGGCTTTGTGACTTTCGCCGGCAGATACAAAATCATATCCATATAGGGCTGCTTTTTCTCTTTGGTAAAGTATATCCTTACCTGTTTGGATATTGCCCTTCCCGACAGGGCATGCCTGTCTATTTTAAGCGTTTCAAAATGAATGTTTGACCTTTTTTTAGGAAACTTTCCATATACATTATCTTCAAAAAGCTTTATGATTTCAGTTCTCCGCTTTTTCCAGTCTTTATTTCCCGAAACCAATCTACCGGAAGACAGCTCCAGCACAGCAGGCAGGGTATATGCCCCGACCTTGGATTCATCGTAATTGAATTCCTCCTGCGCCTGCAAAAGCGGCCCCCAACACAACAATAAGACTGTAAGACAAAAACTTATTTTGGCTATACCGCCCATATTCAAACCCATTGCTTTTTTGTAATTCCTCATATTTCAATCTTGCGTATACCAGGTGTCAAATGTATGGTTTTTCCTTCCCACTCGAACACCCCGGAAAGATTATCCGGCAATTCGATGGTACCCGATACACCTTTCTTTCCTTTTCTCTTCAAATTCATTTTTATCGCACCATAAGGATGCGGCATACTTGCTTCTATGTGTGTCAATGTCCCTAGATGCGGCGCGATACGTACTGTCTTAAATCCGGGAGATGCAGGTTTGATCCCACTCACTAGAGACAGGAAGTCATAATTTGGCGCGGCACTCCAGGCATGACAGTCGGACCTTGTCGGTTCTGGCCTTTCTGCACAGGTCGTCAGTCCGTTCTTCAACATTTCCTCCCAGGGATACAAATGTTGTAAGTAATCTTCTGACATACCTGCTTTCTCCAGGGCTCTATGTAAATAAAACCTAAAATAATAGGTACTGGAAACGATATCCTGGGCAGCTAACAAGTTCTTCATGACCTGTTGGGGCTGCTGTCTGTTATCAAACGCTCCGGCCAATAGTCCCATGATATTGGCATGCTGGCTGAATGCTATTTTGGCAGGGGTATCGGCCAATAAGCCTTTCTCTGCACTCCAACAAAGTGCATAGGTTTTCTCCATTAGGCTTTTTGCCTGGTTTTCATATTTTGCAGCCAGCTCGGGCTCGCCAAAATTTCTAAACAATTGTGCTGCCATTTGCAGGGTATAAGCATACTGTAAACTGATGATAGCGGAATGTCCGTCCATACCTCCGGGCGGTACTCCTCCCAACGGCTTGACAGGGTTCCACTTTCCAAAAGACCAATCCACAAAATTCCACCAGTCCATTGGCCCAAGTATGCCTGTATGGTCAACCTGTCGCTCGTACCATGCCAAGACATTTTTCACACCGCCCAACTGCTCTTTTACAAAGGATTCGTCGTCTCTATGCATCCAGAAATCATGAATCATAGCGACCCAAAACAAAGAAAACGTAGGAATGACCTGAGGCTGTGAGGATGGATAACGGCTCTGTGTAAGCCCATCCGGCAACAGAGAATGCCTAAACTGTTCGATTGCATTCCTTACCAAACGGTCATCACCCGAAACATAGAGCGAAATAAGTGCCTGTATACGGGTATCACCCAGATATTGAAGCTGTTCGTAATACGGACAGTCGTAATAAATTTCTCCGGCACATAGACGGGCTGTACGCCAGCCCATATCCCAAATAGAAGAAAGTGTTGGATTATCGCTCCGGAAATAACCTTTTTCTTCCAGTGGATACGCTCTGAAATAAGCATGTATATCATTCAGCATCAATGGAGAGTCCGCGGTCTCAATACGAAGCTCCATGTAGCGGTATGTACGATACCAAAGTGGTTGGAAAACACGGTCATCACCACCATCAGGTTTGAAAATATCATGGTAATCGCTGTCCATGACCTTGCCCTGCACATCGTTGCGGTTGCCTTTATTGCCTTCCTGATCGACAAGCGCTTCGGCATAGCCGATAGTTATTTTAGCCCCTTTGCCTCCACTTACTTTAAGCACAGGGTAAGCTGTCGTCAATACAACATTATCCAGCAATATCTTGACTTTTTGATGGGCCGGAATCTGAACAGGAGATTTTCCACTTAGAAAATCATTGCTGACTACAATATTTTCTGTTCTTTCTACCTCCGCGATGCGTTGGAACCTATGTTCCATAAACGGAATATTGCGCGGCACCAGCATCCGATCCCACTGAGGAAATTTTCCGCGCGGGAATCCTGCTCCGACAGACCTGGGTTTGAGCCATGTGCTGTCATCAAACGTTGTTCCTTCCCAGCCAAATGGATACAGAGCGGCATCTACTTCATCACCTGCACCTACTACAGATCGGGTTGGCCGTTTTGAAGGCACCTGGTAAGCTTCATTTTTATATACCTTCCAATTGTTGCCTGTATTGACAATCTGTTCGGATGCTGTGTTCCCCTGCAAAATAAAAGCCGTCTGATGTGACATTTGTGCCAAAGGTGTGAATTCTCCAAAATTCCATACCACGGCCGCCAATACATTTTTGCCCTCGGTCAAGTGTTCGGCGATGTCTATGGTTTCAAAACGCCAATTGGCCAAATCTCCACGTGCGGGACCATTACAGACTTCCACCCCGTTTACAAACAGGCGGTAACGCTGATCGCCCGATACGTTCACGACAAAGCTGCCGGGCTTGTCTTTCAGATCAAATACCCTTCTGAAATGAAAAACACCGTAGTCCTTCAAGGATGTCCCGGGGCAGCTTATCCATGACGCCTGCCACCTACCTTGCAGCCAGACCGAATCCGGTAAAGCCTGCTTGCCAAACTGTGCGGAAAGAGCGCCCACCTTGAAAATAAATATCACTAACCAAATATATCTCATCCTCTCTATTATTGATCAAAAAGCTCCCAATCATCGGTACGGAAAGGAGATGCAGGCAGATCGGCATTATTGACCAAATTGGCATCTTCTGCACTATTTGCCCAAGCATAGCGGACAGCGACCGGATTTTTCATACCATCGGCATGCACAATGACACCATTTCCGTCTTTGTCTACGACAGCTTGTGCCGGAATGAATTTCCTGTCCTCTCCGGCTATCACAAAACCTTGTAATTTCTGTCCTTTACGCAGCTTCAATCCTTCCGCTACTTCATCAAAATGCACAAATGCTTGTCCTTTTTCAAAACGGACTGATTTGAACAACGGACCGCTTCTTACTATATCTTTAAATCCGTAAACATCATGCAAAGCAAGCCTCGACAGACGTAAGCCTATTTCCTGTTTTAAAAAGGGATGAATATTCTGAGGATTTCCCAGCTCCATCGTAATAGCCATACCGGTATATGGCACCTTTTGGAGCGTCAGCCGTTGTGCTTCCCGTATTGCCGGCCATGCATTGGGAATGTCCGCACCCGACTGTCCACCGTCATAATTGGGGAGCTGTACAAAGTAGAAAGGCATTTCAGGATCCTTCCAAGCTTCGCGCCAGGAATGGATAAGCATGGGGAAAAGGGTATGGTACTGTGTGGCTCGATTGGCATTGCTCTCCCCCTGATACCAGAGTACTCCTTGAATCCCATAAGGTACATGGGGATAAATCATCCCATTGAATAATATTCCCGGCGCCTTGTGCTGACCGGGTGCAAATTGTCCTGCGATTACTTTTTTTCGCTCACGTAACGCTTCGCCCGCAGCTTCGTAATCCTGTATAAGGGGCAATGTCGCTGCATCATGGCGCATCGCATCCCGTCGCACCCAACTTTCGGCACCGGTTCCTCCCCAATATGAGCAGATGATCCCAACGGGTACTTTAAGCCTGTTTCTCAACTCACTGGCAAAACTATAGGCTACAGCCGAAGAGGTTTCGAAATCAGCATCATCTGTACCTATCCATTTTCCTCCACTGTTGAAAAGGGGGTCTTCTGACGGCCATCCGGGTTGCATAAATACACGTATACCCTGATCCTGCCTGACACCGTATTGCTTCCCAACATCCGACTGCCAGATACGCATTTCCATGTTGGATTGTCCCGAAGCCAACCATACTTCACCCACAGCAACATTGTTTAAGATGACATTTGACTTTCCATTGGTGACAATCATTTGTGTCGATTCCATGGCAGCCAATGGTCCGATCAATGTATTCCATTTTCCGACAGCATCTGCATTTGCTATATATTTTTTACCTGCAATCGATACGGTAACATCCGTATTCGAATCTGCATAGCCCCATACCAGGATCTTTTTGTCCCGCTGCAATACCATCCCGGGCTTAAATAATGGAGCAAGTCTCAAAGCGTTCGAAACATTGACTTCCGGAACGATTTTGACCGCATAATCCAGAAACTCTACGTCTGCTCCTTCATTATATATTCCTGCAATTCCCATCCCAAACAAAGGCATCGTATTGACTATTGTTTTTTCAAACAGTATTTTGCCGTCCTGTGCATTGATCAGCCTCACGACCCAGGGGCGCCAGTCTTTACGATCCAAATTAGGCTCTATGACTACCCTGTAAGTTCCGCCAGGTACAAGTACATTTCCAATCGGCGTATTCATATGTACCCTAAAATAACCATATTCCCATACACCAGCTTGTAAATTCGTGACATTATTATTGGTAAATAAACGAATCAGACCAAATCTGGAATGATCTTTTGCATTGAGTGCAACGCCAAACATGTATCTCCCTGTAGCTTGCTCTCCCATTCTAAAATCCATGCTGACCTGTTCCCATAGCGTGTCTTCCCGCATATCCTTGCGGACGATGAGCGCATTGGAACCTCCCTTAGAAGTATTAACCCAGTTTCTGTCCAATGTTTTCCATAACGAGCCGAACAAGATCTTTTCCACTTGCTGTGCGTACGATACGGAGCAAGGGAGCAACAACAGCATCAAACACATTTTAAAGACATAGACTGATTTTATTTTTTCCATACTTATCATCGTTATCAACATCTATTTATATACAGCTCTCAAGCTCAGGTTTTTGATCCGTACAGCCGCATCGAATATGCCAGGCACCTCCCAACCAAAATTCATTCCCGTAACTCTCAGATCATCAAGTGTTGAATTTTTGAATATATCTTTTTTTTGCACGGTTTCTACAGCCTGTATAATATATGGCAAGAGGTCTACATTTCCTCTGTGCCATTGGTGATCGTTAAAACTGACATCACCCCAAAAATCCTTCGGAGGTATATTGTACATATAGCTACTTGTCCCTTTATCTTTTCGAAGATTATCCTGATGTTTTAACTCCGGATATCTATAATCAAAAGAATGAATGCCCAACCAGATCTTTTGGCCATAGTCTGCTGATTGCTTATTATCGTTTCTCACCACAAAATATAACGGGGTATGGGCCGTGTGCAATCTCGGATTGAAAGTACCTTCTTCCATTTTATTTTCACATTTCTCCAATTTGACCTCAACAGTGAATAGCAACTTCTCTAATTCCCCTATAACCGTAAATTTTTTAGGAAAATCCTGTGCAATCAACAAATGCGGCCAATGCTCTCCTTTTCCTCTGGGAGAGTCCCATTCCCTACTGGTCTTTATTTCAAGCAACAATGCATTGTCTCTGGACACAGAAACCTTTTTTCCCTCATTTTCATACACCACATTTCCATCCGCATCCGTGGCAGGAACTGTCTTTTCCAACGAATATTTGCTATGCCATTGATGCAGGCGCCATGCGGGCGCGGCGGTATTTTTATCAAACCGCAATGTATCCCTAAAAGTCCTGGCAAAGCCTCCCCCTTTGCGTACACTATCAGGATCCAGGGGAGAGAGCATTAATCCGTGTTGAAAGGCCGGATCCCGGATAATCTCTCGGGTCTTATTCTGTGCATATAAACTACCGAAGACACTTGAAAAAAGACACAAAAAGCATGTAGATACGCAAAATAATGTAATATATGTATTGCTGAGTCTCATTTATTTCCTAATTATTTACTCTTTTTAGACTTAAATTTCTGATCTGAAAGGCTGCATCAAATGTACCGGGGACTTCCCAACCGATACCTACCCTATCAATGATAAGGTCATGGAGTGAGGAATTAAGAAAAATACCCTTTTCCTTTAACAGTTCCAAAACCCGCATGATATGTGGTACTAAATCTGTTTGACCACGATGCCACTGTTTGTCATGCAGATTGACGTTTCCCCAGAATTCACGAGGAGGGATGTCATACATATAGCTTTTTGTTCCTCTATCCAAGCCGCCTAAGTGTTCTCTATCTCTCAGTTCGACATGCCTGTAATCAAAGGAAGGGATACCAAACCATATTTTTTGCCCATAATCCTCCGATTTACGATTGTTGTTTCTGATCATAAAGAACAAAGGTGTATGAGCAGTATGCAGATTACGATCAAATGTTCCTTCCTCCATTTTATTTTCGCATTTCTCCAATTTGATCTCCATCGAAAACAGCAACTGTTTCAGTTCTCCTACAACCGGAGGCCTCTTTTCAAACATCTGTGTGACCAATAGGTGAGGCCAATGTTCCGACTTTACCCGCGGAGCTGTGTACGCCTCGCTGGCATTCACTTCCAGCCACAATACCCCCTCCGGACTAAGGCCGACTTTCTTGGTCTTGTCTGCATAAAAAATACTGCCGTCACCACGATATTCGGGCTTGGTGTCCTCCAAAGAATATCTACTGTGCCACTGTGACAGGCGCCATACCGGTCTCGGTGCCGGCTTGAAGAATGCCAAAGTGTCCCGGTAGGTTTTTGCAAAGCCACCTCCCTGCTGTACGGTCTTTGGATCTAATGGGGTCAGCATCAGCCCTCCTTGAAACGATGTGTCTTCTATCAATTCTACTGGTCTCTTTTGTGCCGAGACGCCATCGATATGGCATAAAAAGAACAATAAATACAATATGCTCGTAAATGCCACTTTTATACTTGTTATTTTACAGGTTGTCATTGTTGCTGTTTATTGCAATACACCCCTCTCTAATCCCTCAATTCTGCTTTTATACTGTAATTCTTAAAACGCACCGAAGCATCGAATATACCCGGCACTTCCCAGCCTATCGTAGATTGTGCCAAATAAAAATCATCCATATCCGCTCCTTCCATTAACGCGCCCTCCTGTGTGGCCACCGCATAGCCCTCCAATATCATCGGCAGGAGATTTTTTCGGATACTGTGCCATTTCCCATCTTTTAAGGTTCCATCCCAGATTTCATCGGCATCAGGCCCGTACATCAGCATACCGGTCACCACTTCCTTTCCTCCGGTATCATATCGGTTGAGTCCTTTTGGAAAATCATACCTGTAATCATATACAGGCAATTGAAAGGTGAAGTATTTTCCATACAACGGAGATTCTCTGTTTCTATTCTGGATAATCAAATTAATAACGATATGGGCTGTATGCAAGGATGGATCCATAGCGTCTCCCATATAATTGTGGCAATACTCCCGTATAGCATCCAAAGAAAAGAAAATACTGTTGCATTTGGCAATCGGTATTTCTACCGCAGGGTAAATCGCTTGTGTGAGATATAGATGCGGCCAGGACTCACCTTGTTTTCTGACCGTACTCCCATATTCATATTTACCCCTCAGCTCCAATTTGAAAGAACCATCGGGATTAAGCGCTAAGGTTTTGGCCGCATTGATGTAGGCTCTGTCTCCATTGGGTGAGATTTCGAGCGCACTATTGCTCAAAGAAAGCTTAGATGCCCACTGCGCTACGGTCCATACAGGAGAAACTTCTCCGTAGCCAAAATCCAAGATAGCATCCTGTACCAACGCTCCCTCGGCAGGTTTATATAGCAAGGCACCATTTTCAAACCCCGGATCCCTGAACCCTTCGACGACATTTTCCGGATTTTCCGGATTGAACGTTTCCAGATTGGAACTAAGATCTACACCTTTATCGTGCGTAACATCTTCGGTATAATGCTTTGTATTGGAAATCTGTACAGGGATGCCCTTCGTACAGGACATTACGGTCAGAGAGAAAAGAATAACACCAAGTCCCGCATACATATTTCTTATGTTTTTATAGTTCTTCATCACTTGTTTTTTTATAAATTATTAATCACCCGGCGTAGTGGATTCTATCTTGAAGTCATTATAATATCCACCGAGACCACTCGTCGCATAAAAGCCGGCATATCCACCATTAAAATTACTGTTCGCATCGACGTGGGAACCGGAATAAATTTCCTGACCGTTTATATCCGATACACGTACCGTAAATGTGTAAGGAGCCGTAGCGGTCACTTCTAAATGATAAAAATTCTGACCCGGCAAACGACTCTGGTAAGCGGTACTATTTAGCCCCGCAACCCCTGCGGATCCATTGACTATACGTACCAGCTGCAAATTGCCATTTCCGCTGATCCGCAAAGCATAATGATTCTTATCGTCCTGCACATGAAACGCTATACCTACCCATCCACTTGAAACTGTAGATTTTGCATACACCCATCCGGACACCACAAAATCATTATTGGCATCGATCTGCGTTTTGACAGATCTATTCACCAATGTAATATTGGTTCCAGTCGTATTTTCCAACACGCCATTTCCTTCAAAATCACTTATTTTCCATTGTCCACTCACGATACTCCAGTTTCTGTCAATGCCAATCGGTGGGTTGGCTGTAGCCCAATTGTCCATAGGCACACGCTCGAAGTCATCTTCAAACAGGAAACGTGGGTCTACCAAAAAATTGATCGGCGCTGAGCTTTTGCCGTCACGAACAATAGTAACAGGCACCAGCCCATCCTCCAATCCTTCGGGGATCCTAAACCATACGCTTGTAAAGGATACACGTTCTACCTGGGCTTCGACACCTCCGACCAGCACTTTGGTTTTTCTGATATCGGATGCCAGATCTGATGCCTCCAATGCTTCCGAAAGATAATTGCCTTCGGCAACTACCGGCGTACCCACAGGCCCCTGCATGATGCTCATGGCATTCAATTGAGGCTCGGGGTATGGTAAGATGTTAAACTCCTGTGGAGAGCTGGCATAGTTGTCTCCTCCCGTCCTGACCTGAATAGCTCCCTTGACATCCTGCTTGCGGGGTACCTCTACTTTAAGCTGGGTAGGAGAAGCCTCTATGACCTTACCCAAAAGATTGCCGGGAAAAATGACAACTGTGGTTCTTGCCGTCTTAAAACCACTCCCTTCGATCACAATAGTTTCACCAGGAAGTACACTCTCCGGATGGACTGCTGTTATCGTGATCGGAGAAAGCTCCGGAAAATTATCCTTGTTCATACAAGAATAACTCAACACCAACCACATAGAGCAAAAAATATTGAATTTCATACCTATATTTTTAAAAGTTTTCATATTATTCTTTTTTTAGAAAAAGACACGTTGTTCATTCCATTAATAGCGTGGATTTTGATCCCCTAAACTCGGTGCTAAGTCAAACTCTGTTCTCGGAACAGGAAACCATATCCTATAGGAACCCCAATTTTCCTGCAATATAGGCGCGACTATATTCCAATACGACGCATTTCTATCCATAGCTGCAATGACACTGCCCAGTTTTCCAAACCGTATCAGATCGATCCTGCGCCAATTTTCAAAGCACAGCTCCCTGGAACGCTCATCCAACAGCTCTTCGATAAAATCAGATTTATAATAAGCTGCGGTCAGTCCATCTAATTCGGTTCCTGAAGAGGTTATTCTTTGCCTCACCTGCTTTAGATACTCCCTGGCTTCTGTCTCATCGCTATTCGCATAATAGAGCGCTTCGGCATGCAACAACAAGATATCTGCATAACGTAATAGGGAGACATCTCCCGAAGACCTGGACAAGCTAATCTGTTTCTCTGCCGGATCCATCATCCTGTATTTAGCCACGCAATAAAACTGTGTCTGTAATGCGTTTGCAGTCCCATGGCTGATCGTACGCGGAAGATAATAGGTCACACCTTCTACCACTTCTGTAGTCGAAGATGTGTTCATAGCCAATGACAGATTTTGGTCGAGTCTACTATCCGATAAATCGTATTTATGGTATATCTCCGCTGTGGGACGAAAAAGCCCTTGACTTCCACCCATAGAGTTGGTATTGCCCTGCACAGCTTGAAAATAGAGCCAGACATGATAATTACCGGATGTAGAATTGGTGCTCGACAGTGACGAAAACAACGATTCATCCCGTTTAAAACTATTGGTAGTTTCGTAAAACAAATAGGAATATTTATCGATAAGCGTATACTCACTGAAGTTAATAATATCCGTGGTCAGGGTCAACGCTTCCTGGTACATAGCATTCTCATCCACCCAGTCAAAACTATTCAGTGCAAAATTCAAGTCTGCTCCTACCGAAAACTTTTTACAGCTGCCCAGATAGGTGTACACTTTGGCCAGAAAGCCCGCGGCAGACCATTTATTGGCCCGACCTGTTATCGCTGCCCGATGGGGTAGCACCTCATAGGCAAACTTGAAGTCTTCTATGATCTGTGCATACACTTTTTCCAATGGCTGACGTGGTAGAGCAGGGTCGTGCTCCAGAGTAAGGTGTATAGGGACACCCCCATACATCATCGCAAGGTACATATAGTACAGACCTCTCAAAAAACGCGCTTCTCCGATTACCTCCTCTTTTCTTTTCTCACTCATTTCTACAGCAGCAATCTTATCGACAATGTAGTTGGCCCGATTTATCCCTGCATACAGATAAAACCAATTGTACCGTATCTTTTCATTCTGACTGGTATAGCTCAACAGACCGAAGGGAGAATACTGATTATTTAATCCTTCTCTCGTGATCAACTCGTCCGTACCGGCGCTCAACATGATAGGCATCACGATGTGAAATGTTGCACCTTGACCTCCGGCCCCCTCTACAGCGTCTACATTGATCATACTATAACAGCCCGTCAAGGCCAATTCGATCTCTGCCGCAGTTTTATAAAAATTTTTCCCGGTCGTAAATGAATATGGTTCCGTATCCAGCACCTTGGTACAAGCCGACAGCAATAGCACCCATACCCATATGACAAATAATTTAAATATCTTCATTGCTCTATTTATTTATAATGAAACATTCAATCCCAACATAATCGTCCTGCTACGAGGGTAAGAGATCCGATCAAACCCCGGCAGCAATGCCTGTCCGGAGCTTATTTCCGGATCGTATCCTGTATATTTTGTCCAAGTGTACAGATTCGAACCTGTCAGATAGACACGTGCTCCTTGTATTGTCTTCCCTTTGAATACCGACTTTGGTATCTGATAACCAATACCTACATTCCTGAGTCGTAGCCAGGAAGCGTCTTCAACGTAATAAGACGAAGCAACTTGAGAGGTTTCATTTCTATCCGCATAGGTTCCGTATTCGTTTGTGGGATTTTCCGGTGTCCAGCGATTGTACCAAAAATCCTTTGTAATATTCATATAGGTCGACAGCACACCACCTTCCAATCTATACCTTGACTCATTGAATATCTGATTGCCATAAGACCAGTCAAACAGGAAGTTCAGATCGAAATTCTTATATCTTACCGTATTGTTTATTCCCCCAAAAAACTTCGGAAAACTTTGGCTGATCGGAGTCCTGTCATTATCCAGATCAATGAATCCATCTCCATTAAGGTCCTTAAACTTAAATGAACCCGGCTTCACATTGATCCCGGTGACTGATGCTATACCGGGCTTTAGCACATAGTTGCGATCCGCCAACGGAATAGTAGGATCACTCATATTCTGCCAGGTAAAATCATCGATCTGGTACACCCCGTCAAAGACATATCCATACGCATTCCCGATAGCATGGCCATCGATCACCCTACCCACTTCCTGAATCCATCCGCCTCCGATCGACACCGGAATGAATCCGACATTACCCATATACTTGACTGTATTTTTATTACTGCTGATATTAAAATTCGTTGACCAATCAAAGTTCTTGGACTTCACATTCTGAGAAGTAATCTGAAGTTCTACCCCTTCATTATCAACGCGCCCCAGATTTTGCCATTGCCGTAAGAAGCCCGTTGTAGACGGTATATATGCCGGCAAAAGCATGTCTCTGGTTTGCTTTTTATAATAGTCTATCGTCATAGAAAGCCTGCTCTTCAACATGCTAAAATCCAAACCTGCATTATATTGTATAGTGGTTTCCCATTTCAAATCCAGATTTTCCTTACTGCTCGGAGCTAAGCCCAGCTGTCCGTTGTAGAAAGAGTTTTCCATCGCATCCAGATAGCGGAAAGACGGAATACGCTCATTACCGGTCTCCCCATAGCTCAGCCTCAGTTTCATATCGTTGAATAAGGTCTGGTCTTTCATAAACCGTTCCTGCGAAATCCGCCACGCGTAAGCAAAGGACGGGAAGTATCCGAATCTGTTATCCGGACCAAATTTATCTGAACCGTCCGCTCTAAACGTCGCTGTAAAAAGGTGTTTATTGAGCAAGGTATAATTTACGCGGCCAAAATAAGATAATCTATTATTGCCGTCCCTATCTGATTGAATACGCTGTACGATATTTCCCTTACCAATATCATCTACCCCTGTCGATTCGTCAGCAAAATTGGTATTCCTCACAGAGAAACTTTCGTAATTGTACTTCGAACGTTCAAAAGCAAGCATGGCATTGAGTCGCGAAGTCTTTCCAAACCGTTTGTTATAAATCAGCTGATTCGTGTTTGTCCAGGAATAAGCCCGTCGTTCCTGCACATCGGCTCTACCATTCTCCATATAGCCCCAAGTTGTCGAGCTCTCGTAGAATTCTTTCCCTTTTGAACTGGACAGATACCCTCCTAAAGACACCCGAAAGGATAGATCTTTGGTAATTTTGTAGTCGGCATACGTATTGAGATTGGCTCTCATGGTAGGTGTCAATCTGTAAGCATCATCTATCATAGTCAGCGGGCTTCTATAGCTAGTTTCTACATCCCAGCTAGGAATATATACTTCCAAAGGTCTGGATATCAATAGATTTTGCACTATCCCATTAAAAATACCTATACCTCCACCACTCTGCGTGGCACCCATCAATTCAGTATAAGCTGTATTCATATTGATGCCCAGCTTGAGCCTGTCCTGCTGATGATCGACGCGCAGACGCATGGTGTAGCGCTGATAATCGTTGTTTCTGATGATACCTTCCTGATCATAATATCCAAGCCCTCCGGAAAAAGTCGTATTCTTTGTACCACCACTCATAGACACAGCGTGATTTTGGGAGATCCCAACGCGCAGCATTTCTTTTTGCCAGTCGTGCTGTGGAAAGCTATAAGGATCTCTGGGATCATCCAACTGATTATATATACCATCACCGTTTGTATCCCGAAAGAATAAGGGAGAATTTGGAAGTACATCAGCCCGAAAATCGATATATTCATCGGCACTGAGAACGTTCATTTTCTTTGCGATAGAGTTTACACCCAACTGACCATCATATTCAATTTTGAATCGTCCCTCTTTTCCCGATTTGGTCGTGATGATGACAACACCGTTTGCCCCTCTGGATCCATATACCGCCGTAGCTGATGCGTCTTTCAAAACATCAATGGATTCTATATCCGAAGGATTGAGCGAAGCGAGCGGATTGGATGCCTGCCCGTTACCTACGCTTGCCTGCGCAACCTCGCCTGTATTTTCGTCATAAGGTACTCCATCGATTACAAACAAAGGACTCGTTGCACCATAAATGGTGTTGGCGCCTCGTATAGACATATTTACAGCAGCGCCCGGTTCGCCCGAAGATGAAGAAATCTGTACCCCCGCCAATTTACCTTGCATAGCTTCCTGAAAAGACAGCACCTTACTACTTGCAATATCTTCCTCTTGAATACTCGCAACCGATCCTGTCAGATCCCCTCTTTTCACTTCTCCATAACCGACCACAACCACTTCGTTCAATGTAGCGTTTTCCTCGATCAGCTTGATATTGATCACCGACCTCTCGCCAACCTTTATTTCCTGTGTAGCAAAGCCCAAATAGCGAAACACCAATACCGATTCTTTATTCGGCACAGTGATTTTATACATTCCATTTGCTTCGGACACGGCATTAGCCTTACCATATTTGACACTTATGCTGACACCTGCCAAAGGTTCATTTTCCCCATTGACCACTCTCCCCACAATGGTCAGGGAAGGTTGGAGCACGACATTATCGTTTCCGATAGACTCTGCT
This sequence comes from Parapedobacter sp. SGR-10, assembly GCF_011030405.1. Lineage (GTDB taxonomy): Bacteria > Bacteroidota > Bacteroidia > Sphingobacteriales > Sphingobacteriaceae > Sphingobacterium. The sequence continues at coordinate 15,002 of NZ_JAAJTJ010000008.1, forward strand.
ACATGGGGTATCAATGTGGGGACGACATTGCCCGCTGTGGCTTGTATGTCAACAGACAGCACCAATAGTATAGCCAGCTTCACAGCTAACCAAGTTTGGTTTCTAAAGTAGTTACTGACAACAAAACGAACATACAAAATATATCTTTTCATAATTCATTGATTTATTTAATTACAAACAGGTTAAAATTCTAAAAATAAAAAAACACAAAACGCAAAAACCATACTGCAACAAATATTTTCACATAACTCAAAAATCTATTTTGTTATCTTGAAAATAAGATTATTTAGTGCTTTTTAGTTTATCGTAATCTCGTGTAAAGCATTTTACACTTTCTCCACCGTTTACAAATTGATGTATTCAAATGTAAAAAGACCAGCCTACTTATCCATCCTGCTATGTCCTGCTCAACTATGCTAATACCTCAAATCCATGATATATGTTAAGGCTCCCTCTAACCAACGGCATAGCCCATATAACTACTTAGCTTGACAAACCTACCATCGACAGTTATCCTGTGCACATATCTTTTAAGTTTTGATAGCTTTGGTTGGCATTACAAATGTCTTTTTCATCTTAGCACGACTGATTTTATATATCTCTACAACGCAACTATCGTAGGCGAGAGATTAGCGAAATCTAGATATACTGAGTATAGTGTCAAGATCAGAAGACTATCCATAAATGAGGGACAACTGCACGGTGAAAGGCTAAAAGTCTCTAATATATTGTCCAAGAGTGTCTTTAATGTATACAGCCTGTACGTTTCTCTTGAAGGCATCAAACAGTTGTATTGAGCCTGTTCTCTATACTTCGAGCGATCTAGCTTGACACACAGTGAGTGGTCTTATCTCGATTGAGAAAAATCTGAAAATTCACCGGCCGAATGTGCATACATCCCGACAGAACCTCCCTTAAATTGCTTCAACCTGTCTTTGGTTTTTCCTTCCACGATCACATTGCCCTCGAGATCAGAGATAGACCATGAGAAGGAATATAGCTCATCAGAATTAATTTTGACCACATAAAATTCTTTTTCCTTTATCTTTCCCTCATGTCTCTGGACAAACACTTGTTGCGCTTTGCCTTCGATAACACGTATAATCTGTATATACCCTCCTTCTTCATCAGCTGCATTAAATCGAAATGCATAGTAGTTGTTTGCATCTTGTACATGGAAAGCCAAACCGATCAGGCTTGTTTTGGCAGATGCCAGATTTTTAAGTTTTGCAGATATCGAAAATTTATCTCCCTTAATTTCTTGTTTCTGTACCATAAGCAGATCTATCGCATTATTATCCGTTTGAGAGCGCGCGGCAATAATCTCTCCGCTTTCTTTCTTCTGCCATTTTCCACGCAATACTTTCCATTGTTCCCCTATCGGGTTGTGCGTACTTTCCTTGGTTACCCAGGGATCTTGTGGCTGATCGTCCAACTTATCATTGAAATGCGCCGCTTTTCCATATCCTAAAGACAGCAGTACTACGGCAATCATACATACAAATACATTTTTCATCTCACTATATATTTTAAAAATTAACAATTTAACAGCTATGACTTTATCTATTCTGAAATTTTAGATTATACAGCTTACCCAGATTTTGAAGGAAAGTGTTACAAGTCTTTACAACTTCTTCATTCGAGATATACTGTTGTTTTTTGAGAATATACGTTCATGTAAGGTTTATTTTAAGGTAACGTACGTGTACAATCTACCAAAGAAAATCATTGAATAAAGTATCCTGTACTAACCCTATTTAGAGTTACTACGAACTATAAAACGAATTTTATAATTTGGTTGAAATCAAATGCTAGTACAAGTATAGTAAGTACATAGATACCTCGCAACCTGCTGTGTCCTGCTACAAGAAGATGTGTCTGCATCATCCTCTATAATACATCAGCTCAATAATATCATTCGGAATCGCCTGTTTATTCCATTCCCGGTGAATCACCAGGGCGGCCCCTATCGCCGTGGCCTGCGCCATGGAAGCAGCGTATATTTCCATCTCAGGAAAGGATCTGGCCAAGAGATTCATATAAATATCATTCCTGCTGAAACCGCCATCCACAAAGATCCGCTTGACACGATCTCCCTGCATGACCAATCCCGTAGACGCCAATTGAGCATGGACCAAAAACAGGATCAGCGCATGGTAAGCCTCGACATAATCCTTGTATATATCCAAGTCAGTCTTCGAAAAAGCATCCAGAGACGAGGAAATGGTTTGGCTCTGCAACTTTGCAATAATATCCCAATCGATCCGCAAACTCTTAAACTTTGCCGGGGAAACCTGAAAATAGTTTGCAATTCGTCTAGACTGCACTTCATGCTCGTATCCGGCAAACAACCGGGAAGCTTTTACGGGAGAGCCCGTATAGGATAGGTAAAAAAGACAATCCTGTTTCAATTCATCTGCCCTCAGAGGACTATCATTGAAAGGATTGAACGAAATACACCATGTACCGGTAGATATGAGCACAAAAGGTTCATGAAAATTCAATAGATATGGAATGAGTGCAGATGAACTGTCATGCAGTCCTATACCAACTTTAAACTCACTGCCCAAAAATGTAGAATCAAAAACTTCGTCTCCTTTCAGAATAGGTGCAAACTTGTTCTCCAGTTCCTTATCTTTGACCCATTGATGATAATCTTTACGGTTAAAATCCCACAAAGCTGTGTGGCAACCTATGCTGGTCATATCCGTAGATACCCTCCCCGACATCAAAAAACTTAGGTATTGGGGAAGATGTAGTGCATGTTTTATGTCATTGAAAATATCGGGCTTGGTCTCTTTGATACGCAACAGTTGCAATCCCGAATTCAAGCTCCCCAATGCAGGGGAAGCTGTATCCAGGGAAAATTGTTCCTCTCCTCCATAGTCTGTATACAGTTGCTGTTGGATATCGGCAGGAAAGGGTTTGAGGTAATTGTAAAGAGGTGCAATAGGTCGACCTGCTTCATTAATATACACAAAGCTGGCTCCATAAGAGGTAAAATTGACCGCTTTGATATCAAATTCCTCTCTACGAAATACCTCATGCAAGGAATCAAATACCGACAGTCGCAGACTTTCCAGATTTTCGCAAGGATCGCCATCCTCATCCATAGTCTCCAAAAAACGTGCAGATCGTTCGAAAACAATCTGATAATGTTCGTCAAACAAGAACAGTTTTTTGTTTGTCTTCCCTACATCGAATATGGCGATTACCGGTGTCATTGGAAATTATGAATTATGAATTATGAATTAATATATAATGAGATAATTTGATGATTTGTAAATTTGAAAATGCCTTTATACTGTTCATTTCCAAATCTCCAAATCCGCACATTTCCAAATTTTACAATCCCGTTGCTACCGTGTTGTCACCACGCTCTTCAACCAGCTTTTCCCGAATCTTGAGTTCACGAAACAATCCAACAGGATCCAAAGCGGCACCGCTCCGTAAACGGGCCTCAGCCAATAATGGCCGTACATCCGTGCGATAAGCCGCTTGCAAAATTTCCTGGGCCAAGGCCACGTCATTATCTTGCTGAGCTTGTTTCAATGCTATACGATCCACCAGTAAAGCCTGGGCATATGCTATTTTTATAGCTTCAACAGATTGCAGCAAATCTACCAAAGGATCTTTAAGATTGTGCGAAGCATCAATCATCCAGACCAATCCTGTTGCATGATCTACCTCTTGATGATCCAGACCTTCTACGAGTTCGTTGAAAATCAAAAACAATTGATACGGTTTGATACTACCCGCAGTCAGGTCATCGTCCGCATATTTGCTATCGTTGAAATGGAAACCACCCAATTTCTGCTCCATCAGCAATAAGGAAACGATCTGCTCGATATTCGCATTGGGCAAATGGTGTCCTAAATCCACTAAGGTATATGCTTTAGGCCCTAGCTTGTTTGCCAACAACAAAGACTGTCCCCAATCGCCAATGGTCATGGAGTAGAAAAATGGTTCAAACGCTTTGTATTCGACAAGAAGTTTCCAATCCTCTGGTAAATGTTTATAGATTTCCTGCAAACTGGAAAGCGTACGTTGAAACGCTTCTCTGAAATTCAACTGCCCCGGAAATGAAGAACCGTCTGCCAGCCATACGGTCAGTGCTTTGGAACCAAGCTCCTTGCCGTACCGAATGACTTCAATATTGTGATTAATGGCCTGCTGCCTTACCCGTGGATCCGCATGATGCAAGGAGCCAAACTTATAACTGTGTTGCTGCTCAGGATGATCCTGAAACGTATTGGAATTGACCGCATCGAATACCAGATCATAGGATGTTGCCAATGCTTTTATCTTTTCGGCATCTTTAGGAATATCCCAGGGAATATGCAGCGAAATGGCCCCACTGGATCGGTTCAGCGCATGCAACAGGCCTACATCCTCAATCTTTTGCTCTAATACGCCAGGCTCTCCCCCACCCGAAAAACGCCCAAATCGGGTGCCTCCTGTGCCCAGCGCCCAACTCGGAATAGCAATCTGGAATTTTTGAAGCTTACCGATGATTTCTTCTACCTGTGCAATATCATTCGAAATATAAGCAAACGCTTTGCGATGCTTTTGCTCCAATAGCGTATTGTGTTGATCTATTGTATTTTTTTCTAATCTCATTTTTTAAAATTTTATCGGTAGAGCCGCATAATTATGCGGCTCTATCGCCATCGCTGGTGCACGCGTGCCGCGTGTACCTCTTTCAGACTACCGCACAAACGCCACAGCAACTCCACCATCCACGTTCAGCACGTTGCCTGTAGATTTATTCAACAGTCCACCTACAAAAGCAAAACATGCATTCGCGATGTCTTCTGGCAAAATAACCTCGTTCAATAACGTCCGCTTCGCATAGTATGCAGGCAATTCATCTACGGTGATACCATACGCCTTGGCTCGTCCTTCGGCCCATCCTCCGGCCCAGATATTGCTATCGGAGATGACCGCATCTGGGTTGACTATATTAACACGGATCCCGACTGGCCCCAGTTCTGTGGCATTCAATCGGCTGAGATGCAATTGAGCAGCCTTTGCACTACCATACCCTGCATTGTTCGGTCCACTGACCAAAGCATTTTTACTGACGATATTGACGATATCACCTCCTATATCCTGCGCTTTCAATACCTTTGTCGCAGCTTGGGTCACCAAAAACTGTCCTTTGACCAATACATCATACAGCAGATCCCAATCCTTTTGGGTATGCTCCTCGATGGTCTTCGATATAGATAGTCCTGCATTGTTGACCACAATATCCACACCCCCAAAAGCCAAGGTGGCCTTCTTAAAAGCTTCATCAATCTGCACCCCATCGGTGACGTTCATCGTAGCCGTCTCCACAGCATCTTTCCCAAACAAATCTACAAATTCTTCTTTTGCCGTAGCCAGACGCTCGGCATTGAGATCATTCAAGAGCACTACAGCACCTTCTTGGGCAAATTTTTTAGCAATGGCCTTGCCTATCCCCCCTGCACTGCCTGTGACCAGCGCTACCTTGCCCGATAATGCCTTTGGCCTTGGCATACGTTGCAGCTTAGCTTCTTCCAACAGCCAGTATTCGATATTGAACGCTTCTTGTCGCGGCAATGATGTATATTCGCTGACGGCTTCTGCCCCTTTCATCACATTAATGGCATTGATATAAAATTCCGCGGCCACACGAGCGGTCTGCTTGTCCTTGGCAAAAGCAAACATACCTACACCGGGATAAAGAATAATGACCGGATTCCGGTCCCGGATAGCCGGGCTGTTCGGATGCTTACAGGTTTCATAATACCTCGTATACATCGCCCTGTAATCTTCGAATAGCGGTTGCAACTTCGCCTTGATCGCATTTACATCACGCAAATCCTCAGATTTGTCCAGATTCAAGATTAAGGGTTGGATTTTTGTTCGCAGGAAATGATCCGGACAGCTGGTTCCCAAAGGAGCCAAACGTTCCAAATCTTGAGAGTTGATGTATTCCAATACTTTTGCATCATCCGTAAAATGACCGATCATGTGTCTTTCACTTGAACAGAAACCACGCAATATAGGCGCAATTCGTGCAGCCTGTCCCAGACGCTCTTCGGATGAAAGGCTTTCGATTTTCTGTCCGCCAAAAACCGGGCGTCCCGCTCCGTAGTTTCGGCTCAAATATTCGGCGCAGGTTTCAATGACGTCCAATGAATTGACATAACACTCATAAGCTGTATCTCCCCATGTAAATAAACCATGGGAACCCAACATAATACCGCGAATACCGGGGTTTTCTTCCAAACAAACTCTCAGCTGAAGACCTAGATCAAAACCGGGTTTTTGCCAATCTACCCATCCTATTGATCCTCCAAATAATTCTTGCGTAATTCTTTTGCCATCTTTTGCTGCCGCAATAGCAATAGCCGCGTCGGGGTGAAGATGATCAATATGCGCAAAAGGCAAGAAACCATGCAAAGGCGTGTCGATGGAAGGGGCTTTTGAGCTCAGGTCAAAGATACAATGGTTGAAGAGTTCGACCATTTCATCTTCATACGCAACTCCCCGGTATACATTTTCCAGGTTGCGCAACCTATCGACATAAAGGGCCGCTAAACCGGATTTGGTCAACGTACCAATATCTCCTCCCGAACCTTTGATCCACATAACTTCGACGTCTTGCCCTGTGAGCGGATCCTTGTCACTGACTTTGCAAGATGTATTGCCTCCCCCATAATTCGTAATTCTTAGGTCTGATCCTAACAAATTCGACCGGTACAACAATAAGGCCACTTCGTCCCCTTGCAAAGATGCTGCCTTTTGTTCGTCCCACAAGTAATTTACGTATTGGTATGTTTTCACGATATTATCTATTTTCAATTCCATTTTATTTTATAGTTATCAGTGTTTTAGTAGTCAGTGATAAGTGGTAAGTAGTCAGAAACTGAGCACTTACCACTGTCCACTTACCACTTGGTTATTCCAAAGTCTTCGCAAATCCGACGATACATATTGAAAGAATAATCGTCACGATACCTGCAATGATCGCTGTGTATGTGGACTTATTCACACCTTTCCATTCCTTGAGCAATACACCCCAGGCGTTCGATATCAAGATGATAAAGGCCATATGCAATATCCACGAACTCGCCCCGTTGCCCAATCTGCTTTCTCCCATACCATAGAAGAAAAACTGTAAATACCAGGTCGTTCCGGCCAAGGCACATAGCAGCACATTTTTTGACAAAGGAGCATTGGAATTGGCGTAGTTTTTGTAAGATCTGTTTTTCAGTAATAAATATGCACACCAGATAAAATTGGTCGTAAAACCTCCCCACAGGATCACGACATAACTGACATTATTCTGGAACAAAAATTCACCTTGACCCGGATTGGCTTCTTTCCAAAGCATGTTGGCCATATCGGCCATCGGTTTGCCCGCTTCGATACCGTAGTTGAAGCACGCACTCAAAATTCCCGATACAATAGCGACAACGATCCCTATACCAAAATTATAGCCCGACTTGGCCTCTACGGACAGCGAGGACAAACTTTTCTCCTTCAACACTCCAGCCCTACCACAGAGATATACACCAATGATACAGACCAATAGTCCGACCATAACCGCTATTCCTGCATTTGTCGTAAAGAAATAATCTATCCCGTGCTTACCTTCGGCTCTATTGAAAAAATAATATACAGCAGGCATCAACGAACCGAATACCATGCTCAACCCCAACATCACACTACTACCCAACGAGACACCGAGATACCGGACGCCCAAACCGTAGGTCAAGCCACCTATACCCCACAACAGGCCAAACAAATAGGTAAACCCCACAACACCCATACCTGCCTCGTGGATGATCTCCATAAAATCGGGTATAGTAACCCAGGCAGCCAAAGGCGGAACAAGTATCCAGGAAAATAGACCTCCGAGAATCCACATGGATTCCCAGGACCAACTCTTTACCCGCTTGTACGGAACATAAAAACTCCCCGAAGCAAACCCGCCTATAAAGTGAAATATAACACCTGCTAATGCATTCATAAATTGCCTGTATAGTTTATAGATTCATAATAAAGCCCTAAGGTAAAAGGAATAATAGCCAAAACTGTTATGGACTGTCATGTAGGTAGGGCATATGCGTAAATCATAACGCTCCCGTACAAACCTTTCCGTATACTCGGTAAATAGACACAAAGAATTCGTGTATTTAATACAGCAGAAGACTATATCAACCTCCACTTTTGTTCAACATATACTTAAAATTGTAATCTCCCGAACCTACTTCGCAGACGATGTCGCCAACATCGTTTGTATAAGCCTTGATGTCTTTATGCGATTCGATAAGCGTATTTCCTTCAAATATCTCGACTCCTACCGATGAGGGCAACGTTATTTTGGCTGTTGTATTGGCCGGAATACTGACATGGAAGTACATCGTATTATTCTCTATTTTCCATCCAGACTCCAATAATCCATACTTCGTCTCCAGGCTTCCTTTGGCATGGGTAAAACCTCCTCCTACGTACGGTGAAATATGAACATGTTTATAGGCAGGGGCATAATCATCTGGCTGTATACCCAACATTACTTTATACATCCAATCCCCGACGGCTCCATATGCATAGTGATTGAAAGAATTCATACTTGCAGTTTGAAAATCACCATTCGGCTTAATGCCATCCCACCTTTCCCATATCGTTGTTGCACCCATTTTGACGGGATATAGCCACGAAGGGTATGTATCCTGCAACAACAGCCTGAATGCCACATCATGATGTCCAAACCTACTCAAGACATGATTGATATATGGAGTACCCAAAAATCCCGTAGTAATATGATAATTGTATTGTTTGATATTGTCCACGAGTCGCTGTGCTGCCTGAGCACGCATATCCTCAGGCAGTAGGTCAAAATTCAAAGTCAGCACATACGCAGTCTGTGAATTTGACACCAATCTTCCTGAAGGAGTCACAAACTCTTTCAAAAATGCTGCTTTAATCCGCGACAGTAACGCTGTGTATTGAGCGACATCCTCACGTTTGCCTAAAACCTGGGCAGCACGGATCAGATTCTGAGTTGATGCCGCATAAAAAGTTTGTGCAATCAAAGCCTTGTCAGTAATAGCAGCTTTACCATCTCGATCATCTGCCATCGTATAAAAAAGCCAATCGCCATAATGGACAGTACGTTTCCAAAGGTCATTCTCACTTTCACTCCTTACAAACTCTACCCATTTTTTCATACTATTGTATCGATCGGCCAACAAAGCCGTATCTCCGTAAACCACGAAGTGCTGCCAAGGGATGATGGTGACAACATCCGACCAACCGGCAGATCCGTCAGTTCCCCTCTTGCTCGTCGCAGGTATGACGGCAGGCACGTTGCCATTTTCATATTGATCGGCCTCGACATCCTTCAACCATTTTCTAAAAAACAAGTCAACATCCATATTATAGGCGGCCGTATTGAAAAATACCTGAGCATCTCCTGTCCAACCCAAACGTTCATCGCGCTGAGGACAATCTGTAGGCACATCTAAAAAATTGCTTTTCTGCCCCCACAGGATATTGCTCTGCAATTGATTGATCAAATCATTGGATGATGTAAAGGACCCTGTGGGTTTCATAGCAGAATAGATTGCAACAGCCGTTAGATCGTCCTTACCGATATTCCGACTTGCTGCTCCTGATATCCGCACGTATCTAAAGCCCTGAAAAGTAAACTTAGGCTCTATCCATTGTTCCTGTCCATTCAATACAAACTTGTTTTCCTGAGCTGCTGTCCGTAAGTTTTGTGTATACAAATCCCCATCTTTACCCAAAATCTCGGCATGGTGGAGTATTAAGGTATCTCCGCTATTTCCTTTGATATGGATGCGAACCCAGCCTACTAGGTTCTGTCCGAAATCTACGATACGTTCTCCTCTTCCATTTTCTGAAATACTGACGGGTTTTAGCTGCTCATGCCTCTTTACCGGAGATCCTTCCTGCGCCACAAGATGATCAAATCCATAATCCACAATGCGTACGCCATCTACAAATTTGATGGAAGAAACATCGTTGCCTATGCGTGTATCTACCGTTTCCCCGTTGTATATATCCGAGGAACGAATAGGGCCGTCAAATGAGGATTTCCAGGTACCATCGGAATTGACCGATATCTTTTTCCCATTCGCCAAATCGATCTCCAACTGGTATAAAAGAGCTACTTCTTTTCCATAAAAATTCCGTTTTCTTCTCCATTCCAAAAAACCTCTATACCAGCCGTCTCCGACAGTTACCAAAGAGGAATTCCGACCCTTCTTAAGCAATGAAGTAACATCATAAGTCTGATATTGCAGATGTTTGTGGTAGCTAGTCCACCCGGGACTAAAAAGGTGGTCACTGATATTTTGTCCGTTGAGCCTGACATCATAGATACCATAGGATGTCACATACAATCGTGCCGAACGAACGGTTGACGGGATTTCGAAATCTTTAAAAAATACGGGTGGGGGCCCGACTTTGCCTTCGGTTACCTGTCCGGCTTCTATCCACTCAGCAGACCAACCTTTCTTGTCCAACAATCCCATCTCCCAACGCTGTACCTCACTCCATGCAGACAGATTTCCTTGGTTATCCCGGATACGTACTTGCCAAAGGTATTGTTGCTTTGATTGCAATTTTGGCCCGGTATACACGATGTGCAAAGACTGTTCGGTATCTGCTGTGCTATACCAAATCAGATTCTTCCCCCTTTTGAGGTCATTCTCATTAGCTGCGACCCGTAGTTCATATCGTGTCTGTAGGACCTTTCTGTTTTGGGATTTAATTTTCCATGCAAAGCGCGGCTTGGGATTATCCACACCTATCGGGTTCTCCCGATGGTCCAATGTCAAGTCATAAAGGTGCAATACTGTCTGTGAATACGATGAAGACACTATGGCCGTCATCAATAGTAGGTATACTATTCGGGTTCTCATATAGTTATTTATTCAATTGCTGATGGTCGTATAATATTTTAAATGTATTTCCCAAAAAGTAGCGTAAACAAATTCTTTCCTTTTCCCTAATTAAAATTGTAGATTATAATTAAACCTCTAAGGTAACAAAAGAATACGCGCAACCGTCATGGACTGTCATGTACCCAAACGAACAAAGGGGCCCAATTATATTGTATATAAAAGTGATTTTGTCTAAGTTTGGCAAAGGATTTGATATAAAACACAGAAAAACCGGATAAAACATCATCACTTATGCTACACAAATACTACTTTTTATTGGCCTTTATATTCGTAGTCTTGACCTCCACTGCACAGCAACAGCAGCCCACCAAGCCCTCACTGCCCTATGCTATACAGCAAGGTACACTGAATGAGCAGTTCACCATGTTGAGCAATCTGTCCCGGTCACAGGATTCCGAATTCAAGTTGATACGCCGAACAAATCTGGATATTGTACGCAGAAATGTGCTGGATTCCATTTCAAGATATACCAAAGAGATTGCTGAATTAAAAGCTTTTTCATCCGGTGCCGAGACTACCGTCAAAAACCTTCAGGATACTATCACATCTCTTGAGACACAATTGAGCAACGAAAAAGCCAAGACCAATAGCATATCTTTTTTGGGCATAGATTTTTCCAAAGGTTCCTACCACACTTTGGTATGGTCGATCATCGTGATATTGGGATTAGCCTTTCTATCTTCTTTCGGCGCATTTAGAAAAGCTAAAGTAGATACTGTCGAACACAAAAAAACGGTAGAAGAACTACAAGAAGAGTTACAGACCTTGCGTAAGAAATCTATGGAAAAGGAACAACTCTTGAAGCGTCAGCTGTTGGACGAGCAGTTGAAAAGGAATTCGTAAAATACTTTTACTGTCCGTAGACTTCCGCAGGGTGTCTACGAACTCAGCTATGAAAAAGGGAGTCTGAGACTCCCGTAAATCATAAATCCATAGTGATCACTTCGTTCAACACTACGGATAGTGACAGTAGGGGCAAATAATTATTTGCCCCTACAACAGATCTACAGTGACCTCCAGAAACTTCCCTTCTTCTGTACTATCTTCAAACGTCAGTTTGACTTGTTGAGGCTTGCCCCATTGTTTTTTCCATGAAGCAGTTTTGATCTGCAAGGATACCGGCACGTCCTCCTCCATGAAATAATGCATATAATTTTTTCGATCAGACAAGGTGATTTTTACCCGTCCCATTTGTACAGAGCTGTATAGATAAGGTTTCCCCTGAGAATCGATTATACCAGAGGCAAAGGTATTCAATTTAAATTCCCGACCGCCTCTTTTATAGGAAATCAAGAATAGATCAACAATAGCCGTATCACCGGTAGCCGACAGTTTTACCTCTTTCACATCAATCTGGATATCATCCACAACTAGCGGTTCTGCATTCCCTTTCTGTCCATAGCAAACGAATCCCCAAACTGCGGACAATACGACAAGCAACAGCTTTTTCATCATCGCAATCTATCAGCTGACTTGATCAATTTCTCGTCCTTGCGTATACCTCCGATTGCCATGGCAAGCAAAATGATCGCTACAGGCAACAAAAAGAAACCCACACCTATATTCTCTGCACCAAAAGGCTGGGAAATAAGAGACAATGTGCTGTGTGCAGAGAAAAACAACAATATCCAAAAAAGCACTATCAAGAAAATTTCGATAAAAATCAGCAGGATCTGACGCTTTCTGTTTTTATATTGGAAAATAGTATAGATCGGGAGAATGATCAATAGGATCGTCACAATGGTTTGCAACCAATGGCTCTCTTGCTTAATCGCTTCGTTGTTGACGGCAGAATAGGATCCGGTCACATACAATTGTTTGCCCAATCCGACCAAATCTATATAACTCAAATAAGGGAATATAAACAGCCCCGAAAGAACCAAAGCTGCCAATAATAACCAAATGGATTGAATGCGTTGTATCATAGTAGTAAAAAATTTCGCTGACACAAATATACAAATCTCTCTTTGTGTCTTAAAATTTTATAGTATGTGCTACAAGGCAAAGGTCTCTTTGTTTTTATTGATAGTATAAAATAAACGGAGGATTGTTTTAGGCAACCCTTTACGGATCGTCCTACACTCAAACCTTTCCGTCCTCGCCGGCGGACGGCCTCGTGACTTTTGAAGCCCAAAAGTCACCAAAAGGCTTGTCCATTTCAAGGCATCTTTTCGCACAATTCCAACGCTCAATAGCCCTGCAACTGCTGCCCTTGGTTTTGTCTCCCTAGGGCCTTTGCGCACCATCCATCAACAAAACTGAACGGAGCTAGGGGCATCCCACCGCACAACCTCCCATTGCAGGGCTATTCCTGCCGATGCTGGTGAAATGGACGAGCGGTGTCTAATACGAGACTACTTTGCCTGCACATCAGCACATTACATGCAAAGATAAGCTATCCGTTATAGAATGCACCCCGTCCAATCACAAGAGGTGGCAGACGTCAGCAGATACCGGGGACTGTGGGATGGGCTAGGCCTAGGGATTATTTCCGAAGCCCCATCCTAAGGCTTCGGAATTCTTCCCAGCCTTGACGGTATCTGCTGACGTGAGGAGTGGCCTGTGCGACAGACCACATTGATTGGACACAGCACCTTGGTCCTTGGGTGCTTCCAAGGACTAGGCCCGTCTGGCCATGAAGACGGAGAGGCAGTGGAGTGGAAAAAACAGAATCTAAGCGCATAAATTAATCCTCCCTTTATACAATAAAAAGATAAGACACCTGCCTACCAAACAGGTATGCGTTACAGAGAAGGCATTAAAAGGATAGTAAATGTCCCCTTTGGGGCTAAGAGGGAAATCATTACCTTTGTTCCGTGAAAGGCATAAATCGCTATTTTTTGGAAATATCCTACGACGGCACAGCTTATCATGGTTGGCAAGTACAGCCTAACGCCACCTCCGTGCAGGAAAAACTCCATGGCGCACTACACACCTTTTTACGGGAGGAGACAGAGACCATTGGTGCCGGACGTACCGATACAGGTGTTCATGCCCGTCAGCTTTTTGTGCATGTGGACAGCGACCACCCACTATTGCAAAATGATCCTGCAAAGTGCGTGCATGCACTGAACGCATTGTTGCCCTTTGACATCGCTATCCACCGAATTATTCCCGTACATACAGATGCGCATGCCCGTTTTGATGCCACAGAACGTTCTTATGAGTATCATATTCATTTTGAAAAAAATCCCTTCCTCGTGAACAGATCCACGTTATTAAGGGATAAGCCAGACATCCTCAAAATGAACAAAGCATGTGCACACCTATTGGGTACAAAGGATTTTACCTGTTTCAGCAAGTCCAACACTCAGGTATTCACCAATATATGTACAATCAAGGAGGCCCGTTGGGTAGAAAGCAAAACCGGCATGGTTTTTCATGTCACTGCGGATCGATTTTTGCGCAATATGGTTCGGGCCATAGTTGGCACTTTACTTGAAGTGGGACTAAAAGGCAAACCCATCGCATATCTGGATGAAGTCATTGCCTCACAAAATAGGTCAAAGGCGGGTGTATCGGTACCTGCACATGGATTATATCTGACAAAAATCGTCTATCCTTACATTCAACAGTAGATCATTCAAAACGTGAAGCAAGACAAGATTATAGGAAAGACTTATGACAGCAAACTGCTCAGCAGATTGGCCAAGTATATGCGCCCTTATAGACGTATATTTTGGATATCCGTCTTGTTGACCATCCTGTTGGCGGCTGTGGCTCCGGCTCTTCCACTGCTGATCGAATATACATTGGACAATTATATTCTCGCCGGACAGTATCAATATTTGACAAAAATGCTGATCTTGATGCTATCCCTGTTGATAGCACAGACCATTATCCGGTATTTTCATACATTGATGACCAATACGCTTGGCCAGTCCGTTATCCGTGACCTCCGTATACAGGTATTCAATCACATCACCAACCTTCGCCTCAAATATTTTGACAATACCCCCATCGGCCGATTGATCACCCGGACAATATCCGATCTGGAAACGATTGCCAACATCTTTTCGGAAGGATTGATACAGATTATCGGAGATCTGTTGCAGCTTATTGTTATTTTGGGTGTCATGTTCTATACAGATTGGCGGCTTACTCTGGTTGTATTGGTTCCTATGCCGCTGATGATATGGTCGACCTATATTTTCAAGGAAGCCATGAAATCAGCTTTCCAAAGTGTACGGCTATGGGTGTCCAATCTCAACACTTTTCTTCAGGAACATATTTCGGGTATGGCCGTCATACAGTACTTTGCCCGGGAACAGCAGGAGTTCAGGAAATTTGACACTGTCAACAAGGAACACCGCAATGCGCATGTGCGGGCCAACTGGTATTTTTCGATCTTTTTCCCCGTATTGGAAATCATCATCGCCATAGCGACAGGATTACTCGTATGGTATGGTTCCAAACAGATCATAGCCGATGTGATTTCGCCGGGGGTAGTCGTTGCCTTCATCATGTATATCAACATGATATTTCGACCCATAAGGGAATTGATTGATAAGTTCAATACCTTACAGATGGGTATGGTTTCGGCCGAACGTATCTTTGAGGTGCTCGATACGGACGAGTTTACACCAAACAAAGGTCTGTACAAGCCCGAAACCGTAAGAGGAGAGATTGAGTTTAAAAATGTCTGGTTTGCTTACAATGTCGAAACTATCCGCGTAGAGGCGGATAGCCCTATTGCTGATGAAAAAGAAATTATCACCAATAGAAACTGGGTATTGAAAGACGTCAGTTTCAAGGTACAGGAAGGAGAAACGCTAGCCTTGGTCGGTGCTACGGGAGCTGGCAAATCTTCTATTATCAATATCTTGAGCCGGTTTTACGAAATCCAAAAAGGTCAGATCCTGTTGGATGGTGTAGATATACGAGAATACGAATTGTCTTTTCTGCGCAAAAATATCGCTACGGTGCTCCAGGATGTGTTTTTATTTTCAGACACGATCCTTCACAACATTACCCTCCAGGATCCCAGAATACATTTGGACCAAGTCATCGATGCGTCCAAGAAAGTCGGTGCCTACGAATTTATCAACAACCTCCCCGACGGTTTTGGCCATCAAGTACAAGAACGGGGCGTAACCCTATCATCCGGGCAAGCCCAGTTAGTTTCCTTTATCCGTGCCCTAGTACATGATCCCCGGATCTTGATCCTGGATGAAGCCACATCCTCTATCGATACCGAGACGGAGCAGCTCATTCAAGAAGCCATCAACAATCTGATGGACGGACGGACGGCTATCGTGATCGCACACCGTCTCTCCACGATACAGAAAGCCGACAAGATCATCGTACTGGACAAAGGGGAAATCAAAGAAATGGGCTCCCATGTAGAGTTGCTTTCCTTTGACGGGTATTACAAAAAACTGTATGACCTGCAATTCAACTCGGCAGGGATTTAAGAACCAATCTATTCCCAATGCAAAAACTTGTGTTGTTGTACCTCTTTCAACTGAGGATTAGTTGCATTGATAGTTCTGTTTTCCAAGACGATCTCATACTTCGACAAATATGCCAAAGCCATTCTTTTGCTGTTAAATTCTTCTAAGGCGTACGCATGGCAATTCTTAGGATCGTATTGGTCCCAATGTACCATAGCCTGTTCGAGAACCTTTCCTTTATCCGACAAAAAACCCACGTCACTGTTGACGAGCTCGGGCAACGAGCCATAGGGCGTACCAAACACAGGACAACCATAATACAAGCTCTCTATGATTGCCAACCCAAACGGTTCATGCCATCTGACCGGAAAAACCAGACCTTTGGAGCCATTAAGCCATCGGTATTTCTCCTCTCCGCCGACCATACCTCTAAAAGTGACCTTAAGCGAAAAGGTAAACCTGACACCCATTTTTATATTGAACCGCACACCTCCTAGTACTGCAAGCCGCTCTTTTTTCATACAAGAAACAACATCTATCGCTCCCTGTACATTCTTGATACGCCACGATGCTTTGCCCAAAAAGTGAAAATACATTCGTTTAAGCCCCAGATCCGGCTTGGCATATTCTTCCCAATCCAATCCATTGTACACGTATGCTTCGGATGAAAATCTCTGTGCATGATTTTTGGAAACAAATACGGTATTCTTATCGAGCTGAACCGTATCGTTTCTGTTGCCGTGCATAGTGATGATATAGGGCAAACGAAAATGTTCAATGCGCTCGGGCTGAAAGTTGAAATGTACGATATCATACTGAGGTTTGATCTGATCAACAATAGGAATATTTTCATCAATGTGTAAGACCGTAGCAAAATCACAATACGACCCTTTCTTTACTAAAAATGTGACTATATGTCCCATTTTCGCAAGCTCCTTTCCCAATCCCCAGATCACACGTTGCGTACCCCCATACAAATGGACAGGTATGAAACCATTATCGACAATCAAAATACGCATTTTTGTATCCATCTCTTTATTATCTACAAGCAATTTTTGCTATTGTAAATATAGATATTTCTCTTTTAAACCTTTTTGTTTACCATAGCCAAAAATAAACCGAACAGATTAAAAAAGAAAATCCCCTTAGCTATCGCAGCAAGGGGAATTTTCACTTATAAACGAAGAGAGAGATGGTCGTTTAAATTGTCAATTGGTGCCTAGAAGACCTGTTTTTTTTAGTATTAGAGCGAAAGAGAAAAAAGGCCTCTAGGACTTCATATCTTCAATGGATCAGTTGATAAACCTCACGCATATAATAAGCTTCGTGTAATGTACTCGTAAAATCCTGCCATTCTTCTTCCGTAAATGTAAACACAATCTCATACACGGGTGTTGTTAGTATCGTCCGGGGAAGTCCATCCGGAAAAGAATAGAATTCTTCCTCCCCCATTTTCCCTTTTATCTCATGCAAAAAGGAGGTATACTGTGTAGGATTGAACGTCAACAAAAACGAATTCTGCCAAATGTAATGGTTACGGCATTTTGAACAATAGCTGATCGTAGTATTACCTTTGGAACTCAAAATCACAGATTGACACATGTATTTAATTTTAATTTAGACCAAATATAAATAGTAAAAACAGAAAAACAAATTTATTTTAAAAAAAATAGAGACGCAATGCATTGCGTCTCTACCTAATTTATAGACAAAAATGATTCCTAACTCAATACAACTGATTGAATATCAACCTAAATGTACTATGGGTCTGTGACCGAAATGCCACTTCGGGGCCAAAGACAAAAACTTTTCCTTTTCCCAAGTCTGCACGGTAAGCAGCAACGGTATTGTTGAGATAATGTTGACCCCAGGCCCAACCACTTTTCATGCTATGAGGGCTATCAAAGGTCAATAATGTTTTCACATTGTACTTTTCAGCTTCTTTGTCAAACTTAAAAACAGGGCTATTACCAAAATACACGTCCACCCGTTCTTCCAATCCGCTCGTCGCCTTGTCCTCTGTCGAAACTTTCACCGTCATCACACTGCCGGGTATATAAAACTCCTGTCTGGATAGCGGCTTCTCTTTGCCATTCACTTCTTTTGACAAAGCATTTTTCTGTGGAATACCTAAGTGCTTAGCAAGGTGACTGCTGCTACCGATCAGTAACAATTTGCCTCCTTCGTTTACAAACTTCTGGATAGCAGGCAATGAATGATCAGATGAAAACTCTCCTACCCGTCCTTTGTACTCTTCCGGAATATTAGCCAAAGCCTTGTTGCTTGTCGATTTTTTCTTCAAGGAAGCATTTACTCCTCCTCCGGGGAAAAGAATCACATCATATTTCTCACGCAGATTTTCCCGATCGATATCTGGGTTGTAGATCACATCAAAATCATAATTGAAATCTTCCAACAACCAACGCATCCAACCCGATTTCATCGATCCCCCGTATGTATCCCACAATGCAATACGAAGAGCTTTTGCAGGTGTTTTGTCCTTTGGCAAAGAGTTTGCCGAAACCACTTTGTAACCAACCGATTCACGCATCGCATTCAGTAAACTCTGGTTCGCCTTAGAATTTTCGATATAAAAATACCCCTTAGGATCCGTATAGGCCTGTCCACCTGCCTTCAATACAGCATTCAATAGCTTGAAGTTGTCGTTAACAGCTGTACTCAATTGCAGGTATTTTCCCCCAACAGCGTATTCCGAATCAAATTTGACAGGTTTTCCCCTATCCAGGCTGACGAACGTTTCTTGGGAGACAGGGGATTGGATACGGTCAAATTTGACACCCATCGTGTACGCCAATGTCCAACCTGCCGCATCGTAAGGTGGAATCGGTGGGCCACCTGCATATTCAAAATCATCCGGATGGTTTTGTGGTTCAAACATATCCAAAATATGTGGACGGAACGCCTGTGCCAAACGTACAACATAGCTGCCTGCAGGATAGTTTTTCCCTTCCAATGCAAAAGCCTTATCAGCACGTTCGACTTCTATACCAGACAAGATCAGCCTATTGATAAACTTGATCGCCGTACCAAAATCAGGTTGATTCGAAGGGATGACATAAGCTATAGGATCATGCCTGCTCTTATCTTCTTTCAACACATCGTACCACTTGGACGGTATTTTTCCGGTGGTGTCGATTTTTGACACCTCTTTCATATATCTGATCTGTCCGGGATGTATAGCTAGAGAGGCCTCCGATCCCCTTTTGATGGAATTGTGCCCCATCTTATAAATATTGTACAAAAGATCCTCTTTGTTGTTGGCCGCATAATGTAACACAGCCATATTGAGCGAGACGGAATAATCTATAGACTTCTTAAAATTCCAGGTCTGCGGATGTACCGGGTTTGGTGAATCACCATTGGGCAATATCCGACTATATATCAAGGGGGTTGTACTTGGGTTAGGTCCTCCGATGATTTCGGTCAAGATACCGATCATATTGTGAAAATAGACCGAAGTACGTAGCCCTCCATTCCACCACGTCGAAAATCTTGATGATCCTCGTTGGCCATACCCCGGCTTGTCCTCTACATTCAAACGGGTGTGCATAGCTGCTCCAATAGCATCCAGACTAGTGACCAAAATAGGATCATAGACATAGTTGAAGGGGTCACGATAGGGCGGCCCAACAACTACCGTACCTGCCGGAGCACTCTGATGATGGTTATAAACAATCTGGGGGATCCAATCTACGAACAACGGCTGTGCCAAATTACGGGACTCCGCCATATTGAACATAAAGAAATCCCGATTATTGTCATGGCCTATATACTTTTGATACAGTACAGGCAACTTACTCATCACTCTCTTGGTGGGCTCTTTCTCCCGCATGTACCAGTTTCCCATCAACTCGTGCCCGTCCGGATTGGCATGGACAAACAAGATGACCACATTCTCCAATATTTTTGTGGCTTCATCATCGGTACGACTAACCATCTGATAGACTGTCTCAATCAATTGATGGGTTGCTACCGTCTCCGTCGAGTGCAGGCCACCGTCTATCCATACAACCGCCTTACCCTCCTTTGAAAGTTTGCGAGCGGTTTCTTCAGGCATCTTTGCCAAAGCCAATTCCTGCGATATCGCCCGGTATTGCTCCACATTCTTGATATTCTCCGGAGAACTGACCACTAGCATATATTGGTTACGCCCTTCTTCGGTATGACCCAGATTTTTGAGCAGCACACGATCCGAAAGTTCAGCCAATCGCTTGAAATATGCTTCGGTCTGTGTATAGTTGGTCAAGTGGTAATCATCGCCAATATTAAATCCAAAATGGGATTTGGGCGTAGGAATGGCGGACTGTGCCCGTGTACTTTCTAAACTTCCTATCAATAGGAATATAGCACACAAAAAATAGTGTATTTGCTTCATTTGGTGTATAAGTTTTAGCTCTATAATTTTTCTGTGCGCAATATACGTAAAGATGCCCTATTCTTGTTCGTAACAAATTTGTTTTTGTTCTCTGACACACTGTTATCCATTTTATCTTGCTATTTTTGTTCATCATTCAAAATAAGATGAGTAATTCAGAAATCAACAACATTAAGCCGGATCAGGTTGCAGCGCGTTTTATGAGATATGTGCAGATAGACACCCAATCCGACCCATATGCCGAAACTTTTCCATCTACGGAAAAACAGAAAAACCTAAGTAAATTACTGGTCGAAGAATTGTTGGCCATGGGAGTCAGTGACGCTGAGCTAGATGAAAATGGTTATGTCTATGCCACTATACCTTCAAACACGGACAAAAAAGTTCCGGTCATTTGCTTCTGCTCTCATGTGGACACTTCACCCGATTGCTCAGGAACAAACGTAAAACCCATTGTACACACTGACTACCGCGGGCAGGACATTACGTTACCGGATGATCCTACGGTCATCATCAAATATGCCGAACACCCAGACTTGTCCGCACAAATCGGCCATGATATCATTACGGCATCGGGCACGACTCTTTTAGGCGCAGACGATAAAGCCGGTGTAGCCGAAATCATGGAAGCCGCACGGATATGGATGGACAATCCGCAACTCAAGCACGGTAATATCAAAATCCTTTTTACACCCGATGAAGAAATTGGTAGAGGAGTAGACTTTGTCAATCTGAAAAAGCTCGGAGCCACCTTCGCCTATACGATGGACGGTGAAAAAGCCGGAACCATAGAAGATGAAACCTTCTCCGCTGATGGCGTAAAAATAACTATCCATGGCATTTCGGTGCATCCGGGCTTTGCTAAGGGCAAGATGCAAAGTGCACTGAAAGTAGCGGCTAAGATCATAGATTCTTTGCCCTTCGACAGGCTATCTCCTGAAAGCACGTCTGAAAAAGAAGGTTTTATACATCCCACCACTATTTCGGGGACAGTAGAAAAAGCCACATTGGAGTTTATCATCCGAGATCATGTCACGGCAAACCTCGCACTCCACGAAAGAGAATTGGAAAACATCACCAAGAATGTCCTCGCCAGATTTCCGGGATGTACGTATAGACTTGAGGTCAAAGAACAATACCGCAACATGAAAGAAGTGCTGGACAAATATCCTCAAATCATGCAAATCGGTTTAGAAGCCATTGAACGAGCTGGATTGAAGGCCGAATGTCGCAGTATACGGGGTGGTACAGACGGCTCACGCCTCTCTTTCATGGGACTTCCATGCCCCAATGTATTTGCAGGTGGACACGCCTTTCACGGCAAGATGGAGTGGGTCAGCAGACAGGATATGGAAGCCGCTGTAAAAACTATACTGCACATTGCCAATATTTGGGAAGAAAGAGCTTAAAAGGGCTGTAGGCTACAAGCTATAGGCTTTAGGCCCTTAGCTTATTGCCTATAGCCTACTGCTTAAAGCCTATAGCAAAAAAACAAGAAATATGCACACATCAAACGAAGTACTAAAAGCCATACAAAGCAGAAGGACTGTCAATCAAAACAGCTTTACTGAGGAGGAAATATCCCGGGAAGATATCATGACCATCTTGCATGCAGCCAATGCTGCGCCCACGCACAAACGTACACAGCCCTGGCGGTTTGTTGTATTTCGCAAGGAAGGGTTAGAAAGGTTGGGGGCAGAACTAGCCCGTATCTATAAAACGATTACCCCTCTTGAAAAATACACAGAGCTGGCCGAACAAAACATGGCCAAAAAGGCGACAATGTCCAATGTGGCTATTGCTATCGTCGTCAATTATACGGGAGAACTTCCCGAATGGGAAGAGCTGGCTGCTACAGCCTGTGCCGTCGAAAACCTTTGGTTAGCTGCCCATTCGATAGGTATCGGTGGATATTGGGCTACCCCCGGGTTGATCCATCATCTCGATGGTTTCTTAAATCTGGAAGAAAACCAGAAGTGTATCGGACTTTTTTACCTCGGACACCACAATAGTGATTCTAGGGAACCTGCCCGTACACCTATCGAAGATAAAATTCGTTGGGAAGAGTAATTTGAATTGCCGCAGGCTTAAGCCTGCGGCAATTCAGCTATAACTTCATTTTATGTACATCCACGGCTATCCGAGCTTGCCCACCTTTCCATTTCGGTCCATTTTCGATGATTTTTCGGAGTTCATCAAAAGATAAGTGGCCTCTTCCATTTGTTTCTTCGTGGACCTCAAAAGGCTTGCCGTTTTCATCTATCTTAAAGGTAATATGCAACACACCCTCTTCGTAGTGATCACCTTGGAAGTTTTTATTTAAATAATCTTCATATGCTGGCCAACCTTCTATAGGTTCGGCTCCCTCTTGATAGGATTGCAATGACACAGAATACGTATGCTCCTGCATAATTTCCACTTCCGTCAAGCCTGCTGTTCTTTGAGGCAGATACCGGAGTAGCAACAGTGTACACACCGTCACAAACATCACCGCAGCAGCCATCCCCACAGCCAAACGTTGCCAACTGTAAAAACGTCTGTTTTTGGCCAGAGACTGTGTCTCCACACGTGCCGCCAATCGCTTTTGCAATAGACTGAGCTGTCCCGCATCTACCCCATCCTGTAGTGCATACCCATCAATGGCGTCCTGCAAAAAGGGATCGTTTAAGGCTTCTTTTTCCAGCTCATACATCTCCTCCCTGCTCATCAAGCCGTTGACATAGTTGTGAATACGTGACAATTGATAATTATTTTCCATTTCGCTTATTCTCCATACAGATTTTCAGATTGCGTTTCCCATTTTGGATAGCACTCTTGACTTTATTGAGTTCATATCCCGTTCGTTCTGCAATATCCTTATAGCATAGCTGTTCCAAATAAAACAGCCGTACACATTGCTCCTGTTCTTCGTTCAGGGTCTGCATACAACCTTCCAATTTCTCAAAATCATTTTCGCCCCACTTTACTTCATCATGTTGATTCAATTGTTGCTCACTTTCGTAGAGATTGTCCTCAATATCTACAAAATTTGAACGCTTGTCCTTACGGAGCTGCATCAAACAGTAATTCTTGGTGTAAACATGCAGCCAACTCTTAAAATTTTCAACTTCATGCACACGCAGCTTGTCCACCAGCTCCTCAAAGACCTGCATCACAGCATCCTGGCTCCGCTCCATATCCTGCAAATATTTAAAGCATACACCATAAAGTAAGGACATATAAGGTGCATACAATTTCCCCAAAGCCTCGATATTCCCCGTGCTCCTATAATATTGCAGTAGCTCCTTTTCGTTCATGCGCAATCAACCGTCAATGATAAGATGATTGAAGATAGCAATTTCCATAATGTTTTTGAAAAATAGTCTATCTTCCGAGAAGATATTTACTACCCAAACAACAACATCGCAATCACTAATGTCACCACGATATTAAATGTCTGCGCGATCAGAAATGCATACAATGGCTTTTTGTTTTGGTGACCAAACAAATCCTTAAAGTTCGTCTCCAAACCGATAGAAGTAAAGGCCAAGGCAAACCACAGTCCTTGCAAGCTTTTCAGGCTACCTTTGACAGCATCTACGGTTTCGGGCGAAACCACAAAAGAAAAGAGCAAAGAGGCAAATACAAACCCCACGACAAATTTCGGAAAACGCTCCCAGATTATTTTTAATGTGGGCTTTTCACGCTTGGTTTCATCATCTACTGATTTGGCATACGTCCAATAAATACTGATGAAAAAAGCGGCTATACCCAGCATGACATTTTGTGAGAATTTGACGATTGTACTGATTTCCAGAGCACGTTCACCCACCAGCGAGCCCGATGCTACCACAGCTCCCGTCGTATCGATCGAACCTCCCAACCAAGCTCCGGTCACATCCTGCGACAGTCCCATCCATTCGGCTATATAGGGCATGAAGATCATCATCGGGACAGCCGTAATCAAGACTAACGAAATGACATAAGACAGCTTCTTACTATCGCCCTGTATCGCTCCGGATGTGGCTATAGCCGCCGAAACACCACAGATAGACACTGCACTCGACAACATGAGGGACATTTCCTTGTCGATCTTCAGTTTTTTACAGATCCAAAAAGCAAAGTACCAGACCGTGATGACAACGACCAAAGCCTGGATAAGCCCCAGTGAACCCGCTTTGAGAATATCGCCGAATATAATAGTCGTTCCCAACAGAACCAAGCCTATTTTCACATACAGTTCCGTATTCAAAGCTTCTTTGAACCATACGGGCAACTTAAAAAAGTTACTGATAAAAAGACCTATCGCCAGACTGAATATGACCGCCTCCAGATTATATTCCTTGACAATCGAATTGCCCGCCAGTACCAGGGCAAATATCGTCAGGAAATAGACGATAGGAAAAACAATCAGCAAAGGTTTTAATGCTTTCTGAAGCAAGACAGCTCCTAAAATAGCAACAAGATACACGGTAATAAACTGTAACCCTATAGCAGTTATGTTCTTAATAGAAAAGACCTGTTCCCTCAATTCATTTGCATTGGTCCAGTCAAAACCAGGCTTGGGAACAATGACACCCGTTAGTGCCAAAAACACAATTCCTAAGCCTAGGATCACGACGACCCAATCTTCAGAGAAGACAATTCGTTTAGATGACATATATTTAAGTTGATTTAAGAATTGATAAAATGCATTGTGAAGATACGGAAATTTAAATTCAAATCCTTCTTCAATCGTTCTTTTTGTGGTCACCGGAACCGTTTCCAACAAAAGACTGGGATCTACACCTTTGATAAAAGCGCCAATCTTGGCCAATGGTGTAGGCAAAGGTAAACCAAATCCAATTCCCGCTACCTCTCGCAGTGTCTTCATGAAAATTTCATTCCTTTCAGGAAAAGGGCTACAAGCATGGTAAACAAGGCCTTTTTGCTTTTTCTCTATGATCCACATGATCAAAGCGACCAAATCCTGCTCATGAATCCAACTCACATATTGCTGACCATTTCCAATTTTACCGCCCAGACCTTTTTTTACGATCCCATACAGCTCTGGCAACATGCCAAACCTCCAGGATAAGACAGCACTCACACGAACGATGACTTTCTCTGTCAAAGATGTGACAGTATCCTTAAATTCATCTTCCCATGCTAACACCAGATTTGCTAAGAAATCATGGCCATATACTGTACTGTATTCATCCTGTATGCTCTCAAGACCATTAAAAAGGGATATACCCGAAAAATTAATCCATAGTTTGGGAGGCCGGTCTAATTGATGAATAGCCTTTCCCAACAATGCCGTCGGGCCCAACCGGGAGTCCAGTAGCCTTTTCTTGTTTGTTTCCGTAAAACGCTGACGAATATTATCTCCACATAGATTGATGAGTACATCTGCATGTTCCAGATAATACGTCCATTCTCCTAACTGTTGAGCATCCCAATGAACATATTGAATAAGAGGATGGTGTGATTTTTTTTCACCACGCGTCAATATGATCACCTTTTCCCCTCTTTGAACAAATGCCGTTTTTAAGAGTTTACCCAACTGCCCTGTACCTCCCGCTAACACAATTTTCCTCATGGACATATCATTTTATTCCGAAATGATCATTCAAGACCGTTCTTGCTGCATGATAGCCACACATGCCGTGTACTCCACCTCCCGGGGGTGTAGAAGAAGAAGCTATATAAACCTGCTTATTCGAGGTTCTGTATGGTGTCAATGACAGCGTTGGTCTCGTGTACAGTTGTCCTATATCCATAATCCCTCCATTGATATCACCTCCTACATAATTGGGATTGTACTCTTCCATCTGTACGGGATTCTTAGTAGCCCTTGCCAGAATAGTATCCTTAAATCCCGGTGCAAAACGTTCGATCTGGTTTTCTATAGCCTCTGTGTAGTCTACGGGAGAACCGTTCGGCACGTGGCAATACGCCCAGCCCGTATGCTTGCCTTCGGGTGCTCTACCCGAATCAAAAGCACTTTGCTGTGTAAATAAGACGAAAGGCTTATCAACCTGCCTACCTTCGTGTGCCCGTTTTTCATTAAGAGCAATTTCTGCGTATGTATTGCCAATATGCACTGTGGCAGCCTGATTACAGCGTCTGTCCCTAAAAGGAACCGGTTCGGACAAGGCCCAATCGATCTTAAAAACACCCATGCCCTGCCTGTATCTTTGCAAGCCCCGTCTATAGGATTCAGACAAATTGAGTCCCTCCAATTGTAAGATCTGTCTAGGTGTTAAGTCCAGAACCAATGTCTTATGTTCGGGCAAATCGGCAATATTTTTTACCCAAAATCCTGTTTGCACCTCTCCTCCTAAGTCTTTGTAATATTTTTCCAATGCAGCTGCAATAGATTGGGATCCACCGACGGGAATAGGCCAGCCATATTTATTGCCCACCGCCAGCAATACGATCCCAATAGCCGATGTCGCCCAGTTGGACAACGGCTGTATACCATGTGCAGCCATTCCGGCCCACAGAGCCTTCCCTTTTTCTGTTTTGAACGAGCGGGCAATCCAACTGGCTGGCCGTAAAGCATCCAGGCCAAAGGAGGCCAACTGTAACGGCTTTTGAGGAAAGTGCAGTGGCCCCATCGTATCCAGGGCCAAGCTCTCCCATTGGTTAACTACTGGCTGTATTAGTTTCTTATAGTATTTACCATCTATTCCCAGATCGGCGACAGTCTCATCTAAACTATGGTGCAAAATAGCGGTATCTCCACTATCCAAAGGGTGTGCCGCAGCATAAGGTGCATGCACAAACTCCAGTCCGTAATCCCCTAGCGGTAACGAACGCAGAAAAGGGGATGCCATGGCCATAGGATGTATGGCCGAACAGACATCGTGCTTAAAACCTGGTAAAGTCAACTCTTTGGTACGCATTCCTCCTCCAATAGTATCTGCACCTTCTACGATCAACGTAGAAAGTCCCCGCTGTTGCAAGGTGATCGCAGTAGCAAATCCGTTCGGACCCGAACCGATTATAATGGCATCGTAGCTTCTCAAAATGTATTTAATATGTATTCATATCGCGCTTCCTTCCCTCAACCAAAGGATATCGTCTCTCCACAAAACTCAAATCCACCTGTATAGAATCAGCATATTGATTAATTCCTTCTAATTTAACCTTTCTATTTTCGAAAATAGTATAATTCAATCTCATTTTCTCATCAGAATGGTTCTTATTTTTATTCTGAAGCACTAGGGTATGCTGGATCGTGTCTGCTTGGTAGAAGAAATAACTCCTATTGCCGGCCATCCCTCCTACCTCCCATCTCGTGACACCCAGGTCTCTGTTTTTGTTCAGCTTAAAGAGGTTATCCGAATCCTGTGTCTCCACTTGGTTCAATCTCCGGTTCTTTCTACCTTTGACACGAAGCGGCGAATAACCGATCATCCTGTCCACAAAGGCTGTCCTGTTGGTCTTGAAACTCAAACTGGACCATTTTTCAAAAATAGCATCCTGCCATCTTACCGTATCATGAGGATTGAAAGGGAACTCTTCTCCATTTTGAACGAATCTATCCACATTATAATAACCCGTTAAAGCAGGTATACCCGACGTACTGGGAATATTATAATTATTGCCGTTGAAGAAACCATATCCCCAGTAAAAGGCCGTCAGAGGAACAAAAATAAAGATAGCAAGCCATTTGATGACAGTCTTTGCATTTGCCTTTAAACGGTTGTTGTATGTCGGATAATAACGGTTTAATTGTACTGTTTTTCCCAATGTCACCCCTCCATAAATCTTTCCGATATCCTGCCACACCACATAAATCCCAAGCAGTGTAAAATAAGCAGCAGGTACGGCGACTCCGGCGTCAAATGCATGATTGGCCAATACAATATTAAAACAGACGACCGCAGCCAAAGCTCCTCCAAGCGGGGCGGTCTTTTTATGTAACAACAATAATCCCGGAATAAGTTCGGCAAATCCCAAAAATACCGTATACCAGAATGAAACACCCACATGCGACCAGTACAGTTTTTTTTCTGCCATGTCAATAAAAGGTGTGTTCAGCATACCGATTGTCGGATACACCATCTGCATGGGAAAAACTTTCTTAAGTCCCCATCCGACCATCCCAAAAGCCAAACGGTACCTGACTATGGTATGCACCCAATAGTAGAGTTGATCGTAATTTCTATTTTTCTTATCAAAAAATGTCCATACCAGCCCCAAGATCACCGATACCAAAAATAGCAGGATCAGATTGATATAATTCAAAAAACCAAAAACTCCCTCTTCGCTTTCTATCAATACCAACTGTGGTGGCCAAAAGGCGACCACGGATTGGAAATCATGATAAGTTAACTTACTAAAATCCAAATTAAACAGGTGCTGGTAAAATGCCGGATACGACGGTATACAAAGTGCTAAAAAGTAAATACCAAAAATCCGAAAGGCAAGCTTACTGCCCTTTGTCCATGCCCTTTCATGCGAAATATATGGTTTGTTGTCTGTATGTCCCATGTCTATTGCTTTAAAAATCTATAGTTTACAATCTGGAGTCCTTTCTCCTACCTTCAAAAAGCATATAAGGTTTGTCCGCTCTTTCCAAAAGAACCTTTACCGAATCTCTACCATTCAGGCTTCCATTGAGGATAATTGTTGAATCGGTCGGTCTGCTGTATTGCAAGGAAAATTGATCTTCCCGATGATATCTGTTTTTGTTGTACAAGTTGAGTACCTGATTCTCTCTATCTATTTCATAATGATAATAATGTCTTCCGGAAAATCCTGCCAGCTCATAATTTCGATCTATATCCTCCTTCTGATAAATATCAGCTGAAGACTTGTCGATAATCTGTTCCTTATTGACCTTCAAGCTAACCGTAGCCCATTTTTCAAACACCACATTCTGCCATCTCAATGGATCTGTATTCGAATAGGGCAAGGTGTCTCCATTCACAATAAATTCTTTCACATCATACACCCCATAAGAATTGGCCAACCCCGGACTTTGAGGATATTTGTACGATCCGAACCCTTTATTCGATTCGAAAAAACCCAAAGACAAGAACACGATAAAAAAGCCAAGTACGACTCCTTTGCTCCCCAACCTGACTTTAGACCAATTCGTTTTCGAAAAATCAGCATTGGGCCGTTTAAAATCAACCTGTTCCTCCCGGATCAATAATCTATACAACTTTTGGATATCGAGCGCAAAAAGAAAAGATGCCCCTAAAACAAGGAAAGTACTCAGTGAAAGCTCTCCGATGTCATAAAAAGCATTCGCTACGGCTATATTACCCACGTACCCTATAGTCAGCCCGGCTCCCCACGTAACGGTTCTCCTAAAAAAGAACAACACTGCCGCCAATATTTCAATAAATCCCAAAATCGCCACATAGGTCGACGAAAGGCCTGTGGTCTGATAATAAACTTTCCAGGCAAAAGCATCACCATAATTCGTCAACAGATTGCTCAATGAGGGATAAGGTATTTGCAAGACAAACAATTTATACACCCCATAAGCAAACAATACAATCGCCAACTTATAGCGCAATAATATTTGCAGCCACTGATGCAAGACAAAATATTCTTTTCTTTCCCTGTCCACTAGTGTCCATACCAGTGTACCCAACACGGCCAGCACGACACCGACCAACCAGTTTTTAAAAGATGCCAATCCTAAAATCGGCATGCCTTCTGCATCCTGTAAAGGGAAAAATTCCGGTTGATAACGTGCCAGTACGAGCAAATTATAAAAAGGGCTTTCCTGCCAGTCCGCTTGGAATAAAAAACCATAAAATTTGGGATCTACCGGAATGATAAAGTAAACAAAAAAGATGAACAGAAAGCGAAAGAAAACCTTCTCCTTATATGTCCATTCTACGCCCCTCTGTGTATCCAGAAAGGGACGGGAAAAATATCCGAATACCTTATTCAGCAAAGAGCTACCGGATTTTAAATCTGTACCTGATGAAATATTATGCATGACATATTTACTTTTGGTCATAATACGTGTTATTAATAGTCGGGATTTGGTTCTATAATACCATTACCCAACACAATCTCACCAATAGGGATAGGGAAAAAATAATGCCTATTTGTAATGGTAAGGTTGGGCTTTAACCTTTCGATCTCTTCTTTTAATTTGCCTGTCCTTGTCAAATCATAATATCTGTGTGCTTCCCATAAGAACTCAAATCTTCGCTCTTCTAAGATAGCCGCCAGTACCTCTTCCTGGGTAACCGCATCGGTACCAAGTAAAGCAGCTCTGTTTCTGACAGCGTTTAAATCATGAATAGCACCTTGCAGCTCTGTACCACCCAACTGTGCTTTAGCTTCAGCTCTTATCAAATATTGCTCAGCTATCCGCAATACATAGATTGGATCTGTAGCGGGACTTCTATAATAAAGAGAGCCCGCATACTGTGTAACACCTCCCTGAACTTCGCTATCCAGGAAAGCCACTCTTCCGCCACCTGTTGAAGGATTCAGTAAAAAGTTTACCACATCATCGGTAGGCCGAAATCTATATTCCCCTCCCTTAGACAAAAGAGTCATCGTTGTTCTCAAACTACTATTGGGATTTTGAGCAGAAAATGCAAGTTCAAAAATAGATTCTCGGGTTTGAACCACATTGTTTTTAAACCATACGGAGAAAGGAGCTAGCAACTCATAATTAGCATTTAAATTAATGACATCCGTTGCGTATTTAATCGCATCCCCCCATTGTTTATTATACAGGTGATAACGCGCCCTAAGCGCCCATACACTATGTCGGGTAGCACGTATCCTGTTTACGGTTACATTTGCGGGCAGCAAGTTTTCGGCAGCTTCAAGATCTGTTAATACCTGTGCGTACGTGTCAGCGAGACTGCTCCTGGGAATCTTGCCATCTATAACAGCATCCGTAGTCGGAGTCAACTTTAAAGGAACTCCACCAAAGGCTCTGGCCAGGTCAAAATAAGCCAAAGCTCTGATAAAATGTGCTTCTCCCAATGCTGTATTCTTGTCTGCTTCCGAAAGATTGACGTCTGTTATCCCGGGAGCCTTTTCAATAATATGATTAGCCGCATTAATGGTCCGGTAAATAGCAGACCACGTACTGCCAAAATCAGCGTCCTCGGGCAGAAAGTTCAATTCCGCCGTATTGTTGAATACTTGATATACGACATTCCCACTAGGTACAAACCCGAGGCGGGTATAATTCCCATAATAGTCTGCAAGTGTACGGTAAACACCCCTCAATGCAGTATTTAAGGAAGCACGGTCTACTATGGTAGATTCATCTGAAACATTAGCTTTTGGCTCTATATCCAAAAAACCTGAACAGGAAGAGACAGCTAATAAGCCCGTAATTAATATACAGACAATTATAGATTGCTCTTTTTTCTTTCTAAAGAATATTTTTATAGCTTTCATTTCTTTATCTTTTTAAACTCATAAGATCACAAAGTGATATTAACACCGAATTGAATGGTTCTAGGTGTAGGAGGTGATGCAAAGTCATATCCCTGAATATTTTGGTTCTCTCCTCGTTCAATCCGGGTTTCAGGATCAGCTCCCAAATATTTGGTCAACAGCCATAGATTGGTTCCAGTCACATAAACTCTTAATTGTGTATTTCTGACCGGAGGTAGTGTATAACCAAGAGTAAGGTTCCTAAGTCTTAGAAAAGAGGCATCTTCAAAAAATCTGCTGATTTCCTGTCTATTATAGTTTTTAAGTGCCAATCTGGGGACATCTGTTATGTCTCCTGGATTTCGCCAGCGATCCAATTGTGTTACAGTGAGCGCTCTTGTATCGCCCAATGTTCCACCGTGCTCATTCAAAAGTCTGTTATGATTCCACAAGCGGTTTCCATAAGAAAATGTAAAAAGGAAATTTAAATCGAAAGATTTGTAACTCAGGTTATTCGTAAGCCCACCAAAAAACTTAGGCCAGGCGTCACCTACTACTTTTCTATCGTCGGTGGTTATATTGCCATCTTTATTCACATCTTCAAATACCAAATCGCCCGTTTGAGGGTCTACTCCCAATACATTGTACAACCAATAAGAATATAGGGCAACGCCTTGTTCTATCCTTGAAAATCTTTCATATAGAATTGGTTCGGGCAATACCTCAACTTTATTGATGTTTTGTGAAATATTGAAGGAAGATTTCCACTTAAATCCTTTTCGGTCGATATTGACCGTGTTTACTGTAAATTCAAAGCCTTTGTTACTGAGTTCTCCAAAGTTGGTCAGATAAGAGCTAAAACCTGTAGAACCGGGAACCGGTATTTGTAACAGGGCATCGGTTGTATATTTATTATAATAATTAACCTCAAATCCTAAACGACCGTTAAGAAACAAGGCATCCAGTCCAACATTAAACTGGGTAGTTTTTTCCCATCGTAAGTTAGGATTAGCCAACTGAAGTGGTCTGGTTCCCGGCAGTTCGGAGGTTCCTCCATCAGGATAGCCCGCTCCGGCAGTCCACAGTCCCCTTGCACCAAAATCACTAATTCCGTTTTGGTTTCCTGCAGCACCATAACTTGTTCTTAATTTCAGATGATTGACAACTGAAACACCGGAAAACAGTTTTTCATTACTGATGATCCATGCGGCACCCACAGAAGGGAAATAGCCCCATCTGTTTTTACTGGCAAATTTAGAGGATCCATCAGCTCTGAACGTAGCTTCAAACAAATACTTATCATTAAAACCATAATTTAACCTACTAAACACAGATACCAGGTTATTTTTACTCCAAGTCTCATCTGCTGTCTGATTGGCTGCCGCTGAAATCAATGTAAACTGATTATTTGGAAAGTTCGTTCCTCGCGCATAAGTGCTTTTTACGAGACTGGTCTGAATATGGTTTCCTACTATAAAATTAAAGCTATGCTTCCCATTGATCGTGTTTTTATACGTCAAAGTTTGCTCATTTACGGCAAAATCTGACTGCGTGAGGCTTGAAATCGCCTCTCCGTTAGCAGCTGTCCCCCTGATGATATTGGTATTCCAATATTCATTTTCCTCATATAGGTTATAGTCCAGGCTAAAGCTACTCGTGAACACCCACTTCGGTGAAATCTCGTATTGTCCGTGCAGATCTCCTACGTAATGGTTACTTATAGTGTGTGCGTCATAATTTTCGATTAATTGAGCAATATTATCGAAGTTTGACCATCTCAAAGGCCTGCCATCTTCATCATAGATAGGAAGAGTTGTGGGAATATCTACTGAAGATTGGTATAGAGCTCCTGTTCCTCCACTGCCAACGGCTCTACCTATCGTCCGGTTACTTCTCGATAGCGTATTACTCATTCCTATCTTTAATCTTTCATTTATTTTCTGATCTATATTAACCTTCAGGCTGGAACGGTTAAATGCCATGGGTCTCCATATACCGTCCTGATTAGAATGTCCTATCCCTATATAATAACTTGTACTTTGGCCTCCTCCCCTTACCGAAGCATCGTAGTTTTGTAGCTTGGCATTACGAAAAAGAATGGATAAGCGATCATAAGTTTTTTGGTCCTCGGGCAATCCCTTGCCGCTCTCTCTCGTATAGAGAGGCGCCAATCCCTCATTGGCCCTATACTCTTCTACCAATTCAGCATGTTGAGGACCCGTTACCAATTTCCACCTTTGTGATTCCGGAACCCAACCCACACCTTGGGAAAGGTTAAAGTCTAATTTTGGTTTTTGATCAAAATTACCTCGTTTAGTAGTCACAATAACAACACCATTGGCCCCTCTGGAACCGTAAATAGCAATAGCAGAAGCATCTTTTAAAACTTCTATACTCTCAATGTCATTTGGATTTATATCTGCAAGAGGGGATACACCCCGGTCCGCTCCGATCTGCTGAAGTGACGTATTGTTCACAAAAATACCATCAATAATATACAAAGGATCATTGCTCGAGTTAATAGATGTAGCCCCTCGTACTCTAATAAATGTATTAGAGCCCGGAATCCCCGTTCCTCCATTTATCCATACACCCGCAGTAGTTCCCTGTATCTGTGTATCAAAGGTTGACTCCGGAATTGTTTTTGTATTTGTCGGATCTATTTTGGACACTGACCCAATCAGGTTTTTCTTTTCCTGCGTGCCATACCCGACGACGACCACTTCTTCCAGACTTTGGTCTTTCCGATCCAATTCGATTGTAGCCGGTGATTCGGACAGTACCAACTTCTTTGATTCATATCCCAAATAAGATACGATAACTGTAAAAGGTAATTTTTGTCCCGTAACAAATGCAAAACGCCCATGACGATCCGTCTTCACGCTGTGGGTTACCGCCTCTAACTGGATAGTGGCTCCTTCGATAGGTCTTTTGGTGTCCGTATCGACTACCTGACCTACCAAGGTCGCATTGATAATAGGTTTTGTCTCCTGTGATCTTGCCCCTAGGGCAATGATCAAAAACAAAAAAACAGATAAAGAGTAATAGAATACTCTATAATTTTTCATACTTTCGAAGAGTTAATAGTGAATACTTACAAGCCGCAACTCCAATTGAAGACTTGTAACATTATTAATTAAAGAGAGAAGCTATAGGGAAATGAATTTTTCCCTATATGCTTCCAAAAGAGAAATAGAATTCTTTTTAACCATGCATTCGCATCCGCCAACAAAGACAAAATATGACCGGAAGGTTGTCGTTTGTAGTTTTTCTGTATATTTTCATTCTTTTCGTATTGTATAGTTTTTACCTGAGATTATACCTTAGCGTCACACCATAGGTCAAAGGATCCCCCACTACACTGGCATATTGTCCATAGTTACCGGGAGCAGCCAGCAATTGTTCGTGGTAATCTGTATCTGTCAGGTTACGGCTCCAGACAAAGACTGATACTCCGTTAGATGCGTTGAAACCGAGACGAGCATTCAATAAGCTGTATGCAGGAATGTTCAATACGGTGGATGGTGTAGCACTTGACGAGAACTCCGAACGGAAGAACAAATCAGCCCCTAAGAAATAAGAACCGTCCAATCCAATCAGATTTCCTGCCTGTGTCAGTTCTGTGCCAAAAGAACCCGCCCATTTCGAGATACCGGGCAATCTCTGTCCGGAAACATCTTTGGAGTATACTTGTGCACCATCTACAGCCTTACCTGTTTCCTCCAAGGGGAGCGGTGCATTTTTGAAAGTCACATACTTGCCGTCTGTATAAGCTAATGCTGCATTGATACGTAAGAAATTCCATGGCCGGTAGCTGCCGTCTATCTCCAAACCTTGTACACGTACTTTTTCCGCATTCGCCAGATACCCACGATTCACACTTGGATCCGGCGACTGTACTTGGATTTGATAGTCATCGATATTGGTCTGATAAGCAGTGATATTGAAAAAAGTATTTCTTGTGGGACTGGTCTTTACCCCAATCTCAAAATGATTCACGGCCTCTGGCTTGACGACGGCCAAGTCTGTATCCGGCTGCCCGCTGCCATCCGTCTTATTCAACAGTCCGCCCACATTCACACCAATAGGCTTATAGCTACGCGAATATGTCGCGTACGCATTATACAATGGTGTAAATCTATATTGCACAGTCAGCTGCCCTGAAAAATTAGTTTCATCATCATCCACATTAAATTGCTGGTCTACATACACAGCATTCCTTAGCTTGAGCTGATCTGCCGTAAAGCCGCTTACATCCCCTTCCGAGTAGGCCTTCCTATCATAGTCCACTATCTTCTTGTCATAATTGTATCGAATACCAGGCAATACGTGCAATTGTTCTGTCACTTTCCAATCTAACTGACCGAAAGCAGCCAAACTTGTGCTTTTGATACCATAATTGGTTCGGATACCCACTCCTGAAAAAAGCCCTGGTGTTAAGTAATCTGTAGCGGCGGCATTATTTTGCGCAAAACGACCATAGGCATCCCCCACTTCTTCCGTATGGACAGGGTCTGTCCGCAGATTTTGCCATAGACCAAACAAACCAACGACTCCACTCAATTTATCATTGATTTCACCAGCATATCTGAATTCTTGCGAGTATTGATCATGCTTAGAATTTCCGGCCGAAATGGTATAGACCGGAATACCCAGATAGTCTCTATCATTCAACGGCACCCAATCCCAATAACGCCATGCCGTAGTCGAAGTTAGCGTTCCGTTACCAATTTTGTAATCTACATTTAAGGCAGCACCTCCCAATTCATTGTCTGCTCTGGAACGTGTATCCAGATCAATCTTTCTTTCAAAGGCACTTGAGTAAGGAATTTTATAACCTAGATCTTCTATAATTTTATTAAACTGTCTGTGTGCCGAGCGCTCGTTAGCCGTGACACCGGCCACAGCCCATCCATAGCCATCAGGTCTCTGTTTTGTCACATCTCCTGACAAGGAAATCTTCAAATCTTCCGCAGGAGTAAACAGCAACTGCCCTCTAAGGCCTAAGTTGTTGATGTCATTAATCTGACGATCTGTTGCAACATTATATAGGGTCCCGTCCCGTTGTGTACCCGAAAAAGATATACGGGCAGCTAATAAATCCTTGATGAGCCCCCCAGAAATGGATGTTCTGGCCTGAATATGACCGTAATTGCCATAGCTAGCTTCAAAAGTCGCTTCAGGATTAAATGACGGAAGTCTGGATGTAATATTGAATGCTCCGGCTGTTGTGTTTTTTCCAAACAAAGTTCCTTGTGGTCCCCTAAGAACCTCCACCTGCTCTATATCAATAAAATCCAATGCAGTAGCTGCAGGACGAGCGAGATATACACCATCCAAATAAAAGCCGACACCCGGATCGATACCATCATTGGTCAGACCATAAGTAGAGCCCAACCCACGGATATTCAATGTAGTATTTCGCGGATTAGAAGCGTATAATTGTACAGTAGGAATCAGTTCTTTCAAACGGTTTACGTTGAAAGCACCCGCGTCCTCTATAGCAGCACCTCTGACAATAGAAACCGGAATTGGAATGTCTTGAAGCTGTTCCGAACGACGACGCGAAGTAACCGTTACCTCGCTTATAGACTCCACCAATGGCGTCAATTCAATCGTAGCAGGAGATGTCTCCACCACGATTCTCTTTTTTTGATAACCTACATAAGAGACTATCAACGTAAATGGTAATTTTTGCCCGGTCACAAATTGAAAATCTCCGTTTGCATCTGTACGCACACTGTGTGTTACAGCCTCTAATTGTACAGTAACGCCTTGTAGGGCACGTTTTGAATAAGCATCGACAACTTTTCCAGTCAATGATGCATTGATGATAGGTTTGGGTTCGATTTGAGCCTGGGATTGAAAATTCGTCGCAATGATGACAAAAACTACCAGGAATATCCGGAAAAATCCGTTATTTTTCATATTTTTATACAGTTTAATGATGGATACTTTACAAGTGCCAACGCCAATTGAATACTTGTTTTCATGATTAGACAAGAGGGGAAGCCTAGCTTCCCCTTTCCTGTCAGATGTTAAGAGAAAGAAGATTTATAGACACATTCGCATTCGAATGGACAAACAGTATAGATGAATAAGATCAGTGTTACCGTGAACCGATCTACGGTTGATTTGATAGTAGTTTTTTTTCATGTTTTTGTTTAAAATGTATACTTATTGTTGCCAACGCCAATTGAACGAACAAGGCAAATATACAAACATTTTTTATAAAGTCTACTAAATTGGTAGATTTTATATACAAAACAATCAAAAACATTATAAAACACTGATAATCAGTAATATATTTTTTTTAAATTTAATAGAAAATGATTAGACTCTCTTTGCGTATCGCCTGTATTGATTCAATTCCTACCTAATCAAACAAAACAGTTCACGGCTTTGTATCAGATTTGTTTCTTCGGATATCTATAAACGGACTTTTCATAAGATACCAGAATGTTTGTTTTTCATCTTGTTCAAACTCTTCTAATCCATAATTTATTTCTTCGACAGGAATTAGCTTAAACGTTCCAAATATTCTGTCTCATGGATTGACATTCAGAATTTTATCCAATGTTTCCATTTTTTGTCATGTATTACATTTTTTGCCTAATCTCTGATACAACGACACGAAAGTCCGGTTTTCTTATGGAAGCCGTCGATGCTTATATCACTACCACCATACTGCAGCCGTACGTCCCACGCGATGCCTTCGTCGTACTCCGTGGAGCTCCACCAATGTCCGTAGTTTCCGATGCTACTGAATGTACCACCGCTATAGTAACGGTAACCGCCCGGAAGACCTGTAAAGCCGCTTTCATTCGTTGCACCCGTATTTGGCTCGTTCCATTGCCCCGTTCCGGCTTCCTTATTCCCTATAGTTTTCATTTTGCCCCCGGCATCTGCCTCTCCACCCAACGCATCTATTAACTGTGTCCATTCTGCTTCTGTGGGAATATGCCAACCTCGCGGGCACAGCTTCCCGGTATTTACAGCATACCAGTTGTACAGCTTACCGTAAGGATTGTCGTTGGCAGGCTCATTATTATAATAGCAGTAAGATCCGTTAGTCAAAGCCATCCAGTCATTGTTATTGGTAATAGGCTGTATCGGCGTGCCGTCATTGTATTTGGTGGTGCGCAGATTTTCTACCGTCCAGAACTGATCGCCTATCTTTACAGTAGTGTATATGTTGCCGTCTATATCTTTGACCGATTTCGGATCATTTGTCAGCTCATTATCCTTTTTACAGCTTACTGCTGCCAATACCATGCAGACGCACAATACACAGGCGATTTCAAATTGTTGACTTCTTATCATAATGCATTTTACTTTTTTCATGACAAAAGATTTTTAAAGGAATTAAATATATTTTGTTATTTATCCATCAGGGCCAAAGATGACAAGGGTTGGCATCATTTTCATGATACACTGATTTTATTAGTGTCAATTACATTCGTATTGGAGTGTCGTGGTTTGGGCGGGGTCGTTGTCCCTTTGCGCAGTAACGGTTACTACTTTTCCCTTATCATCAAAAAGGTATTCGTACTCCGTGACAGCGGTATGATAATTATCGTCTAATAAGCGATATACACCTGTCATTTTCCTGACCATATTTTTATTACGGATATAGGGCATCCCCATCTCTAACATTTGGTCTATATAAGTGCTTTCCCTTGTGCCTCGTATCATTGCATTATATACCGCGTCGCCGGGCTGAAAGGCTTTATCGGTATCATATTCAAAATAGAGCGTATCTCTTCGGTCGGTCAGGCTGTACAGGTTGCCGTTCTCCCAGCTATAAATGTACTTCAGATCCCGCGCAGGTTCGGAATAGATTGTTATGCTTATTTCCGTTATTTCAGTTCCGTTATAAGCAAACTGATAGTTGATCCAGTTGCTGCCGGACGCATTATATTCTTTTCTAAGGGATACAGGCAGTCCGCTATTGTTCATTTCATAGATCTCTTTGACATTCATGCCTTGCATTCTTCTTGCGGCGATGATCGTAGCCCCGGTATAGGAAAAGTTACGCATGTCTTCACCCGCAATAATGCTTTGTATCTGCCCTGCTGCGTTGTAATACATATTCAATGCTATACCATAAGTATCTCCTCTGTCAGTAATGACGATAGGACGGCACACAGGCTTATTATCTGTTTGCTCTTTTTTACACCCGATAACAGCAAGGTTAAAAAAGTCATTGATAAAAAAAGATACGGTTTCATGTTTGTCGTTATTATTTTTTAGTATTTAATCCTTTTATACGACTAAATTAAGCCTGTATTCATAGAAAAAATTGTAAAAAACGACATCTTTCAAAAACCGAACAACCGGTCAGAAAGCAAACAAGTCAGGGTCAAAACGGGTA
The DNA here is from genome assembly GCF_011030405.1 of Parapedobacter sp. SGR-10. Taxonomy (GTDB): domain Bacteria; phylum Bacteroidota; class Bacteroidia; order Sphingobacteriales; family Sphingobacteriaceae; genus Sphingobacterium. The sequence continues at coordinate 55,475 of NZ_JAAJTJ010000008.1, forward strand.
GGTGTAATATTCAGATAGGATCTAAAATCTTTGATCAGATGCGACTGGTCAAAGTAACCTACACGATAGCAAAGTCCGGTCCAGTTCTCCTGTGGGGATTGCGTGCGAAGCTGAAGCAAATGTTGAAACCTGTGCAGATTTTGGAAGGCTTTGGGTCCTAAGCCGATATGATTATTATAAATCCTTTCCAGCTGGCGAATGGATTTTCCCAGTTTGTCTGCCAATTCTCCCACATTCATCAGATAGTCCGGCAAATAACCAGAAAACTCCCGAATTTTTCGACTGACTATAATCTGGAGCAAATATTCTTCTAGAATGGTTTTCATTTCATTGACATCATCCAACACGGAAAGACGATCCAGAATCTCCGTTGCAGGTAAAATATCCATATCTTCCAACGGAAGATCACGGTTGGTCAGTTCAAGCAGCGGGATTCCAAAAATGCCATAAAATCCGCCAGGCTTGAATTTCACGGTAAACGAACGGAAAACATCCTCGATTTCTATCGTGTATTTTGAAAAAGTCCGGTAGCCACGTACGCCACAACGGTAATAAGCAGTCTCTTGCAAAGAAGTCTTTTCAATAGTTCTATGCGGTGAGCCGAGAAAAAAAATCAAGAGAAGTAGCAAGCCTGTAAGGCATCGCTTTTATCAGTTTCCCTCCTCTTTCCACAGAGATCTTTCGGTAGGAATAGTACTCAACATAAGCTGACAAGCAGCTATGGGGTTTTGCTATATGGTTTATACACTCCGCTTTCATAACCTAAAAATTAAGAAACAAACGCAGAAATCGTCTTCACTACGGATATAACAGCTATCCGGTTGCACGATCCGAGAACTGGCCCAAGAAATATGGGAAGCTATATCACAAACTTAGGTAAAAATGTGCTGCATTCACACATGTCTAGCGTAAAAATTTATTTGTTGTCTGTCCTACTTACAACCACAGTGACAAAATTCCCCATGAAGAGGTCAACACCACCAAAATACCGACCAAAATAAGCAGGATGCGCTGATTGATCCGCGAAGCCACAAGCGCTCCCAAAGGGGCAGCCACGACACCACCGATGATCAATCCCAATACAATCTCCAAATGCTGTACCCCTAACAAAAAGATAAAGACCGCAGTAGCAAAATATGTCACAAAAAATTCGGCCGTATTGACCGTACCTATCGTATGTCTCGGACTTTTTCCTTGGCTCAAAAGATTAGAGGTCACGATCGGTCCCCATCCTCCACCACCTATAGCATCGAGCAATCCTCCAAAAAAAGCCAATAAAGAGGCATGTTTGACTTTCTGTGTCTCCGCCTTTTTCTTCTTAAACGCTCTGTACAACAAGTATACCCCCAACAGAAGCAAATAAGCAGAGATATAAGGTTTGATAGCATTGCCATTGAACAGATCTGCGATAAGATAAGCACCAATAATAGCACCAATACTGCCTGTCACCACTATCTGCAAAAACAATTTCTTATCGATATTGGCAAAACGGATATGCGAAAGTCCAGATACACCAGTCGTAAAAATCTCCGACGTATGCACACTCGCAGAAGCAAATTTGGGCGGAATACCAAACCAGAGCAGTAAGCTCGTACAACTCACGCCATAAGCCATACCCAATGCTCCGTCCACGAGCTGGGCAACAAATCCGGCCAGGATAAACCACAAAAACTTCTCTCCAAACTCAAAGGCGTTCGAACGGAAACCCTGCACCAGTAGATAAACAAAATAAGCCGCAATGACAAGTTTGAAAAGAACAATGATCCATCCCACATGTTTCAACGTGACCCTATCTTTAAATTTATCCAATCCTAAAACGGCAATGGCTCTTTCCATATTTTGACTTATGTTCTTTTGTTTTACATTTTATCAACAGTAGGGGCAAAAAATTTTTTGCCCCTACTGTTGACCCGACAAATATAAAAATATTTTTATTAAAGTCTACTATTTTTATAGACTTTGTATTTATTTCATTTTTGAAATAAAAAAACATGCTGAATTTCAGCATGTCTTCATATAAATATTTAACAATAGTAGGGGCAAAAGATTTTTTGCCCCTACCTACATTCAATAACAATACCTATTCTCCTCAATCAGTTTCTTAGCAATACGTTGGCGAGCCTCTTTCACATTGAATGGTTGTGCTTTCGTAAAACGACGCAATCCCATCAACATCATATTCAACTCATCCCCTTCAGCGAAAGAGTACAAAGCCTCTTTACCAGCTACAGCCACTTTGTCAATAGCCGAATACAGATACACCTTCGCCATATCCATAGCATATGCTGCTTGTGCCTCACCCCGCGTATAGTACAGTTTTTCGGCACGCAGCAAGACTGATTCAGCAACATACACATAACCGATAATGTCAGCGATATTCATCAATATCTCCTGCTCTTTTGACAGTGACATCATCAGTTTCTGCACCGCCGCACCTGCAATCATCAGTCCCGTTTTCTTGAGGTTGGCCAGGATTTTCTTTTCTGCCGCAAAAGGTGCGTCATCCCCTCCCCCAAAATCCGGAATAGCCATCAACTCTCCTGCCACAGCCTGAGCAGGCCCCATAAGATCCAACTCCCCTTTCATTGCTCTCTTCAACAACATATCAATCATCAAAAGACGATTGACCTCATTGGTACCTTCAAAAATACGGTTGATACGTGAATCCCGATAGGCCCGCTCCATCGGAGCCTCGGCCGAATACCCCATACCACCGTATATCTGCACCCCCTCGTCCACTACATAATCGAGCATCTCCGAACACCAGACTTTGATGATCGCACACTCTATCGCAAACTGCTCCACGGATTTCAGCTTAGCCTGAGCCTCGTCCACACCTCCGGTCATCAAAGTATCAAAAGCATCGTCAATATTTTGTCCGGCACGGTACGTAGCCGATTCGACCGCAAACAGACGAGTGGCCATCTCGGCCAATTTGTAACGGATAGCTCCAAATTTGGAAATCTGCAAGTTGAACTGTACCCGTTCATTCGCATAGTTTACCGCCTGCGAAATGACCGCTCGGGCCGAGCCAATGGTCGCTGCACCGAGCTTGATACGTCCGATATTCAGGATATTGACCGCTATCTTAAAACCATTCTCCCTGTCGGAAAGCATATTTTCGACAGGAACAGGACAATCGTTAAAGAATATCTGGCGCGTTGACGATCCTTTGATACCAAGCTTATGCTCTTCGGGATTCATTGTAATACCTCCAAAATCCCTTTCCACGATAAAGGCTGTCAAATTCTTATCATCATCTATCCGGGCAAAAACAATAAAAATATCGGCAAAACCACCATTAGTAATCCACATTTTCTGCCCATTGATCAGATAGTGTGTACCCTCTGCATTCAATTTTGCTGAAGTACGTCCCGAATTGGCATCCGATCCTGCATTAGGCTCCGTCAGACAGTAGGATGCCTTCCACTCCCCCGTAGCCAGTTTGGGAATATATTTTGCTTTCTGTTCGGCATTGCCATAATACAAGATGGGCAACGTACCGATCCCTGTATGCGCAGACAGTGCTACCGCAAAAGAATAGCCACTACCGACAGCATCGGCAACCAGCATAGACGTATTGAAATTCTTGCCAAAACCTCCGTATTCCTCTGGAATGGAAACACCCAACATCCCCAATTCCCCCGCCTTGTCCAACAAAGCAGGCATCAAGCCTTCTTCCTGCGCATCTATCCGTTCTAGGATATTTAATACTTCCGCCTCCAAAAAGTCCAGACAGGTTTGGCGTATCATCTGCGCCTCTTCGTCAAATTCCTCCGGAATAAAAATGTCTGTATACGGTGTTTCCTTAATGACAAACTCTCCACCTTTGATTGCTTCTTTCATGTTTTTTTAGATTAAGGATAAAAAGATTAAGGAATAAAGACTTCCTATACAGTTCCTTTTTATGATTAAAGATGAAAGAACAAGGAGTAAGGATTTTCTATATGGTTTCTCTTTATCTTTGTTCTTTTGTCCTTATTCCAAGAATCTTCATCCCAATGTTCCCATAAATTTTGTTATACGTTTTTGTTGAATAATGATTTTCTCAACAATATCTGCATATTCTGCCTCTGTAATGTACCCAAAGTCTTGCGACAATATAATCTGGGTTTCCATCTCAAAACAAGACCCTAAAGCGATTTCTAAAAAATGATAAAAAGCTTTGGTAGAGGAACGGGATGTCCCTTCAGCAATATTGGAAGGAACAGAAATCGAACATCTACGCAATTGACTTATCATACCAAAGCGTTCACTTTCTGGGAATTTTTTCAAAAGTAAATGAATCTCCTTGGCTAATAATCTTGCTTCTAACCAAATCTGTAACTTTCTAAAATTATGCATTCCTTTATTTAGTCTTTGTCCCTTATTCCAATAGTCCTTGTTCTTTACTCCTTTCATCCTTGTTCCAATAGCCCTTGTTCCTTACTCCTTTCATCCTTATTCCAATAGTCCTTGCTCTTTACTCCTTTCATCCTTGCTCCGAAATGCTTTACAGCATTTCAAACACTCCTGCCGCTCCCTGCCCGGTACCGACACACATGGTGACCATACCATATCGCTGTCCCCTACGTTTCAGCTCGTTCAAGATCTGCACGGTCAACTTGGCTCCTGTACATCCCAACGGATGCCCTAATGCTATGGCACCGCCATTGACATTGACCTTTTCCTCATCTAATCCTAACTCCCGTATCACAGCCAAAGACTGCGAAGCAAAAGCCTCATTCAACTCAAACAAATCAATGTCTTCCTTTTTCAAACCGGCCATGTCCAATGCCTTGGGAATAGCGGCCACCGGACCGATACCCATAATACGTGGTGGTACACCCGCTACTGCATAAGAAACCAAACGGGCAATGGGTTTCAACCCTAGTTCTTTCATTTTCCTTTCAGACATGACCAACACAAAAGCGGCACCATCGGAGGTTTGTGATGAATTGCCCGCCGTCACACAACCGTCCGCAGCAAATACCGGTCTCAGTTTGGCCAATGCTTCCAACGTGGTATCCGCACGTGGCCCTTCATCGGTATCCACCACATATTTACGGCTAGCGATCTTACCATCCTTTAGGTAATTTTCAGTAACCGTAATGGGGACGACACCATCTTTGAGATGACCATTCTGTATAGCAGCTATTGCTTTTTGATGGGATTTCAGTGCAAAAGCGTCTTGATCAGCGCGCGAAACCTTAAAGTCCTGTGCTACCGCTTCGGCCGTCAAGCCCATGCCCCAATACCAGTCCGGATGCTCTTTGGCAACGGTCGGATTGGGAACGATCTTCCAGCCTCCAAATGGCATGCCCGACATGACTTCAGCACCGCCCGCAATAATGACATCAGCCATACCCGTTTTGATCTTGGCCGTTGCTGTGGCAATGGTCTCCAAACCCGAAGCACAGTATCGGTTTACTGTCACTCCCGGCACTTTGTCCGTATCCAGGCCCATCAATGCGATAAACCGGGCCATATTCATACCCTGTTCCGCTTCGGGCATGGCATTCCCGACAATCACATCGTCAATATCTTCCTTATCCAAATTGGGGACGGAGGCTACCAAATGTTTGATGACACTTGCCGCCAAATCATCCGCACGCATAAAACGAAACCCTCCCCTCGGAGCTTTCCCCACCGCTGTACGGTATCCTGCTATGATGTATGCTTCCATGTTGCTTAGTAGTTAGTAATTAGATATTAGTATTTAGACATTAGACAAAAGATGTTAGCATTTCGATTTCAGTGTTTGTTGGAAAACATAATTCATTTTCAACAGTTCATTCAACATTGCTGCTATCTTATCAAAGTCTTCCTCTAATAAATATCCTAAATTTTTTGCTATAATTTAATTGTGTTTCGACTTCATATGTAGAGGCATGGGCTATCGAAAGAAAGTGAATAAACTCCTTATCCGAATTTCTTCCAGCACCCTCAGCGATATTGGACGGAATAGAGACAGCTGCTCGATTTATCTGACTAATCAAATTGAATCGCTCTTTGTCGGGAAATGTTTCAGTAACTTTATAAAGTTCAGAAACGGCCTCTATAGCCTTTTGCCACAACTTTAATTCTCTATAATTATGCATATCTTAATAAATTTTTAGATATTAGTATTAGACCTCAACTTATTCAGAAAAGCATAACGCTTTAAATATTTGAAATAGTACAGGATCTAAATACTAACTACTAAATCCTATACATCTAATTCCTCAATCTAAATACTAATTACTAAATACTTTTAATCTAATTAGTTCCGCAGCGCCTTCCCTTTCGTCAGCATATGCTGTATCCGCTCCAACGTTTTCCGTTCGGCACACAATTCCAAAAAAGCCTTCCGCTCCAGATCCAACAAGTAATGCTCGGATACCTCAGTAGGAGCAGAAAGGTTGCCACCGCACATTACCCAACCCAACTTTTCCGAAATCTTCTTGTCGTGGTCAGAGATATAATTTCCGGCACGCATAGACGATGCCCCCACATATACGATACCCAATCCCTGATTGCCCAACACCTTGATATCGTTTCGGGGAGCAGGCTGCACATAACCGGCATTAGCCAATTCGATAGCCTTTGCTTTAGCATCGGCCAGCAGTCTTGATCTGTTCATCGTAATGCCATATTTTCCGGCCTGCAAATACCCCAGTTCAAAAGCCTCTACCGCCGAAGTAGACACTTTGGCCTGACCGATGGTCAAAAAACGGTCTTTCAATGTATTCTGTACAATCTGGTCATCCCTGTACTCATCCGAAGCCCGCAGCGCAAACTCTTTGGAGCCGCCACCTCCCGGAATGACACCAACCCCAAATTCCACCAATCCCATATAGGTTTCGGCATGCAGCTGCACAAAATCCGCATGCATCGAAAATTCACAACCACCTCCTAATGTCAACTGAAACGGAGCTACCACAACTGGAATAGACGAATATCGCAAACGCATGGAGGTATCTTGAAACATACGTACGGCCATGTTCAGCTCATCATAATCCTGCTCTACGGCCATCATGAAAATCATTCCGATATTGGCTCCTGCCGAAAAATTCTTTCCATCATTGCTGATGACCAAACCACGATATTCCTTTTCAGCCAGATCAACAGCCTTGTTGATCCCTTGTATCACGTCGCCACCAATAGTGTTCATCTTTGTATGAAATTCACAATTGATGATACCATCTCCCAGATCAATGATCGAAACACCCGAATTTTTCCATATTGTTTTCGTATCCCGGATATGATCCAGTACGATCAGATCTTCCGAACCTGGGATGGGTTTGTAGGACTTGGAAGCGATATCGTAATAATGCCGTACACCATTTTCTACCTTATAAAAACTTTCGCATCCTGCCGACAACATATCATGCACCCACTGTGCCACTTCACCTTGTTGCCCAGGCAAACGTTTGGGTTCCGCTTTGATCTTTTCCAACGTTTCACGTACACCGAGCGCATCCCATACTTCAAAAGGCCCGATCTCCCATCCAAAACCTGCACGCATGGCATCGTCGATACGGAAAAAATCGTCCGTGATTTCAGGCACACGCTTCGATACGTACTCAAAGAGCGGATAGTGCATGGCCCGAAACAATTCAGCCGCCTTATCCGTTCCTTGCTCGTAGACCTTCATCCGCTTACGGATATCCTCTACAGCCTTGGTCGCCTCCAGTGTGGTAGATTTCACTTTTTGTTGGGAGCCATATTCAAATGTCTTGAGGTCGAGAGAAAGAATCTCCGACTGTCCATCCTTGCCTTTGACCTTCTCGTAAAAACCTTTCTTGGTCTTCTCTCCCAACCACTTGTTCTCCACCATCTTGGTGATAAAATCTGGCAACTGGAATACGTCTTTCGCCTCATCATCCGGCACATTTTGCACCAAGCCGTTGGCCACATTGACCAAGGTATCCAACCCTACCACATCTGCTGTTCGGAAAGTAGCGGACTTGGGATGACCCATGGCAGGTCCTGTATATTTATCCACTTCCTCTACCGTCAATCCCATCTGATCGACCAAGTGTGTCAGTGCCAACATAGAATATACACCGATTCGATTACCGATGAAAGCAGGAGTATCCTTGCACAAAACCACGGTCTTGCCCAGCATTTTATCACCATAATGTATCAGAAAGTCAACGACATCCTTTTTAGTAGACGTAGTAGGAATGATTTCCAATAATTCCAGATAGCGTGGGGGATTAAAAAAATGCGTTCCGCAGAAGTGTTGTTTGAAATCTTCCGAGCGTCCCTCTGTCATCAAATGTATAGGAATACCCGATGTATTGGAAGTAATCAATGTCCCCGGTGTACGGTACTGTTCTACACGCTCAAAAACTGATTTTTTGATGTCCAAGCGTTCGACGACCACCTCGATGACCCAATCTGCCTGGCTGATTTTGGCCATATCATCTTCAAAATTGCCCGTCGCGATGCGTTTGACAAAAGATTTGCTAAACAAAGGTGCCGGATTAGACTTGACAGCTGTATCCAACGAAAAATTCACGATACGGTTGCGCACGATAGGGCTTTCTAAGGTCAAGCCCTTAGCCTCTTCCGCAGGCAACAGCTCATTGGGAACAATGTCCAATAACAATACCTCTACACCAATATTAGCAAAATGGCACGCAATACGCGAACCCATTACACCTGATCCCAAAACGGCAACTTTCTTTATGCTTCTGTTCATTTTTTATAGTATTAAGTATCGAGTACTTAGTATTTAGACTCTTGTCTTTCATCCTTGCACCTAGTATCTCCACCAATCCCCCACTCTCAATTGTCCGCTGTCAACTATCCACTTTCAACTATCCACTTTCAACTGTCCTCTATCCCATAAACCAACATCTCGTATCTCTCCCAGTCTCCCCCTCTCCAAGTCTCCTACACTGTCCTCTATCCCCTCTCAATTGTCCACTATCAACTATCCACTGTCAACTGTCCACTGTCAACACCTCTTCCGGCTCATAGGTATTTGCCAGGTCATTGACCTTGGCCAACATTCGAATCAATTCTTCTTTCTCCTTCGGAGAAAATTGTGATTCTAAATACTCATTGAAACCGCGAACCACATCCTTGGCAAGTTTTCTTTTTTCGACACCCAATGGAGTGAGGTACACCTTTACCGAGCGCTTGTCTTTGTCACTTGTCTCCCTATAGATAAACCCCAAAGCCTCCAGATTGTTCAACACTCTCGACAAAGAAGTCGTCTTCACTCCTGTAAAATTAGCAATGTGAGAAACTGGAGTACCTTCTTTGTGTATATTGATCAAAATATATCCGGCAGCTTGTGTAAAGCCATGTTGCGAAGCAATATTGTTATATTTGTTGGCTACAGTCTGCCACGCAGATTTTAAAAAATAATCAATTGTGTTCTTTTGGTTCATAGTCGATTTTTCATGAATAGAATGTTCACACCTTTATTATGCAAGCATAACAAAATTAACAGATTTAATTGAATAGCCCAAATATTTTTTTTCAAAAGTAGAGATATAAGGCTGAGCAAGACAAACGTATCTTATTTTTGTTTATAAAATTAATCGGAGGAATTACTTAGACAAGTTTTCTTTTGTCCTCATGCCGGACGGGCAGGTACTTTTTTTCCGCTAAAAAGTACCCAAAAAACTCGCCGCTTCGGACATTTGACACAATGGTAGTGCATCGCACTGCTATTGTCAAATATCCGGAGGCGGCATTTTTCGTAGCTGTAAGGATATTGCTTTCAGCATAATCTCTTGTTTAACGGCATTGTCCCCAAAACGACCTTGTTTAGCATGGAAAGCAAGCCCGTGGAGCTGCGGTCTTGATGACTTACAGCTAGCACAATGCAAGCCTTTCCAGTCTTTGTAGGGGGATGGAGGGGTGGAGACCTTGCGAAAGGCGCTTCCGTAGTGTAGCGTGGCGGCTTGAACAGGCTAAACAGAGTCTTGACTTTTTTGCTTCGTTTTTGTGTTAAGACAAAAATGAAGGGCCTGTCCGGCCAGAGGACAAAAACTGTATAACAAAAACCTCCGTTTATTTTTATCAATAAATAAGCGACTGCCCTATTCTCATACTAAAGTCTGGAAGAAGTTTTAAACTTAGTTCGATCTAATCTAGGAGGCGATTGCAATGGATAGTTGAAGGCTACACTATTAAGATAAGCTGCAATTTCAAGGCGTTCTTTCCAATTTTTTCTTTGGTAATAAACACAGCATGATTTGCAGCTTCTTCGGCACTTTGCGCCTTAAAGGCATTCCGATCTAATCTGAATAGTGACATATACAATAATAAACAATTAAACGATAAATTCCAATTAAGGATAAATATTTCCCCCATTGGTAGGATATTTTACAATCATGATCTTATTTTTCAAAAACACAAGAAATTTCTTGTATACCACACATCTAACCCGTAAATTAGTATCAGAAACCCTATAAATCGAGTATTATGAAAGCTGTAGAATACAGGTTGCCCAAGGAGTTTGACAAATCTTTTATTGTTTTCAAAGAGCAAGGACTGTTTTTTCCCTGCCCTTGGCATTACCACCCTGAATACGAATTCGTTTTGGTCAATAAGAGCAGTGGCAGACGTATGGTCGGCGATCATATCGGGACATTCTCGGAGGGAGATCTCGTCTTGATGGGGCCCGCACTGCCACATGTCTGGGTTAACGATCAGAAATATTTTGATAAGGGCAATACCGAAAAGGCCGATGCTGTCGTCCTGCATTTTTTGGAGGACTTCTTAGGTCACAATTTTCTACATCTCCCCGAGACCGAATCCTTAAAGAAAGTGCTCCATCTTTCTAAAAGAGGATTGGTCATCCTCGGCCACACGCGGGCTCAAATCGCAAAAATCATGTGTGAAATGCCCAATCAAAACGGTTTAAAGCGTCTGGTATCTCTTTTTGAAATATTCGACATATTGTCCCATAGTACAGAGTACGAACCGCTCGCTAGCCCTTCCTATATGGAAAACACGCGAGATATGTATTCCGATAGATTCAGCAAGATAACAGAATATGTCCTACGCAATTTTCATCGGGATATCTCCCTAAAAGAGGTGGCAAACGAGGCAAATATGGCCACCACAACCTTCTGCAATTTCTTTAAGGAACACTTTAGAATGACCTTCGTGGAGTATCTCAACACGATACGTATCGGACATGTCTGCAAACTGTTGACAGACAGGGACAGAACCATTATTGAAATAGCATACGAATGTGGTTTTAATAATCTGGCAAATTTCAATCGACAATTCAAAAGGCTTAAAGAAATGACACCCAAAGAGTATAGAAAGGTACTGGAAGCAGAGCCAATGACCGCTTAGTAGAAGCAAGCATAGATTAAAAATGCTCTATTTTTCTCAATGGACAATAATGATGAAACAAGACCGGATAAAGTACAAAATGTTCTGTACCTTATCATTAATGTCTTACCTTTTCCTTGCTACTACTTCCCATTCATCTACAACAACCCCATTCTCCACGACCAAAAGTTTGTCGTACAACGCTACCGTAGGGCAAATATGTATAGGCAATGCATATAGCACATCACCCACCTTAAACCGATGATCCGCTCCTGCTTCCAATACCATATGTTCTTCACTATGGCCTATAGGTTTTAGGGAGGGAGCATTCAGGAAGTACACCCTGTTTTCCAATGAGTTTTCGGAAGCAATGGCTTTGTAACCCAGATCTACACAAATCGTAGTAGCCGAAGGCAATGAAACCACACGTGTCATCAGCACTGCAGCCGGAAGAAAATTCTGTTCGGGCAAAGTATCTGCATACCCTTTGTCCCACAGGACGAAAGTCCCAGGGCTGCATTCCACTTCGGGATATTGGGCATAGATCGGAAAAGACGGCGATCCACCTATAATAATCCGAGGTTTAGGAAACCCTTCACCAACCAACTGTACTACCAACGCATCAACAGGTGCAAAATTCCGTTGACAAACAACCCTACGCTGTTCTAGGTCTATCTCACGCACATGCCCGTCATACGCATGAAAACCCTGTATCGCTAGTCCGTCCAACTCTCCACACAGACGATACAGTTCCAAAGCAGACTCACCCGGTAGGATACCCGTGCGTCCCATACCAACATTGAGATCGACGAATACATCCATACATAGACCATGCTCTTCGGCCTTGTCTGATAGCGCACGTGCTGCATCCGCATTGTCCACCAAAGCAGCATATTTCGTCTGTTTGTACCGTTCGACCAATGTCATAAATCGATCCAACTTAGGGCCATATAGTGGGTAAGCCAGAAGCACATCCGGTGCACCACATTCCCCTAGCATTTCCGCTTCGGCGATGGTGGCACACTTGAACTTACGGATACCTGCATCCAACTGCATACGCAGAATTTCCCTGCTCTTGTGCGTTTTGACATGGGGCCGCAACCTATCGGGATCGTCGATCATACTTTTGAGCACCTCGATATTCTTGCGGATACGATCGGGATAAACCAATAATGCGGGAGTATCCACTGTATTTTCTGTATGTAGTATATACCAGTACATTTTATTTAAAATAATATTGTGACACAAAGACTCATATCACAATGCATTCCTCAAAAACCGTAACCAATTCCCATGAAAAATATGATCAATATCTTCGTCTTTATACCCTCTCTTGGACAAAAGGTACTCAAATTTTTGCAGGTCTGCGATAGAATCCATATCCCAGGGCGATTGCTCCGTACCAAATATGCCGTCCAGATCGCTTCCTATACCGATATGTAAGCAATTTCCGGCTATCTGACAGATATGGTCCCAGTGGTCGATCAGCATCTCCAGACGGATATCCAATTGCCAGGGATCCGAAACCGTGTCGATAAACCGGATATCCATCGCCCAACAATCCAACATCCCCCCGATCACGGCATCGCGCTCGACCAACCGCTTGATCTGCTCATCACTCAATTGCCTTTGGTTCGGCACGATCTTCCGGGCATTGTGATGACTGGCCCAAACCGGCCCTTCATACAGCTCCATAGCTTGGTCAAAGCCTTCGTCCGTCAGATGGGTCACATCCAATATCATGTTCAGTTCGCCCATGATCTTCATCAATTCCAATCCTTTGGAATGGATACGTCCCGCTGTTTTTGTTCCATCGGCATACCTACCCGGCCCAAAATGAGAAAGCCCCAAAGCGCGTAGACCATAGCCATGTGCTTCGTATAGGTAATCCGGCGTGACCAATGAATCCGCACCTTCCAAACTCAGTAGAAAACCGATCGGTTTTCTATCGTCCGGTATGCTCGTATCGTTCCACAAGCTGATATGGGTATCCAACCCTTTGCTGTCCACGATCTGCACCATCTCCCCTTGCTTTTCCATTTCTCTGTACCAGGCCAGCTGTGCCTGCGTCATTGCCCAAGCCTGTGCCGGAGAATTCCAACCTGTCAATGCACTGTTGAACGGATTGACCCGGGCCAACTGGGTGGCTACGACAAAACCGATCCTTCCTTTCCTCAACTCGGGCAGACAAACCGTACCGTTTCCACGGTCAGGCTTATCTTTCATATTCATTTCCTTCAAACGGATCTGTTCCAAAGACATGGACAGGTCGCGGTTCCACTCGATGGCATTCATCGCCAGATCCAAATGGGCATCAATAATCAGACGGCTCATGGGGGTATTTGCTTATCAATTGTTGTATCTCCCGGCTGAATCCATCAAAGACAGCCTGCCAATAGGCCTTTTCTTCGGTAGAATAGCTATAAAAACCTTTTCCAGCATCCATCCCCACCTCTCCGTTACGTTGCTTTTCCTGCAAGATCCCCGGTAAAGTATCCATATTGGACAATTCCTTGTTCAGATCCTTCATGACCATGCCGTAAGCATAGGTTCCCATCAGATCCATGTATCTGAAATTCCCCGTGAAAGGCAGATAGTAACCGGCATCGTTGCAGCAAGCCCGATCTACGCTTTCGATAGAAGCAAAATCATTTTCTACCAGATACAGCCCTTCACGCAACATCGCTGCCATCAGTCTCGCTCGGATACTGAATCCTGTTTTTGCCAAGGAAGGATCCTTTTTCCAATACGTTTTTAACCATTGCGTCAGCTGATCCAAAGCCTGGGGGTCTGTATGGTCATTGCAGATGATCTCTGCAAAAAAGTTCCGATAAACGGGATAGGTCCAGTTCAGCCCCAACAACCTCGTTTTATGCTGCATCTGTTTCTGTAGTTGATCCAGACCCACACTCTCCAGATTGACCGCAATGATCGTATGTGCTGCACACCGTCCTTCCACTTGCCCGATGAGTTCTCTTTTTACTTCTGCTTCATCGGTCGTCACGAGCACGACCAATGTACTTTGTATCTTCTCCGGCCATTCGGTAAGGATACACAGGTTTTTGCACGGTACTTCACTGTTGTATATAGCCTCTTCTGCCCCTTGCTGATCAGTCGTCAACAAAAGTGCCGCATGTCCTCCCATCAGTAGATCGGATACGATGCTGTACGCTAGCTTATCCTGCCCTATTACCATGATCGGGCATGCTCTTCCATTCGTCGCCTTCATTTAATCTATTTCTTTTAATACCTCTGCCGCAACTTTGATCGCTTGTTCAATATCATCTTCTGTATGCACCGCAGAGATATACCAAAGTCCCCTTCCGATGACACGAATCCCACGATCGTGCAGTCCGGCGATAAACTGTTTGAGTTTGGCCTTATCGGTCTGAAGTGTGTCCCTGTAATTCCGGATATCGGGCAATGCGGTAAAGGATGTATTAAACATGGGCCCTGTACCTTGGACAAACAGGTTTTGACCTGCCGTTTGTGCGGCGGTACGAAGTCCGTCCATCAGCCTCCTACCCAATCGAAACATCCGATCGTATGTATCCGGGTCACGTTCCAAGACATCTATCGTTGCCAATGCTGCCGCAACGGTCGGGGTACTTGTATTCATGGTGCCCGCATGGATGACCCTTGCCGAGACAATCTCTTCCATCCATTCCCGTTTGCCCACAATGGCACTGATCGGATACCCACTGGCGATGGCTTTCGCAAAAATGGACAGATCGGGCAGGATGTTGTAATACCGCTGTGCTCCGCCCAGTCCCAGCCGAAACCCCGTAATCACTTCATCGAAGATCAAGGCGATACCATAACGGTCACATACAGTTCGCAGGCCCTGTAAAAAGCCTTCATTCGGCACTATACAGCCATTATTGCACATGACCGGCTCGGTGATGATAGCTGCCAATTCATTATGCCTCTCGGCTACAACACGTTCGACCAGATCCAGGTCATTCCACGATAATGTGATAAAATCTTCCCGGCTATTGGAAGACAACCCTGCCGACCAGGGAAAGACCTTGGGGTTTTCTTCATCGCCCAAAGCCTCCACAGACGGCGTGCTGATACCCCAGGCCACATTGTCCAGCCACCCGTGGTAATGCCCTTCGAAACGTAAGAATTTGTTTTTTCCGGTCTTCGAACGAGCGACACGAAAAGCTGTTTGAACAGCTTCGGAACCGTCCAGACAGAAACGCATCAGTTCTGCCGAAGGAATCAGCTGGTTCAGCTTCTCGGCCAGTTCGATCTCCTTGATATGCTGTCCGGCATACAATTGCCCTTGACGGGAATAGGCTTCCACCTCCGCCAACACATGGGGATGCGAATGACCTACGATCAAAGGACCTTGGCTCAATGTGAAATCAAGATAGGCATTGCCATCTACGTCATACACCCGGGTACCTTCACCATGGGTATAAAAAATAGCATGGGGATGGTTATATTTTCTAAATTCGGAAGCTACGCCTCCCGCTAAAACCTGGCTGGCCCGCGCCAGCAGAGCCTCAGATTTTTGATAATTTGTCTTCTTCAACATCATATAATTTGTCTTCTTCAACATCATAGGGTATAGCTTCTAGGAGTCGCTGCTCGCCATATTGGGTCGCCAACTCGTAAATATCTTTATTGAAATGTGCAAAGGCTTCTTCCCATGCTTTGGCTTCTTGCTCACTGTAGGGGTACAGCCCTTTACAATTGTGGATCCCCCTGGCATTTTCGGCCACCATACGCTCCATCACAAGAGGCACATCCGAACGGTTGGAAAGTTGCTTAAGGAGGCTGGCAAATGAAGGTATATAATCGGCAAACCCCACAAAATCCAGGCGCCTGAAAATACCCATCAACGTAATCCAGGAACCTACGTCGTAACGGAAGATCTTGTCGGCATCCTCCAGGGTCGTATCCCCCCGCTCGGCCAATGTCAAAGCCTCCCGGTACACGGCATACATCAATCTATTGGTAATGAAGCCGCGGATATCCTTTTTGAGCAAAGTAGGCTCTTTTCCCCAGTTTTTGCCAAGCTGAACAACATGTTCCGCCACGACCATATCCGTCTGCTCACCACAGGTTACTTCCAAAAAACGTGTCATATACGCTGGCTCGGCCCAATGCACACCGATGAAACGGCTCGGCATAGGCACGAATTGCTGCAACTCACTGATCGGTATGGCCGACGTGTTAGACGCAATGACAGTATCTTCCGACACATGATCAGCAATCCTTTGATAGACAATCTTCTTTATATCCTTGTCCTCTATCACACATTCCTGTACAAATTTACAGGGAGCTATGTCTTGATAGTCATCGGTCACCTTTAGCGCCTGCACACTGGCTGCCAATCCCTTGGTCAGTAGATTGGAATCATCGGCATGGCGCAGCAGTCCCACGATATGTTTGATGGCAATCTCTTTCTCTCCGGGCAGCGGAGCCAATGCCACGACTTGATGCCCCGAAGCCAATAGCGAAACCACAATACTGCTCCCCATCAGCCCTAATCCTACAACAGCGATTTGCATATGTGAGTTAGTATTAATTCCCATTGGTATGCGGAAGCTTTACAATACAATCGATCTCTACACAGATCCCCTCCGCAAGCACCGACTGTACGGTAGTCCTTGCAGGCTTGACCTGTCCGAAGAAACTCGCATATACGGCATTGAACCGATCAAAATCTTCGATATTGGACAAATGCACTGTGCTCTTGACCACATCATCCATCGTAGCTCCTGCCGCTTTGATAATGGATTTTATATTTTCCATCGTACGGGCTGTCTCTTCTTCTATGCTTCCCAGGATAAAAGTCGAGGTCTTGAAGTCTACCGAAGCCTGTCCACTGATAAAAAGGAACCCGCCCGCAACGATTCCATCAGAATACGCTCCCGTAACGAAAGCTGCATCTCTATCGGGATGTACAATTTTTTGCTTACTCATCTACAATGTATTTGGTTTATCTATATACAGTATAGCAAAAGTACATGTACAGTCAGGCGCTATCTATTACATTTATTCCTAATTATAGTACTATTTTTCAAAGTAGGGATTTCTTAAATTGTAGAGGTTAGTAGAGACGTAAGATCTTACGTATCTACAACATCGCAGTGCGTCTCACATGTGTGCTAGAACACAGCAATTAGATAGAATTATCTTTTTAGATGCTATCCCTTATCGCTTTAGGTAGCGACTGGACAACCAATGTATAGCTATGATCGATCAAATCTTTTAATCGTCTATCGTCAAGTTGTCTATTACAGTACACCGTATTCCAGTGCTTTTTGTTCATGTGATATCCCGGAATCACTGTACGCTCATACTCTTCTCGCAGTTCCACTGCATATTCAGGGTCACATTTTACATTGAAGGACAAATCATTCATCTGATCCAGTCCAACCAAGAGAAAAACCTTTCCTCCGACCTTAAATACCAACGTATCCGGACCAAAGGGCATATCTTCGGTAGCCCCCGCTTTCAATAAACAATATTCCCTTAATTTTTCAATATGCATAGCTAATTTTTTATTTGAATGTTTAACCGGTTAATCGATTAATCGGTTAAACCCTAAACCCACAAAAAAAATCTCCTTTCGAAAATAGGCAAAAATATGTAATTTTAGAACCGTAATAATATCCCTAAACTCCATATATCCTCAAATTTAGAAGTAACATGAAAAGATTATCTTTTATTTTAGGGTTGGCGTATACACTGTTCCTATGGAATACGGTATCGGCCCAAACCCGTTCCAACGAACTCATCCAGGTATTGGTCACGCCCAACAAGGCAGATTGGACGTACCAATTGGGTGAAGAAGCTAGTTTTACCGTTACCGTACTCGAACATCAGGTTCCCTTAAAAAATGTAGAAATACAATACAGCATCGGACTGGAAAAAATGGATCCTTCACAAAAAGGAACATTCACAGCAAAAGCTCCGTACACCCCTATCGGCAAGGCTGCCACACTGAAAGAACCTGGTTTCTTACGTTGTGAAGCACGTGTCAAAGTCAACGGCAAGGAATACCGTGGCATTGCCACCGCAGCCTTTGCCCCTGAGCGTATACAGCCCACACAAAAACTACCGGAAGATTTCTGGGACTTCTGGAACAATGCAAAAGAAGCAGCCTCCAAAGTACCCATGGACGCCAAAATCACCCTCCTGCCCGAACGCTGTACCGAAAAAGTGGATGTCTACCAAGTCAATATACAGCATTTTGAAACAGGAGCCCGGCTTTACGGCATATTGGCTACACCCAAGGAAGCCGGCAAATACCCCGCTGTACTACAGGTTCCCGGTGCGGGAGTGCGTCCATATTACGGCTCAATCGAGCTTGCTGAAAAGGGGATAATTACTTTACAGATAGGTATCCACGGCATACCTGTCACCTACAGCACCGAACTCTATGACAACCTGAGAGCATCCGCATTGAAAGGCTATCCATTTGCCAACCTGGATGATAGAGATAGATACTATTACAAAAGAGTGTACCTCGGCTGTGTCCGGGCGGTAGATTATCTATTTTCCTTACCTCAATTTGACGGCGAAAACCTGGCTGTCTGGGGAGGTAGCCAAGGTGGAGCCTTAGCCATTACGACCGCTGCACTAGACAGTCGTATAAAATACCTCGTGTCTATATATCCGGCATTAAGCGACCTGACAGGCTATCTCCATGGTCGTGCAGGCGGTTGGCCACATATGTTCAACAAAGGAAATGCGCCTTTCATGGCCAAAGAAGATAAGATCAAGGTCTCGGCTTATTATGATGTCGTGAATTTTGCACGATTCGTCCAGGTTCCCGGCTTCTATACATGGGGATACAACGACGATACCTGTCCCCCAACTTCCTACTATGCCGCATACAATCAGATCAAAGCACCCAAAGAATGTTATGTGGTACAGGAAACCGGACATTGGACCTTTCCACAGCAACAAACGAAAATACAGGAATGGCTATTGCAAAAGCTAAAGCCTTAATTAGAGGCTGTCTCAAAATTAAGAAAAACGCGTCATTGCGAGGAAGTATGACGAAGCAATCTGCGTTTTGCTTCGCAGAGCACTTCGTGGTTTTGACATCACCAGATTGCTTCGTGACCTCGCAATTACGATGATGTTTTGTTTATGAGACAGCCTCTTTTTACAAATTCTCCAAAAACTCTTTCTGTATCTCTCGCCCCTTGTCTTCGTTATACCACCTCTGCAGAGCCTCCTTCATATCCTCAAACGTACGTTGCTCCGCCTTCATCCGGTCAAAAATATGCTGCAACTGCTGCGGACGTGGCCCCCATATCCATAAATCCTCCCCCACCTCATTACGGACAATCAATTTGGGGATCGATCTGCCGCCGTTGGTCAGGTAATCATTGATAAGGTAAGGCTCCGTATCCCGCAATTGGATGTCCAGCTCGATAAGGGGATTGAGCGCTGCCATCCGAACGATCTGAGGCACCGAATGTGCAGCATCGCCACACCAAGGTTCTGTAATCAATAGCCATTGTTGTGGCTCAGCGACAGCTACAATGCGGCTTTTTAGGTCTTCATTGACTTCAAATCTCTTCAGCCACCGGTTCATCCGAGACCAGTTCAATTTTGCGTAGTTCAAGTATTCAACGTTCGAATAAGGAGGATATTTTTCCGGATCGGCCAAAATAGCTTCAAAGTAAGCTAGGTATTCTTCAAACTTCATCTCTTTCTGATTTGCCTGCAAAAATAGGCATTCTAAATAAAGAAAACAGTCATCAAAATGTTGCAATTCATTTAACATTTATTAATACTTCTTCTGCTACCTTTGAGCCACGTATTGCCAATAATATACATGAAAAAACAGCTTTTATTTATTCTTTTCCTGCTCATCACAGGTCTCGGCTACGGACAGTCCGGTATTTCGGGCAAGGTGGTCGACAAGTCCGATAAAAAACCATTGGTCAATGCGTCCATTGTGCTATTAAACCAAGATTCTATATTGCAACACTTTGCCCGTGCAAATGAGAACGGGCGATTTGAGATAAAAAACATCGACAAAGGAGATTACCTCATGCTGGTGACCTACCCAAAATTCGAGATCATCTCCAAACCGTTAAAAGTGGAGGACAAAGACCTCAAACTGGAGGATATCGAGGTAAACTCGCAAATGAACCTTATCGAAGAGGTCGTCGTCACACAGCGAATCCCCATCCGTATCAAAGGCGATACGATCGAATACGATGCCGCGAGTTTCGAAACCGAAAAGAACGCCAAGCTTGAAGACCTATTGCGACGGCTCCCCGGGCTGACCGTATCGGCCGACGGACAGATCACCGCACACGGCAAATCCGTATCCAAAGTCTTGATCGATGGCGAGGAATTCTTTGGTTATGACCCCAAAATAGCCATACGCAACGTCCGCGCCGATGCCGTCGACAAAGTGCAGGTGTACGAACGCAAATCCGAAGAGGCCGAACTAACGGGAATAGATGACGGTGTACGGATGCAAACCGTCAATGTCGTCTTAAAAGAGGAAGCCCGAAAAGGGATATTCGGCAATGCGGAAGCCAACTATGGAACTGAAAATCTCTATGCCGGAAGCCTTTTTGCCGCCAAGTTCAATCGCACCGAACGCATCGGTATCACAGCCAACACCTCCAATATGGGATCATCAGGTAGAGAAGGCAACCTACGGATGAACAATCAGATCATAGGGAATCCGAAAAATAGTGATATAGGCGGAAATTATGAAAATCAATTCCTGAAAAAACGCTTGAACATGAATGCCAGCTATGGTTACAATGATAATAGCAACGACAATGAGCGGCAAAGCTACAACAAAGAGATCATCCCCAACGGAGGCATACAAGAGACAAATTCCTCTTCCAAAACAGAAAACAGCGGCGACAGGCACAACTTCAGGTCTAGGTTTCGCTTTAGAATAGATTCCACGCAAAACATGGACGTACAGTTCAATGCCGGTTTGACCAAAAACAGCAGCAGCAGCGAGTCTTCCAACAGCGTCAGCAACGAAAATGGCGAAATACTTCGGGACTTCAAGGGCAACAATGACAATACAAACAGTTCCAATTCCAACAGCGTTCGTCTGAACTATCGTAAACGATTAAAGAAAAGGGGGCAGTCCATCAACCTGCATTTGAACAACGCCTACAGACAGTCCAAATCGGACAATCAGGTGTATCAGAAGACCAATTTCTATACCGAGGGGCGTGAACGAACCATCCATCAAAACCGTATCGGAGATGATTTCAACAACAATTTTTCCGGTCAGCTGGGCTTCAACAACCGCATCAACGAAAAGCTGAACTTTTCCATAGGCTACCTGTTCAACAGTTCCAACGGACAGAACCGAACCGATGCCTATAACAGTAATGGAAACACACTGTCCAATGTCATAGATTCGGTCTTTTCGCAAAATCAAATGGACAAATCTGTCAACCAAGGCGTGAATGCCCAATTTGGGATGAACTTTGAGAAAGTAATGATCAATATCTCCAATAGAACATCCTACAAAAACCAATCCCTCATCGACACTTACAGAGATATTGATCTGGCTCGGGATTTTTGGGACAATGACATTAACCTGTCCGTAAACTATAGGCTATCGAACCGTAAAAGCCTCAATGCCTCTTACCAGAACAACTACAACATTCCTACATTCGGTCAATTACAACCCTTACAACCACAGACAGATTCCCTATACATACAATTGGGCAACCCCGATCTGAAAAGAGCCATGCGCAATAACTTCAGACTAAATTACAACACGATAAGTCTACTACGAGGTACAAACTTCAATATCAACGGCGATATCAGTCTAGTCTCCAATCCCATTGTCAACAAAAGATCGATAGAGTCCAATACAGTCGTAAAAAGCACCTATGTCAACGTAGATGGCAAAACAAACTGGACAGCAGGATTGAATGCCAATTTCAACAAACCCGTCTTCAACCAACAGGTACAGTTTAACATCTTTTCCGGATTGACATTCGACAATGGCTTCAGTTATATCCGATATGGAGAAGTAGGCGACTACGTCCTCAACAATTCTCAAAACACCAATGGTAACGTAGGTATTAGTTTCAACGAACAAAATTCATCGGGATTGGATTTTGACATCAACGCCAGAGTAGGCCTGAACAATCAAAACAATAGTATCAATAGCGAACTCAATTACACAAATTTTACAAGTGGAGCAAGTGGAATGCTAAGGTATTTTTTGCCAAAAAAATTCCAGATCAGCTCTTCTATGCACTATTCGTATGCAGGACCAACAAAATTGTTTAGAGAACCGATCACCCAATTCTATACAAATATCGAACTGAGCAAAAAATTACTTAAAAGCGAGAGCCTGGTGTTGAGTCTGAAAGGGTTTGACCTATTCAATACCTACAATAATATAAACAGATCCGTCTCGGAGACCAACTATTCTGAAACACAACAACAAATGTTGACAAGATACTTCTTGGTCGGACTGAAATGGGATTTTAACAAAAACTTAGGAAAGAAAAAAGATGAATAGATATATTTTACTGTTGATTGCCCTGGTGAGCGTAGAATTATCTTTCGCCCAACATGCCTATTTTGGCACTAGAGGCAAGATATCCTTTGACCGGATCACGTATACCCGTGCCCGTATGCGTGAAATGATGTCCAACATGGACAATACCAATCGGGGAGGCGGAGGTGGCCGAGGTATGCAAATGCGTATAGGAGGTGGAGACATCAATAACATCCCCGAAACCCAGACCCAAAAGATGGATCTGTATTTTGACGAGAACCATACATTGATGCTCCATGCAGACCCCGAAGCGGCAGCCAATCCGCAGGCAATGCGGGTAGGTAGACAAGGCCGGGGAAATATGTCCGGCGGAAGAGGACAAGGCAGTGGCAGAAGTGCCGGAGCTAGCACACCAAGACCAAACATGCGAAATTTAAATGCACAAAAAGCTATCTATCAAGACCTCAAAAAGTCTGAGTCACAGATCCAGATGACCATCGATGAAAAGTATATTCTCTCGGACTCCCTGTCCCCCATCACCTGGCGGTTTACGGACGAATACCGCAATATTGCCGGTTTTGAATGTAGACGCGTCAACGGAGCGACCAAAGACTCCCTCTATCTGATCGCTTACTATACAGATCAAATCCCTGTTTCGGCAGGACCTGCACTCAGCCATGGTTTGCCAGGTATGATATTGGGCATGGTCATTCCAGAGATGCATATCCACTATTGGGCGACCGAGGTAACCTATACCAATGATCCGGTACCCAACACTTGGCGAGACAAAAAGTCCAAGACGATGACGTTGGATGATTTTTCGAATGCTTTTGGCCGTTATTTCCAACGCGGCAATATACGGGACAATTTGAGGCGAAGGATACTCGAACAGTTGATTTATTAGACAGGGCTCCGCTAGTAGAGACGCAATGCATTGCGTCTCCACATAGCTGGCACGCACGCTGGCGCACGAATCCTTTCGTGTGCCTCGATAAACAAGCACACGAAAGGATTCGTGCGCTAACATTCGATTTATTGGCAAAAAATGACACTTTGTCACCAAAGCGTGTCATATTTCAGCCAATATGATACCCTTTTCTCATTTAATCATCCAAACGATTTATTGGCACAAGGGTTGTTAATAAGATGATATACTATAAAAACTAAAAAAGAAATAATTAAGAGATATGTCAAAAATTATAGGAATCGACTTAGGGACTACCAACTCATGTGTAGCCGTAATGGAAGGTAATGAGCCGGTAGTCATTACCAACAATGAAGGAAAACGTACCACTCCCTCTGTGGTAGCTTTTGTAGATGGCGGAGAGCGAAAAGTAGGCGACCCGGCCAAGCGTCAAGCTATCACCAACCCTCATAAAACGATCTATTCTATCAAACGTTTCATGGGTGTTACTTTTGATGAAGCGCAAAAAGAGATTGCTCATGTACCTTACAAGGTCGTCAAAGGAGACAACAACACCCCTCGTGTAGAGATCGACGATCGCAAATATACACCACAGGAGATTTCGGCCATGATCCTTCAAAAAATGAAGAAAACTGCCGAAGATTTTCTCGGACAGGAAGTGTCCCGGGCCGTCATTACTGTACCTGCTTACTTTAACGATGCACAACGCCAGGCAACGAAAGAAGCCGGGGAGATCGCAGGACTTAAAGTAGAACGTATCATCAACGAACCGACTGCCGCAGCTTTGGCATACGGTCTTGACAAGGCCAACAAGGACATGAAGATCGTCGTGTTCGACTGTGGTGGTGGTACACATGATGTTTCTGTACTTGAGCTAGGAGATGGTGTATTCGAAGTAAAATCTACCGATGGAGATACACACTTAGGTGGTGATGACTTTGATAATGCCATCATCAACTGGTTGGCCGAAGAATTTGCCAATGAAAACAACGGATTTGACTTGAAAAAAGATGCTATGGCATTGCAACGGCTAAAAGAAGCGGCCGAAAAAGCAAAAATCGAATTATCAAGTACCACATCTACCGAGATCAATTTGCCGTACATCACTGCCGATGCCACTGGTCCTAAACACTTGGTGCGCACATTGTCACGTGCCAAATTCGAAAGCTTGGTAGCAGACTTGGTAAAACGTACGATCGAACCATGCCGTACAGCCTTGAAAAATGCAGGCTACAGCACTTCCGATATCGATGAGATCATCTTGGTGGGCGGCTCGACACGTATTCCGGCCATCGTGGATGCAGTGAAAGATTTCTTTGGCAAAGAACCTTCAAAAGGGGTAAACCCAGACGAGGTCGTTGCTCTAGGTGCCGCTATCCAAGGCGGTGTATTGACCGGAGAAGTAAAAGATGTCTTATTGTTGGATGTGACTCCACTTTCATTGGGTATCGAAACTATGGGTGGCGTAATGACCAAATTGATCGAAGCCAATACTACGATCCCAACCAAAAAATCGGAAGTGTTCTCTACTGCCGCCGACAATCAACCTTCTGTAGAGATCCACGTATTGCAAGGAGAACGTCCTATGGCAGCACAAAACCGTACATTGGGCCGCTTTCAGTTGACCGACATTCCGCCAGCACCCCGTGGTGTGCCACAGATCGAAGTTGTCTTTGACATCGATGCCAACGGTATCATCAAAGTATCGGCAAAAGACAAAGCGACTGGAAAAGAGCAGAATATACGTATAGAGGCATCTTCCGGATTGTCCGATGAGGAAATCCAAAAGATGAAACAGGAAGCCGAAGCGAATGCCGAGGCCGACAAAAAGATCAAAGAGGAAGCCGACAAGCTCAATACTGCTGATGCCTTGATATTCTCTACAGAAAAACAACTGAAAGAATATGGTGACAAGATCTCTGCCGACAAGAAAACTCCGATTGAAGCCGGTCTAGAAAAGTTGAAAACAGCACATGCTGCCAAAAACTTTGCCGATATCGATACAGCTTCTGCCGAGCTGCAAAATGCTTGGAATGCCGCATCCGAAGAGATGTACGCAGCCTCACAACAAGGCGGAGCACAACAGCCGCAAGGCGATGCCTCACAAGCAGACGATGCAGGAAGCCAATCCGGTGCAGATGATGTACAAGACGTAGACTTCGAAGAAGTGAAATAATACATCGCTTCGTTTAATAAAAAAGGGCTGTGAAAAAATTTTCACAGCCCTTTTTATCTATATGTATAAAGGAGTCCGAGACCCCATCTCCATTGCCCAACCCTTAGCGACCGCTCCCGATAAATCGCATTGGCGTCAACTTAAGCGTTTTTTGTCATCCTGACGATAGGAAGGATCTAAAAACTATACAGTTAGAAGATCCTTCGGCAAGTCTCAGGATGACATAAAAGAACGGTTATATCCTTAACTTGACGCGTATGCGATAAATCTGGACAAGTTACGCTAGACCCTAAGGACAGTGAAATTTCTTTACAGGATTTCAGCTATTTTATATTTCTGCTCATTAAAGACGACTTCATCTCCGGCTTTTGCACCGCGCAAAACTTCGTATATAGGAGCATCCGTATTCAAGCCTATATAGCTTTTTCCTTCATGTTCAAATGCTGCGGACGCTATACCGACAAAAAAATTCAACGAGTCCGTCAGCACCAAAGCTCCCGCTTCCACACTGGATTTCGGACCAAAGTCCAACTGTAAAAAAGCATCCAATAGATTTTGTGCACGATTGATGCGTCCTTGCAGGCTTCTGGCCGATTCGCGGCTTTCGTCCTGCTTAGCAAAATCTTCATGGCCCAGTGAAGACTCCTCATCCAGATCAGTCGCGCCTGCGTGGACCGCATACATTTCCTTCAAGGACTTCAAATCGGCCGTTTCGTTCTCGACAATCCGATTCTTAATGATTTCTTTTAATGCCATGATGTTTTCGTTTTATACGAATATAATGAATATTACGCAGAAATACGAATAAATATCCCTAACTATATCCTCCACAAAAACCGCATTAGAATCGACGAAGAATCTGTTTTTACATAATCTATAATAGCTTCCAACCGTAGATTAGCATCTACATATTCAATTGCCAAACGAGGATTGACCCGGGATAGAAAACTATCCAATACCCCACCACACAACTCTTTGTCAATAGCAAAAGCTATGCTGCAGACCACTACAAACGCTAGCATGTAGCGAAGTGCCCGAATAAAATAGGTATAACAACTCATGATGATATGATTTATTCCTAAACCAAAGATAATAAGCTTTTTCTAAAAAAAAAGACCTGACAGGTTCTCGAAGTCTGCCAGGTCTTTATAATATGCTAAGGCCGGTCCAAAAACCGGCTTTTTTATTTCAAAAAAGCTTCTGTGGGTACACGCCCTCTACCAATAATCTCGAAATACTCTCCTGTACAATAGGCTTATCCTCCGGATAGGTCACCCCAAACCACTTCGAAGAGGTGGGGATAACTTTAAAATCCGCTATCCCATGCTTGACCATATAATCCGGTACGGAAGGAATAAAGAATTCAGCCTTGGGATTATCACCATTTTCTTCTACAAATTTCGGAAACATCTCCAGAGCTATCTCAAAGACCTTAGGTGTAAAACCCCAAAAATTCATCGACACCCTCGCATCGGCAGGAAGATCGTGTTGTACACCATTCTCCTCATATACGATCTTTCGATTTCCCGAATCATCAGTCACATAGTAGATATTCGTACGTTCCGTGACGGATGTCATATTGCCCTCTGCGCTCACTTCACAGACTCCTCTGGATACATATCCATAGTCCGACATCGTATTGCCCACTTGAAAGCCCATTAAAGCCATGTGGTCATCCCTAACCTCATTCTGCAAAAAACTGGCCATTTTCACAAAGGAATCTGTACCGTAAAAATCATCCGCATTGATCACACAGAAAGGTTCATGTATCAAGTCCTTGGCGCTCATGACCGCGTGGGCCGTACCCCAGGGTTTAGTACGTTCTATCTCACGGTCAACACCGAATTTTTTCAGATCAAAATCCTGAAAAGCGTAATCCACTTCAATCTTGCCGGCCAGCTTTGCGTCAAACTTCTCACGCATCACATCCTCAAATTCCTTTCGTATAATAAAGACAACCTTACCGAAACCTGCCTGAATAGCATCGTAAATAGAATAATCCACAATCGTCTCTCCATGAGGGCCAAAACTGTCGACTTGTTTTAGTGACCCATAACGACTCGCCATACCTGCAGCAAGAATTAATAAAGTAGGTTTTCCCATAGATAATTAAATCTGTTAAATTTTTAACGAATTATTGACAAAGATAAGATTTTATATTTAGTGCACCGACAAAATTTGTAGCCCAACGTAGAGACGCAAGATCTTGCGTCTCTACTTTTTTTTAAAGAACGAGTTCAAAATCCCATTCGCTATCTTGCCCAGTATCTTCACCCCTTCACGGGCAAGCGTTCTACTCGCTTGCGTCTGTGCGGCTTCCAAGGGAGTTTGCCTTCTCGATCGGGAAGCTGTGCTCGTCTTGGATTGTTTTTCTGCTTGCTTTTGTGCTTCTTGTTTCGCCTTCTCGGCGGCTTGTTGTTGTTCCATCTGAACACGTCGTTCCTCCAATATCTCGGAAGCCGTCCGACGTTCTATCCGCTCTTGATATTTGGTGTAAAAATCAGAGCGGTTCACGATATCTTTATACATCCCCGGATCACAAGGGCCCATGACAGCCCGGGCCGGCACCAAGTGTGTCGCCACCACTTCGGTAGGTATACCCTTGTCATTCAATACGGTCACCAGTGCCTGTCCTGTACCCAAAGACGTCAGCACTTTATCGATTGCATAAAAGACCGATGTCGGATAGGTCTTCACAGTCTTGCGTAGATTTTCCGCATCATTCGGTGTAAAGGCACGAAGCGCATGCTGCACCCGATTACCCAACTGTCCCAATACACTTTCGGGGATATCCGTAGCTGCTTGCGTACAGAAGAAAACACCCACACCCTTCGAACGGATAAGACGGACAATCTGCTCGATCTGTGCCAAAAAAGCTTTTGATGCACCATTGAACAAAAGATGTGCTTCATCAAAGAAAAATACCAGTTTAGGTTTGTCCAAATCACCTACTTCCGGTAATTTCTTGAACAGTTGTGCCAAAAGGCTCAATAAAAAGGTAGAGAACAACAGAGGTTGGTCTTGTATGTCCGAAATATTTAACAAGGTAATCACACCCTTGCCGTCTACCTTGCCAAACAAATCCTGAATATCGAACTCCTTCTCACCAAAAATATGGGCAAGCCCTTGCTGTTCAATAGCAACGATCTTCCGTAATATCGCTCCCGAACTGGCCGAACTGATCTTGCCATAGTCATTTTTGATCTCCTCTGCACCTGGTCCTTCCGATAGATAAAACAATAGCTTCTTGAGGTCATCCAGATCCACGATGGGCAGTTGGGTATCATCGGCATATTTGAACAAGGCGCTCAACACGCCAGTCTGCGTATCGTTGAGATCCAGAATACGGGACAAGAGTATAGGGCCAAAATCCGATACCGTGATACGCATAGGTATACCTATGTTTCCACTTAGAGAAAACAGCTCGATCGGAAAGCCCGAAGGCACAAAAGGGATACCTACTGCATTACCACGCTCCAAGAGGGCATCATTGGTAGTGCCAGGCTCGGCCAATCCCGAAAGGTCGCCCTTTACATCCAACATAAATACAGGAACACCATTGTCGGACAATTGTTCGGCGATCAATTGCAGCGTCCGCGTCTTACCCGTACCCGTCGCTCCCGCGATCAGCCCATGACGGTTCATCATTTTCAAAGCCAGTTTTACTTTCGCATCGGTGATGATTTCGCCATCCAATATCCCCGAGCCCAATTGGATAAAAGCTCCTTTAGGATTGTAAGAGGTCGTTATTTTATCGATGAAATCTTGTTTCATAGTAATCTTTTGGAATGTTTACCGAATTTAGAAATAAATATGAACAAATGAAAATTATGAATTAGCGTCTTTGTCATCCAGAATAACGTGAATCGCGTAGCAATCATTTTATAGGTAGCACGCATGCATATCCCCCTCTTTGAGGGGGGTGCGATGGAAATGAGGGGCGGGAGGGGGAGGCTGGAATATACAGGTAGCTTATTATTAACTACTTGCTTATTTTCCTCCCCCTTCCCCCTCCAAAGGGGGACAGTATTCTACAAAGGAAGTATCGAGAGAAATGTAGTGCAAATAATAGATTTACCTACATGAATTTGACCTGTAAATAACTGTTAATAAATACGCTAAAAAGATGTGTATATAGCATAGCTACCGGAGGGCAATCAAGACCAAACAGCAGAGGTGTTTGCCCTGCACAACCAAGCAATGAATGTTATGAAATTGTTAATTTTCACATATTTTTGTCTGTTTTTATAAAATTTTCATAATAAAATTTCCCAAAACATTGTTTTTTTGATCTTAAATTCTATTTTTGTAGAGAAGTTAGTAAAAAAGAGTATATGTTCAATAAAGCACAAAGAATAATTTCTGCCAAGATTTGTTTTTTGGTCTTCGTCTCGAAGATGCTCATCTCTGCTACTCCTATGTTTGTAAATGTATTGGACAAAGGTACGATTTTGCAAGTCGTGATGCAGTTGGAAATCGAACTGACCTCCAATAACAACACGACGAACAACGAAGACCTTCACGAGCATGGTGTAAAGATTTTCAAACCAGATGCCATCGACTATCTTGGCTTCAACCCTACCGTTGAAAATAATGCCAAGACACGCAACTACCTCAAGAACGAGAAAAGCATTTGTAGCTTCCACCCTTCTGTACCTACCCCCCCTCCTAACTGCTAATACCGACATATCATGCAGACGTATCATTTAACACAGTTATCTTGTTAAATGCGTCATCTTTAGGATTCAAAGGACCTGTTTAAATTTCATGTAAATACATGTACCTCTTTAGTCCAGAGTTTAGACTGTGGCTTAAAAGAAGAGCGATGATTTTAAACAGCTTCTAAGTTAGTATTACATTTTTCAACGTAAATTTATATGTTAGGAACACGTATGTCTGCTTTTTTGAAGTTATCAAAAAGAGACTTAAAATATGATTTCCCGGCGAGTATCGTAGTATTCTTGGTCGCTCTACCCCTGTGTCTAGGGATAGCTATGGCTTCCGGAGCTCCCTTGTTTGCCGGATTATTGACAGGCATCATCGGAGGAATCGTCGTCGCCTCTATTTCAGGATCTCCACTCAGTGTCAGTGGACCTGCGGCAGGATTGACAGTCATTGTATTGGGCGCTATTCAACAACTCGGTGCTTATGAAACATTTTTGCTGGCCGTCGTCATTGCAGGTGTTATCCAGCTTGTCCTGGGTATAGTCAAAGCCGGTATGATAGGCAATTATTTCCCTTCGTCTGTTATTTTGGGGATGTTGGCAGCCATCGGTATTACCATTATCCTCAAACAATTACCCCTAGCAGTGGGTATGACCGATGACCAAGCTGACGGAAACAATATCTTCTCGGCAATCAATTGGGGGGCAGCCATCATCTGTTTGCTTTCTCTTGCCGTATTGATTTTTTGGCCATCTTTTAGAAAACTGAATAAAGTGCCTGCGCCATTGGTCGTCGTATTGCTTGGTGTAGGATTGGGGTATTTCTTCCAGGGCACCTCACTTGCCTTGTTTCCCGCACATTTTGTATCGATCCCTGCGGTATCTTCATTCGCTGAATTCACAGGACTGTTCGTCTTTCCTGATTTTAGCCAAATTGTGAACAAAGAAGTATGGATCGTGGCTTTTACGATAGCCATCATCGCCAGTTTGGAAACATTGCTCAGCATCGAAGCCGTCGATAAGATAGACCCTTTCAAAAGAAACTCGCCAACCAACAGGGAATTGGTTGCACAAGGCGTCGGCAACATGACAAGCGGTTTTTTGGGCGGACTTCCAATGACATCGGTCATTGTCCGTTCGTCTGCTAATGCCAATGCCGGAGGACGTACACGTCAATCCGCTATGCTACACGGTATATGGTTGTTGGTTGCTTTGTTGGCCATCCCTACATTGATCAATATGATCCCTCTGGCCTGTTTGGCAGCAATCCTATTGCATACAGGTTACAAATTGGCCAAACCGGCATTATTCAAACAGATGTATGGTAAAGGGCTAGATCAGTTCATTCCTTTTACGATCACTGTGGCGGCAGTTGTTTTCACAGACTTGCTTACAGGTGTAGGTATCGGTATCTTAGTAGCAACGTTCTACATCCTAAGAGCCAATATGCAAAATGCGTATAAGTTCAATATCATCGGCGAAAACAACAACAAAGCCGTACTCATATTGGCCGAAGAAGTGTCATTCCTAAACAAAGTGCCCATTCAGCAGAAACTCTATAACTTGCCTAGATCGGTGGAGTCTGTACTTATTGACGGACAACACAGCAAGTTTATCGACAAGGATGTCATCGAAGTCATTAAGGATTTCGAACAAAACGCACTCAGTAAAGGCCTAAACATAGAGCTTCAGGATGTGACGTATAAAAAAAAGACATTCCGTAAGAAACAAAAATTACAAAAAGTAGTTTAATTAATACGATTTTAATCATAAATACTGTAAATTGGCATTGTCTAAGGAGGCTCAAAATCCAATTCTGACGCACGCACCATACGTGTACCTGTACTTTTATACGCATACGCAACACGCCAGACTACCGTCAGGCCAGGTACACCTGCGCGAGTTTTGAAACCAGCTTGACACCTTAAACATGCTCTTAGCCTTTAAAAAAACATGGGAAACAAAGAACTAGAATTAGGATTTCAAAAAATATTAGACGGAAACAACAACTGGGTAGAGTTCGTAAAGAACGACAGATCCGGCAGGTTTGAACAATTGGCAAAAGGACAGAATCCCGAAATACTGTGGATTGGCTGTGCAGATAGTCGCGTACCTGCCAACGAAATAACAGGCACAAAACCTGGTGAAGTGTTTGTGCATCGTAATATTGCCAATATGTGTGTACATTCGGACATGAACATGCTATCCGTATTGGACTATGCGGTGAACGTACTTAAAGTAAAACACGTCATCGTAGCCGGCCACTACGGCTGCGGTGGGGTTGCAGCCTCATTGAGCCGCAATCAATATGGAATCATTGACAACTGGCTTTGTCACATCAAAGATGTTTATCGTCTTCATGCCAAAGAGATTGACGCGCTAGAAGGCCAAGAAGCAAAGACCAATCGTCTGGTAGAATTGAACGTCAAAGAGCAAGTATTCAATTTATGTACGACCTCCATTGTACAAAACGCCTGGAAAGATCGAGATGATCTGGCTATTCATGGTATGGTCATCGACATTGCTACAGGCCAATTGATCAATTTGGATTACACATTTACCGCCAACGATGAGCTCGGTGATGTGTTTGCGTATAAATAACAAGAGGCTGAATCAAAAAAATAGAATATCTTATCACCAGTAGAGACGCAAGATTTTGCGTCTCTACCTTTGTTGGCGCGAACCATGTTAGTGTTCATGAATCATTGTTTTTTTATACATAAAGCTTTAGTACATGACGTTTTTTTATACTTAACACCCTTTTTACACTCCCTCTTACACCCGTGCATATTGCATATAAACCCAAATTTCTCTAAGTTTGCACCATTAAAGTACAACATGAGAAAACTAATCGGATATATCCTTACCCCTCTATTTTACAGTTGTTTTTCGATCGTATTATTGATTTTTCATCCGATACAATGGCTCTCCTTGAAACTAGGTGGTTATGCAGCTCATAAAAAAAGTGTAGATATACTCAATTTCTTCCTTACCGCCTGCAACTATACCCTGTTCAACAGTGTAAAATTCATTGACAATAAAAAACTTCCCCTTGGCAGATCAATTATTTTTGTCGCCAACCACCAAAGTACCTTCGATATCCCGCCTTTGATTTATTTTTTACGCCGTTTTCACGGCAAGTTCATTTCCAAGATCGAGCTGGCCAAAGCCAATATTCCCAGTATATCGTACAATCTCGTACATGGTGGAGCGGCCAACATCGACCGTAAGGATCCTAAACAATCCATTAGCGAGATCTTGAAATTGGCCAATAACATGAAAACCAAACATTGGTCCGCCTTTATCTTTCCCGAAGGAACACGTACCAAAGATGGGAGGATGAAGAGTTTCCAAGTGGGGGGAATAGCGACACTGCTCAAGAAAAATCCAGATGCACTCGTGGTACCCATCGCCATCAACCGATCTTACGAAATGGTCGAATACGGTATGTTTCCGCTCAAACCTTTTGTACCCATGTCTTGGGAGGTATTGGATCCTGTCGATACGACCGACAAAAATCCGGAAGAAATCGTCAAGGCCGCCGAAGATGCCATTCGGGTAAAATTGAGATAATCCAGTTTCTTTGACTCTTAACTGTCCTTAGAGTTCCGAAGGGTCTCTAAGGACTTTCAAAATGGTTTGGAGTCTCAGACTCCAGTTTATAGCCAATCCGTAGTGACCGCTTCGCTCAACACTACGGATAGTAGGGGCAAAATTGAAGTAATTGTCTAACTGTTTAATCGTTTAATTGATTAACTGTTTATGCTGTTACCGCCAATCCTCCTAACCAATTAAACAATTAATCTTTAACCCCGAACCTCGCACCCCTCCCTCACCTGACCTGTCGGCCTTTCCAGTCGTATTTGCCGATATTGCCAAGGACACCTATATACACCAAATAAAGGACATGCAGACCTGTCAATAAAGGCAGGTACCGCAGCAACTCCTTCCGCTGTGCAAAAGCAGCCATAGGTTGCATAAAGTAATATTCCACCCAAAACTTCACCAACAAAGAAAGAGCAAACAATTTCAGATAATCCACGGAAACCAACACCCCCGCGACAAAACACCCTAAAAGAGCTAGGTTGTACAACCAAATGAGCACTCCTAATACGACCACAGCCTTACTCTTGTACCGGGTACTCTTTGATGCCCAACGCTTCCGCTGACTGATAAATGCCCACAAGTCAGGCTTTGCATCGGTATATACAATAGCTTCTCTGGATTTGCAAAAGCCTATACGATCTGCATATTTTTCGGCTACTTTATGCAAAAGCAGTTCATCATCACCCGATGCCAGATTGTCGATACCATTAAATCCTCCCAATTCCAAAAAGACATCTTTTCGATAGGCCAGATTTGCCCCATTACACGTGGTAGGCTTTCCATTGCCAATTCCTGCCGCACCCAAGCCGATCAGATACAGAAATTCCAACGTCTGCAAGCGTTCAAAAAAACTCTTCTCTTCCGAGTAGACAACCGGCGAAGACAGCATATACAGATCCTGCTGTTCAAAATAACCCACGATAGTTTTTAGCCATTGTGTTCCCATGCGGCAATCCGCATCCGTGGTCACAATGAGCTCTCCCCGGCAGCTTTCTATTGCCTTTGCTATGGCTTTCTTCTTATAGGAATTGAGTTTATCCGATTCATTCAAACGGATAAGCAATACCCCACGGGTTGCATAAGCAAGAACTAGATCAGACGTTCGGTCATCCGAATGGTCATCCACGATGATAATCTCCAGCAAATCTTTGGGGAAATCCTGTTGCAACAGGCATTCAATCGTTCGGCCGATATTTTCTTCTTCGTTTCGCGCGGCAATAATGACCGATACCCGTTTTGTCGGTGGAGGCAAAGAGGCTGGTAGGGCAATGAACTTCCATCCCTTGCGCATGTAAATGACCAACAGCACATAGACCAAAGTCAGAAACAATACGATTATATTAAGATTTAGAATCACCGAAGAAATTAATTTTAAACACAAAAACAGCCCCAAAGATAGCAGGCAAAATGAGATTGACAAACCAGATACACGAAACGATCGCCATCACCGCAATCTCTTGCGTCGTAATATAGCTGTACAGATTGCTCGCCACAAAACTACGCACACTGAAATCGAAGATATCCAATGTCGGCAAGGCCGATTGTACAAAGAAAAGAATGAAGATCATAAATACCGTCGACATAAAAGGCAGTTCAGGCAGCATAGCCTCCATCAAGATGATATATTGCGATGTGAATATCACAAACCGTGCAAAAGAATTGAACAGCACCACGGCGAGTTCTTTGATCGTATAGTCTTCCAAGACGGCAAAGAAAGGTTTTACCCGCCTTAACCAGCGTATTTTTCCCACCAATACATCTACCCAACGTACATTGAAAAAAAGCACCAAAAAACCCGTGGCATACAATACAGCCAACACCCACACCCCAAACTGTACCGATAAGGGGGGATCCAGAAATGTACAGACAAACCAAGCAATACTTAACGAACCGGCGATACTGGTCAGTACCAACTGCGCAAACAGGCCCACCCCCATCGCCACAGCACCTTTGGCCCGGTTTTCAGGTTTTAAAAACAACACCCTACCGCCGTATTCGCCGAGCCTATTGGGTGTAAAAATTGCCCAAGTCAGTCCGCAAAAGACCGATTGAAAGGCTTTCCAAAAGGAAATTTTCTCGATTCGCCGCACCAGATACTGCCATTTGACCACTTCCATCAGCCAATTGACAAGCATCAACAAGACCACGATAGAGAGTGTCCATACCACCGAGCTCTGTTCCAGGCCATTTAGTAAGGCTTGAAACTTGTCCAAACTCGTCTTGTCCGTCACTTTGCGTACGATATACCACGCAGCCAGACCAAACACAAGCAGTTTGATAGCCAGTCCAACATATTTTTTCTGTGCTTTTGTCAACCGTAGGGATTTGGGCACAATGTTACTAAATTTTATGCAAAAAATAGTAGAGACGTGACTAATCACGTCTCTACAGATTTTCGTAATATTGTATCATGCAGAAGGAAAAAGCAAAAGAGCGCATTATTTTGGGCATTGATCCCGGCACGGTTGTTTTGGGTTACGGCATCGTCAAAGAACAAGGCAACAAGGTTTCGCTGATCGGCCTTGGAGTCATCAAGATGGGGCATCTGGACGACCACGGTCTCAAGCTACAGCGTATCTTCAAAAAAGTTTCTGCATTGGTAGAAGAATACAAACCGGACTGTGTGGCATTGGAAGCTCCTTTCTATGGCAAGAATATACAGGTGATGCTGAAACTGGGACGAGCTCAAGGAGTGGCCATGGCAGCAGCCTTGAACAGGGACATTCCCATATTCGAGTATTCGCCGCGAAAGATCAAGCAGTCCGTCACTGGGAGCGGAAACGCGAGCAAAGAACAGGTCGCTGCTATGTTGCAAAACCTCTTGCAGTTCAAAGAGACCCCTGAATTCCTCGATGCTACTGACGGATTGGCCGTAGCGGTTTGCCATGCTTTCCAAAAACAAAGTGCTACGGGCTCCAAAAATTATTCCGGATGGTCTGCCTTTGTCAAGGATAACCAAGGCCGTATACGGTAGGCATGTATCTTTAGCCTCCCCCTCCCTACACTCTTACCAACCGCCCCCCCCCTCAATGAGGGGGATAACATCCCACAAAGGAAATGCTAAATACGCAGCAGATCCACCCATTACCTGCACCACATCTCTCCCATAGCCGTGCCATTGTCAATCACTGTCCCCCTTTGGAGGGACGGGGCGTGTCCGCCTACTGGCGGATAAGGGGGAGGAAAAATCAAATCTGCACTTGTCGGATCACGTTCTTCACGTTCAGCTCTACAATGTCTGTCATGGATTTACAGCGATAATACGCCTCATTTTGGTAGTATTCGGCATACCCCTCCCGAAGCTGTTGGATATTCTCTATCGAAGACAACTGTTGTGTCTGCGAGGCATCCCTTAGATCCTTGATCCGGTGACGCTCGCTACGGACACGATGCACGATGGACGAACGCTCTTCCTGTTGATATTGCAACACCGTCTTTTCGTTGAGGTGCTCCATGCACAATTTGACATATGAGTAGTTTTCTTTAAAAAACTGCGGCATATACACCTTGGGATTACCCTCATAAAACTGTTGGTCGAAGTCGATGGCACGGATACGGAATTGGAAATCATCAAAGTCCGGAGTAATCTGCATGACAAAATTATAGGCTCGCATATCACCTAACAGGGAAATAATACAACGCTCGTTGAACTTGACGAACTCCTTGGCGATCCGGGTCTGGTTGTAATCAGGGGTAAACATCCGGACCTGGCTGAAAACGTCTCCCGGAATACCGACGATATGTTCCTCCACCAACGTATCGTTGTCGTAAATATAGTTTACTTGGTTCGGGGATAGTATCTCCTCGAGTTCCAGTCCATAGATACGCGAAGCATCTGCTTGCTTGATGTAAAAATAATCGTAAACATCATTTAGGCGATTGATGATACGTATCCTAAACGGCCGTGTATTGCCAAAAGCGCAATATTCGATACGGTCGATTATTTTATGTTCTACGATACGCGTATTGCCCGACGCCTTCAGCTTGGCATAGATCACTTTCAATCCCTCGTACAACTGATCTTGAAGATAAGGCGGATACAACGGTGTTTCCCAAAAAGTATCGTTGCCAAATTTGTCGATGACGGGAATGGTCTCCTGAAAATTCAACAGGTCAAAATAGGTAATGGGCAACTTGGCATCACGTTGGTACAGCTTCAGGTACTTAGACAGCCCTGCACCAACCGGAAATATCGGCTTTTTACGGGATATTTTGACGTCATTGATTTCCATACAACAGGTGTATTTGTTCTATGCTATAAAAATAGAAATAATATGTTTGTTTTTTTAGACTTTTCGCTTCAGATCAAAGCCAAGACTTAAATGTATGCTACTTAAAAAATCTCATATTTTTTTTTGAAACTCGAAATTAAGCGATATATTTGCACACGCAATTGCCAAAGGGTTTATTGCGTTAGTTCTAAGAATATCTAAGGAGAATTAGCTCAGCTGGTTCAGAGCACCTGCCTTACAAGCAGGGGGTCACTGGTTCGAACCCAGTATTCTCCACCAAATAACAAAGGAGGCTTAGCTCAGCTGGTTCAGAGCACCTGCCTTACAAGCAGGGGGTCACTGGTTCGAACCCAGTAGCCTCCACAGAAAGCACCTCTTTAGGTGCTTTTTTTATAACTGACCAATAAAAATGTATACCGTATATATCCTCATAGATTGGATACCTATTATATTGGGGTAACTACAGATGTACAAGGGAGACTGCGCCGTCACCTATCCAGTAGAAAAGGCTTTACATCCAGAGCAAAAGATTGGATCGTAATGTACACGGAAACCTACAGGGAGAAAAATCAGGCCTATGCACGCGAAAAAGAAATCAAAAGACACTGCACCTTATTTTATATATGTTTTTCGCCACAGGCCTCCGTTTTGTACATATACATGTACACGGACGCCATGTACATTGAACCGGATACAACATACATGTACTACATGTACATTGACTGTGCGTCCATGTATACATACATGCGCTACAAGTATATATACATTTTGGCATTGTACATGAACATATACACAGACTTCCATGACCTGTGCGCATTGTCCTCTTACATGGTTCACATGTAACCATACATGTGAACCATGTACAAGTACATGTTAGACTTGTACATCTACATTGTGAACATCTACACACACATCGCCAACATGTACCTGTACTACGCGTTGATGTAAGGATACATATTCGTCATGTACCTGTCCCTCCGCTGCATGTATGTATACAACAGGCAGATGTATGTCTCTTTTTACACCTATCTCTTGCAAATAATGTATTAGTAAGAACTGAAAGTTTTCTTAATCACGGTCGCGATCCTATCCCTTTCCGCGTCCATCAGGTTGGATCCCGAAGGGAGGCACAACCCATTGTCGAAGAGCCTTTCGGCGACTCTCCCTCCATAATAAGGGGCATCGGCAAATACAGGCTGTAGGTGCATAGGCTTCCAAAGCGGGCGCGACTCGATATTGTCTTCCAAGAAAGCCAGGCGCAACTCTTCCCTTGTTTTTCCGGCGACCTCCGGGTCTATGGTGATCGCTGCCAGCCAATGGTTCGAATAGTAATCCGCCGAAGGTTCTGTAAGTACGGCCACGCCTTCGATATCGTTAAATAATGCGACATAAAAATCGGTCATACGGCGGCGTGCTTCTACCCTGTCTTTCAACACTTCCATCTGACCACGGCCTATTCCCGCACAGATATTGGACATACGGTAGTTGTACCCTATGTGCGAATGCTGGTAATGCGGCGCATCGTCACGGGCCTGCGTCGACAGGAATACGGCTTTGTCCTTGTCTGCCTGCGAATGGCAGACCAACGCCCCTCCTCCCGAAGTCGTGATGATCTTGTTGCCATTGAAACTCAGCACACCGAAGCGTCCAAATGTACCGCAGGCCTGTCCTTTATAGCTCGACCCCAAAGCCTCGGCGGCATCTTCGATCACAGGAATATCAAACTCTTTTGCGACTGCCAGAATCTCGTCCATTTTGGCCGGCATACCGTAGAGATGTACCACGATGATGGCTTTGGGCTTCTTGCCTTTGGAGAAACGATCGCGTATAGCCTCCCGAAGCTGTACGGGACACATATTCCATGTATCAGGTTCAGAGTCTACGAAAACAGGGATCGCTCCTTGGTAGGCAATGGGATTGGCCGATGCCGAGAAGGTCATGGACTGGCAGATCACTTCATCGCCATAGCCCACACCACATTCGATCAGTGCCAAATGGAGTGCTGCTGTGCCTGCTGACAGGGCGGCCACTTTCACATCAACACATAGAAATTTTTCCAGATCTTCCTCAAAACCATTCACATTGGGTCCCAAAGGTGCTACCCAATTGGCATCAAATGCTTCGTGGATATAGTTTAATTCATTACCTCCCATGTGTGGAGAGGAAAGCCATATTTTGTCGTTCATAGTATGAATTAAAAAGTCAAAATTAAAAATTTAAAACGCAAAAATGCCCTCTACTTTTGAATATCCGCTATTTTATAATCCTTCCAGGATTGCCGACTACAGTGGCTCCATCGGAAACATCTTTGATGATAACAGCTCCTGCTCCGATAGTACACCATTTTCCGATTTTAATTCCTTGAATAACACAAGCTCCGATACCAATATGCGTACCTTCTCCGACAGTCACATTACCGGCCAATGCTGCATTGGGCGAGATGTGGACATAATCCCCGATGATACAGTCGTGATCTACGGAAGCATTGGTATTAATGATGCAGTGTCTGCCTATAGTCGCACAACTATTGATGGATACCCCAGCCATGATGACCGTGCCTTCAGCTATGACAGCTCTTTGAGAAATGTAAGTTTTTGGATGAATTAAGGTCTGGTACGAGACTCCCTTCGTCTTTCCCACTATTTTTTTGCGGATAGTGTTATTGCCAATAGAAACTATCAATTCAACAGGTTGCTTAGGAAATTCATGGATAACATTATAGCCTAAAAGCATTTTTTTGGATTTATCTTCATCAATAAAACCTTCTATTGTAGAATCGTTAGCCTCTGCAATTTCAGCAATAACTTTTCCATGTCCGCTTGCGCCTAATAAATACATACTAATTTCCTTTAAAGACTTCCATAGTCGCTTGACCTTGTTGGGAAATACCCTCACGGATAAATACTTTTTTTACTGTCAAAAGTAATATTTTCATATCCAATAAAAAACTAACATTATCCACATACCACACATCGTAGTCAAATTTTTGTTGCCACGAAATCGCATTTCGTCCGTTTACCTGTGCCCAGCCTGTAATGCCGGGACGGACTTCATGTCGTCTTCGCTGAATAGCATTGTACAAAGGCAGGTATTGGATCAGAAGCGGTCTTGGCCCGATCAGCGACATATCCCCTTTCAGCACATTGATCAGTTGTGGAATTTCATCCAACGAGGTTTTCCTGACAAAGGACCCTATTTTGGTGAGTCGCTCGGCATCAGGCAAGAGATCTCCGTTCGCATCTTTCCTGTCATTCATGGTCTTGAACTTGACGATCCTAAAGATACGCCCTCCTCTGCCGGGTCGCTGCTGGAAGAAGAAGGGTTTGCCATCGTTGGCAAAGTACAGCCATACCGTCACTACGATCAGCACAGGGCTTAGCAACAGCAGGCCGAACAAGGCGGCAAAGAAATCGACCAGGCGTTTGAGGAAATTGTTGTACATATATATATCTACATTTCTTTTAAAGAGAGGCTTTGATAATCCGCTTTGAAACCTTCAAATCTACGCAGCAGGCCTTCTGATTTTTCTTTTAATTTTTCGATGTTTATCTTGTCCTTATTTCTTTTGACTTCGGCAAACAGAACTGTCTTTTTTAGGTCGTTGACCGCCACAATATCTATTTCGTTTTGATTACCCCGTTCCCAGTAGGCACCTATCTGATTATATTGTTTTTGATCGATGAGTTTTTGTGTAAAATATTTCTCCAGAATTTTTCCACTATAAGCGGTATAATCCCTTGTGATGATTTCTATAAGATAATCCAGATTTCCTATTTCGACAGCACTGCGGTATCTGTATATAAAGCGGAACCAAAATTTCAGAAAATTATCTTCTATACTATACTTTACACTTCTGCTATTGGGTTTTGCCAATATTGGCCGCACTTTTCGGATCAGCCCGTATTCATTCTCCAATCGATCCAAAAAACCGCCGGTCTGCATTTCCATGATCGACTCTATTTCTGTCCTCGAAGTCTTCCCGGAGGCGATCAGCGTAAGTATCGAGAAATAATTGCCATAATCTTTGCCAAACTCATCTATCAGTACATTTTTTCCTTCTTCCAGAAACATAGAGTTTTCTGCAACGATCTCGTGTAGCATGGCTTCATATGAAAAAGCATTGGCCTGCACCAACAGCTCTACATATTTGGCCACACCGCCCGTAAACAGATAAAGTGCCAATAAATCTTCACTGGAATAATCCGGTGCATAGTCTGTAAGGATTTCCTTTAGTGTAGCTATATCAAACGCCTTGAGATGGATCCTTTGTGTGGCCCTGCCAAAAAGCGGTTCTTTAGAATTCTCAAAGATCCTGGTCATCATCGAGTACACTGAGCCGCAGAGGATCAGATTTAATGTACTC
Organism: Parapedobacter sp. SGR-10; assembly: GCF_011030405.1. Taxonomy (GTDB): domain Bacteria; phylum Bacteroidota; class Bacteroidia; order Sphingobacteriales; family Sphingobacteriaceae; genus Sphingobacterium. The sequence goes on from NZ_JAAJTJ010000008.1 coordinate 98,188, forward strand.
TGCTCCTTATTGCTGTCCCAAATATTCTGCATATCCGAATATACAGACGGATTGACTGAGTTAAATTCCTGAAACTCGTCAATGATCAGCGTGAAATGCCGGGTCTTGGACAGTTCGATGATCATACCAAACAAATCCCTGAATGTTTTTATCTCACCAAAAATCGGGACATTCAACTTTTGTCTGATCTCCTCCGTAAATTCTGCACATAACAGGATCTCACTTTTTTTGGCGACAAACAAGTAAATACAATCCGTATTTTCAGTGGCTCTGATCAACAGGCTTGTTTTGCCAATACGCCTTCTACCCACCACGAAAGTCATTTGCGCAGCATGTGTGGACAGTTTCTGGATTTTGTCCAACAATACCAACTCATTTTGCCTGTTATAGAATTTCATTTTTTATCGTAATATAGATTACCGTAACACAGATTGCGATAACAAAATTACTAAAATTAGCATACTATTCAAACGTAAAAATGTGCCACTTGTGATTGTACAGGGCACAAGTCAAAAACTTTGCGCAAGCGGGGGCGGCAAAGAAATCAGTGAGTCGTTTGAAAAAGTGTGCGTACATCCGTTTGTAGGTTAACCGTTTAATGGATTAATTATTTAATCGATGTGAGCTTTGCGTGTGTGGTATCAGGCCTTTCTGCTCCAACAGGCTGTTATATTCTGCCAATAGTGCTTCCCAAACGACCCGCTGTTCGTATCTTGTCTCGATCATCTTTCGGGCATTACGCTGAAGTTGCTCGTAATAAGCTTTATCATGACTGATCTTACGCATGGCCTCCATTAGTTTTTCTACATTTTTGGACGGCACGATAGTTCCGTTTTGCCCCTCTATAACGATCTCGTTGCAACCGTTGATGTCGGAGACAATGCTCGGCAACCCCATCGCACCGGCCTGCATAACGACATTCGGAAACCCCTCTCTATAACTCGGAAAAGCTAACGCATCGGATATAGCAAAGTACGGACGGACGTCTTTCTGAAATCCAACGGAGATAATATTCGGATTGGTCTCTATTTCTTTTAGGGTTTCAGGCTTTAACGGGTCGAGTTTTGTTTCCAGCGAACCAACAAGCAGCAGCTTCACGTTACGTTCCGGCACCCCGCACGCCGTACCCCGAAAAGCCTCAACCAACTCATTTATCCCCTTGTCCCCTACCAAGCGACCGACAAAGACGAAAACAAAATCCATTCCGGATATGCCCAAATCCTGCCTCAATTGCCCAACCTGTTCCCTGGTAAAATGGCTTGACGAAAAGAAACCTGTATCGATACCATTGGAAGACCCATTGGAAACGATCTTTAATTTGTCTTCTCGGGTATACTTGTTTTCTAAGATAAAATCATACAAACCTAAGGAATTGGGGTAGACCTTTGTCGCACAGCTATAGGTCAATTTTTCGACAAAATCAAGCACTTTTCTTGTTAGTCCTTTTGCTTCCATCAATGGCAGACCGGCTACTGTATGCAGGCGTATGGGAACACCTGCCAACTTGGCCCCCAACATTCCAACTATACCAGCTTTGGGCGTGTGGGAGTGAACTATTGTCGGCTTTTCCTTTTTACAGAGCTTATAAAATTGCCATAAAGACTTTATATCTTTTAGAGGAGAGATCGTCCGGGTCATTTCCAAGGGAATAACAGGAATCCCTTCGCTCTGCATTATTTGATGGAGATCCTCTCCATCAGAAGAGATTCCCTTTACTGCAAATCCGTTTTCGGACATAAATCTGTGCTGTCCTTTGAGCAGGACGCGTAGAGAAATGGGGACAGTGGTGATGCGGACGAGTTTGAACTTATTCATTTTTATTTCCGTGGCAGATGTCATGGACCATTATTGCAGTTCACAAACCTAAATAAAATGCTTTGTATTCACGAATGCCGATCGCAAAAATATGGATAAGGGATGCTATCTAAGGTTTAAAGTTCGATCATTCAACTGTTGGACCGTCAATCTAAAAAACCCTAATTCATAATCCGCCTCTCTCCAGTCCCCAAGTCCCCCGTCTCCCTTTCCCCCAGTCTCCCCTCCTCGAACCCCGCAACACGTACCTCGCACCCCTTCATTATCAACAGTCCCCTCGTCTCCCCTTCCCCCAGTCTCCGCACCTCGCAACCCACACTACTCCACTTTCTTCGGCTTAAACCATCCTGCCACCCGTTGCTTTAACCGCTCCCGTAGCGACCTGCTGTGCTGATCACCATAGCCGTATCCGTAACCATATCCATAGCCGTACCCTCTCGCAAAGTCAACATCATTCAACACGACAGCCATATTCTTGAGTTTACCCTCTTCGTACAATTCCTTGGGTATATTCAGCAGACGTTTATCGAGGAAGTTTGCCCGGGTGACATATATCGTCAGGTCAGCATTATGCGCGATGAGCAAGGTGTCCGTCACCAGACCCACCGGTGCCGTATCCACCAATACATAGTCGTAGTGCTCACGTCCAAAGGCGATGATATCATCAAAATGCCCGTTCATCAGCAGCTCGGCCGGATTTGGGGCCACATAGCCCGAATATATGATGTCAAAGTTATAGCCTTCCGGCTTTCGGATGATGATATTGTGTATATCCATATCCGGATTGACCAGGTACTGCGTGATACCTACATTGGTATGCTGCAGATAGGACAGCCCCAGATAATCCAGCACCTTCGGACTGCGGATATCCGCACCGATCAATAGTACGCGTTTGCCCGACATGGACAGGATGCGCGAGAGATTGGTCGCAACGAAGGACTTGCCTTCTCCGGAAGTAGTAGAGGTCACAAAGATCACGGCAGTATCCTTTTTTACGCCCAACATAAAGCTAATATTGGTCCGCAGGATACGGAACGCCTCGGCCAGCGAGCTTCGGTCGTTTTCCTTGACAATGGGTTCTTCCGAGGTCGGCAACTCACCTAATACAGGTGCAGAGAATCTGTCTTCAATATCTTTGCGGCTGTGGATCTTGTTGTCCAGCATGAACTTGACAAACAATATGCCGATCGGCAGGACGATACCTACGACCAATCCGATCAGGTAATAATTGCGCGCCACAGGGGCGATAGGGCCATATCCTTTGGCCGGTTCGATGATCTTGATATTCTCGGGTTTGGCCGAAGCGGCGATCTCCATTTCTTCCCTCTTCTGCAACAGAAACAGGTACATGGCTTCCACAATCTGCTGCTGCCGTGCGATGCTTTTGAAATCATTCTCGTTGCGCGGCACGGAACCGAGATCCGAACGCAGGCTGCGCAACCTATTCTCCACATTGCGCACACCCAGCGTATTGACTTCCAAAGCATTTTCTATAGACGCCTGAAGGTTGTGATACAGCAGACCGATCTGTTCGTTCAATCTGACGACCACGGGGTTTTCCTCCGTAGCAGACTTGAGCAGGCTTTCCCGCTCGAGCAGCAGCCTGTTGAGATTGGCAACGGCAGTCGTGACCTCTGCAGATTGTATACCCAGATTCTCCGGCAGGATCTTCATGCTCTTCTTTTGCACTTCGGCACGGATATAGCGGATCAGCTGCTGTTGGAACTGCAGATCGAACAATTGCTTTTCAAAAGTAGTCAACTCCCCTTGTGCGATACCTGCACTGGTCTCCACATCGACTATCTTATTGCTCGTCTTGAAATCTTCCACCCGCTTATCGACACGCTGCAGATCCTCGGTAATCAGGTTTACCCGTTCGTTGATAAAGCTCGTGGAGGCTGCCGTCACCTTGTTTTTGTCGTTGCTCAGATCCCGGTCATACGCCTGGATCAGATCCCGAAGGATTATTTCGGCCTTTTCTTGCGAGAAAGATGTATAACCAAAATTCAGTATGGTATTGCTTTTCTCCGCTCTACCTACTGTCAATGTACCTTTCAGCTCATTGGCCGTGCTCACTAGCGGCCGTATAGTCACCAAGAAATGTCGGCCGGCTGTAGGTTTGCCATCCATGGGAGAGACCAGTAGCTTTACACCGTCCACGGCAAACGGCTTTCCAACAACTGCTGTTATACCGTTATTACCCTGATTGACCGTCAGATCACTATCCTTGCCAAAGCTGAGCTTGATATCCAATGTCAGTTCCTCCTGCTGCGCTTCTGTTTTGTCCAAGATCTCTAGCGAGAAGGGAAGAGCATCGGCCAAAAGCTCCTTATGGTTGATCCGCCCCATCTCATGGTAGGTGATGTAAAACTTATTTTTCCGTACGACTTCCTGCATCAGCTTACTGGAACGTATGATTTGTATCTGGTCATCCAATGCCGTATTTGAATTGAGCGGTGCCAAGGTTCCCAAGGCCATCAGTTCCGAGGGTGCATTTTCTTTGTCCAGAACCATGACCTTGGCCGAAGCCGCGTATGTACGCTCCGTATAGCGCAGGTATAGATGCGCGATGCACAGGGCCAGTACCACCGCCGCCACGACCCATTTCCAATAATAGCCGTACTGCTCGACAAGCTGGCGGATATCGATCGATTCATCGGCATCCTCCCTGTGGCTGTAGCCCCTATTTTGCTGCGTATCTTGCATATTACTTCAGATTAAAGAGGTTGTAAATGGTCAATCCTGCCCCTATCACCGTCATACCCAAAGATAGGTACCACGGACGTCGGTTGCCCTGTATACCCGTCGTGTTCGGTTCCACATAGATGATATCATTCTGGGTGAGGTAATAAGCAGGTGAATTCAGTATACCGGCGTCCCGGATATCCAGCCGGTATGAACGGCGTTGGGCTCCTTCCTCCCGGATGACGAGGATATCGTTGCGCCTGGCCGTGATCTTCAGATCACCGGACATCGCTATCGCATCCAGTATCGTCGGTCGGTCGTTGTCGCTGAGATCAATCACCTGCGCACCGATATCTCCCAGAATTGTCACACGGAAATTCTCGATCTGCACATCGATTATGGGATCGTTGACATAACGTTTCAGCGCTTCGCGAATAGACTCCACCGTCTGCAGGCGGGTCTTGCCCGCTACATGAACAGCTCCCAGATACGGCAATACCACATTGCCCCCATGATCGACAGTGTACAGGATCTGGTTTGTGGCCCCACCTCCGCCACCTTGTGTCGTATTGACCCGAAAAGGGGCAATGGCCGCTTCATCCGGGCCCGACACATTGATACGCAGCCGGTCCATAGGCTTGATCCTGACGTAATCGACCGAAAAAGCTGAATCCAGCACAGATTGGTTTTGCTGGAAATAGATCACATCCTTTCGGGATGCACAGGAACTGACCAGCAGTAATGCTGAGACAAATGCAACGCATATAGGTAATAGATAATTCCTCATTTGGAGATTGTATTTTTGTTATTCATTGCTTTCGCTTAATCGCTTAACTACTAATCGTCAATCTGAAATCGTAATTCGTAAATCCTCCCCCCCCTCAACTGTACCCTGTCCTCTTTCAACTGTCCTCTAACCTCGTATCCCGCACCTCGCACCCCACAAATATACATTTATTGCTCCAACTGTCCATCAAGCTCAGGAATTTTTTGATAGTCCGACCCAGCCCCGCCTCCCTGTTCGAGGTTTAAAGCTTAACCGTAAATTGTCAATCTTAATTCATAATTTACCCCAAGTCTCCCTCTCTCCCAATCTCCCTCTCCCCAAGTCTCCCAGTCTCCCATCCCCTCTCTCAAAACCAACGCCTTACACTCCGTGCCCATACCACGAGGATAAAAAACAGCAGCCCGCCCCAAACCACAAAACCGACATGCCATCTACTCGTTTTTTTGATCATACCCATCCACGTGGATTCTGCTGCCTGAGATTGCATATAGACGCTATCTGCGGTTTGCATGCACGAAAAGTCCCGTTTCCGGCCTCCTGCTACCCGGAGTGATCCCGACCAACCATACAGCCCACTATCCGGATGAAAATAAAAAAGGCTATCGGTCCTAAAATGCCAGGAATGGGAGGCACTATCCTGTTGCCGAAACAATAGGGTATGATGCTGTTCTTCCCGCCGGTACTGCCGATCGGCTGCCGAATAGCCTGTGATACGGCTTTCCCTAAATGACCGGCAAGCACCAAAAATCAAGATAATCATACTGAAGCACGTGATCCGTTTCATTGTTTTGCTGTTTAAAAACATGATATCCAACATTAATTCTATAATTTATAATCGTAATCCATAATCCCGCATCCCGTAACTGTCCACTCTTCTCTCAGTTATCCCCTATCCAATCCGCCAAAGCATATATTGTAGAAAGATGTCTCCGCCGGGATTCTACCTTATCGCTGCTGTTACCTTCAATCGTGATCAGGTATTGCTCCTGCACACCTTTGACCAAGCCAACATGGTTGATACGTCTGGCGGTGGGGCTGTAGATGCCGAAAATGTCGGCGTAGTGTATGTTATTTTGTAGAGACGCAACATCCCCGAAAATTCGGGACAAGCTTTGCGTCTCTACGATGGTCGCTGATGTAGATCGCATTGCGCCATACGTCCTCGCCTTAGGGAACAGTGCCGGGCTCCAGGGGTTGCGGGGTTGGGATAGCCCGGCCTGTCCGTAGCACCAGGATACAAAGGCAGCGCACCACTGATGGCCTTTGCCCAGATGGGTGTACCGCAGGTATTCTTCTACCCTTTTGCCATCGTTATGGCCTGTGGCCTCGCGTACGCCGATTTCGTTTTGGGCGATGTGGAGGATTCTATCTCGTAGAGACGCAATCCGCCAGTAGTCGGACACAGTGCATTGCGTCTCTACATAGCGATTGCCAGTCCCCACAGCACTGCATACAGCAATAAGAAGAAGACCGAAAAATAAAGGATACACTGTTGCCATGATGATAGTTGGTTGAAATGTGAACGAAATTGTTTTCTGAATACCTTGAAAGGCTGCCAGAGCAGTTCCTGCAACCACAGGCTGCACAGGATGGCGACAAAGCCGCCAATAAGACCAAACAGTAGTACGGACAGTATACCGATGTCCAATATGCCCGCAGCAGGATCAAGCATTTGCAGGATCGGGCCGGACACGACAAAGAGGGTCAATAAACCGATCAGGAGACCAACCTGTAGGGGCAAAACATCTTTTGCCCATCTTAAGAAGCGATGTATGTCCATATAGCCCGGTAAAGGCAGTTTCATTTTCTCTGATCTGTCCCGGACAAACCATGAGGTCTGATGTTGTAGTGTATTCATTTTTTTTGATATTTGTTGGGACGTATCGTATACGCCCGATGTGAAATTGTAAATTTGTAGAGACGCAAAGCATTGCGTCTCTACGTGATGCCGATCCTGATTACGACAGGGTGATCTCGCCGAGGTAGTGACTGGCCGAGGTCTTGACCCCGTTGCGGTGGCCGGTAAATACCCACCCTACGATGCGGTCACCTGCATATACATCCGGCAGCTGGAAGTCCAGCTGGCCATCTGCCCGGGTGCCCGACTCCAGTATACTGAAGAAGGTCCTTTCGACATTGTACAGCAGCAGGATGACCGAGTCGTCGCCAAAGGCATTGAAACGGTTGGTCACCGTATCCCAGGTCATGCTGATCTCCCGCGGTGCGGTCTCCTGCCATTGCACGCCCATGAGGTTGCCCAGACTTCCCCTGGCGATGCTTACGGCCGCATAGTCCAGCTCAAAATCGGGGTAGTCGCCCACGATGCCATGCTTCAGCAGATACTGCATCGCCTTGTTGTACCCGGTGGACTTGGACTGCTGGACATCCGAATAGCCCAGATTGAGCAGGTCCATGATCGGTGACAGAAAAGCGACAGCCAGCCGAAAACGTGCCTGCTGTGCCAATTGATCTTCGGAAGCATTTCTCTTGCTTGGCCTGGCCAAACTGCGTACATAATCTACATTGCGCCAGTTGCTCCCTATCACGTTGCCCACCTTTCCCGAATAGGCTCCATGAATTCCTTTTAAAAATCTTGCCATTGTTCTTTTTTTTTAAAATGTTAAACCATTTGCCTGCATGCTAAGGCGTTGTTTTTGATATCAAGGGCTAAGGTAAAAGGCGACCGGTCACTGGTAAACTTTTGGAACAATTTGGGACAATTTAGGCCTATATAGGACAGTCTGTCTCAAAAAAAGCAGCTCGTTATCAGCTTGAAGGGCATCAGATATTCGGGTCTGCTCCGACAATACTTCGAGATTTGTTCGGGTCCTCTCCGAGACTGCTTCGGCCCATCTTCGGGTCACGTTCGGCAAGTCTTCGGCTGCGCTTCGGGTCGGAGTCGAAGCCCACCCGAAGCCATGCCGAACAACAGTCGAACGAGTCCGGAGGCAGTACCGGAGCAAGGCCAAACCTATCCCGAACGATCCACGATCCCTACCCGAAGCCAGCCCGAAGGCGCAGTGCATCATATCCTACCCCTACGCTTGCTTTCGCGGATCTGTTCCTCCAGATCTTCGAGATAGTAGTAGTGGCGATTACCAAGTATACGGGGCAATAGCCGACCCTCCTTGACAAAACGATAGTAGGTCGAGCGGGATATCCCCAGTATATCCATGACCTCGACGACACTCAACAAAGGCCTTGCCTTAGTCCCGGACACGACTTTTTCGTCCTGCCGGACAGACAAAGTAAGAGATGCATCTTTCAACAATTGGTAGATAGCTTCCAACAGGAGACAGACCCGTTGAAGCAGATGAAATAGATTAGCCATGATAAATTAGATTAAGCGATCATAGGCCGAATCCCACATTTCACTATAATCTTAGGTTTACTGATTTGTCTTTTGGCGAGATACGGGATATCAACAAGCGACCGTGCTGTCCCATCCCACCTGCACCAAAAGATGTCTATGTTCAAAATGTTGCGCTACATTCTTTCTTAGATCTTTACTGACGTTGAGCATCGACGCCGCCTCCAGGTCATCGATATCCATACCCGCCGCAAAGGAGTCCATCACTTCGGTATCCAGTTGGAGCCGGTACTTCGACCGTGCCGAATGGCCTACATGCCACATGTTGACATAGAAGCCTTTGCGTATCTGCACGAACCAGTCGCCTACCGGCCACTCGCGAAGGATGCTCCGGGTGTGTGTCCCGTAGACCTTCTCTCCGGATATAAGATAAAGTACGGATCCCTGCCTACTGAACCGTGCAAACAATATCGTATACAGCACGACCTGCGGCCTGGGATCCTTAGGTGCGGCAAATGACAGAGGGATAGGCCCGGCCGAAGCCTCGGGCGGTATGGCCTTTACCTCCTCATCCTCCTTTCGTGTATAGTGCCGCAGTACAAACCTGACTACGCCCGATACGATCCGGTCGATCAGCCGCAAAAACAGGGCATCGCCGGGACGACGGTAGACCATGGCCGCGTAGCCGCCCACGCAGGCCAGGAATATCCACAAGCCGCTTTTCAGATAGCCCGCCTGCCAAAGGGTCAGCTGCTGCTGCATGAATACGATATGCAGCATGAACAGGTGCAGCAGCACGATCGGCAGGATAGCAACCGCAAAGTAGCCAACATCGTACCATCCGTGTCTTTCATGCAGCCTTTGGTCTATACGGAATACAAAGAAAAAGTAGTAGCTCAGGGATATCCAGACGATGTATCCCCACAGCAGTGCAATGGTTACTATCCAGAAAAGCCAAAAGGAAGGTGCAGACAGGTAGTGCCCAAATCTCCAGAACTTGGTGTTGGTATTGATCAGGTAAGCGACAACGACCGATCCCACAAGTGTCTTTGCTGCCAATGCTCTCATGCTCGGTTAGAGGTTTGTTTGCGAACAATTCACAAGATAGCAAAAAACAACTTATAAAGCAATTTTATTTCCCCAATTGTAATTATTACAATTAAAAAACAACCTCTCTGCCTGAAAGGCAAACGCATCTATTTTGTCTGTATTATAATGGTAAAAACGGAGGGTTATTTTATTCAATTAAATCCTGTTTATTCCACCCCACTTCCTCTCCGTCTTCATAGCCAGACGGGCCTAGTCCTTGGAAAGCACCCAAGGACCAAGGTGCTGTGCCCATTTCAAGGCATCCTGCCGCACAATTCCGAGGCTCAATAGCCCTGCAACTGCTGCCCTTGGTTTTGTCTCCCTAGGGCCTTTGCCCTCAATCCCATAGACAAAACTGAACGGAGCTAGGGGCATCCCACCGCTCAGTCTCCCGTTGCAGGGCTATTCCTGCCGATGCTGGTGAAATGGGCGTGCGCAGTCCACAACGCTTGGCTTTACCTGCACATCAATACGTTGTCTGCAAGCCAGCGTAAGAAGCGTCATACGAGGTCTCCACTCCTCCAAACCCTACACACTGGACTTGTATGACTTGCATTGTGCAAAATGTACGGACAGAAAGACAGGAGTTCCACGGGCTTGCTGTCCAAATGAATCAAGGTCGTTTTTGAGGATAGTGCATCAACAAGAGCCTATACTAAAAGCACTGTCCGTACAAATACTTAAAATGCCGCCTCCGGATATTTGACAATAGCAGGATGATGCACTAACATTGTGTCAAATGTCCGAAGCGGCGAGTTTTTTGGGTACTTTTTAGCGGAAACCACGAAGTAGCATGAGTGCCAATGAAAACAGACACTCACGAATAAAAAGTACCTGCCCGTCCGGCATGAGGACAAAGAAAAACTGACTAAATTAACCCTCCGTTTTTAGCCTATCCCTAGACTACAATAAGATGCCATACCTGGTTTCTTTCTCCCACTTATGTAGGTATGCCTGGGTGGCATACGAATAATACCCCGTGCGCTATCGTGACGTACGACCTTACCGTGTTTTTCCACAAATCTACCGACTCGTCGGCCAAACCTACCGACTTGTCGTGATTTGCTTTGTGTACTTTTTCGGACTTGCTTTTATTTGCAGCGTGTTGCAACACATGAATTGATTATAAACTAAAAAAAACACAGAAAATGAAACACACCTTTGACAATGCAGGCGTGGCCTCCGTACAGGCTGCCCTGCTCTCGCTTCCCACGAACGAACGGGAGCTGGAACTACAGGCTATCCGCGACGACTTCCGGGCATGGATGGCTGCGCATTTTGACCTCAGTGCTTCGCAGCTCCAACAGCTGGATGACATGCCGGCCGCATTCCGCCAGCACGTGGCAGACCACATCGCCGACACGTGGGCGAGCGGGAGCCTGATCGCTTTCTTCAAAGAGCCGACGGTGTCCGCCCGACACCATGAGCCCCGTGACAAGGATTTCATCATCTTCCCCAAGAAGCGGCAGGTCTACAACATGGACACCCATGCCCTGGACGAAGAGACCGGACTCGACATCCGGATCCTGTACAGGGATTAGGACTTTTATTTTGCGCTACACCACCGCCATGTACCGAATCCCATGGCGGTTGGTTTTGTTGTACAGCCCTATTATCCCCCCGCCATGTCCACACTACGTGCCAACAATCCCGGACTGTGCTTTCTGATCAGCTATTGGTCCAGGTACTGCACGCTCGAGCCCTGGCATACGGACTGGGCAAAGCAGCATATCCGTGTCCCGGACAGCCTGCGCAAAGGTCAGGCACTATACCTCGAGGGCGAACGCCAAAAGAACGTCTACCTCGTCGCACGCGGACTGCTCGCCCGTGTGCGCTACAACGACAAGGGAAAGCGGCAGATCCTGAGCGTGGCACTGCCGGGTATGGCGCTGATGACGACAGATCACCTGTACAGCCGTACGCCGAGTAAAGGGGATATCGTGGTACTGCGATCAAACAGTATCATCATAGAAATTCCCTATCGTGCGATCAAGGATTTTAAGGAAAGAGAACCACATATCGACACCCTGATCGATGTACTGGGCAATAAGAAGCGAAAACAGCTAGCCAGACTGCGATCGGTCACACACGGCCATAAACCCTACCTGTGCTATCAACATTTTATCACGCAGATGCCCGACCTTTTCCAGACATTAAAACATGCCGAGGTAGCTGATCTATTGGGCATCTCCCTGTCGACGGTACTACGGGGATACAAAAATCTGTAAATCTACAAAACACACCCAAAAACAGTGTCACCATTGACGCCAAAAACGACCATAATGTATTTCGACCTTTGAAATGTAGATATTCAATAAAAGGCAACATTTATGAAAACTGTCGATATACATACACGATCACGAAGCCAACGATCAGGGGACTGGCTGTCTTCCCGATGGAGGACAGCCAGATCCCTGAACACAAAGCAAACCCTCATCACCTGTACCGTACTGCTTACGATACTGCTTTTTATGTACACTGCGGTGAGCAAGCTATTGGAGTATGACAAGTTCGTCTTTCAGATGCGCCGTGTACCCCTACCCTTCATGCAATCGTGGGCTCCTTTTATCGGGCGCGCAATACCATTGGTTGAACTGGTACTGGTAGGCTTACTTTTTATAGACAGAACCCGTTATTGGGGGTTGATATGTTCACTACTGCTGATGGTATCCTTCGAAATCTACATCCTTTGGATGAAGATATTGGAAATACAGACAGGTGTCCGGCTGCCCTGTTCGTGCGGTGGGATAGTCTCAAAAATGAACTGGACAGAACACCTGCTGTTTAATGCCGTCTTCGTCTGCTTGTTAGCCCTATCCGTTTACTATGAGCGGAAAAAGAGGCGATCCAAAACTGCTTAGGAATTTTTAATCCTATATTTTTTAACCCTTTAATTTTTATAGCCATGAAAAAGCTACGTTTAAAATCAAAAATCCTGCTGGGTGCCATCCTGATGGGTGGCATGGCAGCAGGTGCACATGCATTTTCTAACCTGCCAAATCCTGCCGACCCTACGTACAGATGGACGTCCTCTCCGGATGCACCTAACCATCCTTCGGAAGTTCTTGACAATGCTACGGCCGAGACAGCCAAGGGTTACTTTGAATGTGACGGAGATGGGGAGACATGTGCAACAGGAACCCTCGTTTCGGGCGATCCGGGATCACCCGCCACCGCCGAAATCAAACTGGAGGAATAGTGTGTTAACCGACATCCTCCAAAATCGCGAAACCAAGGATATGAGTCTAACTCATATCCTTTATTATTGTGATCTTATATCTATCTCTTTGCTGTCGAACATGGATGCCATGTTTTACTTCGATCAATTTCTTGATTTCCCCGTAGGTAAGTTTCCTTTGTCTAAAATCGAGATCGATACTAATCCTCATTCCTCCCGTACGGTCTATAAACGGAGGGTCTGCCGGTTTGGCTCTTATATTCTCCTTCAATTGCTCGTTAAGGTATTCCAGAAGAAACAAAACGCTGACGTTCTTTGCAACGAGTCCGTTCTCGTCTAGTTTTAAAACCGTCGAATCATTTTCGTCCTGCCTTGGCATGGACATGTCGTCCGCCGTGATGATACTGCACAGGATACTGTCCTCAACGACTTCTACCTCAAGGTCAAAAATCCTTTTCAGATCGTCCAGCATATAGGCATAAAACAGCGTATCTTTTACAGGTCTTGGCATCCTCAGCTCGTAACAGTGATTGTTCTCTGCTCTCAATTCGTCGCGAGAATTATATTTTGACCTTTTAAAGCTCATAGGTGCCATTGACGAATTAAAAAAACGTAATGAATCCCTGGTCACGATCCTCATCCTTCCATAGTGATCTTTCGATGATCTCCCTCTACCTACAGCCATCCACAACATACTGCTAAGCAAATCATTATAGTGAAATACCCGTACGATCTTTTGCTTGTCGGCATATCCTCCTGCGGGTTGAACGGTATGCCCACTGACGATTCCATCGATGCGCTTTGTCACAATAGACCGATATTCAAACTCACTGTCACTCATGTGAAAAGGTTTGAAAACATCAAAATTAGTGATATCGTTCTTGTTTTTGACCCTTAACGGTTTGCGCTCTATAAATGCAAGGATATTATCTCTGCCCATATAGTCCCCTCCGGTGATATATTGTACTGTTCCTGCCGCATCTATCCAGACATTATGTGGCAATATCCGATGGGGGAAGTATTTGATCCATGAGGTATCCATCGTGACAAACTTCAGTCGCCCTCCCTTCAGATCCTCGTTACGCCCAAGGAAAGCCTCGACTTTTTGGGCATCTTCATAAGTGACCGAGACTATATTGATCCTGTCCGTTTCCTTTAGGATAGAATCCAACAGTTTCAGTTCTTTGATACACGGCAGGCACCATGTCGCCCAAAAATTTATGATCGTAGGTTTCGACCCCTCTTTCGAATCAAGGTTCAGCTCTTGCCATAGCTGTTCTGGAATTTTATCTCCGATGCCCAGTTCATTGGTTTGAGCTGTGCAGACATTGGCCATGGACAACAAACAAAGTAAGAAAACGGCGATGATATTAGTGATAGCCTTCATTTTGTACTAGATTAGTGTTATACGTTAGTTCTGACGCAGGGATTGGCAATCTTCCGGATTCGCCATCTACCCATGTCTCCTTGTATGCTCCCATTACAGTGTTCAGCCTTCCTATCCTTTTTAGGTCGACAAACCGCTTTGCCCATTCTCCGAACAGTTCGACCCGCCTCTCTTGGTATATGGCTTCCAAACAGCTTGCCTTGTCCATATCGTCGGCAAGGTTCGTAAGTCCGGCTCTTGCTCTGACAACATTTAGATCGGCAATCGCTCCCTCTGTATCTTCCAGATGGGCTTTAGCTTCGGCACGGACCAGGTACTGCTCACTGGCCCGCAGCACGACGAGATACTCCGGCGTGGTATTGGATGCTGAGCGATTCTTGTATTTGTACGGAAACCAATAGGATTGTGTTGCCCCATTGGTGGTCACGTCATTTTTGCCAAGCCAATTACGCTGACGAAGATCATCGTTTTCAAACGCCGCATATAGCGCATCCGTGACGATAAACCTCGGTAAAGATGTCCGGGAAGAAGGAATCAACGTTGAAGCGTCACTGATGAATCCGTTCAATCTCCATAGCTGTAAAATCGTTTCCCTGCTGTTTGCCAAAAAAACATCATCAATATCGTTGACAGGTGTGTACATTCCCGAATTTAAAACAGCATCTGCTTCGTCAAATGCTTCCTGCCAACGCTGTTGGTACAGGTACACCTGCGCGAGCAATGCACATGCTGACCACCTATTTGCCCTGACTTTATCGCCGCTTGGATAATCGGCAGAAAGCCCCTTTTTGGCATCGGTCAAATCTGCTATGATCTGAGAAAATACGCCGACACTGTCCACTTGGGAAGCGGTCCTGTTTTCATCAACGTCAGTTGTCAACAACAGGGGGATGTTTTCATACAGTGTATAAAGGTGATAGTAGCAAAATGCACGGACAAACTTGACTTCATTTATCAGCATATTCTTTGTTTTTTCATTTAATACATCACTATCGCTTGCCCGCTCCAGGATATCGTTGCAGGAATATATGATTTCATAAAATGTGCTCCATATATTGGTGTTTGTACCATTATTGGCCGAAAGACGCCCATCGTAAAACTCTTCATTGAGCGCAGTATATCCATACTCATCCGTGTATAGGCTGATATATTTATTGTAGTTCGTGTTCAGGCCGTTTGCAAGGGTATAATATACATTGCCCAATGCCGAGATAGCTGACAGCGAATCTGCAAAAACCTTGTCCGTAGTAAGCTGGTTTCTGGGTGTCTCCACCTCCAATAGCTTTGAACAGCCGGACAATGCCATAAGAAAAACGGCTGAGCAAGCGATCAGTATTATCTTGTAGTTGTTCATTTTACTTTTCTTTAAAGTGATAGTTTTATTCCAAAAAATATTGACTTGATCGGCGGAACTGCTGCGGCAAAAGCACTGTTCCCACCTATTTCCGGATCCAAAACCGGGATATTGCTATCCCAGATGGTCAACAGGTTCTGTGCTTCCACCGAAACCCCGATCGATTGACAGCCCAATCTTCTGGAGACTGTACCCGGCAGGGAATAGGACAGGGAAACGTTTTTCAGCCTGAAATATGGTACGGTAAAGAAATTGCCACTTGATTCACCATAGTTGCCTGTATCGCTCCGGTAGGTTGAAGATACCTTAGGTATGGTCGTCTGATCGCCTACATTTTTCCACCTGTCCCCAAGGATGGCATATCCGTTAAATATGCGATAGCCGAATTGGTTAAACATGAGGTTGCCAAAATGGGATTGTCTCGCAAACTGCCCAAAAAGACTAAGCCGGATGTTTTTATATGAAAACTGGTTTCCGATACCCCCATAAAAATCAGGGGTTCGTTTGCCCAATGTGTGATACCTATATGGAGTTGCACCATTCGAAACCTGTCCATCTTCATCCGCAAACTGGCCAATACCTGTCTCTGCATCTACACCGACAAGGTGATAGCCGTAGACCCTTGTTATATCATAACCGATCTTATGGGTATTCGCATAGCTGCTGTTCTCGATGTTTTCAAATGAGACGAGCCTGTTCTTTGGCAATGTGATATTGGCCGTGGCCGTCCATCGAAAGTGCGGGCCTTCTAGTATGCGTGCATTCAGGTCAAACTCCCATCCCGTATTCTGAACGGTGGCCGGAAGATTGGCCTGATAACTGGCAAAACCTGTGATTCGCGGCAATGGATAATCCACAAGTTGATTGTTGCTACGGTTTTTGTAATAGTTGGCCGTCAGGAGTATCCTGTCCTTTATAAAGCCCAATTCGGTCGCTACTTCAAATTTTCTGGTCACTTCCCAATGGAACTGGCTGTTGAATATCCGGCTCGGACTCAAGATAGCTATATTCTGATAGCTGTTTGAGCCTCTCGTTCTATATGTGGACAGATACTCGTAGTCACTTATCTGGTCGTTGCCCGTCAAGCCATAACTTGCCCTTAACTTCCCAAAACTCAAAAAACCATTGTCCTGACCGAACCACTTCTCTTTTGAGAACAGCCAAGCACCTCCTATGGAATAGAAGTTGCCAAAGCGATTTCCGGGCCCGAACCGGCTGCTCCCGTCGCGTCTTGCAGTGACATTAACGATATATCTGTCCTGTAGGCTGTAGGTCGCACGGCCAAATGCAGAGACATATCTGTATTCGGTAAAAGTATTGGTCCTTGCGTCCATCGTCCCTGCCGAGGCCAGATTTTCCATTAAGGACTCGTTTGTAAAGTTCGATACATGCAAGAACAATCTATCCGTAGCGCGGGACTGATAGGTACCTCCGATCAATACCTGCAACTTGGACGTGGAAAATTCTTTTCTGTATTCAGCCTGGGGTTCGACGATATAGGAAGTCGCTGAATTTTCGCCGAAGTACGTGTAATTGGTCATCCCTGTGGTCAATGACCTGCCCGGAAATATCTGTTTCTGGTCCAATGTCCTGCGGTTATACCCTCCGCTCACTTTCAGCTCCAATCCCATCGGCAGTGTATAGCCGGCAAGAAGATTTCCAACAAAATTGTGCGTCGCCGAATGGCCTCTTGCGAGTAGTTCAGCCTCTAAGTTTGAGCCTACATACCAATTGAAGCTCCCATCATCATTTGTCAAGGGATAGTTGGGTGCAAGCAAAAACATCGCTCCGGCATTATTCGCCGGATTCGCCATATCGCTCTTGTCCATGTTATAAATGGACGAAAGGTTGATCTTGAACCGGCCATTGTCCGAAAGATGGTTTATATTGGATCGCAGTCCTCCCTTGCTATAGGTATTGTCTCCACGCAGGATCGTCCCCTCTGTCCTGAAATTTCCGCCTATATTGAAACCGGTGTTGCTGTTTCCTCCTGAGACCGAGAGCTGGGTATTTGTGAGGCTGGCTGTGTTTCCATAGATATAATCGTACCAATCTGTACCCTCTGTCTGGCTCCAAACGGTAAGATCGGGGGCATAGTCCGGCGATGCAGGATCGGCAGACGGTACTCTGTTGTCGTTTGCAAATGCTTCATTTCGCAATGCCAGATATTGTTCTAAGCTGAGCAGTTCGGGATGATCCGCGACTTGGCTAAATCCATGACCGATATCGAGATTTACCCGTGTCCCTCCCGATTTGCCTTTTTTCGTCGTGATCAGTACGACACCATTGCTTCCGCGGCTACCATAGATCGCCGTAGCGTCTGCATCTTTTAACACTGTGATATTTTCTATATCATTTGGGTTTAGGATGTTTAAAGGACTGACCGCCCCCACAATGCTACCTGACGATATGGTCGTTCCTTTATTGATCGCCTCCCCATCATACGGTACACCATCTATGATGTACAGCGGATCGGTACCTGCCTGTATAGATCCTGTCCCCCGTATCTGTATGTTGATGTTGCCGCCGGGCAGTCCATTGGTGGTCTGTACGAATACCCCGGGCATCCTGCCGCTCAATGCGGACAGTACATTGGTGACGGGCTGTTGCTCGATTTCCTTTGCCGAGATGCTCACGACACTACCCGTGTTGAACCGCCTGGTGGTCTGCCCGTAACCGATGACCTGCACCTCGTCAATGGCCAGCGTGGTATCGGTGGTGTCCTTGATCTGTCGGATGGTCTGCCCGGGAGCAGCCCCAGACCCTTCGACTTCGCTCAGGGCTCGGGACTGCGGTCGGGCATGGTTAAACAAACACAGGAAACATAATAACAATGGTAGGGGCAAAAAATATTTTGCCCATAAATGATTGTTTGTCCGTACCGATTGGGCGAAAGATGTTTGGGCGAAAGATGTTTCGCCCCTACGTATGGAACGCAACCACATGTGCAGATACATCTGCACCGATCGGGGTATGCCGACCTCACCGCGTTGTACGGCGGACGTGTGTTTTAATCGTCTTTTTCGTTGGCATTGTGGTTTTCGTTCGTTTCGTAGAGACGCAATGCATTGCGTCTCTACATGGGGTGATATTTTGGGCATGGAATGCCCACCCTCATAAAAATCCTTCATTTTTTTGTGGTTTCATAATGACCTCCGATCCTGGCAACGCTTTAGAAGGCTACCAACCCTCCTGTCCGGCCAGATGCCAAGCCATCGGTCTAATAAGTTAATTGTCAATGGGGTATCGGAATGCTGAAAATGCGTATTTATAAATAAGGTTTAAAATTGTAATCGTGCAGCATTTACCGTTATATGGAAGCCTGCCGAACTATTCGGGGGCGGAAATAAGGTTTTTGTAAAGTTGTTTTTTCATACTCACAACGTTATAATCGTGAGTCTCTTTTGGTAAGGGAACTATAGCTGGGCTCCTATCAACCGCACAGCAAGGTTCCGACGCCTTTCAGAAACGGATTTACGATAGTCGCCCATGCGCTATAGCGTGTATCAAATGTACACAAAATATCGACATGGGCATTAAAACTACCGCCTCGTTCTGATTCAAATTGTCGGAATTTGCTGTCGAGACTTTTTAATGTCCTATTTATATACCCAAAGATAATATTAAAAATATAATATTCCAAATTTGGAATAACAAAATTTGTGTTTTTAGCTTCATTTTGTTGAATGGCAGAACAATACATTGACAGGGAAGCGCTACAACTCATTAGGGACAGGCTTTGGCAGATTTGTAATGATAAACAAATAACGTTGGAGGATATACAAGACCGAACAGGCTTTAGTTATAGTCAAGTGTACAGAATTATTCGTGGTAAGAATAACATTTCCGTAAGCGGTTTATTAGCAGTATGTCGCGCTCTAGAGATTCAACCCTTTGAGGTATTTAATTTCAAACTCGAAATTCCCAAATATTTGCCTACCCGAAAAGAAAGAAAATAAACTCGCCGACCACTTCGGTATGTCTCCAAGGGATTTTTTACCGGAGAAGCCTATCGTTTAGCCTAGCCGTAGATGAATTATGCCAAGGCAGAATTTAACAAACAAAGGAAACATAATAACAATGGTAGGGGCAAAAAATATTTTGCCCTTAAATGATCATTTGCCCGTAACGATTGGGCGAAAGATGTTTGGGCGAAAGATGTTTCGCCCCTACGTATGTTAAACAAAAACATCCGCAGATACATCTGTACGGATCGGGGGATACCGACCTCGCCGCGTTGTACGGCGGAGGTGTGTTTTAATCGTCTTTTTCGTTGACATTGCGGTTTTCGTCGGTTTCGTAGAGACGCAAACCCCGAAGGGCTCATCGAAGATAAATCTTGCGTCTCTACATGGGGTGATATTTTGGGCATAGAATGCCCAGTACCATAAAAATCCTTCATTTTTTTGTGGTTTCATAATGACCTCCGATCCCGGCAACGCTTTAGAAGGCTACCAACCCTCCTATCCGGCCAGATGCCAGGCCATTGGTCTAATCAAGTTAATTCACGAATTGGTCGCCGAAATGCTGAAAATACGTATTATAATAAGGTTTAAAATTGTGATAATGCAGCATTTACCGACATAGAATAGCTTGCCGAACTATTCGGGGGCGGTAATTAGGTTTTTGAAAAATTGCTTTTTGCTCATAACTCGCTTTATAATGCGAGTCTTGCTGATGGGCGGGCCTTATTGATACATGTGGGCCTGCATGCCGTGTATGGAAAGTCTATATTCGTTTTGGAATGCCCAATGGTTAGATTTGATATATCCTACCTCATGATTTATAGAAACACCCCCAGCTTCATTTATATCCTCAACTTTATCTGCTTTCGCCTTCAATTCTGGAAGCGAAAGGTACTTTACTCTAACTGGCTTTCCCATAGTTACTCCATTGTGGACCACATATAAACCGTCTTCTGTTATTCCAGCCAGATCGGGAAATTGAATATGACTGACATCTAAACACACAATGACCCCACACTTATTACTACCGTACATAGCCCATTGGGAAATACTTTCTTCCAAAGTTTGCGTCCAACAACTGACGAAAAAATGTTTGGTGATTTCAGTTTTATAAATACCAACTTCATGTAAATCATCTAATTGGTCTAATCGTGTAAACCGGATAGTCCGGTTAGCTAAAATCAGCGCTAATGTTTCTATTGTGGTGTAATGGTAAAGTCTCATGTTCTAATCAGTTTGTTTTTCTCAAAGCTAAGCAATTGATTCTTTAAGAGCAATAGTTTAGCTAATTTTTTTAGCTTTTTAAAATATTTGTTATATTTGGGGTAGTAACTTGAAGTCATAGATTGTGACCTCAAGATTGCAATATATGATAAGGTTTTAAGGTATCGCATTTTGCGATACCTCAATAAAATTAAACATACTAATCAATACCATAGATTATGGCAAAGCAGACCCAAGATATCATTGTCCCTGACGGAGTATTGGCAGATAGGATATATATGCTACGACATGAAAATATCATGCTAGATAGGGATTTAGCTGAGTTATATGGTGTAGAGACACGTTCTCTCAAACAAGCTGTAAGGAGGAATATCGAGAAGTTTCCCGAGCACTTCATGTTTCAACTCACGGACGAAGAGGTTGATATCATGGTATCACAAAATGTGATACCTTCACGTCAACATCTTGGTGGCGCTTTGCCATATGCATTTACGGAACACGGCGTGCTTATGTTGTCTAACGTATTGAAGAGTGATCTGGCTACGAGGATGAGTATCAAGCTAATTGAGATATTTGTACAATTGCGAAGGAGCCTTAACTCCTATTCCGAACTAAGATTAGAAATTGAGCAAATAAAAAAGAAACTCAATAACCAAGATAAAAATATGGAAGTAGTTTTCCAATATCTTGATGAGCTGGCCGACAAGAAACAACAAGCAGACACTAAAAGGAAACGGATTGGATATGAAATTGGGGGGAAGAAATAAACTGGATAGTTGCTTATTTCGAGAAGTTCGGATGGAAAATAAAAGAAGTGTCTCTACAAAATGAGTTGAATAAACATCCCCAAATTGAGACTAAAACATATCCCACCAAAAAGAATACTAATGTTTATCGGAGGAGGTAATCTATAATACTGAAATAACATGATTGAAAAATACATCCAAGCTTTACGGGCAATTGAAAAGCCCACTATTGCTTCTAACCATGATTTACAGTCGTGGCAGGCAAAGGCAATTAATATTGTAACAAGAATTTATGGTGACAACAGCAAACAAGAGGAACAGATAAAAGAAATTAAGTTTAGAAGTTATGCCTCATTTGGAACCCATAATGGGGTATATGGCGGAGGTAATAACGGCAAGCTTTGCGAAAAACACGCCAACGAAATAATTCAAGGTTTTATGGCTGACCTCGAAACATTCGGAATTCCAAAACCAAAACAACGTGAAAATAATAATGCGATAAATATCTCTGTAAATCAAAGTCAGAACCAAACAGTCAACGTGAACATAATTTGGGGATCGATCAAAGATGAACTGACAGGTAAGCAACTCAAAGAGATCGAGGAAATAATTAATGATAGAAAAGACGAACCTGAATCCAAGAAGAAAAGAATATCTGATAAACTAAAAGGTTTTGGCGCTGATGTAGCATCAAATATTATAGCTGGACTTTTGACTAATCCAGCAATTTATGGTGTTTATTTATAGCATTCTAATTTCCAATAAGATGTTTTATGTTATTCTTGACTATTCTAAATTTTCCGCTGTTTTCT
This sequence comes from Parapedobacter sp. SGR-10, assembly GCF_011030405.1. Taxonomy (GTDB): domain Bacteria; phylum Bacteroidota; class Bacteroidia; order Sphingobacteriales; family Sphingobacteriaceae; genus Sphingobacterium. The sequence goes on from NZ_JAAJTJ010000008.1 coordinate 120,540, forward strand.
ACTGAAAGTGAATCTGTATAACGCAAGTTGATCTGCATTTTATTCCCTACCCTATCTTGCCAATTCTGTAGAAATTTTCTTTCAACATCTACTGAATACTCAGTCTCATCTACTACAATATAAATATCAATACTTTCTAATGAGTTCTGAACCACCTGAAATTTGAGAATACCTTTGGTATCTTTCAACGTATTAGATACGTTTCCAAGGTTTATTTTTCCATTCTCGGGAGAAAAGACAAAGTCATCTATTCTGCCAAGTATTTCTCTCACCAATGGATTGTGATTACCACAGGTACAAGTTACGCTCTCATCTTCCAACACAATAGAGTCTCCGATATCGTACCGAACTAAAGGCGTCCCTTCTGTCGTGAAAGACGTGACAACCAGTCTGCCAGCTTGAGCTGGCATGTCGTGTTGATCCAACACTTCAAAAACACCACTCTGCAACTCGAGGTGTAGATTTCCCTTTCCGCATTCAAAGATAAACGGAGCTCCTTCAGAAGATGCATACTGGTTATACATCCTCGCTTTAAAGAAAGCCTCAATAACAGACCTCATATCTGCCGTAATGGTCTCTGCTGTAGGAAAAATAGCCTTAACTGTGTTTTCGGGATAGTTATAGTCATTTTCCAGCCCATATCTGGCAATTTCCAAAATCGTAGAAGGAAAACCGACCAGATATTCAGGTTGATACTTAATCAGATCTTCCACATAATATTTGAGATAATCATCCTTCACATGAAAAGTAGAATAATATCTTACCTTATGCAGATGATCCGTTTTCCAAAATCTTCTTTTCTTCACATCTTTTGCCGTGAGCAGTGCCTTACCACTGAACCAAGCTGTTTTCTTTCCCAATGCATATCCATATCGGGCTCTAAAATTATCCAACATCGCAAATCGCTCCTGCATATTTCGTTCTGTAAAATATATCTTTAGCGACTTTCCCGTAGTCCCGCCTGTTTTGGATACGATTTTTTTTTCATTGGGCTTTATGGTAACTACATCATTTATATTTTTCCTTAGCTCTTCTTTTGTGAGAACGGGAATCTGTGCAATATTCTCCAAATCGGCAAACGATTTCAGTTCCGACAATCTTTTCTTAAAGAAAGGTGATCTATCCTGTACAAATCCCATAAACGTCCTATACCTTTCAGCCTGCTTTCTTTTCAATTCGTCCAACGAAAGATTTTCATTGTTTTTAAACAATTCCAAATAGGATACGTAATACCGTCCATATCTTTTTTTGTACGCCAACAAGTTGAAAACAGAGATAAGAATCTCTTGCAAAAAGACAGGAAGGATACGGTATATCTTATCTTTCATTATCCAAATAATTGACTTCGAGTATATTGGTCATGATTTCATGGTGTGTCTCACATCGGAGAATATTTAGCAAAACATTCCTATGTTCCCTATTGAGGGCAAACTGAGGCAACACCCCTCTTGACTTTAAAAATCGGATATATTTATTAGGAGTGTTTAATATAGAAAGGTAATACTTCTTTTGGGTAGTCAGGTAACTAGTCCACCTATCCGAAAATAATTCATCATTCGTGATAATCTTATTTAATACTTCTATCCTATCAAAGAATATCTTTCTGTCCTCTTTTTCCATAATCCGCATATTAGGATCAGCCTCTCGCCCTTGAAAAAAAGGAATTAATTGAAAATCGATTTTACCATTATCGATAGACAATTTTAAGGTAAAGCCTTCTGTCCATAACCCTTTTTGATATTTCTTCTTATAATCAAAAAGAAAATTGCCCAAACTGTAGAAAATAGGTGTTCCGTTATACGTTTCATACCCACTGTAACAATGGCTGTGATGCCCAATAACCACATCAGCTCCTGCATCCGCATAAAACCTATACCTCTCCCGTTGCCGGGGGGTAGGCAATTGGTAATGTTCCCGTCCACCGTGACACACGATCAGCACCACATCTGCCTTATTTCTACACGCCTTGATATCATTAAAGTTGGCGATCAGATCAACGACATTGGCACCGGGAGCATTCTCGCCAAACCGGTTAAATTCATTTTCGGCAAAATTGAGAACTGCGATTTTTTTATTCCCCTTATGGAATATAAAAGGGCGTCTCGCCTGCTGTCTGTCCATACCTGCTCCTACCGTATGGATGTTTGCCTTTTTACAGACATTCAATGTCTCCTCTAGGCCCTCCCTGCCATAATCCATAATATGATTGTTCGCAAGAGTGACCAAGTTGACACCTAAATATGCCAGCGCATCTATGGCCTCTGGGTCTGCTTTGATATTCGGACCACTTTTGGCAATAGGAGAAGCAGAATTTACCAGAGGAGCTTCAAGATTGATTATCTTCAGGTCCGCGCCGGCCGTACACTGCGCCATACCATCAAATAGAACATCGTACTGCTTCCTTCGAATAGCTTCGTGATTTCTTCCTATAGGGCAAAAATCTCCACCTATAAAAATCTCAATATTATCTTCCATACCTATACCGTTGTTGTCTTTTGAATTGGATAGCTGCCAGCACAAAAATCAAGAAGGCAGGCATCAGCATATTTTTTTCCCGTATAATAATCCCCAGATTGCTCATCATCGGTGCAAAAGCAATCGCACCAATCATATAATAGAAAAAACTTCCTTTAATTAGGAAATTAGCTTTACGAATAAATCGTATAAATCTATTTTTTAAGAAAAATAACACCAAAAAGACCTGTATAAGGTTCTCGATAGAAGCTACGATGGCCAATACATTGTGTGCGTCAAAGAATAGGGGGCGGAACAAAAAAGTCAGCACTTGCAAAGGGTAAGGAAGTGCCGAAAGATCGATCCCCGATCCTGCAACAGACAGGGCTGCGGCCTTGCCCTCATGAAAGGACTCCAGATGCTCCGTAGAGAGTTGTTCTATCTTCGCAAAGGCCAGCACACTATTCAGCAATGGGAAAAACAAGGCCAGCATTGCTCCGCCCATCAATACTTTCTGGATGATATTGAACCGGGAACTGAAGACATAGGGCAGCGCAAAGCCTGCTACCATAAACAGCAGGACATGCGGGCGCAAAAAGTAGGCGATAGCCACAGCGACCAGCATACCCACAAAACGCTTGCCCAAGGCCAGCAACGAATACATAAACAGGGATACCGAAAAAAACAAAAGCGTGTCTTTTCCAATACCGACGGACCAGAAGTGCATATTGGGCAACAAAAAAACAAGGGGATAAACCGGGATACCATATACTTTAGCTCCCCGCAGCACCCGAAGATCCGGTATAAATGACTTAATCGTCGCCAATATCAGCACAAAGCCCCACATGCCCAAAAAGGAATAGAACAGCATACCCGTCAGAAAGGAAAGCCCAAATACGTTCGCAAAAAAATAATTGATTAGGTACATGATTTGTGTAGGTCGAGGATTCTCCTTAACCGCTGTCCATATTTGATCGTAACTGAATAATTTGGGTACCATCCAATACCCCTTTGCATCTCCACCATTAAACAAAATAGGTGTAGCCACAAAACATACCAACGTATGAACGACAAATATCAACGAAATGAGCTTCTTCTCTCCTCCATTAAAAGCATACAAATTCCTGACACGATATGCGCACACTATAAATATAAGAGAAAACAGGATATCCAGTATAATCATTTCCGAATGGCATTAGTCCGTCAATACGGATATTTTCGACCTGTAAGAGAGATGCTCCAGAGCATAGGCTCGCGTTCCTTTATACTTTTCCATCAGTTTCCTATAATCTAAAATACATATCTCCAACTTTTGGTATAGATCTGCTACGTCTGAGGCTGCAAAGTTAACCGATAGCTTATCATCTTTATTGATTTCATCCACGCTGTCAAACCTGCTGTTGACTACTATCCGATTTGATATCAGCGAATCTAAGTACTTCAGATGAATAATCAAATTGGAAAACGCATTGTACCTGTCCGGACACACCAGTACGTTGGCCAAGGATTGGTAGGTCGTCAGTAGGGCATAGGGCACCGAATCGATCATGATGACGGCATCCGAAAGTCCCTTTGTCTCGATAAGACCACAAACTTTCTTTTTCAACGGTCCATCGCCGATCAGGATAAGCCGAAGATGAGGATAGGTGCGGAGTAGCTGATGAAATACCTCTACTAAATCGTCTACACCCGAGGTTGGCTTATACCCTCCTGCAAACAGGAAGACAAAGCTGTCGGGCAGAAGCTGCATATCCTGCAACAGTTGATCCCTAAGCTGTTCATCTATCCCAAACCGTCCGGCATCGCCTGATAAAAGATTGGGCAGGACATAAGCCCTGGCTCTGCGGATATTGTATCTATCCTCAAAATACTTTCTCATCGCATCGCTGCTGTAGATAATGCCGTCGGCATATTCAAAGACCTTTCTGTCCAACCTTTCGGACAGCACATACTTGAAGTGATAAATTACCTTACGGACTATCGATGTGGTATTCTTTCGCAGATAATCAAATTCTATGGTAGACACACCATGAACGTCGTTAACATAATGATTGATGATTCCACTTCTTTTTAAAATATAACCAATAGAATTGTCCAAGTATTCGAAAAAGAATAGCTTACTATTATTTTGGTCAACATGTGTAAAAATATCATTACACCGGCTAAACAATTGAGGAAACAACCAAGTCATTATTGTAGACGGCAAAAAAGCCAATAAGCCTTGCAAAAGGGCTTTTCTCTTAAATCCAATATGCAATGTAATGTGCCGGATAGATGGATGAAACTGATCGTGATTTTTGGCATTCGATATCAGTACAACCTGCTTTCCGGATTCTGCCAAAGCATTCAGTACGCCATATATCCGTATAGCCCCACCTCCGACTTTATTAAAATCCCGCAATGTAAAAAATATATATTTCATTGAACATTTACTGTTTTATTAATTTTAGGTTGGCAAAGTTGATCCTACCGCCCCTTTTTATTTCATTTCTTCAAAGATATTTTCCTAAGCGCTTGGATGCATTTTTTTTCGAAAATAAAATAATAGATATACCCTGCTATTAAACAAATAGCCGAAACAAAAACTATATAAATTACATAGATTATTAAACTTTCTGTCTTCGGTAAGTAACGCTCAATAAAAGCATGTAAAGGTCCATGTACCAAATAAAGAGAATAAGAAGAGTTACCTATTAACATTAAAACATTGCCCTTATTTAATCTTATACTTTTATAAGTAATGGAGTAATAGATCAGGAAAAATGAGAACAATGAAAAAACCGAATTAATATAAAAGGAATACGGCAAGAAGTCATAATATTTACTCAAAATAAACCCAATCAGAAATAAGATGATTGCAACACCTACAATATTCTTGTTAAACAAAACATTATTGACAATCAACAAAGAAAGTATATAACCCAATATAAATTCAAGGTTATAATAAGAAAAAACTAATTGAAAAAAAGGTGCATCAAACTCAACACCAGTACTTTGGATACCTAGGATTGCTCCAACCCAAAAAAACAAAAAAAGATGCCAAAACTTTTTATTTACTATACATAGGGAATAAATTAAATAGAAAAACATTTCGAAACTCAATGTCCAAGCGACCGCAAGAGCAGGGCTGCCGTGCGGAAAAAGGGTAAAAGATGTAATCCAGCTTATATCACGAGGATTCTGTGACAATGATGGCAAAACCAAGTACAAAAAATAAAGCGTTATGCCTATTGGCAAATACGGCACGTAAATACGAATAATTCTGTTCTTTATAAACTTAACCGTATGATTATCAGATTTAGAAGAATTCGAATAATTGATAATGAAACCCGAAAGAATAAAGAAAAAATCAACTCCATACTTGCCTAAAGAAGCGAAAAAATCTAAAAAAGGATAATGGTTTCCTTGAAAATAGCTTAAAGAAGGAACGACATGATGGATCACAACCATCAAAGCTGCTACCCCACGATATACTTGGATAACATCAAGGTGTTTTTTCATCTATTACTTTTGGAAAATTTGTTCATACAATACTCGATATTCCTTCGCTCCTTCGTCCACAGAAAAACACTCTTCTGCCAAAGATCTACATTTTTTAGATATATCAGCACTCCTCATTCCTTTAAATATTTCCACAAAATCGTAATCTTCGAGATGGTTAAAAATCTTGAAAACCAAACTTCCTTTTTTTACAGACCCCACGTCTGCCCGTTCGTCAAAAGCAAAACCTCGGGTATCAAACAGGTAGGATAGCCCCTGTTCTTCCAGAAAAGGAAAATACTGGTAGCTTCGTAACCTACTGCTACCGGCATTGCGGGAATATTTGGTGAGGTAGAGGATTTTCATTTTCTGTCCTATATTAAGCCTTAGACCATTTGTCCGTCAAAAAACGTCGTAAATCCAACGCCATGATCCCTTCATACGTATTACCGGAAAATTCGTCCATGGTAATGACCATTTTGGGGTAATTGTCTTTGACCTTCCGAAGGTTGCCAAATTCCCGTTCTATTGTTTTTTCCCCGTTCAACGTGAGTGCCACTTGAATATAGACTTTCTCTCCGTTCTTTTCTGCCATGAAATCAATTTCACTATCGCCAGACACCCCTACATGGACCACATAATTATGGGCCAGCAAGTGGTTGTACACTACATTTTCCATGATTTTCCCTTTATCCTCCAGCCGATAGCCCCACAGCGCATTGCGGATACCGAGGTTCTCAAAATAATATTTTTCTCCAATCTCAAACAGACGCTTTCCTTCAATGTCATATCTTTTGACCTGATGGATCAAGAACGCATTGACCAAATGCTGAATATAGGTCTGCACTTGATTAGAGGCAATATTTACCTTCTGGGACTTGAGAAAGTCACTGATCTTTTTTGCGGAAAACAGGCTTCCGGTATTAGAAGCCAAGAAGAAAACCAATTGCTCCAAAAATGAAGTATTGCGTACGGAATACCGATTGATCACATCCCGAAAAACGATGGTCGAATAGATATTCTTGAGGTATTCAAAGGCTATTTCGTCCTCCAAGCTTAGATGCTTCAGATAAGGCAACCCACCGTACTTCAGGTATTTTTCCAGAGATTGTGCTGTCTCTTCCAATTGATGAAAAGCCAAAAACTCCGGATAAGTGAGGCTGTATACCCGAAATTCTACCGCACGTCCGCTGAGCTTTCCGGTAATATCTCCGGACAACAGGTCCGCATTGCTTCCGGTACAATAGAGATCCAGACCATGATCCAACAGGAGCGACCGCAACGCCGATTCGAAACCCGCTATTTCCTGAACTTCATCTATAAAAACATATGTTGTCCCCGATGTTGATTTATTTTCCAAAACGTAATCGTTCAGATCTACGGCAGTTTTGATAGATGCAAAGGATAAATCCTCTTTGTTTATATATATGATCGCGGCATCCTTGTCTCTCTCCCGGATCAGACGCATCAATTGAAAAAGAAGATAGCTTTTTCCTACACGACGCTGGCCGGTCAGTACCTTGATAACGCTTTTCCCCACAAAAGGTACTATACGGTCAAGATACAACGGACGGGGTATGCTGGGATGAATGTTCATATCCAATCTATAAATATGTTTAAAATTTTTGTAAAAATACAAAAAGTTTTAAATACAATTACAAGCTATCTGTTCTTCGAATAACCTGCAAATAACATTCTGCCGCTTTTTCTATTGAAAAGAAACCCAATGCCTTCTCCCGAATATCTTCCTTATCCATCTGTCTTATCTGCCTAATCCAATCTGTCACAGCCACTCGTTGCTCTTCTTGTTCCATACCGTGGTTAAAGATAAAACATTCCGGAAAACTTTTCAGTATCTCCTCGGTATCTCCGATTCCCGATGATGCGACGGTCGGCAGACCCATCAAGAGGTATTCTCCCAGTTTGATCGGAGCCACCCCTTGCATACTATACGTTGGCCGACGTAGTGCAAAAGCCGCATCGGCAGCGTTCAGGTAAAAGGAAATATGTTCGAATTTTACCGACTTGACAATGATGTAATCTTTTAAATAATCCGGTATACGATCTTCCGCAAATTGCACATTTCCCGTCAACACCAAAAATTTTGATGGCTGCATATTCAGCGTAAGGTCAAAAATCTGCAACATCTCCTCCCAGCAATATTGAGGACCGAGCGAACCGGCGTATACCCAGAGTAGCTCATCTCCCACATGCAATTCCTTGCGGGCAATCTCTCGTTCCGCGATATCCGGTATGAAACGTTGTGAATTCCGACCATTCGGCACTACCGCAAATTTATCCCGATACCGCTCTCCTATCGATGCCACATGTACATCAATAGCCTTCTGCGAACGGGTAATCACGGCATCGGCCTGCAACAACATTTTCCTTTCGATAGACTTCAGCCAATTGTATTGCACCCCTCTCTTTTTCAATCCGGCAAAATCTACCCGCTCCTCAATGGGCAAGCCATCCGCATCAAAGATAATCTTGAAGCTCTTATGTTTAATTTGATTGACCATAAAGGCCGGAAAGGTCGAGCGAGGCATTACGATGTCAACACCATGTTCGTTGATATACCGGGCTATTTTCTTGCTGCCCATGAATAGACTAAACATACTACCTATTGCAGCAATGGGCTTTTTGACGATCGGAACAGTACTGTATATTATACCCATATCCTTTGCAGCCTTTCTTACCTCCTCTATTTTTTTATCGCCCGCCCAGGTAAACTGCATCACGTGAAACGCTATAGTAGGATTGTGTTGCATCACCTCCTGAAATATCGGCATAAATAAGCCTTCCATATAGGAAGTCTGTGGACCATCCCAAGTGATAAAAAGAAACTTCATTTTTAAATCCGTGTTTTTTAACTGATTTTCCTTTGCTATAGCAACGACTTTATGTTATTATTTTTTGCCCAATGTCTTTTTGTCCGGCAACGGCATGTAGTATTTAGCAACTTTAATATTCTCGTTATATACAGCACGTGGTCTTTTCCGTAGCGTTCGACCAATTTAACAGACAACTTTTTGACGATCTCTCAACCAGATTCCGCATGTTTACTATACAAACACATTTTCCTTAATACGTTCCCCAATATTCCAGTTCAACACATACGCCTCAGCATGACCTCGGTCGCCAAATCGTGACACAGAATATAAATGATTTAGCAAACATCCATGGAACGTCGAGGTGTACATTTTTCAATTTCGTTCATCAGCAAGCTACTTCCTAATATATTAATAGACATGATGATGACATCATGAAGTATAAACAAGTCTTCCAGATAGGGAACTTGCAAACCGTCCGGTAATGGATGTAAGTTTTTTAGTCATTAATCAATTCTGATATAGTTTCATAAGTTCAGAGACATGCTTCTTCAAAGAAAAATTTTCCACTACGGTCTTATGTCCTGCTTCACCGATTTCTTTTCGCTTTTCTTTGGTCAATTTTATTATGGATTCTATTTTTTCAAACAAAGCATGTTCATCATTCGGGGGCACTAAAAATCCATTCACTCCGTCTTCGATTATTTCCGGCGCAGCCCCAACGGCTGTACTCAATGATAGAGTATTACTATACATGGACTCGACCAATGAATTTGAAAAACCTTCCGAAAACGAATTGAGTATAAACAAATCCGAATTTAACAGGTAAGGATATGGATCATTGATGAAACCAACAAATTCCACAGAATCCTCTAAGTCCAAATCATAGACCATTTTCTTTAAGCTATTCTCTGAGCTGCCGGTACCTGCAATAATAAGTTTAACTTTGCATTTTGTTTCTTTCTTCAATCCGCTCAATACATTTAAAACTCCTTCAATATTTTTGACAGGTTCGAGACGGGAAACCATCAATATATCAAAAGTATCCTTAATTTTATTAACGGATACTTTTGAAAAATCATAATTGAATACACCAAAATTGTAGACAACTGTTGTTTTTTGCGGAGACAGATTGAACTGCTTTGTAATGTACCTGACGACGGCTTCTGACTCCCCCACTGTATAGTCAGCATACCTGAATATAAAACCAAAGATTGCCTTTGCCTTGCGGGAATGATTGGGGATACCGATTTCTTCCACGATTATTTTAGGTACACCAGCTAATTTTCCGGCCAAAAAGCCGAAAAAATTGGCTTCTGCTCCGGACGTATGTAAAACATCCGGTTTTTCTTTCCTAAGAAAACGATAGAGATTAAAGATAGTCCGTAGTGACGGTATAGCTACCGGCAGATGGAGCGCTATTGCACGGGCATCACTCTTCTTGATTCTTTCTTCGGCATTTCCCCCTTTTCCAAGGGCAACATACAGCCACTCGTTTTTGTCCTTCCACTTAGAAAGATTAACCATTTTGGATTCTATACCTCCAAAATCCAAAAAAGTAGAAAGTCGACATATCTTCATAAAGAATCGATAATTTCAATTTCCGTTTTTGAAAACCACGATTTCACTTCCTCAACAGCTAAATCCAATCCTTTTGCCGATTGAAGGTCCTTTGTATTAAAGAATCCTTTTCTAGAAGCTCCACCGAAATGGACTAATATATGGTCATGATTTTTCACAACTTTTATTTTGCAATTTTCCTTCTCTAAAATTTCTGCTTGAAATCTAGTTAATCCCCACCACCATTCAAATTCTTCATCAAGCTTATATTTTCGGTATAATTCAGTATCTACCAAAAAACAATATCCATCCGCACGTATCGGCTTATTAATACACATACCATACGCGGTAGCACCAAACTCATGTATTCCAATCAATTTGTTCAACCAATTTGAATCTTTTATCTCAACATCAGAATTTAGCAAGAGAGTATATTTACTATCATCCGAAATATTTTTAAAAGCCTCATTATTTCCAGGTGAAAATAATATGTTTTTTGGCAAAAACACAAGCTTAGAAATCCACTTTTTAGACAAAGCGTATGTATTAATTATTTTTGTAAAAAGCCTAGAACCATTATCTAAGACAATTATTTCATAATTATCATAACTAGTAAGCTGTAAAGACTTGAGAGTCTTATATACATATTTAGGTGCATTGTAAGTTAATATTAAAATACTAACTTTAGGAGACCGATTTGTTACCGTCATTTTGTATAAATTGATTTTTCCATAAATTAATATTCTCAAGAGGAATCCTTATTTGAGTCGGGAGGTCTTCCGTAACCAACTTCATCAGACCAATTTTCAAATCCTTTCTTTCTATAACATTCAGATTAAAGTCTTTCTTTTTTTCGATAGCTCGATTATCAATGCCTACAATAATTGTTCTTCTGTTTTTCTGTAGCGCTCTAATTCCTCCATGCAGTCTCGTTCCAATATAATCACAATGAGTAAATTCAAGAAACTCTGTATACGCATGCAGTGTAGGAGGAACAATTTTTATACGATCAATTTCGACGTTTAGTTCATTTAAATAGTTTAGATCTCCCCTGCCTTGCACCCAAAAATATACATTCGTATAATGCTCTAACAAAAAATTTATTAAAAACAGGTCAAGTTCGATATTCTTAGAATAATCCGTCAAAGTAAAGACTACTGTATCTGATTTTGTCTTAGGAATTTTATCACAATATTGTGGAGTAAAATTCCACATAGTTGGACATGAGGTATTAATAATATTAGAGAAGCCTATATTTCTTAATTTACTCTCTGTATAACTATCTCTAACTGAATGTAACATATTTCTATTTAAAAGATTTTTTAAGAGCAGTCTTGTTACTATATTAGGTCGTGTCTGATAATCTCTCCACCCCACCCCTAATAGAATGATCTTTTGCTTTATAAATAAACTTTGAAATAATGTTATTTTCCATTGCCTGTACTTATTCATGGCAGAAGATAAAATATTGGAACCACCGACAATACCAAATTGAGAATTCCTTATAAGTGAAAGCCCCGATAACCCAATAATCTCATGTGTCGGGATTTTAACAAATAACTTATCTTTAAATACCTCATGCAATTGGGAATAGACTGCATCCATTATAATTTCGTCTCCAATATTTTGAGTTACAATCGAAGTATCTAAAACCGATATACTCTTTACGAATGTCATTACTGTTTTTTTTTATTTTCTACTAAATTTAAATATAGATTTTCTATCTTCTTTACATACCCTTTTTCTGTGAACTCTTGCTTCGCTCGTTCATAACCAGCAATTCCCATTTTATTTCTTAACTCTAAGCTATTGGATAGAACTTCTATTTTCTCCTTAATCTCGGGTACGTTCAAGGCTTTAACGAGGAAACCGGTTTCTCCATCTTTTACAATAAATTTCATCCCTCCAACCCTAGTTGCAATAACAGGCAATTTGTTAAGCATAGCTTCTGCCAACACTAAACCAAAGGCCTCTCTCGCCGACACTAACGCAAAGATATCCATTAATTTATAATATAAGGTAACATCTGATTGGTATCCCACAAAAATCACTTTATCACTTATGTTTAACTCTCTTGACAACTCTTCATAACTATCTTTGAGAGGACCATCACCAACCAACAAAAGTTTTATATTAATTTTGTCTATAGCAATGAGGGCAAAAGCATTGATTAGATCTGAAAATCTTTTATGCTCATCATGTAACATACGTCCTACAGACCCTATTACTAAATCATTTTTTTTAATCCCCAACCTTGCTTTGACTTCACTAAGTTCAACCCTAGAGACATCTCTAGGGAATGCGACTCCATTATTAACACCTATAACTTTAGATGATGGAAGTTTAAGTTCCCTTTTTAAATAGTCCTCGACTACACTTTGTGACACCCCAACAACTTTATCTGATATTTTTGCGAAAATCTTCATAAGCAAGTTAGCTTTCTTAGATCGATTCTGCGGGTCAGAGGTTTCTTCAATAATAATTATAGGAACTTTTTTTATCCAACCATTAATTGCAGCCATACTCACGCCTTCAAATACAGCTCCGTGAATAATATCTGGTTTATATTTATCAATTATTTTTTGAACTTTTCTATGCTGTGACCAATGGAATGGAGATTTCAACTCACCTATTTCGAAAACCTCTACTCCTTCAGCTCGTATTTCCTCAATTAAGTTTCCCCTCTTTGAAGTACAAATTATTTTTTGCTCAAATCTCTCTTTAGGGAGGAATCTTCCTAAAGAAAGACGGCGACGCTCAACGCCTCCGAAAGAAATACTATGTTGAACATGAAGTATTTTTATTTTATTATTCATAATCGTACTAGTTTGGTATTCTTTTTATAAAAAGGGATTTTAACAAAATAACCAATGGCTTCTTAAAAATGTATACAAAAAGCATATAGATGGAAAAATATAAAAGTACTTTAGCAGCCAACAGCAATGTCAAATAACCCTCAACCTTAACTAATTGGCTGTTAAGATAAAGAAAAAAAGCAGGAACAATGGAGATTCCAAGACTATACAAGACGTCTTTAATATTTCTCCAGAATTTCTCTCCTAACAATCTCGAAACAATAGAACTATATATAACATAAGAAATCAAAGGAAATACAGGGATGGTAACTAAAAGATAGTTGATATCATCCTTACGTATCAATGCAAGAACAATTAAAAAAAATAACGTAAATTTGAGAATAATCTCCACTTTCAGGATTCGTTTAGAATCACTGATTATTTTAATAATAGCCAAATTCCAATTTACCAAAACATTCAGTATTCCCGCAAGACTCAACACTTGTAAATAAATTGATGCTGCTCGCCATTTCTCAGAAAATAAAACTATAAAAATCTCTTCCGCATTGAATATTAAAAAAATAAAAATTGGAAACAAAGTAATCATTATCAATTCTTGACACTTGTAAAAGTACATAACAAATTTCTTACGACTTTCCTGAATTTCTGCAAAAATTGGGAACAATACTTTAATCATTGCCCCATAGACATTTGTCATCGGAACTTGTCTTAAAGTTAAGGACTGTGTGTAATAGCCAACCGAAGAAGAGTTATAAAACTTTCCTATTAGAATTTGATAAACATTTGCGGTAATATTATTCATTAACTCGATAAGGGTCATTCTATAGCCATATCCAAAATGTTTATTAAATATCTTCATATGAAAATCTACGGTAGGATTCCATTTCCCAAAAATCCAATGAAACAATGCCCAAAAAAAACTTTGTAGCAAATACATGAAAACTAAACTCCAGACTCCATAACCACTATATGCCATATAAATAGCAATGATCGAACTTATGACAATTGAAGGCAATTTCATTAATGCTTGTTTTTTAAATTGTAGGTTTTTAACCAAGTAGACAGATTGAACCTGAACAAATGCCTGAATTATGACAGTTACCCCATAAACCCTAATTAAATTAGTTATTATTTCCTTGTCATAAAAGGTCGCTATGAAAGGTGCCACAAAAAAAAGAATAATATATAGCAAAATACTAAAACAAATATTAGACACAAATAACGTAGAATAGTCTTGTGGCTTAGGGGATTTTGTTCGCATTATGGAGGAGGTTATACCTGAATCCATTATAGTATTACTTAATGTAATGAAAATAAAAATCATCCCTAATAAGCCATAATCTTCGGGAAACAATTTCCTCGCCAACACAATATTTACAAAGAAATTTATAAATTGTCCACCAAACATTTCGAAAAATGTCCAGATTACACCCGAAAATGCTTGTTGCTTTAGCGACATTATTAAATAAACTTATTACCTTAATTTTTCATATTCATTTATACCCCCTTCTACTCTCTTTAAGTCTAAGATTCTGTACGTAAGAAACTAAGAATAACATAATCAAATTATTCATGCATATATAAAAGTCTTCACAGTTATTATTACATGGAAACATACAATCATTATTTTAAAATTTCACTAAAAAAACACTGTTTCAGTTATCAAAATCGTATTCATCTTATCTTCCTATACTATAAATCATAAACCCCTGTTCCTTTAACTGTTGTACATTCAGCAACCCTCTCCCATCAAACAAAAAAGCGGGTTTATACATCTTGTCATAAATTCGTTGCCAATAGTATGCGGTAAACTCATCCCATTCCGTCAATACCGCCACGGCATGGGCCCGGTCACAAGCCTCATACGGATCCTGCACGACCTTCACCAAGCGGCGGTTTTCTTCCGGTGAACGGGTCTCTAAATCATCCAAATCCTTATAAATCTGTTCGGCGGTTACCTTTGGATCATATACGGTCACAAAAGCCTCCTCATCCAATAAATGATCTGCCACATAAATCGCTGCCGACTCGCGGGTATCGTTCGTGTCCTTCTTAAATGCCCAACCCAATAGGGTGATATTTTTACCGTTCACCGTATTATACAAAGTCTTGATGATCTTATCGGCAAAACGCTCTTTCTGATGATCATTCATCCGGATCACTTGCTCCCAATAATCGGCCACGGCATACAGATTGTACGATCGTGCAATATACACTAAATTCAGGATATCTTTCTGAAAGCAGGATCCGCCAAAACCAACGGAAGCTTTTAAGAATTTTGGCCCAATGCGGCTGTCCATACCGATCGCTTTAGCCACTTCGCCCACATCTGCTCCCGTGGCTTCGCACAGCTCCGATATGGCATTGATGGACGAGACCCGTTGTGCCAGAAAAGCATTGGCCACCAATTTAGATAATTCCGACGACCAGAGGCTTGTCGTGATAATTTTTTCGGTTGGTACCCAAGCACTATAAATATCAACCAATGCCCGTATAGCCTCTTCATTTTCACCACCGATCAATACCCTGTCCGGGTTTTGTAAGTCCTGGACAGCCGTCCCCTCTGCCAGAAACTCGGGATTGGACAGTACATGAAAGTTGACACCGTTGCCCGTATGGTCAAGAATGCTCTTCAGTGCCTCGGCGGTACGTACCGGTAGCGTTGATTTTTCGACAACAATTTTTTCGGATTTAGCGATAGCGGCGATCTGACGGGCGCACAACTCGATATATTTTAAGTCGGCAGCCTGCCCTTTTCCCTTCCCGTATGTTTTTGTCGGGGTATTGACGGAGATGAAGATCATGTCGGCCTCGTCAATGGCTTTTTCGATATCCGTGGAGAAGAAAAGATTCCGACCACGGGCTTCTGCCACAACCTGATCCAATCCCGGCTCATAAACAGGTAATTTTTGCAGATCAAGATCGTTCCAGGCTGCAATTCGGTCACGATTTAAATCAACAACCGTTACTTGAATATGCGGATTTTTTTGAGCTATTACGGACATCGTAGGCCCTCCTACGTAGCCCGCCCCTATACATACTATTTTCTTCACATTCATATTGTTATGCCCATTAGTAGATTTCGTTTAAAAGTTTATTGTTTCAATGCTCAACTGTTTAATATTTAATCGTAAACCCAAAATCGTAATTCGTAATTCCTACAAAGCCTCCCACTCTCCCCGTCACCAAGCCTCCCGCCTGCAACAACATGACGCTTAAACTAAAAATCATCCCATCTCTCCCCCCCCCAAGTCCCCTCCTCTCCCAGTCACCCTTTCCCCCTCTCAGCCTCTCACCCCACATCTCGTCACCCCGCAACCCGTTTCAGATACTCCCCATACCCGCTCTTGCACAAGGGCTCCGCAATGTCCAACAACTGCCTTCTGTCGATATACCCCATTCGATAGGCCACCTCTTCGATCGCTCCGATCTTCATCCCCTGCCGCTCTTCGATGACCTGTACAAATTGTCCTGCCTGCATAAGGGAGCCAAACGTGCCTGTATCCAGCCAGGCCGTCCCCCGATCAAATATACCGACTTTAAGCCTACCTTTTGCGAGGTACTCCCTGTTGATATCTGTAATCTCGTATTCGCCCCGTGCAGAAGGCTGTATGTGCTTTGCGATCTGTACGACCTCATTATCGTAGAAGTACAATCCCGGCACGGCATAATTGGATTTTGGATATTCCGGCTTCTCTTCAATGGATACCACCCGGCTGTCTGCATCAAACTCGACTACGCCATAGCGTTCGGGATCCTGTACGGGATAGGCAAATACCATCCCTCCGTCCGGATCAGCACAGGACTGCAACAGACGGGACATGCCGCTGCCATAAAAAATATTGTCCCCCAGCACAAGGGCAACTTTATCACTACCTATAAACTCCTCGCCGATGACAAAAGCCTGTGCCAACCCATTGGGTTCGGCCTGCTCGGCGTACTCAAAGTGGCAACCGATACGGCCTCCATCGCCCAGCAGCTTTCTGAAATGGGGCAGATCGTACGGTGTCGAGATGATCAGGATCTCCCGTATCCCCGCCAGCATCAAGGTGGACAAGGGGTAGTAGATCATCGGCTTGTCGTAGATCGGCATCAATTGTTTTGACACGGCCAATGTCAGCGGATGTAATCGTGTTCCGGAGCCTCCGGCAAGAATTATTCCTTTCATTTATTGTTTTTTTGTCCTTTTGTTTTTTTGCGAATCAGCGCATTTGCGAATCCGCCTACTTGCGTTTGACAATATTTTGCGTTTCAATCCACCTCGCACCCCGCATCCGCCAGTAGTCGGACAAGCTCCCGCACCTCGCATCCCGATCTCACTATTTAACTGCCTCAGCAAAAGCAGGAAGCACTTGATCTTTGTCCGATATGATCAGTTCATCGTGGGATATTTGCCAATCTATACTCAAGTCGATATCATCAAAACGTACTCCCCATTCCGCATCTTTATGGTAAAAGTTATCACATTTATAGAAAAAAGTAGCCGTTTCTGACAGCACAACAAAGCCATGAAGAAAACCGCGAGGTACAAAGAGTTGTCGATTATTCTCAGCAGAAAGCTCTACCGCCACGTGTTGACCGTACGTAGGTGAATCTCGGCGTGCATCGACAGCCACGTCTATAACACGACCTTGTAAGACCCGTACAAGTTTAGCCTGAGCAAATTCGCCAGCCTGCGCATGAAGGCCACGTAAGACTCCTCTGCTTGAAAAAGACTGGTTGTCCTGCACAAAGTGGGTTCGAGTTCCTGTTAGTTCATTAAACAGCTTCTCATTAAAACTTTCGAAGAAATGTCCGCGATTGTCACCAAACACTGTTGGTTCTATAATAACACATCCTTCCAGGTTTGTTTGAATAGCCTTCATATTATCCCTGATACTGTTTTTCGTAATATTGTTGATAATCACCAGAAGTAACGTTGTCTAGCCACTCTTGATTAGTAAGATACCAATCTATGGTAATAGACAAACCTTCTTCAAAAGTTACAGAAGGTTCATATCCCAATTCTTGGTTTATTTTTGTTGCATCGATTGCATAGCGCAGATCATGCCCGGGACGATCTTTGACAAAGGTAATGAGTTTTGCAGCTGTGCCTGCTGGACGGTCAAGCTTCTCATCCATCTGCTTACACAATTCTTTTACGAGGTCAATATTCTGCCATTCATTAAATCCGCCCACATTATACGCTTCCCCATCTTTGCCTTTATGAAACACTAAATCAATCGCTCTAGCATGGTCGATGACATAGAGCCAATCCCGTGTGTATTTCCCATTACCATAAATAGGAAGTGGTTTATTGTTTAAAATATTGTGAATACATAATGGAATTAACTTTTCAGGAAAATGATTTGGTCCATAGTTGTTCGAGCAATTCGTAATTACAACAGGCAGCCCATAGGTATCATAATAAGCCCGAACAAAGTGATCGGACGAGGCCTTCGATGCGGAATACGGGGAATGCGGGTCGTATGATGTCGTCTCTGTAAAAAGACCAGTCTCCCCTAGGGTGCCATACACTTCGTCGGTAGAAACATGGTGGAAACGTTTACCTGCGAAACCCTGAGCCGAGCCAGTAGCATCACTCCATATTTCTTTTGCGGCATTTAATAAATTCACCGTTCCGATAACATTCGTCATCACAAAAGCGGTAGGATCTGTAATCGAGCGATCTACATGTGATTCTGCTGCTAAATGAATAACACCGTCTGGTTGATATTCCTGAAATATAGAACGAATTTGTTTTGCATCGGTGATGTCAGCTTTGATGAAGATGTAATTTGGTTTATCTTCAATATCCCGCAAGTTTTCTAAATTACCCGCATAAGTCAACGCATCCAGGTTGATGATTGTATAGTCTGGGTATTTGTTGACAAACTCCCGAACCACATGCGAACCAATAAACCCGGCACCGCCGGTAATCAGAATTTTTTTCATTGTTTTTTATTGTATTTATGTTATTCTGTACTTTTGTTATTCTGCTGTTTTGTGTTTTTGTGCTTATGCTATTTTGCCTTTTTGTGTTTTTGCTGTTTGCGAAAGACCGAAAAAACGATTAGCGAAAAAACCTTCACACCGTATTTTGTTATTCTACCTTTTTGTCCTTTCGTGTTTTTGTTATTTTGTGTTTTCGTGTTTTGCTATTTGCGAAAAAAAGATTAGCAAACAACCTTCCTACAACCTATTATCACTTCCTTGCAAAATCCCTTTCACATCGTACACCACACCATTCTCTTTCTTTAGCGCATCCAGATCCAGCTCCAAGAATTCTTTGTGGGCTACGCCGAGGACGATGGCATCGTATTTTTTGGTTTTTTTGTTTTTTTGTTCTTCGGGGTTTTTGGTGCCGTTGACTTTGGCTTCGGAAAGATCCACGCAGCAGTCGATGCCGTACTCGTGCTTCACTTCGGCTGGGTTGGCCCATGGGTCGTAGATGGATACTTTGACTCCGTAATCTTCCAAGGCACGGATCACGTCCACAATCTTGGTATTACGCACATCGGGGCAGTTTTCCTTGAAGGTAATGCCCAGCATCAATACTTCGGCTTCACAGACATTGATTCCCTTCCTGATCATACATTTCACCACCTGCGAGGCGACGTATTCACCCATGGAATCGTTGAGCCGGCGTCCGGCCAGGATAATCTCGGGATGATAGCCGTGCTCCTGCGCTTTCTGCGCCAGATAGTAAGGATCTACACCTATGCAATGACCGCCGACCAGACCCGGTTTGAATGGAAGGAAGTTCCACTTCGTACCTGCGGCCTCCAATACGGCATGCGTGTCTATACCCAAGATATTGAATATCTTCGCCAGCTCGTTGACAAAGGCAATGTTGATGTCCCGCTGCGAGTTTTCGATGACCTTGGCCGCTTCGGCGACTTTGATAGTCGGTGCAAGGTGCGTTCCGGCAGTGATGACCGATTTATATACGGCATCAACATGTTTCCCGATTTCCGGCGTGGATCCCGAGGTGACTTTCAATATCTTCTCTACGGTATGCTCTTTGTCCCCCGGGTTGATGCGCTCGGGGGAATAGCCGGCGAAGAAATCTTCGTTGAACTTCAGTCCGGATATTTTCTCCAATACAGGGATACATTCTTCTTCGGTTACACCCGGGTAGACAGTCGATTCGTACACCACGATGTCTCCTTTTTTCAATACCCTGCCCACAGTTTCGGAGGCCTTGTACAAAGGTGTAAGGTCCGGACGGTTGTGCTTGTCTACCGGTGTAGGTACTGTGACGACGTAAAAGTTGGCATCAGCGATGTCGGAGAGTTGGTTGGAACAGAATAGGCCGATTAATTGTTTTTCCGTGTTTTCGTTTTTTTGTGTTTCTGTATTTTTGTTTTTTTGTGTTTCTGTAAAGGGATTTTCACTGACCAAAACGGCCTGCAGGATGTCGTCTTCGACTTCAAGGGTACTGTCGTGACCTGCGCGGAGTTCATCTATACGTTTTTGATTGATATCAAAGCCTACGGTGGGGTATTTTGTCGCAAATAGTCTTGCTAATGGAAGCCCAACGTAGCCGAGGCCGATGACCGCTATTTTTTTCTCGGTGCTCATATAATGTGTTTTTGTTTTTTCGTTCTTTTGTTTTTGTTTTTTGTGCTTCCGTGTTTTTTTAACTACGGATCTTTTTACTAAGTGCTTGCAATTGATTGGTAATATATTCCACTTGATTTCTTAGTTTCGTATAATTTTCCACTGTAAGGAAATCCAAATCGACAGATAGAATCAGAAAATTTATTACTTCTATCGCAGAGGAATAAGCTTGATTCAAAAACCTTAACTTATCCTTATTTCCTGCCCTGGACATTCCTTCCGCAATATTCGCTGCTATACTTGTAGTCGCTCTTCTCAATTGCGAAGTTACCCCGAATTGTTCTTGACTAGGGAAATCCGCAGTATCTATATACATGTCTTTCACCAGAGTTCTGGCATTCTGCCAAACGGATAGCTTTTCGAAGTAGAATTCATGCATTTTATTTGTGTTTTTGTGCTTTTATGGTTTTGTTGTTTTGTGTTTTTGCGAAAGACCAGAAAAACAAACAGCGAAAAAACAATCATTTTAAATTATCCCAATACCACTTGACGGCTTCGCGCAATCCGTCGGCTATCTTGTGCGTCGGTTCGTAACCCAGCAATTGTCTAGCCTTATCTACAGAAGCCAACGAGTGCGGGATATCGCCCTGCCGGTTTGGGCCGTGCATGACGGGCACATTTGCAATCTGAGGGTCGTATTCGGCCAAAAACTCTTTCAAATATTCTACCAACTGATTCAATGTAGTCCTGTCTCCTACGGCTGTATTGTACACGGTATTGATGGCTTCAGGTTTATCGGTCAGCATCGCACGTTCATTCATCTGAATGACGTTGTCAATATACGTAAAATCCCGGGAATAATCCCCAGCCCCGTTGATAATCGGCGATTCGTGCCGCATGAGCTGCATGACAAATTTGGGTATCACAGCCGCATAGGCCCCGTTGGGATCCTGACGACGGCCGAACACATTGAAGTAGCGCAGGCCAATAGTCTCAATCCCGTAGGTTCTGGAGAATATCTCGGCATAGAGTTCGTTGACATACTTGGTAATGGCGTATGGGGAAAGCGGTTTGCCGATGATATGCTCTACCTTGGGCATATTTTCCGAATCACCGTAGGTAGAGGAAGATGCCGCGTAGATAAAACGCTTGACGCCTGCATCACGCGCGGCCACGAGCATATTAAGGAAACCGGATACATTGACCTCATTAGTAGTCTGGGGATCTTTGATGGATCGTGGTACAGAACCCAGTGCAGCCTGATGTAGGACATAATCTACACCTTGCACGGCATGTTCACAATCGGTCGTATTACGGATATCGCCTTCTATCAATGTAAAATCAGGATTTCCTTCATGCTGCACAATATTATGGCGATGGCCTGTTGCAAAATTATCCAACACAACAACACTATGCCCTTTATCTAAAAAGTACGCTGTCAAGTTGGACCCAATAAATCCGGCACCTCCGGTAATTAATATTTTACTCATCCCTTATATATAATCTTTATGTGTATTCTGTTACCTGGTTCGTATTTAAAGTTTAACTGTTTAATGTTTAATCGTAATTCGTAAATCGTAAATCGTAATTCGTTATTCACTGTCAAACTCTCCTCTAACCCCTTACTTAACCAAGTCCTCCTCTTGTTTATATAATACAATCTTGGTCTTCACGTGTTCCGGTTGCTGCGTGTGCACAGTTACCTTCTTGCCGATCAGTTTCCCGGCCTTCTCCGCCGCCTGCAATAAATATGCCGAATCGATGCCTCCCCCGGTCACGAGCACTTCGATATGCCCGGAATCTATGCCCTGGGCATAATCGCCGAGCAGGGCGACCTCCCTGACATCTCCTGCGCGTTCGAAGACCTGATCGACGACCTGGTCTATACCCAGAAAGTTATGGATCAGGCTCTGCAAAGAAGAAAAAAGACTGTGATGGATATTGGCACGGTATACGACTTTATGATCCTGCTGCTCGCGCAAGAGATACCCTGCTTCGGACAGCTGGTTCAATTCCCTGCGTATAGCATTGGTAGATTCGTTGAATTCGTCTGCAATACCTCTTAGGTAACCTCGATTGCTGGCCGAAACAAAAAATTTGATCAGCAACTTTAATCGTGTCTTGGATGTAAACAAAACTTCAAGCATAGCAAATTTTTGCGATGAGTAACAAATGTACTCGTTTGGTTTGGGAAAAGCAAGTTTTTTCTGAAGCCTGTACTCGCCGTGGCGCTGTGGTATGCTATCCCTCTCATTGAGGCTACCGTGTACCCACATCTTTATATTATTCTGATTTACAGAAATATACATATCTGGTTTGCAATATACTTATTTTATTGATACCGTTGTTAATCACTGTCCCCCTCTCCGAGGGGGTAGGGGGAGGCTGATTATGTAAATCATTATCTATAAGCTTTTTATATTATTTACCCTCCCCCTACCCCCTCCAAAGGGGGATATCGTTCTACAATGTTATTGCTATAACAAAAACATTGCAAGCAACAACTGGAAATACCATATTCCATGAATTTAAATTGTGGGTACACGATAGCTCTCCAAAGGGGGACAGTGACCTATCACAGCCCTGCTTATGCAAAATATCTACAAATAATGAGCTAAATGTGACAAAGATATTTAAAGTAGAAATTCGTAGTGACTATGTTGAATACGATCAATAGTAAAGGGGCTTCTATTTGCCTACCGGATCTTCACCAGATACTCCCCATACCCGGATTTGCGGAGCGGTTCGGCAATGCGGATCAATTGCTCCCTGTCAATGTACCCCATGCGATAGGCAACTTCTTCAATGGCTCCTATCTTTAACCCTTGCCGCTCTTCGATGACCTGCACAAACTGTGCAGCCTGCATCAGGGACTGTACCGTACCGGTATCCAGCCAAGCTGTGCCACGGTCAAAGACCCTTACCTTCAGCTTCTGCCGTTTGAGATATTCTTTGTTCACATCCGTGATTTCCAATTCGTCCCGATGAGACGGCTTTATACTTTTAGCTATCTGTACCACCTCGTTGTCATAGAAATATAATCCGGGAACTGCATAATTCGACTTTGGTTCTGTAGGTTTCTCCGCTATCGAAACGACATTTTTATCCTTATCAAATTCGACCACACCATAGCGTTCGGGGTCATGCACGGGATAGGCAAAGATGATGCCACCATCCGGGTCCACACAAGACTGCAACAACTTGGACATGCCTGAGCCATAGAAAATATTGTCACCGAGAATCAAAGCAACCTTATCCTTGCCTATAAACTCTTCTCCCAGGATAAAAGCCTGCGCCAGACCTCCGGGCGAGGGTTGCTCCTTATACGAGAATGTACAACCTATCTGCGAACCATCGCCCAATAGCTTCTGAAAATTGGGCAAGTCCTGTGGTGTAGAAATAATCAATATCTCGTTGATCCCTGCCAACATCAGGGTAGACAAGGGATAATAGATCATTGGCTTATCGTACACAGGCATCAGTTGCTTGGAAACGGCAAGTGTCAAAGGGTGTAAGCGTGTACCAGAGCCTCCGGCGAGTATTATTCCTTTCATTGTTTTAATATTACAGATTGGATATCAATACCGCTAAATTAATTATTAGCCTTGGAAATTGCTATTTATTAAGGTTTAATTGTTTAAATGCTTAACTGTTTAATCGTATACCTATCCCTCGACAACTTTCATAACCAATTAACCTTTAACCATTTAAGGCTTAATCGATCAATCGTCAATCCAAAATTCAAAATCGTAAATCCTACCAACTCTCCACTCTCCACTATCAACTCTCCACTATCAACTCTCCACTGTCCTCTAACCCTTCACCTAAGCGCACGGATACACAGGTATTTTCCGAAAGGAACGACCTTCTTATCGCTAAGGTAGAGTTTCCCGCCCACATAGATATATTCTTTATGGTCCTTACAGGCCCGTTCCGTTTCGCAATCGGACATCCGAATCCCAATCGACAAGAGCTTTGTATCAATTTTGCCGGGTGTATTGACCTCAAAGAGCAGGCTGTTGAAATACTTGATATGGATATCTTTGCTTTTACTCTTCAATTGGGATACATATACGCTTCGCAATTCGGGAGCGTACTCTTTCAGCTCCAGGATCAGCGATCCGTGCATACGATGGCTACCGGACCGTTCCTTGGCCAGCAAGACAGAAACATGCATATCCAGATAACGGTCAAAATTACGACGCAGCATATAGCGTTTCCGTTTCACAAGAAACAGTACAAGCCCCGATAGAAAGACCAATGAAATCAGGTAGTTCATATATAGATATTGGTTTGTTTGGTATATCTACACCAAACTTATATAAATTCCTTTTCATATGCAAGATAATTCTACTGTATACAAAAAGAATTATGTATGAGTACTTATTTCAGGCTAGCAAAGGTTTTGATCCTTTCTTTCGTAGAGACGCAATATCCCCGAAAATTCGGGACAAGCTTTGCGTCTCCACATTGAAACATCCCGATTTATACAGTTTTTTGTACTTTTGTGGCAAAACAGTCCTTTCGTGAATATTCAAGACATCCTACATCGCTATACCGAACTCGAACAGATCCGTACACTGGTTCAAACCCTACAGGCCAAAAACACAAAAATACACCTCAAGGGCTTGGTAGGTTCGGCGGATGCTGTGGTTGCGGCCGCGGCCTATCAACTACAGGTAAGGCCCTATATCTTTGTCTTGCCTACGCACGAAGAAGCTTCCTATTTTTTGAGTGATCTGGAAAGCTTGTTTGACAAGCAAATCCTATTTTTTCCGGCATCCTACCGCAAGGCATTTGAGTTTACCCAGCTGGATAGTGCACATGTGCTGCAACGTGCAGAAACGCTCAGCGCTTTAAACCATGATTCCGAACTGCCCAAGATCGTGGTGACCTATCCCGAAGCCATTGCCGAAAAGGTCATCAATCGCGCAGATCTGGAAAAAAACACATTGGAGATCACCGAAAACACGCAGGTAGACATTGATTTTATCAATGAGTTCCTGTACGAATACGATTTTGAACGGGTCGATTTTGTCTACGAACCGGGACAGTTTGCCATTCGTGGAGGGATCGTGGACATCTTCTCCTTCTCCAATGACCTGCCCTACCGCATCGAGTTTTTTGGTGATGAAATAGAAAGTATCCGCACATTTGATATCGAGAGCCAACTGTCGGTCAGCAAGATACATGCCGTGACCATCGTGCCCAATGTGCAGGCCAAGTTCCT
This sequence comes from Parapedobacter sp. SGR-10, assembly GCF_011030405.1. Taxonomy (GTDB): domain Bacteria; phylum Bacteroidota; class Bacteroidia; order Sphingobacteriales; family Sphingobacteriaceae; genus Sphingobacterium. The sequence continues at coordinate 146,453 of NZ_JAAJTJ010000008.1, forward strand.
GAGCAACAACCACATTTCCTTGTTGGAGTATATCGATCAGCATGCTGTAGTATGGCTTAAGGACACCCAATATACGCTTGATATTATCCGTGATGGGTATAAAACGGCTTCCCGGTTTTGGAAAGCGCTATCCGAAAAAGATCTTAAAAACAATCCCGAATGGATCGATCCACGTTTTATTTTCTCGGATGACAAGAATTTTGGCGCGCTTCTTTTCGAATTTCCGGTTGTCGAATTTGGCAAACAGTATTTCTATCGTGCAGATGCATCTTTCGTATTCGATACACATCCTCAACCCTCCTTCAACAAGGACTTCAATCTATTGGCCCACAACTTCAAACAGAACGAGGGTCAAAAAATTGCCAACCTGATCTTTTCGGATTCGACCAAACAGATCGAACGTATCTATGCGATATTGGAGGATCTGGACAAGTCGGTTACATTTACGCCTATCTATAAGCCTCTACGTGAAGGATTTCGGGATGACCAACTCCGGTTGGCTTGCTATACCGACCACCAGATATTTGATCGATACTACAAATATAAACGCAAGAAAGGTTACGAACGTTCGCAAGCTATTACGCTTAAAGAACTCCGTGACCTCAAACCGGGAGACTACATCACCCATATCGACCACGGTGTAGGCAAATATGCAGGTCTGGAAAAAGTCGACGTCAATGGCAAACCGCAGGAGATGATTCGCCTGGTCTATGCAGACAATGACTTGCTCTATGTCAATATCAACTCCCTCAACCGCATATCCAAATATTCGGGCAAGGAAGGCTCCGTCCCCAAGATGAACAAGCTAGGAACAGATGCCTGGGATAAGTTGAAGAAGACCACCAAAAAGAAGGTCAAGGACATCGCACGCGACCTGATCAAGCTCTATGCTAAACGCAAAGCACAGACGGGTTTTGCTTTCCATCCAGACACCTATCTGCAAAAGGAACTGGAAGCTTCGTTTATCTATGAAGATACACCCGACCAGGAGAGGGCAACCAGCGATGTCAAGAGAGATATGGAAAGCCCGCACCCTATGGATAGGCTGATCTGCGGAGACGTAGGCTTTGGCAAGACAGAAGTGGCCATACGCGCGGCTTTCAAGGCTGTGGCGGATAGCAAACAGGTCGCTGTCTTGGTACCAACGACCATCTTGGCCTTGCAGCATCATCGTACCTTTGCCGAGAGACTCAAGGGAATGCCTGCAAATATCGATTACATCAACCGTTTCAAGACGTCCAAGCAGATCAAGGAAACCCTCAAGAACCTCGAAGAAGGAAAGATAGATATCATTATCGGTACACATCGCCTGGTCAGCAAAGACGTCAAGTTCAAGGATCTGGGTCTCATGATCATCGATGAGGAACAAAAATTCGGTGTGTCTGTCAAAGAGAAATTGAAGATCATGCGGGCTAATGTGGATTCGCTGACCCTGACCGCTACGCCGATACCTCGAACCCTTCATTTCTCTCTCATGGGTGCACGGGATTTGAGTATAATATCCACACCACCACCCAACCGACAACCCGTACAGACCGAATTGCACGTCTTCAACGAAACATTGATACAGGAAGCTGTGTCATTTGAGCTGGAGCGGGGAGGGCAGGTATTCTTTATCCACAATCGGGTGGCCGACCTGCCACAACTGGGTGCGATGATACAAAAACTGGTGCCGGGAGCTCGTGTAGGGGTAGCGCATGGACAGCTGGAAGGTGATGATCTGGAAAACGTCATGCTCAAATTTATCGATCACGAATACGACGTGCTCGTGGCCACAACCATCATCGAGGCAGGTCTGGATATTCCCAATGCCAATACCATTATCATCAACCATGCCCATATGTTTGGTCTCAGCGACCTGCACCAGATGCGGGGACGGGTGGGCCGTTCCAACAAGAAAGCCTTCTGTTATCTGTTGAGTCCACCCTTGTCGACACTGACCAACGAAGCCTACAAGCGTTTGTCAGCCATTGAGGAATTTTCCGAATTGGGGTCCGGCTTTAATGTAGCCATGCGCGACCTGGACATACGTGGTTCGGGCAACCTGTTGGGTGCCGAACAGTCAGGTTTTATTGCTGAGATCGGTTTTGAAATGTACAACAAGATCCTCGACGAAGCTGTGCAGGAACTGAAAGAAGATGAATTTGGCGAACTGTTTGCCGATGACCAAAACCGTAAATACGTGTCTTTCACACAGATCGACACTGATCTGGAAGTGTTGATCCCGGACGAATATGTGACCAATATTGGAGAACGTTACAACCTGTACAATGAAATCGCCAAATTGGAGAACGAGGAACAACTCGCTGATTTTGAAAAATCGCTCGAAGATCGTTTCGGGCCTTTACCTCCTCAAGTATTCGAGCTCTTCAATACGTTGCGTTTACAATGGCTGGGTAAGGAGATCGGTTTTGAAAAGATTTCGTTCAAAAAGAATACGTTGAAAGGATTCTTTGTCAATAATCCCAAATCAAGCTATTTTGAATCGGATCAATTTGGCAAGGTACTAGCCTTTGCACAGGCACATCCAAGTATCAGTAACCTCAAGGAAGTCAAGGGACAGTTGCGCATCGCCATCAGCAATGTAAACAGTATCGAGTATGCACTGAATCTGTTAAAGGAGATGGTGTAATAGGGTACAGGTAAGGTAGGCTTATTTTTATGTGTAAGATAAACGGAGGATTCAATACGACAGTTCTCTTTCGCCTCTATGCCGGCGGGGCATCCGACTTGGAAAGGGCCCAAGTCGGCAAGGCCCTTTGTCCAATCAATGTGGTCTGTCGCACAGGCCAGCGCTCACGGCAACAGATACCGTCAAGGCTGGGAAGAATTCCGAAGCCTTAAGATGGGGCTTCGGAAATATCCCCTAGGCCTTGTCCATCCCACAGCCCCGGTATCTGCTGCCGTCTGCCACCACTTGTGATTGGACGGGCTGCATTCTACAACGGATATTTTCTTTCTGCATATAACGTACTGATCTGCAAGCAAGGCGAATCCGTATTAGACAGCGTTCGTCCATTTCATCAGCATTGGGAAGAATAGCCCTGCAACGGGAGGCTGTGTGGTGGGATGCCCCTAGCTCCGTTCAGTTTTGTTGAAGGGTTCGTGTGCAAAGGCTCTAGGGAGACAAAACCAAGGGCAGCAGTTGCTGGGCTATTGAGCGTTGGAATTGTGGGACAAGATGCCTTGAAATGGGCAAAAGGTTTTGGTCCTTTTGCCTTACAAAAGGACTAGGCCCGTCTGGCCATGAAGACGGAGAGGCAGTGGGGTGGAAAAAAACAGAATCTAGGTGTATAAAACATTCCTCCTTTTTAATATACCATCCCTTTAACAAAACCAAACAGTTTTGCGTTAGCTTTCTTTCAAAAAGAATATCATTTCAATAGACTATTGCGTAACTTTGAAAAAATATTCATCATGTCAAAGCTAGAAACCTCTTTAATCCACGAGGGAGAACAATTCAATACAACAAATTCCGTCGTAGCCCCTATCTATCAGACCTCGACTTATTTTGCAGATGAAGACATCGCTTCCTTTGCGCATGCAGCCACTGCTCCAAAATATCCCGAATTTTACCATCGGCACGGCAATCCTACCAACAGTCAGGTGGCAGCCGTGATTGCCAGGCTCGAAAAAACTGAAGACGCCTTGGTCTTAGCCACGGGTATGGCTGCGATCAGCACGGCTATGCTAGCCGCGGTACAGGCCGGAGACCATGTCATCATCCAGTACGCGCACTATTCGGCTGTACTTATGTTTGCCCGCGAATTTTTGCAACAATATGGCGTCGAAGTCTCCCACGTAGACCAAACGGACAACGCAGCTTTTGAAAAAGCCATACGCCCAAACACCAAATTGATCTATATCGAGACCCCGTCCAATCCCAACCTGGATATCACCGATCTTGAATTTATCGGAAAGTTGGGACGTGACAAAGGTATCATGACCATGATCGACAACACTTTCGCTTCCCCGATCAACCAAACCCCTACCGACTATGGCATCGATGTCGTCGTACACAGTGCAACGAAATATCTCGGTGGGCATAGTGACCTGACGGCCGGGGCGATCTGTGGGACCAAGGACTTTGTCGAGAAGGCCTGGCGCCGTTCGCTGGTCTTGGGAGCATCTTTGAGCCCATTCGACTCCTGGTTATTGTTGCGGGGATTGAAAACCCTGGCCTTGCGTGTACGTCAGATCAATGAGAATGCACTAACGCTTGCACAGTGGTTGACGAAACAACCTTTGATCCAGAAAGTAAACTATGTGGGCCTTCCTTCACATCCACAACATGAGCTTGCTAAAAAACAAATGCACGGATTTACAGGGATGCTCTGTATTGAGGTTGCCGGAGACAATGATGCCGTACAATTTGAACGGGCACAACATATCCTCAATAATCTCAACGTATTCAGCAATGCCGTCAGCTTGGGAGGTGTAGAATCCCTGATCGCGCATCCTGCCAGTATGTGGGGTGCAAGCCAGACCGAAGAACAACGCAAAAAATCCGACATAACTACCGGATTATTACGTATTTCGGTCGGTATCGAACATATCGATGATTTGATTGCCGATTTTGAACAGGCGTTTAAGAAAATTTAATGATTATTTTTGTAGAGACGCAAGATTTTGCGTCTCTACTCGCAATCACCATGATTAATCAAATAATCAATACAAAAACATGAAGACCACTCTTCTTACGCTGTGTTTTTTCCTTTCTCTTGGTATCCTATCCGCTCAAGAGCAGCCCGTCGTGATGGAGTGGATCGTAGATGGTGAGACCCGACAGGCACTGGCTTATATCCCTGCATCTGCCAAAACAGGGCCTACACCTGTTGTTTTTGCCTTTCATGGTCATGGAGGCACCATGCATAGGGCCTTTCAGCAAAGAAACTTCCATCAGCTATGGCCCGAATCGATCTTTATTTGTCCACAAGGACTGAATACTCCCGGTCTCCTTACCGATCCTGAAGGTAAAAAAAGTGGATGGGTCATGGATGATAAGACTGACGCTAACCGGGATATACAGTTCGTCGATGCTATGTTGAAAACCGTACGAGCCAATTATAAGATTGATAATAGCAGGGTTTATGCTACCGGACACTCGAACGGAGGAGGTTTTACCTATCTGTTATGGG
>NZ_JAAJTJ010000079.1 GCF_011030405.1 Parapedobacter sp. SGR-10
ATACTTAGTAATAAAATCATGTATCTGTATATTTGTTTGTTTAAAAATATTAAAAAATATTAATTTTTCTTTTCATAAAGGTTGTGTTCTTAAAATTTACTTTTTATCTTTGGATAAGACAATTTTGTTTGCGCTAATAGTTATAGGTATATACCTTTTTCATCGGTTATTGTAAACACATAGCCATCCGTGACCACGACATTCGAAATGGGTGCACCGTTTTGATCCGTTATTTTTCCGTACGTATCGTTTATACCATCAATGTTGGTAATGTCGTCTACAACCGGTTTGTAATCCTTTGTAGGCTCGAAAGATAACGGAGCCGTACTACACGCTGTTAGAAAGTAGAGTAAAAAGGCTAAAAAATGAATTCTTTTCA
>NZ_JAAJTJ010000080.1 GCF_011030405.1 Parapedobacter sp. SGR-10
CGAGCATTATTAATGTTGATTTTGTATTCAGATGTAAGCGAAAATGATGCTCCAACAATCATTTATGAAGGTTCTCATATTGATGTTGCAAGATTATTATCTAAAGAAGGAGATTTAGGTCTTTCTTTTATGGAACTTGCAGGCAAGTTGGACGAGTTGCCAAAAAGAAAAGAAGTGTATGCAACTGGTAAAGCGGGTACTGTTTACCTATGTCATCCGTTTTTGGTTCATTCAGCTCAACCACATAAGGGAAGTACGCCTAAATTTATGGCACAACCACCGTTGTTGTTAAGGAGCGAATTGTCTATTTCAGATTCTGATATCGGCTATTCTCCCGT
>NZ_JAAJTJ010000081.1 GCF_011030405.1 Parapedobacter sp. SGR-10
GATAAGGATATAGTAGATAAAGAGAAAGAAAATAAATTTTACGCGGGTGCTGCTATCAGCAAAGTTAATCCTCCCTTAGGATTTAATATCGTTGGCGCATTCGACCCTCTTCCAGCACATAGCATACATGATGATTTACATGCAAGAGCACTTGTGCTAGATGATGGTAAAAATCGTATTGCTCTTGTGGTGGTTGATAATCTAAAACTGCCAAGAGATTTAACCGATCAAGCGAAACGACTAATAAATGCACAAATAGGTTTAAAGCAGGATAATATCTTAATTGCTGCTACACATACCCATTCAGCTGTAAGTGCTGAAGCAGGA
>NZ_JAAJTJ010000082.1 GCF_011030405.1 Parapedobacter sp. SGR-10
GGACACCTTGCTGGCCTTTGTACAGCCTATGGTCGTAATAAATATGCCGACTAGACATAATTTTGCAATTGATATTTTTCTCATAATAATTCTTTTTATTACAAATTATTCACCTGCCCCATAACCAGGATTTTGTACCAACAGCTTACTTTTAAAGACTTCGTTTACAGGTATAGGCAACAAATATTGAAAAGGCTTAAACATTCTGTTTACGGTTATTGTCCTTTTATAAAAGCTGTCCAATGTTGTCGCATCCATATTCATTCCATAAAAAGGTCCATCCAATAATCCTTTACCTTGTATGCCATCGCCCTC
>NZ_JAAJTJ010000083.1 GCF_011030405.1 Parapedobacter sp. SGR-10
CAGGGCGATGGCATACAAGGTAAAGGATTATTGGACGGGCCTTTTTATGGTATGGATATGGATGCAAGTACATTAGAAGGCTTTTATAAAAGAACTGTAATCGTAAACAGAATGTTTAAGCCTTTTCAATATTTGTTGCCTATACCTATAAATGAAATTTTTAAGAGTAAAGTATTGGTGCAAAATCCTGGGTATGATACAGGGAATTAGTTTTTAATAAACATTATTATGAGAAAAATATCAATTGCAAAAATATGTTTAGTCGGCATATTTATTACGACCATAGGCTGTACAAAAACCAACAAAATGGCT
>NZ_JAAJTJ010000084.1 GCF_011030405.1 Parapedobacter sp. SGR-10
ATGGTCCGCTGCGCACAAATCATGATCGTTTGCCTTAATCAATAACAGGAAATAAAAGAGAAGGAAAAGGTGTACCTTAAGGGTTACCCGAGATGAAGCAGCCAGTCCCGTAGCTCAGTTGGTTAGAGCACTACACTGATAATGTAGGGGTCAGCAGTTCAAGTCTGCTCGGGACTACCATAGGCGGGCCGTACGGTTCGAATCCGTTATCCTGCACAGGTAAATTGGATAATTCGCTGATTTGAAGATTTGGGAATGAATTTTCAAATTTCCAAATTCGGACATTTCCAGATTACAG
>NZ_JAAJTJ010000085.1 GCF_011030405.1 Parapedobacter sp. SGR-10
ACCAGTAGCCTGACGACGCCACATTTCAAACTGGAAAAGTCGATCGCGAGCAGCAGCATATCCTTGTGCAAAAAACAGATCATACTGGTTTTTAGCATAGATATGGTTTATCCCCCATTTATCCCTAATAATCTCTACAGATTCTTTCAGACCAGGAATTTTTTCTTTTTTTAACTCTGTAGAGGAAAGACAGGAAGTAAAAAGGACAATAAAAAGTAAATTCAAATATTTCATAGTTAACTAACTATCAACACTAAATTATTCCTAGTT
>NZ_JAAJTJ010000086.1 GCF_011030405.1 Parapedobacter sp. SGR-10
TTTCCGGACAAGGGATGAAAAGAGCAAGGATAAAGGACAATGTCCTTCGTCTTTGTTCCTTTTGTCCTGCGTCCAAAAGCGTGGAGAATAACGGATTCGAACCGTTGACCCCCTGCGTGCAAGGCAGGTGCTCTAGCCAGCTGAGCTAATTCCCCGGCCTACATTCTCTTTTATTTCCTGTTATTGATTAAGGCAAACGATCATGATTTGTGCGCAGCGGACCAC
>NZ_JAAJTJ010000009.1 GCF_011030405.1 Parapedobacter sp. SGR-10
AAAGGAGATAAATAATATTTTGAGGATTCGATTTTTAGGAACCGGAACTTCGCAGGGTGTCCCTGTGATAGCTTGTTCATGTGCTGTCTGTACATCTACTGACAAGCGTGATAAGCGCCTGCGGACTTCTATTCTGGTCGAATTGGAAAATGAAAATATTGTCATCGATACGGGACCTGATTTTCGTTATCAAATGTTGCGGGAGCGGATCAGTCATTTGGATGCTATATTAATGACCCATTCGCACAAAGATCACATTGCCGGATTGGATGATGTGAGAGCCTTCAACTATGCACAGCAGGAGTCTATCTCTATCTATGCCAATTCGGATACATTGAGTGCATTGGAACGGGAATTTTATTATGCTTTTTCAGCTGTCAAATATCCGGGAGTACCTCAGTTGGAATTGGTTGAGATACAACCGTTAGGATCTATTCAATTGTTTGGACAGGAAATTATTCCTTTTGATGTACTTCATTATAAAATGCCCGTCCTAGGGTTTAGAATAGGTAAGTTTGCCTATATTACGGATGCCAAAACAGTTCCTTCTGAATCTTTAAAAGTATTGGAAGGGGTAGAGGTGTTGGTGGTGAATGCGCTGCAGGAAATACCCCATATTTCCCATTTTACCCTCGAAGAAGCTTTGGCATTTATTGAAAAAGTAAATCCTAAAGCCGCTTACTTGACACATATCAGCCATCGCTTTGGTACACATGCGTATATACAGAGCAAGTTGCCTGCCGGGGTTTTTGTCGCTTATGACCGGTTGCGGGTGGAGGTAAAATAGAAAAGTAAAACCTTTTCGCTTTTTTATTGTTCTACATAACAAAGAACTTTAAACAAATTTATAAACTTTAAAAACTCTAAAGCGATGGGAAATATACTTTATCTAATAGCGGTTATATTGGTCATCATATGGGCAATTAGTTTCCTTGGCGGATACGCTACTGGGAATATCATACACATTCTATTGGTTATTGCCATTATCGTGGTACTGTTGCGCATCATACGAGGTAATGCCTAGGTTTTTTTGTTGAGATACATTTGGGCTATCGTAAAATCTTCAGGATAGGTGATTTTCAGATTTTTTGGATCCCCTTGCAGAATGCTGATAGGATAGCCCAAATGCTCGACCACCGATGCTTCGTCTGTAAAATGGGATTGTTCTTCCTGTGCAAATGCTTTCATTAGGACAGTAGCCGGAAAAGTTTGTGGGGTTTGAATAATCCAAACTTTATCGCGATCCAAAGCTTTGGAAGATCCGGGTGTGCCGACACGTATGGAATTGATACTTTGGATGCCTAATATGTTGCCTTTTCCTTCTTGGCACAGCAGAAAGGATTTTTGGATAAGTTGGGGTGTGATCAGTGGACGGGCGGCGTCGTGTACAGCTATGGCTGTGTTTTCATTGATCAGATCAGCATAATTGTGCTGAATGTGTCTCAGTCCATTTTGTACGCTTTGAAATCGTGTTTTTCCACCAAAAATGACTTCATGTGGCGTTTCGAAATGATATTGTACACACTGGCTTTTCCATAAATCATGCATATCGGAATGAATGACGACAAAGATTTTGTCTGTACAATCTTTGAATGCATCTATCGTGTGCATGAGAATGGGCCTGTCTTTTAAAAGCATATATTGCTTGGGAAGGGTGGAACTTATGCGATTTCCCTGCCCTCCTGCTGCTATGATGACGATATTGTAAGGCATACTTCTGGATATAATAAAAAAAGCGTGAATATTTTTCACGCTTTAAAAATATCGAATTAATTTTATTTTGAAGTTACATAAAGTATGAAAGCGACGTAAGCTGTAGTGATAGTTATGTTCATATATCACCGGATCCCCCTCATCACTAGGGTCATCTTATATTTTTAAATGATCAACATTGCATCTCCGTAGCTGTAGAAACGATATTTTTCCTTGACAGCTACTTCGTATGCATTCATGACATTTTCGTATCCTGCAAACGCCGCAATCATGACCAAAAGAGTCGATTCTGGTGTATGGAAGTTTGTAATCATTGAATTGGCAATACTAAACTCGTACGGAGGGTAAATAAATTTACTCGTCCAATCGGTGGCTGCTTTAAGATGTTTGTCTGCCGAGACAGAAGACTCAATGGCGCGCATGGAGGTCGTGCCGACTGCACATATGCGTCTTTTGCTGTCTATGGCTCTGTTGACTGTGCGGGCAGCCTCTTCGGTGATGATAAACTGTTCAGAATCCATTTTATGTTTGGTCAAATCTTCCACCTCTACCGTACGGAAAGTACCCAAACCGACATGTAATGTGATTTCTGCGAAGTCCACACCTTTGAGTTCCAATCGCTTCATCAGCTCTCTAGAGAAGTGCAGACCTGCGGTAGGAGCAGCTACAGCTCCTTCGTTTTTGGCGTAAATGGTCTGGTAGCGGAATTTGTCTTCGGGCGTAGCTTTACGTTTTATGTATTTTGGAAGCGGTGTTTCGCCTAGGATTTCGATGTTACGACGAAATTCCTCGTCTGTGCCATCAAATAGGAAACGGATGGTACGGCCACGTGAAGTAGTGTTGTCCACGACTTCGGCCACCAACAAGTCGTCTTCTCCAAAATATAGCTTGTTGCCCACACGGATTTTACGGGCAGGATCTACCAACACATCCCAAAGGCGCAATTCCTTGTTCAGCTCACGCAATAGAAATACTTCTATCGTGGCACCGGTTTTTTCCTTGTTGCCGTACATGCGGGCAGGAAATACCTTGGTGTTGTTGAGTATCATGACATCTTTTTCGTCAAAATAATCCAAGACATCTTTAAAAATCTTATGCTCTATTTTACCTGAATCGCGGTGTAAGACCATTAGGCGAGACTCATCGCGGTGTTCGGCTGGTTCGGACGCCAATAAAGATTCTGGTAAATTAAATTTGAATTGGGATAATTTCATTTTGCTATCAATATTAAAGTTCCTTCGTAAAGCAATGCCGCTGCTTAAAAAAAGAATACAAAGGTATATATTTTTCTGGATAAATAGGTGAATTTTAAGACTTATTAACGTCGGGTTTAAAAAGAGGTGATTTGCTGTGTTTTCTGTGGTTTTTAAGGTGTGGAATGATTTTTGTTTTCCTAAATTTAAATTATTCAGCTTCGGTTCGGGTCAGATATAAAATTATGGACGGATTCGTTGTTTGGAATAGTATAGCATGCCATTCACCAAAAATAAAAAATGAAATGAAGAAAACACTTTTAACATTTATCGTTGGATCGTTCCTACTCTCGTGTACTAATAATACAAGAAAAACAGATGAAGGGACTTCTGCCGAAGACAGTATCGTGACAGAGGAAGTAAAAGGAGAAGAAGCAGAAATGGTCTCATCTTTTGACATCAACAGTATTCCGGTATCAGACAAGGAGATCGGGGATTTCCCATTTTTTAGTTTTCCGGAAGGGATGAAATCACAGAATAGACCAATTGAACGTGATTACGACATTATTTATTTTCCGATTGACGGGATAATGACACCGATTGAAGGTAAAGTTTTCAAGGTAAATGTTTCTTTGGAAGACCGAAGAAATGATAATTGGTCGCTTCCTTTTTTTCTAAAAAGTTATGACGATGCTATCCTTTCGGCAGGCGGGCAAAAGATTTTTGATGGAAAAATTACAAGAGAAGAATATGAACGTTATAAAGACGAAGCTACTTACCTGGGAGAAGATGGCTCTATAGGATACACAAGTGATAATATCAAAGTTTATGTCATCCGCCGATCCGACGGCAAAAATATCTACATACAGTTAACGGGCAACACAGCGGGTGGTAAGCTGAACATTTTACAGGAAGAAGGTTTCAAGCAGACTATCACTATCCTCAAATCCGATGAGATCAAAAAGCAATTGGATGAACAGGGCAAAGCGGTCCTGCACATCAACTTTGATACAGACAAAGCAACTTTGAAGCCGGACGGATCGGAGGTTGTAAGTGAAATTGTGAAAGTATTGTCATCCGATCCAACCTTAAAGATTGCCATTAATGGATATACCGACAATTCGGGAAGTAAAGAACATAACCTTAAACTTTCGGAAGAGAGAGCTTCGACCGTAAAAAGTGAAATCATCAAAGCTGGGATAGCGGCAGAAAGATTGACGTCCAAGGGTTTTGGACAGGGAAATCCGATAGCTGATAATGGCACCGAAGAAGGGAAAGCTCAGAATAGGAGAGTGGAGTTGGTAAAGCGATAAGGTCAGTAGGCTTGAAATTCCTAAATATCCGACATCATTATGCTAGCCTGCAGTTTAAACTGCAGGCTTTTTTTTCAAAAAAAGTCTGTTTTATATAAAAATAAATCGTACTTTAAGACCAACATAAACCAAATATTAAAATTAAGAATATAATTTTTTATGGGAGATACGAAGAAAGAAGAATTTGCAACAGAGATGATGGAAGAGGAGTCTTTGGACGGTAATATCCATCACGTCAATAACCCTGTGCTGGATTTGCCAGAGATAGAGAAGAAATACTTGCGTTCAGTAACAGGATATGTAAAAGAATCAAATAGTTATATCTTTACGGATGGTAAGGCAAAAGTAGAGGTCAAGGTCATTACGGACGAAATCATCCGCGTTCGATTGGCTCCGCAAGGTGTATTTTTGGATGATTTTTCATATGCTGTTGTCGAGGTGGACGAGCATGCCAATGCGCATCATAGTTCGGAGGACGGACAGAATTATTATGTGGTGACTTCTAGTGTAGTCTGTACGATCAGTAAAAAGAATTTCTTGGTGTCCTTTGGTGACAAGGATGGGACGATCTTGAATGCGGATTATGCACCTATGCACTGGGAAGAAAACCCCGATTTTGGGGGGTACTATGTGTACTGTACAAAAAAAGCTTATGAAGATGAAGTGTTCTTTGGTGGAGGCGACAAGGCTACGAACCTCAATCTGCGGGGCAGGAGGATACGCAATTGGAATTCGGATACCTATTCGTTTGCCTTTAATCAAGATCCGCTGTACAAGACCATTCCTTTTTATCTAGGTGTAACGCAGGGAAATGCATACGGTATATTTTTCGACAATACATTTAAGACATTTTTCGATTTTGCGGCAGAGTACCATGACCAGACAAGTTTTTGGTCTGAGGGAGGGGAGCTGCAATATTACTACATTCATGGCCCTCAATTGATGGACGTAGTCAAGCGTTATCATGCGCTGACAGGTACACACTATATGCCCCCTATATGGGCATTGGGCTATCACCAGTGCCGTTGGAGCTATTATCCCGAAAACAAGGTGCGCGATGTTGCCAACGAGTTCCGTAAGCGCGAAATCCCGTGCGATGCTCTTTATCTGGATATAGACTATATGGATGGATATCGGTGTTTTACCTGGAACAAACAATATTTTCCGGATCCTAGGAAGATGATCAGTGACCTGGCGGCCAACGGTTTCAAGACCGTCGTCATGATCGATCCCGGTATTAAGGTAGACGAAGACTATTGGGTGTTTAAGGAAGGTCACGACAACCGTTATTTCTGCCGTCGCGGAGACGATTATTTCATGGAGGGGTTTGTATGGCCCGGCAGATGCCAATTTCCGGACTATACCAACCCGAAGGTGAGAGAATGGTGGGGAACATTGTATAAAGGATTGGTGGAAGATGGTGTAGCAGGATTTTGGAATGATATGAACGAACCGGCAGTTTTTGGTCGGGGAACTTTCCCGGACGATGTGCGCCATCATTATGACGGATATAGAGGCTCACACCGCAAAGCACACAATATATACGGTATGCAGATGGTGAGAGCAACCTACGAAGGTTTGCACAAATTATATAAAAACAAAAGACCATTTACGATCACACGTGCAGCTTATGCGGGTACACAGCGCTACTCTTCTGTATGGACAGGAGATAATGTGGCAACTTGGGAACACCTTCGCATAGGTACTTTGCAGCTTCAGCGTCTCGCTGTCTCGGGCTTGTCCTTCTGTGGTACAGATATAGGTGGTTTCACGGGTAATCCTGATGGAGAGCTATACACGAGATGGATGCAATTTGGTGTATTTTCTCCTTTCATGCGTGTGCATTCGGCAGGTGATACACGTGACCGTGAACCGTGGTCCTTTGGACCCGAATGGGAGGCTATATGTAAGAAATTTATCGAATTGCGTTATAAATTGTTGCCGTATATCTACTCGGTTTTTTGGCAGCAACATAAATATAGACTTCCTATCTTAAGGCCCATTGCTTTATTGGAACAGCATATTTATAAGAATTTGTTGCGCGAGGAAGAGTTTGCGTTTGGGGATAAGATATTGGTTTCGCCGGTTATCAATCCGGGAGAGATGTCTAAGATCGTCTATCTCCCTGAGGGAGAATGGTATTATTATTTTTCCAATGAAGTATTTGTAGGGGCACAGGAGGTGACGATAGCTACCCCATTGGACGAAATGCCCATCTTTGTCAAAGGAGGAACGGTATTGCCCGAATACCCGGTCATGCAATACACCAATGAGAAGAAGATTGATGCTTTAAAGTATCTGGTCTACTTTGGAAACGGTGAGCATCATAGTTACGACTATGAAGATCATGGGGACACATTTGCCTTCGAACAGAATATTTATTTGGAAAGGCACTTTGTACAGACAGGAACATCAAAATCCTTGACCTTGCTGCAACAAAGGGAAGGTTTGTACACTGAAAAGTACGATACGTATAAATTGTATTTTGTAGGATTGCCCTTCCAAGCGAGCAAAGCTGTGATAGATGGCATACAAGTCCCTTTGCTGGATGATGTGGAGAACAATATGAAATACATTGTCGTAGACATCGATTTCAAAAAACTCGTATTGGAATAGACTTTATAAACTTAAGTTATGAGTGTTACCGTTGAAGTATTTTCTTTGCTTACAGACTTTGATATCGGCTTATTTAAGGCTGGGAGACATTATCGTCTGTATGAAAAATTAGGCTCGCAGACTGTCTTTATCAATGGCAGACAAGGTGTTTACTTTGCGGTGTGGGCTCCAAATGCACAATCTGTGTCTGTTATTGGGAATTTCAACGGTTGGAATCCTCATAGTCACCAACTTTTTGTCCGTTGGGATGAAAGTGGTATCTGGGAAGGAGTGGTCTACGATATACATATCGGAGAAGTATATAAATATCACATCACGACCCATCAAGGCGAAAAACTCGAAAAGGGCGACCCTTTTGCACTTGTGGCCGAATTGCCACCTAAAACGGCTTCTATCGTAGGTACAACATGGTATAAGTGGGGTGACGAAAGGTGGATGCGAGACCGGAAAGAAAGAAACCGATTGGACCGTCCTTTCTCTGTATACGAAATGCATATAGGTTCGTGGATGCGCGATCCCAATCATCCGGAACGTTTTTTGAGTTATCGTGAGATTGCGGACAAGTTAGTGCCTTATATCAAGAACATGGGCTTTACACATGTAGAATTTATGCCTTTGATGGAGCATCCTTATTATCCATCGTGGGGCTACCAGATTACAGGCTATTTTGCGGCCAGTGCCAGATATGGAGGGCCGCAGGATCTGATGTTTTTGATTGATCAGCTGCACAAAAACGATATTGGTGTAATTCTGGATTGGGTTCCTTCACATTTCCCGGGGGATGCGCATGGACTTTGGCGCTTTGACGGCTCTGCGCTGTATGAGCACGAAGATCCTAGAAAGGGCTTTCATCCGGATTGGAAATCTTACATTTTCAATTACGGTAGAAACGAGGTGCGCTCTTTTCTGATCAGCAATGCGTTATTCTGGCTCGACAGATACCATATCGATGGTTTGAGAGTGGATGCGGTGGCCTCGATGCTGTATCTTGATTATTCGCGTAATGAAGGCGAGTGGATACCCAATGAGTTTGGTGGCAGGGAGAACCTGGAAGCTGTGGCATTCCTTAAGGAATTTAATGAAGCTGTATATGCCAATTATCCCGATGTACAGACCATAGCGGAGGAATCGACGTCTTGGCCTGGGGTGAGCAAACCTACGTATGACAATGGACTTGGCTTCGGAATGAAGTGGATGATGGGGTGGATGCACGATACGTTGGATTATTTCAGTGAGGATCCTATTCATAGAAAGTACCACCACGATAGGCTGACCTTTGCAACGGTGTATGCCTATCACGAGCATTTTATGCTTCCCTTGTCACACGATGAGGTCGTGTACGGCAAACAATCCCTGATCTATAAAATGCCCGGAGATGAATGGCAAAAGTTTGCCAATCTACGTGCTTTGTATCTGTATATGTTTACTTTCTCCGGAACGAAATTGCTGTTTATGGGAGGAGAATTTGGTCAGACCAGCGAATGGAATGTCAACCAATCCCTGGATTGGCATCTGTTGGACTATACTCCGCATAGAGGTATGCAACAGTTTGTCAAACAGCTAAACCATCTCTACAAAGCCGAGCCAGCCCTTTATGAAAAAGCTTTCAGTGAGGCCGGTTTTGAATGGTTGGAGTACGGAGATCGTGATCGTTCGGTTTTCGCTTATATCCGCAAAGGACATGATCGCCACAACGACCTCGTCGTCGTGTTGAACCTCACACCGGTTGTTTGGGAAGACTATCGCTTAGGTGTTCCGGCATCAGGCAATTGGGAAGTGATTTTCAACTCGGATGAGGAGGGCTTTTACGGCTCGGGGATAGATAGCCGAAATGCAAAATCGGAAGCTCTCCCGTGGATGGGCAGAGCGCATTCGATCGTTGTCAGTTTGCCTCCTTTGGGGGGATTAGTGCTTAAGTTAACACAGTAGTTTTATGCAGGTAGTACATTTGAGTGTAGAGTGTTTTCCGGTGGCTAAAGTCGGTGGCTTGGCTGATGTGGTAGGTTCATTGCCCAAATACCAATGCAAATTGGGTATAGATGCGTCGGTGGTTATGCCTTGGTTTGATACATCTTTTGTGAGGGACAATGCATTTGATACGGTCGCTGAAGGTTCTTTTTATCAAGGTTCTGAGCCTTTGCACTATACAGTTTTCAAGGAACGTGAAGACAAGCTTGGATTTCCCCTTTATCTGATCAAGATACCGGGTAAACTGGATAGACCCGAAGTGTATTGCTATGCCGATGAGGCCGAACAGTGGATTGCTTTTCAGCATGCTTTTCTCCATTGGGCCAAATATGACATGGGTACCCCTGATATTATCCATTGTCATGACCATCATGTCGGGCTTATTCCTTTTTTGCTCCGTCATTCGAACGAGTTCCATGACCTAAGTTATGTAAAAACTGTTTTTACGGTGCACAATGGACAATACCAAGGATGGATGGGCTGGAATAAATCTATTTTGTTGCCTCCTTTTGACACGTGGAGGTGGGGGCTGTTGGACTGGGATGGTGTCATTAATCCTCTGGCGACAGCCATCAAGTGTTGTGACGCTTATACCACGGTCTCCGAAGGCTATCTTAAAGAGCTATATAAGGAAGCCAATGGTCTCCAAAACCTGTTTCGTGACCAAGCTGACAAATCATATGGTATCGTCAATGGAATAGACACATCCTATTGGAACCCGGTTTCGGATAAGTTGATCAATTATAAATATTCCATCACTTCGGCAACGAGAGGGAAAAAAGAAAATAAAAAGGCTTTGTGTACGAAGCACGGATTGCCGGATGATGTACCCTTGCTTTCCTTTATTGGTCGGTTTGCACTCGAAAAGGGAGCCGATCAACTAGATAGAATAATACGGTATTTATTTTCGCAAAATCAATATAAAATCGCTATATTTATTTTAGGTTCGGGCGATGCTCGTATAGAGGCTCAAATGCGAGCTTTGAAAGATGAATTCGCAGAAAAAATAGGTGTCTATGTCGGATATAATGAAGCATTGGCCCATGAGGTATACGCGGCTTCGGATATGTTGCTGATGCCTTCTCGGGTCGAGCCTTGTGGCCTCAATCAGCTATATGCATTGAAATATGGAACGATCCCGATCGTGCGGGGAATAGGGGGACTCAAGGATACAGTCAAGGATATAGCGGTGGAGGAAGGCTATGGATTCGTATTTGCCCGCATGGAAGAGAACGATGCCGAAGATGCCATCATGCGTGCTTTGGAAACATACGGCGATACCAAGAAATGGAAAGCTATTCGTTCGAGAGCGATGGCTTTGGACTTTTCTTGGGACAGGTCAGCCCAGAAGTATATAGAATTGTATAACCAGTTATAAAAGAGAATTTTTATGATACATAAAGTTGTTTCCATTGTATTAGGAGGAGGAAGGGGAACCAGGCTTTACCCTTTGACAGACCAACGTTCGAAACCTGCAGTACCTATTGCCGGAAAGTATAGATTAGTGGATATTCCCATTTCCAATTGTTTAAATTCGAACTATAATAAGATTTTTGTACTCACACAATATAATTCGGCATCGCTGAACAAACACATCAAGAACACTTTCAATTTCAGTATTTTCAGTAAAGGGTTTGTGGATATTTTGGCTGCCGAACAGACTAATGAGGGGGACAAGTGGTTTGAGGGAACAGCAGATGCTGTACGAAGAACCCACAAAAATATGGTCAATGTAGACTATGATTACGTGTTGATATTGTCTGGAGATCAGCTTTATCAGATGGATTATTCGGCGTTGGTAGATTTTCATGTCAAGAATGAGGGAGAAGTCACGATTGCGACCATTCCGGTTACAGCTAAAGAGGCTGGAGGATTCGGTATACTTAAGTCTAATGAGAATAATGAGATTACTTCTTTTATAGAGAAGCCTACTGCGGATCTATTGCCCGAATGGACTTCGGAAGTCCCTGAAGATCTGGAAAGACAGGGGCGGAACTATCTGGCTTCTATGGGAATCTATGTGTTTTCCAAGAATGTCTTAAGGAGACTGCTGACCGAAGACCCGGGGATGGACTTTGGTAAGGAAATCATTCCCAATGCGATTGGAAAGCTGAGGATACTTAGTTATCAGTTTGATGGCTATTGGACAGATATCGGTACGATCAGTTCTTTCTTTGAAGCGAATATTCAGTTGACTGACAATATTCCTTCTTTTAACCTATTTGGTGAGCCTGTATTCACTAGGCCACGTATGCTTCCACCTTCTAAAATATCGGGGACAACATTGAACAACGCCATTATTGCGGATGGATGTATTGTCTTGGCGGACAAGATCGAGCGTTCTGTTATCGGGGTGCGCTCTCGTGTGGGGCGTGGCACAGTCATCAAATTGACTTACATGATGGGATCCGATTATTACGAGGATCTCAATGCTGTCGTAGAATTGACCAATACGCAACAGCCACCACCGATCGGTGTGGGGGAGCGTTGCTATATCGAAGGAGCTATCTTGGACAAGGATTGCCGTATTGGGAATGATGTGCGTATTACAGGCGGGCAACATCTGAAAGACGGTGATTTTGACGAGTACACGATTCGAGACGGTATAGTGGTCATCAAGAAAAATGCGGTTATCCCTAATGGCACGACTATAGGATGTTAGATAGGAGAGGAGATTTGGATTTTTCATGTTATCTTTGCCCCTATGTATAAAGTTGTAAGTATTATCTTAGCATCGGTCTTATTATTGTCGTGTAATAACAAAGCAACAATAGATCTTACGGGGTTTGAACTTATGGAGGATGGCGATAATGATCTGTTAGGGAAGTGGCGTCTTGTCAAATGGTTGCTGAAGACGGGAGTATAGTGATGGAGGAGGATGAAGAAGTATCCGATGAAGAAGGAATCTTTATAGAGTTTTTTTCAAATGGAAAAGTTGACCGGATTTTTGCCTATTTGGATGATGGAGATCTGGTCGAAGATATAGCCTCAGATACATATACTGTGTCGCAGGATGGAAGGACGATAACAACCGTAAATGAAGATGAAGGAACGAGTATCTTGTTAATAATAGAGCTGACATCTACCTCATTAAATCTAGAAGAGCTGGTGGAAGGAGTTATGCATAAGTCTTATTACACTAAGATTTTGTAGGAGAATTAAGTTTTTTTTAATTTCTTAGCTTTAAGACCTATAAGATTTTTGACATCTTATAGGTCTTTTTTTTATTAAAAAATGTAGGAGCTACAACACGGTTTGGTCAGTAGCAAATGGAAAATAATTGTATTTTAAACATTTATTTTTCATTACATTTGTTGGTATCATTGTAAAAACTATATTTTAAACATATACCATTATGAACAGACTTACGATGTCATCTTTTGCTATTTTTCTATCTATCGGAATGTGGAGTTGCCAGCAATCTTCTACGTCAAACAAAGAAAAGACCCAAGAATTAGTCTCTCTACCCGATTCGGTACAATTTAGAGACACTATAAAAGGAGAGGAAGTCTCCTTATATACTTTGAGAAACAAAAACGGGATGGAAGTCGCCTTAACCAATTTTGGTGCGCGTATAGTTTCTCTGCTCGTACATGACAAAGATGGGGTATGTAGGGATGTGGTACTTGGCTTTAGCAAGGCTGCGGACTATCATAATCCGACTGAAAAGTATTTTGGCCCTGTCGTCGGTCCTTTTGGCAATAGAATCGCTAATGGAAAATTCTCCTTGGACGGGGTGGAGTACACTCTTCCTGTAAACAATGGCCCAAATACGCTACATGGAGGTTTGGACGGTCTACATTTTCAAGTATGGGAGGCTCGTTACCTGTCCGACAAAGCAGTTGAGTTTACCTGTTCTCTTTCGGATGGTCAAGAAGGTTTTCCGGGCAATAGAGCGATCAAAGTCGTCTATTCTTTGAGTGATGATGACGAATTGATCATCGACTATGAAGGAAAAACGGATAAGAAGACTGTGCTAAATCTGACCAATCATGCTTATTTTAATTTGAATGGTGAAGGTAGTGGCACTATACTCAATCATCAGCTTCAGATATTTGCCGACAAGTTTACACCGGTAGACAGCACACTTATTCCTACAGGGGAATTGAGAGATGTCAAAGGTTCTGCTTTTGATTTTACTATACTAAAGGAAATAGGGCGGGATATAGAGCAGGATGATGAGCAACTGAAGTTTGGAAAAGGTTATGATCATAATTTTGTACTGAACGGGACAAAGCATGAAGCATATAATTATGCTTGTCAGTTGGTCGGTGACCAATCCGGTATTGTGATGGATGTATATACGGAAGAGCCTGGAGTTCAGTTTTACAGCGGAAACTTTATGTCGGACAAGGTTACATTGAAGAATGGTGCGACGGATAGTTTCAGAACAGGTTTATGTTTGGAGACACAGCATTTTCCAGATTCACCCAATCAACCTTCCTTTCCTTCTACAGAGGTTGCGCCCGGACAGCTTTATAAAACCAAAACTATTTATAAATTTTCGACCAAATGATAAAAGAAATGCGGGCTTAAGCCCGCATTTCTTTTATTTGGCAAACATGCCTGCTAAAGCATCGAGTACACTCCCTTTTTGATCGTCACCTTTATCTTTATTAAAAAATTCGCCGGCTAGATCGCTTAATCCTCCCAAGCCGCTATCTTGTGCTTTGGAGGATGATCCTCCCAAAAAGCTACCGAGTACGCTACCCAACAAGCCTCCACCAGCGGAAGAGTTGGATCCGCCACCGATGAGACCACCTAATATATCTCCTAAGCCGCCACCCGAGGATTGTGTTTGCTTTTGTTTGCCAAGATAGCCCATGACGATAGGTGCTAGGGTTGCCAAGACCGTACCGATTTGTGCCGATGAAATTCCTGTTTTGGAAGAGATACTATTTTTGACCATGTCAGTATTGTTACCAAACATATGATGTACGATTTTGTCGCCGTCTTCGGATGGTCCCTGCCCCAAAAAGTCGGATAAAGAGTCTAAAATACCACCGTTGTGCTTATTCTGTAGTGCTTGATCGATACTTTCTTCTTGAGCTTTGTCTTTTTTTGAATTGTAATTCAAGGCGGCTATCATTAGGGGTACTGCCGCAGCGACAATCCATTTTGCTTTGCTTTCGTCTATATTCAATGTTTTTGCGATGGCACTGATCGCTTTTGACCCTATGCCACCTGTGACTAAATCTGTAATGTTCATGTGATTGATTTTTTATGTTTTATATTTCTTTCTTGGTACTAATTTACGCAATGGAAAGAATAGTATGGTCTGTTGTTTTCTGAATTGTAGCTATAATTCGTCAAGAGGCAGCTTATGTGTTTTCCAGATCTTTCTTGTAGCTAGCTTTATGTTGCTCTATTTCGGGGGGCATCTCAGGATATTGTATGTCCTTATATTTTTTGAGCTCTTCCAGTATGGTTTGTGCCACTAAATATCTCGATATATCTTTGTTGTCAGCAGGAATAATATACCAGGGTACTGCATCTTTGGAGGTGTGTTGTATGGCTTCTTCATAGCATTCCATGTACTTTTCCCAAAGCGCCCGTTCTTTGAGGTCTCCGGGTGAAAATTTCCAATTGTGATCTTCCTTTTCCAACCGACGTAGTAACCTTCTTTTCTGTTCATCTTTGCTTAGGTGCAAGAAAAATTTGAGAATGATAGTCCCGTTTTTTGCGAGATGTTGTTCAAAACAGTTGATCTGCGCATATCTCTGTTTCCAAAAATCTTTTGGGATATCTCCGACTTCATTTATACCGGGGATATTTTCGTTGAGGATGTATTCGGGATGTACACGTGTCACGAGGACATTTTCATAATGGGTACGGTTAAATACACCAAATTTTCCTCTTTCGGGTAAGGCTACGTAATATCTCCATAGATAATCGTGCTGTAATTCTTTGGAAGTAGGAGTTTTGAAGCTATGCACTGCCACGCCCCGTGCATTGAATTTTTGGAATACTTCGCGGATTAGAGAATCCTTTCCGGCAGTATCCATACCTTGAATACAGATCAATACCGCATATTTATTGTGCGCATATAGGATGTCCTGTATTGTTGCTATTTCTTTTCTAGCTTTTTTCAATCCCTTAATAGCCTCTTCTTCGCTAATGTGTTTGCTGATATCAGTTGGATGGGCACTTAGCTTGAAGTTGTTGCCTGCTTTGAGTCGTTTTTGAAATTTTTCCATATTTATTTACCTAATCGACAACAAGATAAGGTTTGTTTGACAAAGAAAAAAGAGTTTTTTGTGTGCTTATCTACGGTTGTTTTGCAAAAAGTCCTTTTAAAAATATCATTGATTTTAGTGATAATTTAAATTATCACTGATTTCAGTAATATTCTTGATTATCATTGATTTTAGTGATATTTCAAAATATCATTATATTTGATGATATTTTGGATTATCACTATATTTCCTCTATAAAATGTTTTCAATGGCTGAGGAGAGAGCGATAAATTCCCTTTTATATACAACGCAATTTATTGCATATAAAACGGAATTTATCTAAGTTTGATGATACAATCCCTTACGAGTGGCGTTTAGGGACACAAAGGAAGAGAATATGCATGTGATCATAGTTGGAGATGTCGTAGGGTCCAGACACGTGCAGGCAGACAAGTGGTTGCCTGTGCTGTCTGATGCCTTAAGACGGTATACCAAAAAATTTGATATATTCAGAGGGGATAGCTTTCAGGCAGAATTATCTCCGGAAGGATGCTTTGCTTTTGTTTTTTACCTCAAGGCCAGACTCAGATCCATCGGTCCGTTGGATATCCGGATAGGGATAGGTGTTGGAGAGATCGATTATCAGGATGATTCGATCAAAAACTCCAACGGACAGGCTTTTGTGTTTTCGGGAGAGGCTTTCGATGCGCTAGGAAAGGATCTGATCGCCGTGCGAAGTCCTTGGACTGAATACGATGAACCCGTCAATATCATGTTGGATCTGGCGATGGAGCTCAGCGGCAAGTGGACGGTCAATATGGCTGAAAGTGTGGCTACAGCTATCGAAAATCCACAGGCCAATCAAAAGGAACTGGCAGAAATATTGAAGCGCAAGCACCAGAGTCAAGTCAGTACTTTATTGAACAAGGCACACTTTGCCCAAATTT
Source organism: Parapedobacter sp. SGR-10 (assembly GCF_011030405.1). GTDB lineage: Bacteria > Bacteroidota > Bacteroidia > Sphingobacteriales > Sphingobacteriaceae > Sphingobacterium. The sequence goes on from NZ_JAAJTJ010000009.1 coordinate 15,927, forward strand.
CAAAAGTGGTGGATTATTGTACAAAGGAATTGATAAAAAGATGCTGACTTTATTTCTCAAGCTCCTACTAGCCCATATCATCGGTGATTTTGTCTTGCAGACGAAGGCATTGGTCGTCAAACGCAAGGAAAATGCTTTCTACCTGCTTTTGCACGTATTGATCCATGTAGCGTTGGTATGCTTGGTGTTTTGGCAAGATATATACAGCGATTGGCCCTACATTGCTTTTATAGGTTTGGCACATTTGGCCATAGACAGTCTGAAAATAATAGGAGAGAAGAAATGGCCTTCCCGACCGGCATTGCTGTTTGTTACGGATCAATTGTTACATATTTTGGTTCTTTTGGCCGTAGTGGCCTACCGTTACGGCATACCACAGTATGATGCGGATATATGGTTTTCGGCCAAGTTTTTGGCGTATATTATTGCGCTGTTGCTGACGGCTGTTGTAAGTCCCATATTTTTGCGTGTGTTTTTCAGTAAATGGCAGCGAGAGCAACCTTTTCCTGCCAAGAAAGATGAAACTTTATTGGATGCAGGACTTTGGATAGGGATTATGGAGCGGCTTATCATTGTGTTGTTTATACAGGTAGGCTTTTTGTCCGGGATAGGTTTTCTATTAGCGGCAAAATCTATTTTTAGGTTTGGTGATCTGACGAATGCAAAGGACACAAAATTTACGGAATATGTATTGGTTGGTACATTCGCTAGTTTTTTGATCGCCATTGTGATAGGCTATGCGTTGCGTGTCACATTGAGGTATTGTTGAATGATTATTTAATCCTTCCCGCCCGAAATATAATCGGAAAGTTGACTTTTCGAACCTCGGATGAGCCCCAAGCTTTTTTTAGATCTTCGGAGATCTCATCCACGGGATTGTAACCGTTGGCGTCGTTGAAATGTCTAACGGCCGACCACGTGTTGAGGTATCCGAGCAGGTTGTCGAAATTCCAAATCTTGATATTGTTGATTTCGGGAGTTTCCAACTCACGAAAAGGAAAAGGGATGGTCTGATATTTCTCTTGGATGTATCGACGTTCAGAGTCCCAATATTTCCCTACAATGTCCGAATATAGCGTACGGACGACTTGATCGATCTCCGGAGTGATGTTATTGAGCTCGTAACCTATAATGGCGATGATAGCATTCGATCTGGCCACACGCTTGACCTCATCGTAGAACTCGTCAAAATCAAACCAATGTACAGCTTGAGCTGCTGTGATAAGATCGAAGCTGTCATCTCCAAAATCGGTGCTTTCAGCAGCTTGCAAGGAATAATGGATGTTGTCGGCGAGGTAGGCATGCTCCAATTGGGATTGGCTGATGTCTGTAGCTTCTACATGGACAAATGTCTGTGCCAGTTCTCTAGCCACCTGTCCATTACCTGTTCCACAATCCCAAGCTTTTTGTTTTTCTTTCAGTAGCGGGTATAAAAAATCAAAGATGGCATGCGGATAGTCCGGACGAAATCGGGCATACTGGTCAGATATGTTTGAAAAGTGATCTTTCATGGCACAACATCTTTACCGTAAATCTACTAAAAAACAATACTCGTATAAATATAAGAAAAAAATATTGTATTGGAATCTCTATTCATAAAACTTACTGTTGAAGTTGACCAAAAAAAGTTCCTGTGTAGCACGTGTAATGGCTGTGTACAACCACCTCATAAATTCGGTGTTCAGCATTTCGTCCGTCATATAGCCCTGATCGATAAACACCAAAGGCCACTGTCCCCCTTGTGCCTTATGGCAGGTAATGGCATAGGCAAATTTTATCTGCAAAGCATTGTAATAGGGATCTTTTTTTATAGCTTCCAATCTATCCTTTTTTAGAGGGATGTCCTCATAGTCCAAGGCAATGTTTTCGTAGAGCTTTTGCTGCTGATCGTAAGGCAATTGGGGTGCCTCTGCGTAAAGGCTGTCCAACAACACTCTGCATTTGACCGTGTCACCTTCGTTGTTGTCCAAAAATTCCAAATCTAGGTCGGCAAACCGAAACCCATGCATATCGTGTATATTGCTGACTTTTCGGATGCTAGCCATGTCACCATTTGCGATAAATCCTACATGTTTTTCGTCATGCTGTTGCAACCAGTAGTAATTGTTGCGCACCACCATGACTATATCCCCACCTGTGATCTCCTCGTCCCGAAAGAGGATTTGATTTCGGATATGGCGGTTATAGAGATTGGCAGACTTGTTCGATCGACAGATCACCATGGTATTCTCTATGCCGTACTTATCATATGCATAATGCAATCCTTCTACCAATCGTTCGCCGGACATGCTGTAAACGTCTTTAAAACCTTTTGTAACGAAATTTGGATAGGTGTACGCCGGATTCTCATCTTCCAAACGGATTTCGTTCCTGATTTTTGTCGCATTGAAGAGGATACCTGAATTTTTCTCTTGCCTCACCACCTCGGTGAGTTCATAGGTATATGTTGTCAACCCAAATTCATTGTCCAGGATATCCGGATCTAAGGCGGGACTATTGGCCAGGCCGACAGGGGGTAATTGAGCCGTGTCGCCGACGAACATCAAAATACAGTTTTCGCCCGATCGTACATACGTAATCAAATCTTGCAACAGCCCATTGGAAAAGAGACTCACACCTTCGTCAGATATCATAGAGGCCTCATCTACAATAAACAAAGTGTTTTCATGTATATTTTCTGCTAAGCTAAAATCAAGCTGAATGGTCGCGGCATTCTTCTTCCTGTATATTTTTTTGTGTACAGTCAGTGCATTCCGTCCAGAGTAATGGGACATGACTTTGGCAGCCCGACCCGTTGGCGCAAGCAATACGCTGCGTTTGTTCAATCGAGGTAAGGATTTGACCAAAGCGCTGATGATGGTTGTCTTGCCCGTTCCGGCATATCCTTTTAATATGAAACAAGATTCTGTATCGAATGTATGAAGGAAATCGCCGATCATTTTTAGCGCTTGTTCCTGTTGGAAAGTAGCTTGCCAAGCAAAATTGGATAATAGAAGACTTTTTATGGACACACCCAAAGTTATCTAAAAGGTTTGTCAATTCAATTGTAAAAGCTAATTTTGTTTAACGGGAAAAATCCTGTCAACAAAAATAAAAGCTTAGATGAATTATACTTCGGAAGATTTTCGTATCCAATATATCTCGACTTATACCTTATATATCCATACGGACTTGGTTTATGATCAGCTTGTTGTGGTCAATGATGACCATCAAGTCGTGTTATTGATGATATACCATCGGGAGAATCCATCGCAGGAGGCTATGAAAATACTGGGTCTGCCTTTCCCGTCTGTCTATGTGGTGTTGGCGCATCAAAATTTGGTTTGGGTTCCCAAGGAAGTATTTGAAGAGGAAAAGAAAGCCGTTTTTACACCTTTTTTTGACCATTCGGAAACTTCCCATATCTTTTCAAAAGATATAGACAATCTGGGGATTACGGCGCTGTACGAATTTGATGTTTTGCAGATAAACCGTTGGAAGGCACTCTTTCCGCAGGCTCGATTTGTACCGGTTTTTGAAGTCGTATTGAAGCAGGCACAACTCCAGATTCCAATTGAAGGTAAGGTATTGGGGGTACATGTGTACAATCATAAAATTGATCTTTTTGTATTTGTAAACGGCACGTTTCAATTCTACAACAGTTTTGAAGCCAGTACTGCAGACGACTTGAGCTACTTCGTTTTGCAGCTATTCAAGCAGTTCGATATAGATCAGCAGGTCGAAAAAATCCTACTGAGTGGGACGGACCTCCAATCGGATTGGGCAAAGCGTTTGACCAATTATACGGGCAATCTAGAATTAGCCAAATCAAAGAACCGATGGTCGTCTACCACGGTAGATGTCGGAGAGAAAGTGGATACATTGGGTGTGTTGATAGATTCGGTATTATGCGCATCATAGGTGGACGGTTGAGAGGCTTACGATTGAATCCTCCAAATGATTTGCCAGTACGTCCTACGACAGATTTGGCAAAGGAAGCTCTGTTCAATATATTGCAAAATCAGTTGGATTGGGAAGGATTGAAATGTCTGGATCTGTGTTGTGGGACAGGAAACATATCCTTCGAGTTGGCTTCGCGTGGTGTACAGTCTGTTGATGCCGTTGACCTGCACATGAAATGTCTTTTGTATATTAAGGATATGTGCAAAAAGCATGGTATAGACAATGTCGTTACCGGAAAGGCGGATATGTTTCAATATATACATTCTTGTAAGAAAAGGTATGATTTTATATTTACGGATCCTCCATACGATGTGGGTCAGCTTTCACAACTTCCCAAATTGATATTTGAGAGGGGATTGTTGACAGAAGGAGGGCTGTTGGTCGTAGAGCATCCATCCATGCGAAAGATGGTCGGACATCCTGCTTTTGTGGAAACCCGAAAATATGGTTATTCATCCTTTAGTTTTTATCAAAATTGATTGACATGAAAATAGCAGTATTTCCAGGTTCTTTTGATCCTTTTACCTTGGCGCATAAAGATATTGTCGATAGGGGAGCCGAGTTGTTCGATAGAATCGTCATTGCGATAGGTATCAATACAACCAAGAAGGGATTGATGGAATATGAGCAGCGGCTTACAGCGATAAAGGAGGTGTATGCCGACAACCCGAAAGTTGAAGCAGTCATTTTTACGGGATTGACGGTCAATTATTGTCAGTCCATAGGAGCAAATTATATCCTTCGCGGCTTGCGTAATGGGAAGGATCTGGAATATGAAAATGCTATTGCACAAAATAATTTTATGCTTGCCCCACAGGTCGAAACCTACTTTTTGTTGAGTAGGGGTGATAAGGCACATATTTCTTCCACTATTGTGCGGGAGATACTGGCAAATAACGGAAAGATTGACCACTTGGTACCCAAAGAAGTGCTTGCAGTGTTGAATCTGGACTCTGCAAAAAAATAGTGAAATCATGACACTGGTTCAACTGGAATATATAGTCGCTGTAGACACTTACAAAAGTTTTGTTTCAGCAGCCGAGAAGTGCTTTGTCACACAACCTACATTGAGCATGCAGATACAAAAGCTGGAAGATGCGCTAGGGGTCAAGATATTCGACCGTAGCCGTCAGCCTATCATCACGACAGAAGTCGGGGAGCGTATCGTGCAGCAGGCCCGTGTCATCCTGACCGAAAGCAAAAAAATACAAGAAATCATCCAGGTCGAAAAGGGTGAAATATCAGGTGAATTAAAATTGGGAGTCATCCCAACTCTTGCTCCTTACCTGATGCCGGATATTATCACCATATTCATGCAGAAGTATCCTAACGTGCAGCTTCAGATATGGGAACACACGACTGAAAGAATTATCCAGGAGTTGAAGCAGGGTTTTTTGGACTGTGGGATATTATCTACTCCACTCCATGAGAGTGCTATTGAGGAAATCCCCTTGTTTTATGAACCTTTTGTAGCTTATGTGTCCGAAAAAAGCGATCTGTATAAGAAGAAGGTATTAAATCCCGAGGATATTGCCGAGGAAAAACTGTGGCTGCTTAATGAAGGTCATTGTATGCGAGGACAGGTGTTGAGTATTTGTAGTTACAAGCACAATCAATCTTCTGCAGGAACATTTGCGTATAATACCGGAAGTGTGGAGACTCTCAAGCGTATGGTCGACATCAACTCTGGGGTCACGATACTGCCCGAACTCAGTATTGCTGATTATGACGAGGACCAACTGTCTCATATCCGGTATTTCAAATCACCGGAGCCCGTGCGTGAAATCAGTATTGTGACCACACAAAATTACGTCAAAAAACAGGCTGTGACAAGTTTGAAAAATGAAATCCTCGAAATCATCCCGGAACGTTTTAAGACCAAAAAGAAAAAAGAGGTCATGGGGTTTGAGTTGTGATGTTGGTTATTGCTGTTTTTCCTTACAAAACCCTATCTTTGTATCCTCAAAAACATTAGAAAATGAATATTTCTTACAATTGGCTTAAGAATTATCTTAATATAGACAAAACACCGGATGAGCTTTCCTTGATCTTGACAGACATCGGTCTGGAAGTCGAAGCGGTAGAGAAAGTACAGGCTATACCGGGTGGGCTTGAAGGTCTGATCGTCGGAGAAGTGCTGACAGCTGAACAGCATCCCAATGCAGATAAACTTCGTGTGACGACAGTTAATGTCGGAAATGCTGAACCCTTGCACATCGTCTGCGGAGCGCCCAATTGCCGAGCAGGGTTGAAAGTCATTGTGGCTACGGTAGGTACGACGTGTCACCCCATTTCGGGAGACCCTTTTAAAATTACTAAATCCAAAATCCGTGGGGAAGTATCCGAAGGCATGTTGTGCGGTGAGGATGAAATAGGGTTGGGGATGTCTCATGCAGGTATTGTTGAACTTCCTGTAGAGGCTAAGGTAGGTTCTTTGGTCAAGGAGTTTTACCAAATTGAGGATGATTATCGCTTTGAAATCGGCCTTACCCCCAATCGTGCCGATGCAGCTTCCCATTTGGGGGTCGCACGGGATTTGGCAGCCTATTTTCGCAGTACATATGATCTGCCGAATATAGAGATTTTCCAAGAAGGGCGTCTTTCTGAAGGGACGGTAGTTGCTGTGGAGGATAACGAGGCTTGTCCACGTTATTCGGGAATCAATATTTCTGGCGTACAGGTGGGCGAATCACCAGATTGGCTAAAAGAGAAATTGCAGGCTATAGGTATTCGAACGATCAACAATATCGTCGATGTGACCAACTATGTACTGCATGATTTGGGTCAACCCTTGCATGCATTTGATGCCGCTATGATAGCTGGAAATAAAGTGGTTGTAAGAAAGGCACAGGAAGACGAACTGTTTGTGACGCTGGATGGGGTCGAGCGGAAATTGTCTTCTGAGGATTTGATCATTGCCGATGCAGAAAAACCTATGTGCATTGCAGGGGTATTCGGTGGAGAATATTCGGGAGTGACCGAAAGCACGACGGATATCTTTTTGGAGTCTGCTTATTTTAATCCGGTTTCGGTACGCAAGACATCCAAACGACATGTTTTGAAAACGGATTCTTCTTTCCGTTTCGAACGGGGCACAGATCCCAACATGACAGTTTTCGCGTTGAAACGTGCGGCTTTGCTCATACGGGAAGTTGCCGGGGGCACGGTGTCGTCGACTATTAAGGATATTTATCCTGCGCCCGTTCCTCCATTTGCGTTTACTGTCAGCTACAAAAACGTGCAACGTCTGATCGGTAAGGAAATTCCGGCAGAAGAAATCAAAGAAATCATCCTGGCGTTGGGTATAGCCATCACGGCTGAAAACGGGGACTCTATTCAGGTGGAAGTACCGGCTTATAAAGTGGATGTGACGCGTGAAGTAGATGTGATCGAAGAAGTGTTGCGTATATACGGGTACAATAATATTGAGTTGAAGTCACAGATATTGGCTTCGCTCAATACGCAGGAAAAACCGGACAAGGAAGTGGTGCTGAACCAAATTGCCGATCTGCTGATAGCTAATGGTTACCGTGAGATATTGTCCAACTCTTTGACCAAACTGTCCTATACAGATGACGAGGCTACGGCTGTACGATTATTGAATCCGTTGAGCTCAGATTTGGAAATCATGCGACAAAACCTGTTGTATTCGGTGTTGACCGCGGTAGAATACAATCAAAAGCGTAAGGCTACAGACTTGAAAGTATTTGAATACGGTAAGACCTATCATCTTAAAGAAGAAGGCTACGAAGAAAAACAACGGTTGGCGTTGGGTATAGTGGGGAAGCAATTGGCTGAACAATGGAACCATGATGCCAAAGCTGTCAGTTTTTATACATTGAAGGCAGCTGTCGACGCTATCGTGAAGCGTCTGAAAATAGACAATCTGCAGATCGAAGAGACAGGCAATAAGGATCTGGCCTATGGATTGGATTATTTGAAAGGGCAGAAGGTGTTGGTATCCTTGGGGGCTGTTTCGTCCGAAGCGATGGGCAAAGCAGATGTGGATGGACAGGTTTATTTTGCCGATTTTGATTGGGATTTGGTACTGAAAGCTATTCGTAAAAATTCTATAAAATACAGGGAGGTATCTAAATATCCGGCGGTGCGTCGGGATTTGGCTCTATTGGTGGACGAAGCTGTTACGTTTGAGCAATTGAAGACTGTTGCTACGAAAACAGAGCGTAAACTATTGAAAGAGGTCAATATCTTTGATGTCTACAAAGGCGATAAACTTCCTAAAGGCAAAAAGTCTTATGCACTGAGTTTTACGATTCAAGATGAAGAAAAAACGCTGAATGATAAACAAATTGATAGCATTATTCAAAAATTAATTGTTAACTTTGAGAAAGAGACGGGCGCAATAGTGCGTTAAAGGCTCATTGATATAATTTAATTGCGAAGAGAGTATGGCATCACTATCGGCACAAATGGATGTTATCGTTGGGAAAACGAGGAACTTGATTCAATTGTGCGAGACTTTACAAGAAGAAAATGACCTGTTGAGATTAGAGTTGCAGTCGATGCAGGTGGCTTTTCAGACTAGTAAGGACAAAATTACCCAGCTTGAGGAAAAGTTGAAAGCAGTAGCGGTCGCAAAGTCCTTGGAGGAAGGCGAGGTGGATAAGGAAGCCATAAATGAAAAAATACTTGACACAAAACAAAAAATTAACGATTTTGTGCGAGAAATAGATAGATGTATAAACTTGTTGAAGTAGTAGGGATGGTTTTTGAAGGGAGAATAGGTTTATAACGTTATTAAGCTCGAAAAAATGGGAGAGATTTCCATAAAAATAAATATCGCTGATCGAGTATATCCATTGCGGATAGAGGCAGAGGAAGAAGAGGTTATACGCCATGCAGCGAAATTGATAAATGAGAGAATGAAGGAATTGCAAGAGAATTATGCAGTTCGTGATAAGCAGGATTTGCTGTCTATGTGTGTGTTGCAGTATGCTACAGGCATGATCAAGGCAGAGAAGAATGTTCAGAACAGTGACATTGGCCTGCAACAGTCGGTTCATGAATTGGATAGTCTTCTTACGGATTTCTTTAACAAATAAATCGTTCTTTATAGAGCTGCATAACGACGAATTTACCGCAATTAAATTCGGGTTGTCACTATTTTAAACTTAACGCTTCAATATCACGAGCATTAACAAGACGAAGGCCATTTTGCGAAAGCCATCTGGGTCATGGTCACAAGCTCAAATCATGTGAATGGAAGTTTAATAATACATGGTACCTGAAATTTAGTTGCGGTTTTTTTTTACCGTAGAATATAATGTAAATAATAAATTAGTAATAATAAATATGAGTATATCGATAACACTTTCAATTATAATATCCCTTCTTATAGGCATTGTGATTGGCCGTTTTTTGTTGCAAATATTGCTCAAAAAACAAGAGAAGGAGGCTAGTGAAAAAGCAAACCAGATCATCAAGGATGCAGAAAGCCAAGCAGAACATATCAAAAAACAACGTCAGTTGGAAGCGAAAGAGAAGTTTCTGCAACTGAAGTCTGAGCATGAAAAAGAAGTAAACCAACGCAACAGTATCATTGTCCAGAAAGAGAACAGTATCAAGCAAAAGGAGCAATCCTTGAATCAAAAACTGGAGAACCTCAACCGTGAAAAGCAGGAGTTGGATAACAAAAACAAGAAGCTGGACCAAATGGTTGAGTTCAACGAAAAGAAACGTGAGGAGGTCGAGCAGTTGAAGAACCAGCATATCAAGCAATTGGAGACCATCGCCGGATTGACAGCAGACGAAGCAAAAGAACAATTGGTTGCTTCGTTGAAAGAGGAGGCACGTTCACAGGCTGTCATGCAGATCAAAGACATTGTGGATGAAGCAAAATTGACAGCTTCGAAAGAAGCAAAAAAAGTCGTCATCCAGACTATACAACGGACAGCAACCGAATCGGCCATTGAGAATACAGTTTCTATTTTCAATATTGAGAACGATGAGATTAAGGGACGTATCATCGGTCGTGAAGGACGTAATATCCGTGCTTTGGAAGCCGCTACCGGCGTGGAAATCATTGTAGACGATACACCGGAGGCGATTATCCTGTCGGGATTTGATCCTGTACGTCGGGAGATTGCACGTCTGTCCCTGCACCGTTTGGTGACGGATGGACGTATACACCCAGCTCGTATCGAGGAGGTCGTAGCCAAGACGCGTACGCAGATCGAGGACGAAATCGTCGAAATCGGAGAGCGTACAGTTATTGACTTGGGTATCCACGGACTACATCCCGAACTGATCAGAATGGTAGGGCGTATGCGGTATCGTTCCTCCTATGGACAAAATTTATTGCAGCACTCTCGCGAGGTAGCCAATTTTGCAGCGACAATGGCGGCTGAGTTGGGACTCAATGTCAAACTCGCTAAACGGGCTGGATTACTGCATGATATCGGTAAAGTGCCTGATGATAACCCTGAACTTCCACATGCCATCCTGGGTATGCAGTTGGCTGAAAAGTATAAAGAGCATCCGGAGGTCTGCAATGCCATCGGTGCCCACCACGATGAGATCGAAATGACATCAATGATCTCTCCGGTAGTACAGGCTTGTGATGCCATCTCGGGCGCACGTCCGGGCGCACGTCGGGAGGTTGTTGAAAGCTATATCAAACGTCTGAAAGAGTTGGAAGACCTGGCTTTGTCTTATCCCGGTGTCGAGAAAACGTTTGCGATACAAGCGGGACGTGAGCTACGTGTAGTCGTAGAGAGTGAGAAGGTATCGGATGCGCAGGCAGAGATTTTAGCGGCTGATATATCAAATCGTATCCAGACTGAGATGACCTATCCGGGACAGATCAAAGTAACTGTCATTCGGGAGACTCGTTCGGTTTCATACGCGAAGTAATAGTCCAGTGGTTTAAGCACCATGGAAAGCCCCAAAACGAAAGTTTTGGGGCTTTTTTATGTGAGGTAAGTCCTTTTATAATATCTATTTATATTAAAAGCAGATTAGAATTAAGTTGGGATAAACCACTACTTCAATATTAATCCCTATTTTTGAATTTATGCAAATTCTCGTAGTAGAAGATGACAAGCGTATCAGTGATTTTCTTATCAAGGGATTGGAAGAAAATGGTATACTGGTGACGCTATGCAAAAACGCAGAAGATGTGTTGGCCTGCTATAGCACTATACAGTGGGATTTGATTATCTGTGATATTATGCTGCCGGGTATGGACGGTATACAACTCGTGCAGACACTGCGTTACAAAAAAGTATTTGTCCCTATTTTGATGTTGAGTGCGTTGGGTTCTGTTCAGGATAAGGTAACCGCGCTCGACTATGGAGCCGATGACTATATTACCAAGCCCTTTCATTTTGACGAATTGCTGTCCCGTATAAAAGCATTGACCCGCCGGCAACAATACCAGCAGGAAGAAGCTCCGACGAGCATTTTCAGCTATGGAGAGTTGACCGTGGACCTAAATCAATATAGAGTGCTGGTTGCCGGCCAAGAGATAGATTTATCCCCGAAAGAGTTTAAACTGTTGGTGTATCTGATCGAAAATGTGGATAAGACCGTCACAAGGACGCAGATACTCAATGCGGTATGGGGCATTACCTTTGATAATCATACGAATGTGGTAGATGTCTATATATCTTATCTTCGCAACAAGATCGAAAATCCAAATAATAAATACATCTATACACTCAAAGGGGTAGGCTATATATTCAAAACGTAGAAACAATATGAAATTAAAGCATCGCCTTTCCTTGTATTCGGTGGTGATCTTCGGTGTGATTACCTTGATTATCTCATCCGTGATCTATATTTCTTATTATACCCAGATGGAGAAAAAAGAGCAGCAGTCTCTGGAGAGCAAGTCCTTATTGGCGGCTATCTATTATCTGGAGAAAGATGAGCTTTCGCTATTGGAGCACGAAAATATCAAAAGCCAGCTGCTCAAAGCGATCTCTCGAAGGAATATCATTGTCTACGATATGTCGGATAAAAAATTTGGCGGAGAGATGACGTCCGATGATGATATTACCACAGATTTTGTGGAAAGGATTCGAACCGAAAAGACAGGTTTTTTTGATACTGGTGATTTTTTTTACAACGGTATATTCTACCGTGACAATCAAGGAGACTTTGTCGTCATCACGCGTGAACCGAAAGATGAGTTCAATACGCAAATGCGCTCCTTACTCCATATACTTATGGCTGTTTCTTTGTTGGGGCTGATCTTTATTTACTTTTTTTCTCGGTATCTGGGTCATATTGCTTATGCACCCATTATCCATATCATCGAACAAATAAAGGATAGGGATGCCAAAAATTTCAATGAACCTATTTCCCTGCAAAGATCCTATGCCGAAGTGGAGGACCTTGTATTGACCTATAATCACTTTGTCGATCGTATTGCACAGACTTTTCACGTGCAGAAGAATTTTATCGATTATGTTTCCCATGAATTGCGTACACCTATCACGGCTCTATTGGGCACGCTTGAGGTGACCGACCAAAGAAAACGTACTGGGGAAGAATATGAAAATGTCATGGTTCAACTCAAACAATATACACACGATCTTCAAGAGACGCTCGATCAGATGATGCTATTGTCTGGAGCGAAGACCAATTTTGAATTCGTGGCCATTAGAATCGATGAAATTATTTGGAAAGCTATTGAAAATGCTGTTTTGTACCATCAAGCCAAGATTGAAGTAGACATACAAGTTGATGATACGGAATGTTTACGACTCGAGGGCAATGACAAGCTGCTCGAACTGGCTTTTAATAATCTGATCGAGAATGCGATTAAATACTCTGACAATAGCCCCATTCATATCAACCTATTCATGCAGGATCAGCACCTGCAGGTTGTCATTATAGATCAGGGTATCGGCATTGATGAAAGCGACTTGAAACATGTCAAAGAGAATTTTTTCCGAGGACAAAATGCGCAGCGTTACCAAGGCAAAGGCATAGGCCTTTCTATGGCACATATTATCTTTAATCTCCACCACGTCGATATGGATATCTTTTCAAATTCGTCGGGAACTCAAGTCCAATTGACATTCTAATCCTATTCTAACCTTTCTTAAAAGTAGTCTTAATACAACCTTATTAGCTTTGCTGCAAAAGATATATATGGTGTACATAGGCTATGTGATAATGATTCTATTTGGGCTATTGGGCGTGGTGCAGGCCCAGATATATACGCTTTCGGACCTTGAATCCCATTTTGTGCAAAACAATGCCTTACTGATTGCCAGTAAGTACAATATTGCAAAAGAGGAAGCGAAGATTGTCCAGGAAAAGCTGTGGAGCAATCCTACATTGAATATATCCGAGATCAATATGTGGAAAAATCCATCGTCCGAAACCCTTCCTTATCTCTTTGGTCGATATGGACAGGCACAACAAATTGCTGTTGAACTGGAACAGTTGGTGGAGACTGCCGGCAAGCGTAAAAAGCGTATAGCCATTCAGAGTTTAGAACGGAATAATGCCTTATTGGATTATGAAGAACTTTTACGTGAATTAAAAAAACAACTGCGGCAGACTTTCAACCATTTAGAAAGAATAAAGCAAGAGGATATGCAATTGAACGACATTATCCGGCTATTCGAACAGTTGCATGAGCAGTATAAACGTCAATCGGAAAAGCAACACGTCTCCATGACAGATTACTACCGTATCCAAAGTGAGTTGGTCGGTCTCCAAAAAGAAAAAGTCGAACTGGAGTCCGAAATGGTAGAACATCTGCACCGGCTTAAAGTATTGACACAATTGCCGGATCTGACATTAGATAAGTTGCGGTTTGCGGATAGTACGACCGACTTGAGCACACGGGTTTCTGTACGTTCCATCGACACATTGCTTGCACAGCATATCGGATTGAGACGTCAGACCAATACATTGGATCTGCTCGAAAAACAGGTTGAGTTGGAAAGAGCACATCGTATGCCTGACTTCACCTTTCAGTTGAACTATGATCGTGGCGGCAATATCATGCGGGATTTTATCGGTGTGGGTGTCAGTTTTGATCTGCCGGTATTCAATACCAACAAAGGAAATATCAAAGCCGCTCAATATGGGCTGGAGCAGGAGAGAAGTCACCGTACATATATGCAGACAGAATTGGAGCATGAGGTCATACGCCTGCAAACTCAATTGCGAGGGTATGAGATCTCTTTGGCAAAGTGGAATGTGCAGCAGGGAGAACAGCCTCATGCCCTGTTGGAAAAATACAAAAAGCACTTGCAGGAGAAGCAGGTGACATTACTTGAATTCATTGATTTTGCGGATGCTTTCCGCCAAGCGGAGAAAGCTTACTGGAGTTTGTTTCAAGACTATAAAAACACGTACGAAGAGTTGCAATATATCGCAGGTAGAGACTTTTAAATCGAATACATGAGACACATACTATATTATTTTGCCAGTTTATGCCTTGCAATCGTAAGCTGCAATGACAGGGCTACAGAGCATTCGGACTCAACCTCAGAAGAAAAGTTTTGTCTGACCGAGCAACTGAAAAAATCCACAACTATTCTGACGGTACAGGAGCAGCCGATTACGGAGCAGTTGACACTCTCCGGCAAGATCGAGTATAATGAGAATGATCTGGTAGCCTTTCGCAGCCTGTTGGACGGTGTAGTGGAAAATGTATATTTCGAGCTGGGTGATCCTGTCCGTAAAGGGCAGGTGCTGGCAACAATAAAATCCGTGCAGATACAGGAGTTGTACCAACAGAAGCTTCATCAGCAAAACCGGATTGCTCTCCTCGAAAAGCAGGTACAGACCAAAGAAGATCTGCTCAAAGACGGTATGATCTCCGCTCCCGAAGTACTGGAGACAGCGCATGAGCTGGAGAATGCGCGATTTGAGCTGGAGCGTATACTTCAATCCTTGCAGCTATACACAGCCATCGGAGGAGGAGCGTTTCAGATACTGGCTCCGAAGGATGGCTATATTATTCAAAAGTCCATCAGTATAGGGCAAAGTATTACCGGCGACAGCGATGTTTTATTTTCGATATCCAATCTGAAAGAGGTATGGGTCATGGTCAATATCTATGCGAGCAATCTCCGCTATGTACATATGGGAGACCATGTCAGTGTGCGGACAATTGCTTATCCCAACAGGCTCTATACAGGCAAAATCGATAAAATATATAATGTCTTTGATGATAGAGAGCATGTGCTCAAAGCAAGGGTGGTGTTGGAAAACCAAGATCTGCGCCTTATGCCGGGATTGAGCGCCGATATTATCATCGACAAGAAAAACAATCTCGGAAGTGCTTATGCTGTTCCACACAAGGCTATCGTATTTAGCAACAACAAACAATACATCGTCGTGTATACAGATGACTGTAACCTTGAATGTCGAAAAATAACCGTCATCGGCAGTAACGAAGAGTATGCTTTTATTCAGGAAAAATTGAATGCAGATGAAAAAGTCATCGGTTCCAATGCCTTGTTGATTTATGAACAGTTAAATCAATAAACGGACATGAAGAAACTGGTTCAAAATATTGTTACTTTTTCATTGCGCAATACCACCTTTGTGCTTTTTGGTGCCATAGGACTGTTTTTTGTAGGTGTTTATGCCTTGATCCATACCCCTATAGAAGCATTTCCGGATGTCACGAACACCCGGGCACGGATTATCACACAATGGTCCGGCCGTAGCGCGGAGGAAATGGAGAAGCTCGTTACGCTGCCGATTTCCAAAGAGATGAACAGCATTCCTCGAAAATCCAATATCCGCTCGATCTCCTTGTTCGGACTGTCGGTCGTTACCATACAGTTTGAGGATGGTGTAGATGATTTCTATGCGCAGCAATATGTTGCGAACAAGTTGTCCGGAGTCAATCTGCCGGAAGGGGCCGATGCGGCGATAGAGCCTCCATCGGGAGCTACAGGCGAGATATTTCGCTACGTCATCAAAAGTGATCTGCCCATAAAAGAAGTCACTGCTATTCAGGACTGGGTTATTGAAAGAGAGTTGTTGGGGGTACCCGGTGTAGCGGATGTGATCAGTTTTGGCGGGGAAGAAAAGATATATGAAATCAAGATCAATCCAACGGAACTCAAAAACTTTGATTTGACACCATTGGATGTGTATGAGGCTGTGTCCAAATCGAATGTCAATGTCGGGGGCGATGTGATCCAACAGGGTGATCAAGCTTATGTGGTCAGAGGTGTAGGGTTATTGGATGATATCGAGGATATCGGAAATATAACGATCAAATTAAACGGTTCTACACCCGTATTGGTCAAAAATGTAGCCGAAGTGGTGGTATCGCATAAGCCACGGTTAGGGCAGGTCGGTTTTAATGCAGAGGATGATCTCGTCGAAGGTATTGTGGTCATGCTCCGTGGTGAAAATCCGTCTGCCGTGATAGAAAGCCTAAAAGCCAAGATAGAGGAACTCAATACCCGTACTTTGCCCGAAAATGTACAGATAGCAACGGTGGTCGACCGGACAAAACTGGTAAATAGTACCGTAAAAACGGTTTCTAAGAATCTGATCGAAGGTATCTTATTGGTCTCCTTGATCGTCTTTGTCTTTTTGTACCATTGGAAATCTACCTTCATTGTTGCCTCCGTTATCCCCTTGTCTTTCTTATTTGCCATCATCATGCTCAAAATCCAGGGGTTACCTGCCAATCTGATTTCTATGGGGGCGTTGGATTTCGGGCTGCTGTTGGAAGGAACTTTGGTTATTGTGGAAACGGTCTTTGTGGCTATGGCCACTTTATCCCATCGGGTAGGGCCGGAGCGGTTTGCCAAGATGAGTAAACTGGGCATCATCAAGAAAAGTGCAGGAAGTGTAGCGTCATATATTTTCTTTGCCTTGCTGATTCTTATCGTTGCTTTATTGCCGATATTTTCCTTTCAGAAGGTAGAAGGCAAGATGTTTACGCCATTGGCATTCACCCTAGGGTACGCTTTGCTTGGATCGTTGATCCTGAGTCTGACATATGTGCCGGCGATGTGTCGGTTGCTGTACACGCGTGGTATGGAGGAAAAGGAAAATTTTATAACACGTTTTTTCAGTCGTTCCATTTATGGATTGTTTGAGGGAGCTTTTTCCTACAAGCGGGTTACAGTTGGTGTGTTTATTGGCGTGTTGCTGTTGTGTGTGTTCAAGTTTGCACATTATGGATCGGAATTTTTGCCACAGTTGAATGAAGGAGCTGTTTATATCCGGGCGACGTTGCCGAATAGTGTGAATCTGGAAGAATCCACGAAATTGACCAAAGAGATGAAAGGGCTGATGCTGGAGAGCTGCAAAGAAATAGATTTCATCTTGACACAGACAGGTAGGCCGAATGACGGTACGGATCCGACCGGTTTTTTTAATATCGAGTTTAATGTGCAGTTGAAAGAGGAAAAAGATTGGGAAAGGAAGGTATCAAAGGAGGATATCATCCAGGAGCTACGTCATCAGCTGAACCAATATCCCGGTATCAATTTTGGTTTCAGCCAACCTATTCAAGATAATGTGGAGGAATATGTGGCCGGTGTAAAGAGCTCTTTGGTCATAAAGATATTTGGCGATGACCTGTATGATCTGGAAAAGTATGCCAATCAAGTGGCGTCTGCTATTTCGGGTGTAAAGGGTATAACCGATATCAATGTCTACAAGAATATCGGATTACCGGAGTTGCGTATCCAGCTGCATGATTCGAAGATGGCCAAATATGGTGTACAGACGAGCGATGTGCAGGAGGTCATTGCCATGACCATCGGTGGGCAGGCCGCCACAAAGTTTTATGAAGGTGATCGTCAGTTTGATGTAGTGTTGCGGTTTGACCGTGCGTATCGTGACACACCGACAAAAATCGGACATATTCTGATCCCCACAGGCGACGGTCAAAATATTCCGTTGCGCGAAGTTGCTACCATCAGTTATCAGACAGGGCCTGCATTTATCTATCGGGAAGGAAATAGTCGTTATATCGGTGTGGGATTCAGTATAGACGGTCGTGATTTGGGAAGTACCATTGCCGAAGCCAAGGAGATGGTCGCTAAAAAGGTCAATTTGCCGAAAGAAAATTACATGGAGTGGGCAGGTGAATTTGAGAGCAAAGAACGGGCTTCCAAGCAATTGATGACCGTCATTCCCATTTCGTTGCTGCTTATCCTGCTTTTGCTTTACAGTAATTTTGGTAATATGAAAGATACGTTGATTGCGGCGATCACTATTCCTTTTGCTTTTATAGGTGGTTTTATTTCGCTGTGGGTGACAGGTACTATATTTGGTATTTCGGCAGGTATAGGACTGATTATCTTGTTTGGCGTGAATACGATTAACGGAATCATCCTGATTGCCGTGATGAAAGACTTTCTCAAAAAGAATACGTTGCAACAATCAATTAGGCTCGGTGTGAAAAGCCGGATTCGCTCTATCGTGATGATTGCTTTGATGGGGTCGATGGGACTGCTGCCGGCCGCTATGTCGACAGGGATGGGTTCTGAAATCCAAAAACCATTGGCTATCATGATCGTCGGTGGTTTATTGATCTGTCTGATGCTGTCCTTTACGGTATTACCTGTGATTTTCCATTATATGTACCGTCGGTCGGCGGAATAGATTACTCGTCCTTAATTTTGTCTAAAATTTTGCTTTTTCATATTGTATGTCTTATCTTTAGCTATCGAAAATCTTAAGGCCTAAGATTATAAACTTCTTACCGTACATGTCGTATCTGTTAAAATACAAAAGAGATGTGGTTTGAATTAAAATCGTGTACGTAAACAAAATGACCTGATATAAGATTGAGATATATCTGATATGGATAAGACGATAGACAACGAACAAGATTTATTGGCTGAGGTTAGCCGGGGGGATGAAGACGCCTTCCTTCAGTTATACGATACCCATTGGGAGTATTTGTTTGTCTACGTCTCTGGTTTATTAAAAGACAAAGATGATGCCGAGGATGTTCTGCAAGAGCTTTTTATCACGATATGGCAATCAAGAGATAGGTTGCTTCATATTCATGATCTAAAGTCTTATATGTGGAAAGCAGCGAGAAATATGGCTTTACGAAAATTGATGTTGGACAAGCGACAGAATCAATCGATAGATTCTTTTATGGATTTTGTTGCTACGCATCATTTATCGCCGGCGCAGGAGTATGATGTAAAAGAACTTTCCTCTTATATCCATCAACAAATTGATAGTCTACCCACCAAGATGAAAGAGGTTTTTGTGTTGAGTAGGGAGATCGGGTTGTCCAACAAAGAGATCGCCCGTCAACTTGATCTTTCTGAGCATACCGTTAAAAAACAAATCAATAATTCCATTAAGCGTATTAAGGAAAATATGGGGTATTTACACCCCTTTTTATTATTTATTATATTTTAATTCGCTGATATATAGTTTTTTATATTTTTTCTTAAAATTTATCTAATACCTCCTTCTCTTTTTTTGCTCTTCTATATAAAGTAGCACCAGTTTTGAACATTCATCCGTGAGAAGGAAAGACGCAAAATATATATTACAAAAATACCTGGATGGGCAATGTACCCCTTCCGAAGCCAAATTGGTGGAATCATGGTTAGATCATGAAGCAAGCTCCGGCATAGGAAAAGCAGAGAATACCGAGAAAATGTTACGTTCCCGGGATAATATCAGAGAGCAGCTCATCCAAACCATACGTGCAAAGCAACCAAATACCCGACAGATGTGGACACGTTTGTCTATCGCGGCGTGCTTTCTTGCTTTTGTTGTTTTCGGAGCCGTATTGTTACGAAACGAGAAAGAGGAGGGTGAGTATCTTGTTGTCAACAAAGTCGTCGAAGAGGTCGTTACACCGGGAAGTCAATCCGCTATACTTACCTTAAGCGATGGTTCTACGATCCGGCTAGATGATATTGGTGAGGGTGTTCTCGAACATAATGATGGTGTAAAGATAAGCCAAAGCGCGGATGGACAACTGGCGTATGAAGTCGATAATAGCCAGTCTGTACAAAAGACTCGTATCAACAAGATTTCTATACCTTTTGGAGGGTTTTATAAAGTCATTTTACAGGATGGGACAAAGGTCTCTTTAAACTCCGGTTCTACGCTGGTATATCCTACACAATTTACGGGTGATACACGATCCGTCGAATTGCAGGGAGAAGCTTATTTTGAGGTGGCGTCAAATAAGAAGCGTCCTTTTATTGTGAAAGCGCGGGATACCGATATTCGAGTGACTGGTACCAGCTTTAACCTGGAGGCTTATACGGAAGAGAAAGCAATTGTCACGACTCTTTTGGAAGGAGAGGTGTATGTCAGTAAAGAACAAGCAACGGTTCGCCTGCAACCCGGTGAGCAATCGACCAGTGTATTCGGAACCTCCCGTATCACGAAAAAGGCTGTCGATGCGAAGAGCAGCATTGCCTGGACGACAGGCTATTTTATTTTTGAGGATCAGGAGATTGAATCCATACTGCGGGAAGTGGCCCGGTGGTACGATGTGGATATTTATGTTCAACGTAAATCGGCGGATAAGAAATTAGGAGGGATATTTTCCCGGCAAAAGAGTGTAGAGGAGTTATTGCACTACCTCAAGAAACTAAACGTTTTGGAATTTGAAAAAGAAGGGAGGAGGGTTACGGTTATGTTATAAATGAATAGATAGCTGTCAGCCTGAAACAAAAAACCAGAAGTGGTGCGAACACTTCCGGTTGGATGACTTAGGACTGCATCAGGCGATTTTGTAGGTATCACGAATTCTAATACAACCTAAATTAAACAAATGTACAAAAATATGATCGTAAACGTATGCGGTTATCCCAATCGCATACCTCTAAAGTTTCTCTTACTTATGAAGCTCCTTATTAGCATTATGCTGCTTTCGGCATTGAGTGCCCAGGCAAGCATTGTATTTGGTCAGCGGGTTAACTTAAAAGTGCAGAACGTTCAACTGAGATCGGTTTTCAGAGAAATTCAGAAACAAACCAATTATGATTTCCTATACGTGTCTACCGACCTGAAAGGTTCAACGCCTGTTTCTGTCAACTTCGTAGACAAACCGTTGAAAGAAGCATTGGAAAGTATTCTAAAAGACCAGCCTATATCTTTTGAAATTGATAAAAATACAGTGCTGATCAAAAGGAAGACACCAAAGGTACAGCGTAAAGACGCACAACAGTCTATTCCAATCACCGGTCGAGTCACCGATAGCTTAGGAAATGCGTTGGAAGCGGTAAGTATACGTGTGAAAAATAAGAATATAACGGCCGTGTCCAATCCAGACGGATATTATCATATTAATGTTCCCGAAGCTGGTGATGTGTTGGAATTTAAAATAATCGGACATGCCAGCCAGGAATATACAATAGCTGTCGATACGAAGGTGCTTAATGTTGCCATGAAGGTGCAGCGCATGGATATTGAGGATGTCGTTGTGATTGGATATGGAGAGGTACAAAGAAAAGATCTGACGGGATCAGTGGGTTCCGTTAATATGTCGGAGATCACGCAAGCACCAGTCATGTCTTTCGACCAGGCATTAGCAGGAAGAGTGGCGGGTGTTCAGGTATCATCAAATGATGGACAACCTGGGTCTGAAGGCATCAATATTGTCATTCGGGGAGCCGGATCACTCACACAGAGTACGGCTCCCCTTTATGTCGTAGATGATTTTCCGATGGAAGATTTTGATGCGGGAAGTTTGAATATGGATGATATTGAATCCATAGATATCCTAAAGGATGCTTCGGCTACGGCAATTTATGGTGCCCGGGGGGCGAATGGCGTAGTTGTCATCACAACAAAGAAAGGGAAGGTTGGAACCCCTGTTGTAAATTATAAGGGATCTCTCGGGTTTCAAGAATCGGTCAAGCAAGTCGAGATGATGAATCCCTATGAATTTGTGAAATACCAGTTGGAGCGGACAAACTACTCCAATCAAACTCGAAATTTGTATACACCCGGAGATTTCCCCGAAACAAGTCCGTCGTATGATCCAGAGGGTAAAACTTTGGAAGACTATAGGAATATAAAGGGTATCAATTGGCAGGATGAAGTGTTTCGGAAAGGAACAACTTCTATTCATGAATTATCCTTACGTGGAGGGAACCGCCAGACACGATATTCGTTATCTGGGTCAATCTTTAGACAGGAAGGTGCTGTAATCAATAGTGGCCAAAACCGTGTAACCGGCAGGATAGCCATAGATCAGGAAATTAGCAAAAAATTGAAAACGGGAGTTGTTGCTAATTATTCGGATAACCCGTCCTATGGGAAGCTTTTGTCAGGTGAAACTACGCACGGATACTCCTACTTAATGTATAGTGTATGGGCTTATCGGCCGGTTTCGGGAAGAGAAGGGCCTTCGGGAGTAGATGAGGAGCTTCTTAATGAAGATGTTGATCCAGAGAGCCCGGAGGACAATTATCTGATTAATCCCGTTACGAATCTAATGAATACAGATAGGAGAAACAGGAGAAAAAACCTTACCGGAAACGGTTATCTGAATTATAATATAAATAAGAACCTGACCTGGAGATCTACAGCTGCCTTTATGCAGTATCAGTCTGAAACGACAGGTTTTTATAATTCACGCACAAACAGTGGTACACCCAGAAATCCGAATAACCGAGGAGTACGGGGAAGCCTTTCTTCTACTAATATTAACACATGGAGGTTTTCGACGTATATGACTTATCGGAAGCGATTTAACCGAATACATAATCTGAATGTTATGGTTGGAATCGATTTCGATGAACGAAACTCACGAAATTATGGATTCGGTACCCAATATGTCCCCGAGGAATCGTTAGGTCTCAGCGGTATGGATGACGGTGTGCCTGCTTCCACAGATATGTTTGTAAGTAACAGTCGTACCCATTCTTATTTTAGCCGTGTTAATTATGATTTATTCTCGAAATACTTGTTTACTGCAACATTTCGTGCAGACGGGTCTTCTAAATTTGCACCCAAAAACAGATGGGGATATTTCCCTTCTGCAGCTTTCGCATGGAAGTTGGATAAAGAAGATTTTATAAAAGACATTTCATTTATTTCTGAAGCCAAGTTAAGAGCGAGCTATGGTTTGACAGGTAACAACCGGGTTTCAGATTTCGCTTATCTGGCAACGATTGCAGGATCGGGTATAGCGAATGCATACTCCTTTGGAAATGCAGCGCCGTCGGTGGGTTATTATCCGGATAAGTTAGGAAATGAAGACCTGAAGTGGGAGACCACGAAGCAAACAGATATCGGGTTGGATCTTTCTTTATTCGATAAAAGAGTAGATTTTGTCGTTGATATCTATAGGAAAAATACCGTAGATCTGTTGTTAAATGCCAATACTGCATCCCATACAGGATTTAGAAGAGCATACAAAAATATAGGAGAACTACAGAACGATGGATTAGAATTGAGTTTGGGCGTAACCAATATGAAGAATCAGAAATTCAGTTGGAAAAGTGACTTTAATATCAGCTTTAACCGGAATAAGATTGTATCACTTACATCGGACGAAAGTAGTATGTACTCGCTCGTCACATGGGATGTTATCCATAATAATTCCTTTTTGTATTCTGCCCGAGTCGGCGAACAAGCGGCTATGTTTATGGGATATCTTTTTGATGGTGTCTATCAGGTCGATGATTTTACCTGGCAAGGCAATAGTGACCCCTCCATCCCCCATGAAAATCGGGTTTATACATTGAAGAGCCATATGCCCGACAATGGAGGAGCATCGCGTGATGATGTGCTTCCGGGTGATATTAAGTATAAAGACATTAACAACGATGGTACAATTGATGAGAAAGACGAGACCATTATCGGAGATCCCATGCCGATTCACGCAGGAGGCTTTTCAAACAATTTTACATATAAAAACTTTGAATTGAATGTCTTTCTTCAATGGGTGTATGGCAATGAGGTATATAACGCCAATAGAATATATTTTGAAGGCGGTAGACCGGTAGGATCCAGAAATCAATATGCTACCTATGCGAATCGATGGACATTTGAAAACCCAAGTAACGAATATTTTAGAGCCGGAGGTCAGGGGCCACTCGGCAGGTACTCTTCCAGGAATGTGGAAGATGCCTCATATCTGAGGCTTAAGACGGTGTCTTTGAGCTATACGATACCCGCTCGTTTTACCAAACGGCTTAATGTCGATAAAGTGAGCGTGAGTGCTGTGGCGCAAAATCTGTTTACCTGGACGAATTATTCAGGTATGGATCCAGAGGTATCGGTAAGAAATAGTACGTTGACACCCGGATTTGACTGGTCCGCATATCCAAGGGGACGAACAATAGTTTTTGGAATTAAAGCAACATTGTAATCTTATGAAAAAGATAAAATTATACATAGTTACAAGCTTAATGGGCAGCATGGCTTTGCTGAACTCCTGTAATAGTTTTCTCGATACAAAACCGGAGGATTATTTTACAACTGTAAATTATTATCAGAATGAGGGACAGTTGGAAGCCGCTTTAAATGCTGTTTATTCTGCTTTAGGGGATTATCGGCTGTATGGTCGACAAATGATACGGATGGGACTCGATGCAGATGATGCATTTTACAACGTCACTAACACCCAACATGGTGTTCGGATATATGATGTTGTTGCAACAGATGATTGGATAGGCGATTTTTGGAGTACCTGTTACATGGGGATTAATCGAGCCAATACACTTTTGGCCAATATGGATAATTCCTCCAATATCGGATTGGAAGCTAAGAATAGGGTGAGAGGAGAAGCACTTTTTTTACGATCTTATTTTTATTTTCTATTGGTCAGTAATTTTGGGCCGATACCGTATATAACAGAACCTACTGCTGAAGTTAATATACCGCAAACTCCGCCAAAAGAAGTCTATCAGAATATTATAGCTGATATGGAAGTGGCCGAAAGCTTGGTCCTACCTATCCGGGAGATCGGTCACGGCGGACGTGTCAGCAAGTCCGCTGTCCGTGGTGTATTGGCTCGTGTCAATCTG
The DNA here is from genome assembly GCF_011030405.1 of Parapedobacter sp. SGR-10. Taxonomy (GTDB): domain Bacteria; phylum Bacteroidota; class Bacteroidia; order Sphingobacteriales; family Sphingobacteriaceae; genus Sphingobacterium. The sequence continues at coordinate 40,805 of NZ_JAAJTJ010000009.1, forward strand.
TATATGGCTGGCAATCCGGTGAAGGACGAAACACGGTACTCGGAAGCGCGCAAATGGGCTAAGATGGTTATAGATGATACAGATGCTGCACATGCGCTAAATCCTGATTTTTCCCAGATATTTATCAATTACGCTTCCGATGAATATGATGTTGCAGAAAGTATATGGGAGATAGAGTTTTGGGGTAATCATCAGGATTCCTATCGGGAAGGTGGACAAATCGGAGTTTATAATGGTATCCGATACGTCGGCGGTGACCCCAATTATGGACGATCTGAAGGGCAGATTAATGCTACAGGAGCATTGTGGGAGAAATATGAAGCCCCTGGGCAACTTACCTCACCCGATTTGAGAAGGGATTGGACCATTGCTCCATTCTCCGTATCAGGGAATCCAGCTGTTGAAACACCTAGATCTATTGAGCAGATTTATCAACGTAACAACGGCAAATTTAGACGTAGGAATTATGAAGTTGTCTTGCCTCGGGATGGGCAGTATTCGCCGATTAATTTTCCAGTATTACGGTTTTCGGATGTATTACTCATGTTTGCAGAGGCTGATAATTATGTCAATAAAGGACCTTCCGTGGATGCTTATCTAGCTGTAAACAGAGTGCGTAGAAGAGGTTATGGTTTTCCAGACGACATCCAAGCACCTGGTGTTGATTTAGCAGGGTTGGATCAGGCGGATTTTTTGGAAGAATTGCAGGATGAGCGCTCCCGAGAGTTAGCTTTTGAAATATTGCGGAAAGGTGATTTGGTGCGATGGGGGATATTCATGAAGAAAATGACCGCAGCCCGTGATCATATCGAGCAAGCGGGTTTAACGTCGAGTTACGAACATGCTTTGCGGTATTTTAGAAATGCTTCGGCAAGGGATGTGATATGGCCTATTCCTGCCTATGAAAGAGGGATGAATCCAGAATTAAAACAAAATATAGGTTGGTAATTGCTAATGATATGAAAAATTCAATCTTTATTACGATAATAACAGCTTCCCTTCTAGCGGCGTGTAGGAAGCATGAGGTACAAAATCCGAGTTTTGATGTTGCTCTCTTAGAGAAAGCTACATATAAAGTCGGGGAAGAGGTGACCTTTAACTTATCCGGTGAGGCTGATCAGGTCACCTTTTATTCGGGGGAAATGTTGCATGAATATGAATACAGTCACGAAAGTAGAAAATCGATGACGCAGTCGGTAAAAGTTTCTTTCCGGACGAATGTAACCTATAATAACCAACCTGATCAATTTTCTGTAGATCTGTCAACAGATTATAACGGAGGGGGAACCTATCAGGACGTTCTTGATGCGACATGGAAAGACGATATCAGTCAACAATTTCAGATAGCGCCAGAGGATAATCCATGGGGTTCTGCAAACAATTTTTTCTCCGGAACAGTAGATTTAATAGATGCATTTGAAGAAGGTAAACCTTTATATATCCGATTTCGATATAAAAATAACCCCGAACTTGGTATAGCTCGTAACTGGTATGCCTATAACTTAAATGTAGAAGCAAGTACAGTGTTGGGTACAAAAACCGTTTTTAACTCCTATACAGGTTTTAATATTGTATACGATAAAGAGTTTACCGTCGAAGATTATAAAAACAGTATGGTCTACGCAGGTTATATCATGTTGCGCTTACATTCAGCTATGAGGCCCATGCCAACCGAAATATGGGGTATTTCACCACCTATTTATTTAGAGGAAATTGATCATGGGCCTGACAGACCAGATCCCATTAAGGGTTATAGAGATCCCATGCCTTTGGAGTATAGCTATGTATATGAACAGCCCGGAACTTATACCGTTTCATTTGTGGCATATAACTCCAGTGTTTATGGGCTGAAAGAGACTGTTAAACAGATTCAACTTACCATTACAGAATAATACGCTATTTTTTATGAAACAAAATTTTTCTCTTTTTTTATTGCTATTACTCTCCATCAGCTTGTTTGCGAACGACCAACTTACGGTTGTTAGAGACGGCGATCATATATCTTTGTCCAACAGTGAGCTTTCCTTAGACTTTGAGAGTTCGGCACAATCCTTTAAATTGCTGGATTTCTCCAGTCCGGGGAAAATGTGGTCGGTTCATAAGGATCAGGATATGATATGGCAGCTCATGCTCGTCAATACAGCCGGACATCCGATTATCGTTAACCCCCGGAATTCGGCGTATAAAGGTGTAGAAGTTCTTGAAGAACAAGGTAAAAAATCTTTACAGTTTTCCTGGCAATATGTCTTAGATAATAATAAGTCGGGACTTGTACAGGTGACTGTGTCTGTTACTGATAAAAACACCTTGTCTTCCTGGGAGATACAGAGTGACTTTCCATCGGAATGGCAGGTAAGTGATTTAAATTTTCCCATTATCCACCTGCCAAAATCAGATCAGCAAAAATTGATTGTCCCTGCAGGTTGGGGAGCAGAATATGAATTGAAGAACATTACAAGACAGAAGTTTAGCCACAACTATCCTGGTAGTCGCGGAACCGTGCAGTTAATGGCTTTACATGAGGACGATCATGTGTTTTATTTTGCAACACATGATCCGCAGGCTAATTTAAAAATATTCTCTGCTACCGTATCCAGTTCTGATCTGGAGTTTTCTAATAGCGCACCTCCTTCAGCTGCATGGGATAAGGAAGGAAAGTTTAGATTACCTTGGGCTATATCCATAGGGCTGTCTAATAAGGGCTGGGAAGATGCTGTGCGGAAATGGTATAGACCATTTGCATTGGCAACGATCTGGGGCAAGAAAAGTATCATTGAAAAAAAACACCCTCAGTGGTTGTTGAACTCCGATCTATGGTTAGTGGGTGGTCCTACCGATGAAAAAGAATTGGAGGTTACTAAGGATGCTATTTCTTATTTCGGGGCACGAACTTCTTTTCATTGGTATTATTGGATGAATCACAAGTTTGATACGAAATATCCTGACTATTTCCCGGAGCGTGATATTTTTAAACAAATTATAAAGGAAGTGCAGAAAAGTGGCAGCCATGTGATGCCTTATATCAATGGACGCTTGTGGGACACAACCACGGTAAGTTACCCAGAGCTTGGAAAACATGAAACCGTAATCCGAAAAGATGGCTCTCCACAAATATCCATATATGCATCTAAAGCACCCAATGCGGTAATATGTCCAACATCAGATGTATGGAAAAAGGTGATGACTGATGTAACAGAAAAGATAAGTAATAGTGTGTTGGGTGCTGACGGTGTTTACTATGATCAGGTTGCTTCAGCGAGATCCATGGCATGTTACGATGTGACTCACAACCACCCGCCCGGAGGAGGTGATTTTTGGACCCCTGCTTATCGAGAGATCTATAAAGAAATAAGAGCGGGGCTGAAACCAGGAAAGGTGCTTGCTACTGAGCAAAATGCGGAACCTTATCTGGATATGTTTGACTTATTCTTGATGGTTAACTACCCATCGGGAAAAGTATACAATCCAGTGCCACTGTTTTCGATCATCTATTCCGACCGGGCGTTATTGTACGGTTTCTATATCTACAACCACAACAATATGAGCTACCGGGTGAAAAATGCACTTACATTATTATGGGGGGCACAACTGAATGGGGGGCGTACTTCTTGGTTGATGTCAAGAAATCTTGCGGATAACGCAGCATTTTTGAAAGGATTAACCTTATTCCGCAAAGAACATCATGATGTTTTCGTGGGGGGAACCTTGCTGAAAGAAATTACACCGACGGGTGATAACCCCGTAATAGCGGTGCCAAACTGGCCTAGTCGATCGTCTACCGAAGGAGCATCAGCGGCTGTACGAGGCGCCCTTTGGAAAAGCACCACTGGTAAACCTGTAGTCATCCTCGTAAATGTGGATACGCAAGCGCACCGTGTCGCTTTATCTAATGGAGGAAAAACTATTAGCATACAGGCAGGTGGAGCGGTACGCATAGAAATCAGCGAATCAGAGTTCCACAAGCTTATATAGAACGAACAGTTATGTGTATTAAATAAAACTTAGATAAAACAATTAAATTAAAAATTATGAAAAGAAGTATCTTATTCATGATGGCAAGCATTTTCTTATGTGTGGCTTGCGGTAAAAGCGGAGATCCAGAACCAAAAGAAGACACAAAACCTGATGAAAAGGTAGATCAGGAATTTGATGTTAAGTTAACAACTACCACTTATAAAGTGGGGGATGAGGTAACTTTTGATTTTTCGGGTAAAGAAGTAGACGACATTACATTCTATTCAGGAGAATTTCTTCATGAATACCAATATTCTCAAACAGACCGGATTACAAGGAGCAATTCAGCCGTAGTATCTTTTAGGACTAACCTAACTTACGGAGCACAAGCGGATCAGTTGGCTGTTTTTGTCTCTACAGACTATAATGGAAGTGGAAACTTTGCCGATGTTGCTACAGCTAACTGGAAAGGGAAAGAGGATTTTAACCCCTGGTTTACGCTTGCTCCGGAGGATAATACATGGGGTGATCCAAACAGGGTTCTCTCTGGAGACATTGATTTAAGAGAAGCTTTTGAAGAAGGAAAACCATTGTATGTAGGATTTCGGTATAGATACGATCCCAATGTCACAGGAGGTCCTAGGGCTTGGCATGCCTACCTTTTCAAGGCAATTACGAGTATACGCCACCCTGATGAAAACGGAGATTTAGCTGATTATACGACGACCCTTTATGATAACTACTTAGATTTCGCCTTGATATATCAAAATGAAGCTATACGCACAGTACATGAAGGAATGAGCGATCCAAGTACTAAAATTACAGCTTCGGGTTCTTATGTGAAGTTATATATGACTTCTGCACAAGTAACTAATGCGGAAATCTCGGATCCTACAGAAATATGGGCTATCTCTCCAGCGTTAAATTTGGAAGAGTATAACTATGGCTTAGACATGCCCAAAGAAGTCGTAAAGGAATCCACAGATGTTATGCCAAAAGACTTTAAATATGTTTTTATGGAGCCGGGTAAATATACTGTGTCTTTTGTGTGGAAGGACGGTGAGGAAGAAAAGGTGAAAAATTTTGAAGTAACCGTAAACGAATAAATCGAATATAGTGAAGAATACCCTATCCTTATTTTTATTTCTCCTGGTTTTACAACCCGTTCAGGCGAACAGATACCTTGCGCTAACCGAAAGTGTGGCGCAGGTATCTATCAGTAATGACGATCTGTCGATAAATTTCGGAAATTCAGGTTCGTTCCAATTATTGAGTTTATCAGACAATAAGGGGAAAATATGGACGGTGAGTCCCTCAGGGGCACTGTGGCGTTTGGTAGTGATGCAGCAAGGCGGCTCTAAGGTAACGCTCACACCCCAAAACACGCAGTATCAGGGTGTAAAAGCAGTAGAAGAGCCCGATAGGAAATCTTTAGTATTTTCCTGGTTGTATCCTTTAGGCGGAGATTCTTCCGGAAAGATTATTATGACCGTGTCAGTGACAAATAAGAATACACTTTCGGAATGGGATATACGGAGCGAGTTTCCTTCCGGGTGGTATGTGGATGACTTAACTTTTCCACTTATTACATTGCAAAAGACTCCACAGTCTAAGATGATCTTACCCATGGGCTGGGGTGTTGAATTTGATCTGATGAGTCGTACAAGTGGAACATTTAACTGCCGGTATCCAAATAGCGCAGGCACAGTACAATTGATGTTGATGCATGAAAACAATAATGTTTTCTATTTTGCTACACATGATTCCAATGCCAATATCAAAACTTTTATGGCTAAGATAGCCACATCTACTTTGGAACTCTCGAATGTTATTGAGCCATCGTCCACATGGAATGACAATGGTAGGTTCAGCCTACCTTGGTCTGTTTCCATTGGTCTCTCAAACAAAGGTTGGGAAGAGGCGATAACCAAATGGTACCGGCCATTCTCTTTTGAGACAACCTGGGGCGAGAAGAAAATCACTGAGAAGCAATATCCAGAATGGTTTCTCAACTCGGATTTGTGGCTTACCGGTGCAAATGCCTCTACGGCAGAGTTGCAACGGACACAGAAAGCGATGACGTATTTTGGGACCCAGACGTCTTTTCATTGGTATTATTGGCCCCAAGCACCTTTTGATACGCAATATCCAGAATACTTCCCTGCAAAAGATGGTTTTGAAGATATTGTGGAGCAAGTTCAAGCTGCAGGAAGCCACGTCATGCCATATATTAACGGGAGGCTATGGGATACGACAATTCCGAGTTACATAACAGAAGGAGGGAAAACCGCTACGGTACTCAATAAAGACCTCACACCCTTCACATCAACATTCAATAATGTGGTCAGTGCCGTGATCTGTCCTTCTACCCTTGTATGGAAGCAGAAAATGATCGAGCTGACACAGCGGATACAAGGTGATGAAGTAGGCGCAAGTAGTATTTATTTCGACCAGATTGCTGCTGCTCGTGGTGTACCTTGCTATAATCCTGAACATAACCATCCTCCAGGGGGAGGCGATTTTTGGGTCAATTCATTTCGAGATATCTTCCAATCAGTACGGGCTACGCTGAAACCTAATAGTATTATTGCTACCGAACAAAATGCTGAACCTTATATGGATATGTTCGACCTGTTCCTTATGGCAGCCTCTCCGCAACAAAATGGAGAACCTGTACCACTCTTTCCTATTATCTATTCTGATCGGGCCATATTGTATGGTTTTAAAATTGCTAACAATGCCAATTTGAGCTATCGTATACAAAATACTTTAGCATTGCTATGGGGAGCACAGCTTAACGGCGGGCGTACAGAATTTGTACAATATACGAGTATGGTAAGCAACGCTGCTTTTTTAAAGGATTTGGTGAATTTCCGTAAACAGCATCATGATGTGTTCGTCGGAGGCACCCTATTAAAAGAGATTACACCGGAAGGAGACAACCCAATGTTGACTGTACCGGATTGGCCCGTTGCTTCTTCCACAGGCACTTCTTCGGCGGTTAGAGGAGCACTTTGGAAAAGCCCAACCGGACAGTATGCTGTCGTACTCGTCAATGTGGATGAACAGCCCCACACGGTTGCCCTATTTTCTGGAGGAAATATGCTCAGCATAGGGGGAGGAAAGTGTGTAAGAATCGATATAGATGAAACGCAAATCCATAATTTTATTTAATAACTATAATTTATTTTAAGAACATGAAAAAGCTATTTTCTTTAATTTGTTTATTTGTAACATGCTTGACTATCTATGCACAGGAAAATTTGATTGAAGACGGTAAATTTGAGGATACCTCCTTTACAGTATATGATATTTATCGAAAATTTCCCGGACCAGGAAAATGGTATCCTTATCTGACTTCGGACAAGCAGGCTGTCATGTCTGTTATTCAGGACAACGATAAAGGTAAGGCAGTATCTATACAAACGTTGACAGGTACAAGCTATGCTTATTCCTTTATCGGACAGCGTGTCGAAAAGAACGTCTCCGAAGGTATATATACCCTCAAGTTTTGGGCCAAAGCAACAAAGGATATACGGACGTCTGTGGGTGTCTACCTAAAAGTGAAAACGCCAAAAAGTCAAACCTTATATTTCCCCATTAGCGGATTCGATCCACAGACGACACCATCACGTTCGGGTGCTTTGAAAACACTAATACTCTCTAATGAATGGAAGGAGTACACTGTAGAATTTGATCTTTCTCAAGTCGTCAATAGCGTGCCTTCTCCAAAAGTCTCTAAGACAGAAGTTATTGTGAAAAAATCGGAAGTGGATCATCGGAAAAGTTTTGACGTAGCTATTGCATGTATGACTAAAAACTCAGGGATGTTATTTACCGATGTCAGTTTAGTTAAAAAGAACTGACTTACTTTGCACGTTTGAACTATATAGAATATTCCTGAGAAGTTGATTTTAATGACCCAGTTATAAATAACAATGCAGCAGAGGTATTATTCTTTAGATGTATTTCGCGGTGCTACGGTGGCTCTTATGATCCTCGTTAACAACCCTGGCAAAGGATTATATACATTTTCGGCATTGAAACATGCCTCATGGCACGGTTGGACACCTACAGATCTGGTCTTTCCTTTCTTTTTGTTTGCTGTGGGGAATGCTATGTCCTTTGTTATTCCACGGTTGAGAGAGGCGGGAGAACGCATTTTTTTTGGTAAGGTAATCAAACGGACTGTGCTGATTTTTTTAATTGGTGTGGGCCTGAATTGGTTTCCCTTCGTGAAGTGGAGTGGAGACTCTCTGGTATTCAAGGAATGGATTAACAGTGATAATCCTACATATGGCATAAGGATTTTAGGCGTATTACAACGCATTGCTATTTCTTACTTTTTTGCTTCGGTATTGGCATACTATTTTAAACCAAAGTCCCTTATCTATATTTCAATGAGCATCTTATTAGCTTATTGGTTTCTCTGTACTTTTTTCGGGACAGGGGATCCTTATTCACTATCTGGATGGTTTGGAACAAAAATCGATATGCAGGTTTTTGGTGCAGCACATATGTTTAAGGGAGAGGGGGTGCCTTTTGATCCAGAAGGTTTGATGAGCACATTCCCAGCTATTATACAAGTAATACTGGGTTATCTTGCAGGAATGTATATCCGAGAGCAGGGAAATACAAATTGGCTATGGACAAAGCTGCCTGCATCATCAGAGCGTTATTTTAAAATGTTATCCGGATTAATGGTAACAGGTTTTATAATTTTGATGGTAGCATGGATATGGTCATTAGGATTTCCTATTAATAAAAAGATATGGACGAGTTCTTTTGTTCTCCATACTACAGCCTTAGCAATACTGACGATAGGTGGGGTTATATGGTATGCGGATATACAAGGTGTGCGAAATGGACTGATGAAATTTTTTGATGTATTTGGTAAAAATGCATTGTTTATTTATGTCTTAAGTGGGGTCTTTCCAAAAACGCTTCGTTTGATTAGAATAGAGGAAGAGGAGCATTTTACGAACCCTTTACGGTGGTTCTACAAAAATATCTGTGCAAATATACCCGGTCCTCCTGAATTAGGCTCTTTAATATATTCGTTATGCTTAGTGGTGTTGATGTGGACAATAGCCTATTGGTTGGATAGAAAAAAAATCTATATAAAAGTATAATGCTAAGCTAATCGTTTTATGATGTTTTTTATAAGAATAGTTATTGTCCTGTGTTTTTATTGTCTTTCCATGATAAATGTTTTTGCCGTTACAGCGCAATCCGATGAAATTGAAATCGTCTTGAAGACGGATGAAGCGGATTGGCTGTACAACGTTTCGGACACAGCGTATGTTGACATGAGCGTACTTTTGAATGGTCAGTACGCAAAAGGAATCGATTTGCAATATAAAATAGGAACGGAAGGGTTGAAGCCGACAAGTACAAAGAAGATAAACCTGAAAGATAGTATCTATAGGTTATCCCTTGGTACATTGGATAAACCTAGGTTTATACGGTGTGTAGTCACGGTAGATTATCAAGGTGAGAAGTATATCAAGCGTGTCACCGTCGGATTTGATGTCGATAATATCCACCCCACAGTTACATTGCCGAAAGATTTTATGTCCTTCTGGAAATCCCAACTCAAAGATGCGCGGGTAATTCCGTTGGATATAACCATGGATAAGATCGAATCCCGCAGTACCTCGACGGTCGATGTGTATGAGATAAGCTATCAAAATACGAAAGATTCAAGAATATATGGTGCATTGGCAATCCCAAAAAAAGACGGTAAATATCCTGTTGTTTTACGTGTACCGGGCGCTGGTGTCAGGCACTATCTGGGTGATAGGTCATTGGCCGATAAAGGCTTTATTGTCTTGCAAATAGGCATTCATGGTGTATCTATTTCTCAACCTAAAGAGTTTTACAAGGAGTTGTTAAGAACTCGTCTGAAAGGTTATTATCCCCATTTTGATGCCGACGATAGAGAACAGTATTATTATAACAAAGTATATATTGGCTGCGTGAAGGCTGTAGATTTTATTCAAACTATATCCCAATACGATGGAGAAAATTTGGCCGTAGTGGGCGGTAGCCAAGGGGGAGCACTCGCCTTAGTAACAGCGGCCTTAGACCAAAGAGTGAAGTATCTTATTTCTTATTTCCCAGCCCTGAGCGATATGACAGGGTATCTTCATGAACGAGTGGGTGGATGGCCTCATATTTTTAGAAAGCCGGAGAATCGAAAGGATAAAACGATACACGCCATGGCTTACTATGATGCTGTCAATTTTGCTAAATATGTGACTGTTCCGGGATTATATAGTTGGGGGTATAACGACAGAACATGCGTTGCTACTACGTCATATGCATTATACAATACAATAAAAGCAGATAAAGAGAAATTTATTGAGAAAGAAGCAGGACATGTATATACACCGGGACAGCAACGTTTGATAAATGAATGGTTAATAAAAAAATTAAAGTAAGTGAGGTATTATATGCTTAGTAAATTATCTGTGGTAAAATACATTGTTGTTATTGTGTTTTCATTAGGTACTGTGAAAGTATCTGCACAGGCTTTTGGTTCGGGTGATATTGTGTATGTGAAAGAGGGGGGCAAAGGTAGCGGATCTTCTTGGTCAGATGCTATGGGTGAACTATCCCAAGCATTGTTTTTGGCTTCTGATTGGGATCCAACTAATGACGGGACACTTCAGGTTTGGGTGGCTGCGGGAAAATACCTGCCAACGACCGATCCCAACGACCGTAAAGCGACTTTTCAACTGGTCAGTGGAGTACATGTTTATGGCGGTTTTTCGGGAGAGGCCGGTACAGAAGGCAATCTGTCAACACGTGATTGGGTAAAGAATGTGACGATATTATCGGGAGACATCGACCGTAATGATAGGGCACAAGTCATTAGCGACCCCGTCACACAGATGGTGGGCGAGAATAGTTATGCCGTGGTTACGAGCTCCCAAACGAGCCCAACTGCGGTACTCGATGGTTTTACCATTACTGCTGGTTCGGCTGATGAAAAAAATACGATGACATGCGGAGGTGGAGTGCATAATTCAAATGGCAAGCCTACATTCAGAAATCTGATTATTACCGGAAATATATCCTCCACAGGAGATGGTATCTGTAATGTCAATGGAGGAGCACCGGAATTGACAAATGTGAAAGTCATACACAATCGATAAAATTATGAAATCCAACTTATTGTTGATGTTGCTGTTCTCCTGCTGCTGGGGCGGATATATATGGGCTCAAACGCCGTCGTCAGATCATATTCTCTTTGTAAAAAAAGGAAGTACAGGAAATGGTTCTTCCTGGGCAACTGCAATGGGAGAATTGGCTGAAGCATTGGTTTGGGCAGAGAACAACTGGGATTCTGCTGCCGATGGCCCGCTGCAAATTTGGGTGACATCCGGCAGATACCTACCTACCACAAATGCAGCCGATCGCAACGCCACCTTTAAATTGGTAAAAGGTGTGAAAGTCTATGGAGGTTTTTCGGGGGTGGAGGCAGTACTTACAGAGCGGGATTGGGCGAAGAACATGACTATTCTTTCTGGTGATATTGATGGCAATGACGTCGCAGCAGTGATAACAAATGTCGATCAAGAGCTCAAAGGAAACAATAGCTATACGGTGGTCAATGGTTCGGGCACAGGCCCGACAGCCAGACTGGATGGTTTTATCGTTACTGCCGGTTGTGCGGATGAAGCTATGGCCGGTAGTCACAATCTATCCAACAGTGGCGGAGGGATATATAACGATGGGGGAAGTCCCACATTGGTAAACCTGACGATAACTGGCAATAAAGCAGTATATGGAGGAGGGGTATTTAATCAACAAAGCGCACCTGATCTGAGGAATGTGACCGTGAGCAATAACAGAGCAGAGAGTGGATATGGAGATGGGATATTTAATGACACGGATAGTCACCCTATCTTGAAAAATACAATTATTAGTGGCAGTTGGGCGGATGATGCCGGAGATTATGCCATTACATTTACAGATGACGATATCTCTCCCGTGCTGACCGTGGTCGCCAAATCGGAGCAGCACAAAACATATGGTACGGAGGATCCGATATTGACCTATACCGCTAGTGGGTTTCTTCCAGGTGATAATAATGCCGTCTTTTCGGGGGCATTGTCGAGAGATGCCGGGGAAGACGTCGGCTCGTATCCGATTAAGCAAGGGACACTTTCTGCCGATAATTATAGCTTATCTTTTATTGGATCGGATTTCACGATTGATAAGTCTCCTCAGGAAATCACGTTGGTAGCGCCTGAGGAATTGTCGCTTGACGTAGGTATACAAACGTTGGCGGTGTCGTCGAGCAGTGGGCTTCCGGTTACACTTGAGGTGGACGATATCTCGATTGCTACCCTGTCGGGAACGGATCTCCATTTGGTGGGGATGGGCGTAGTCACTATAACAGCTACGCAACAGGGTAATCAGAATTATGAGGCGGCAACTCCAGTTAGTATGGTGATCCGTGTGTTAGAATCTCCCAAGGAGAGTATTCCATTACGTGTACACAAAGCGTTGTCTCCAAATGGAGATGGCATCAATGATTTCTTGTTTATTGAAGGTATCGGGGGATATCCCGAAAATAAGCTTCTCGTTTTTGATGCCGGAGGGAATATTCTCGCGGAGATAGCCGGATATGACAATGGAAGTAACGTCTTTCGCGGAGAGCAGTTGAACGATGGTACATATTTTTACTATCTGGATGTGACCGTAGATGGTAGGCGGGAGCGGATAAAGGGTTTCTTCGAAGTGAAGAGAAAGTAGATAATTTGGACGTTAAATATAAGATAAAACAATGAAAGAATCCCTTAACCTTCTATTCATTGCAACCGTGCTGTTGGCCTTCCCTTTCTTAGGGCGGGCGCAGCATGGTTTGAGTTATAATCAGTTTGGCCAGCTCCGCAATGCGTTCAACGGTTCGTTGAGCTTGATGGATCCCGATGGTGGCGCGGCGATATTAAGTCGCTTGCAGTGGGTGGGGCTGGACGGTGCGCCGCGCTCGTACTGGGCAAGTGGCCATGTGGGAGTCAAACGCTTGGGTATAACGGTGGGTGTCGATGTTAAGCAGGCTACTATGGGCGTGGTCCGGGATAATGAGCTGAGTGGTTATATCGCTAGCGCAGTCCGCCTTTCGGAGGACGAGTACCTTGGGCTTTCGGTTGGTGGAGGGCTTTTGATACACAACGGCAATTTTTCTACCTTAGATGCGGAAGATCCTTCTTTCCGGGAGGACATTCGCGGCAATCAGGGGATGATGAGCATCGGGACATCTTACTTCCGGGAAGACAAGTACTACTTTGGCGTCTCTATTCCCCGTTTGGTATTGGGCAGGAACGATAATGAATTTGACTATGACTTCCGTCGGGTCTACTACATCACAGGTGGTGCGTTATTCCGTATCGATGATGGTTTCCATATCCGTCCATCCTTTATCGTGAGCCATATGGAGGGTATGACGCCCCGTTACGACGTGAGTGCTTTGGCATTCTTTGCACAGAAGTTTGGCGTGGGTCTGGGTGTGCAAAACCAAGGTGATCTGTCGGGTTTGTTACAGTTCAATATGGGGGGCTTTGGGATCGGGTACAGCTATCAGTTTAGCCCCGGTAGCAACACCACGAAACAAAGTATATCCAACAAAACGCATGAGATAGGGTTGCGATACCGTGTGGGTGGCATGAAGATGCTTTAATAGATAAATAAAAATGAAAAATAAATATATGAATTGGAAGAACGTTTACCTGTGGTTTTGGACATTTTGCTTGTCATTCATATCACAACAGATGGCTTGGGGACAACATATAGATGCGGCAGCGGAGTATAAGCCGATAGATCCATTTATTAAACCTTATTTTACTCCACCCGATAGTTTGAAAGATCAATTTGGCCCATACAATTCATTATTGGTATTTCAGGATGGTAGTCAGGTAAAGACAGTGCAAGATTGGAATAGGAAACGCGAGGAAATCAAGACGAAGTGGCACAGTATTATGGGAGAATGGCCCGTATTGTTGAAAGATCAGGATTTGACGATTATCGCTTCCGAACAGAAAGATGGATATGTACAGCATCATGTCCGTTTTAAATGGCTGCCTTCGGAAGAGACGGACGGTTATTTGTTAATACCGGACGGAGCGGGTAAACGTCCTGCTGTTGTCACTGTTTACTACAATCCGGAAATGCCGGCAGGCGTCATCGTCAAGGCGAATAGACCCTATCGTGACTATGCATTACAATTAACCAAACGTGGTTTCGTGACGTTGTCTATTGGTACAAGAGAAGCATCGGCAGCAAAGCGATTTTCGCTGTATTATCCTTCCCTGTATAATGCACAGGTGCAACCGCTTTCGATGTTGGCTTATGCTGCAGCAAATGCCTGGCATGTATTGGCAAGGCGACCTGAAGTGGATAAAGAGCGCATAGGTATCATTGGACATTCTTTTGGCGGGAAATGGGCGATGTTTGCGTCGTGTTTGTTTGAAAAGTTTGCCTGTGCCGTATGGTCTGACCCGGGAATTGTATTTGACGAAACAAAAGGGTCGAATGTAAACTACTGGGAGCCGTGGTACCTTGGTTACTACCCACCACCTTGGGACAACGTTTGGCGGAAGACCGGTATGATTCAGGAAGCCAAAGGTATATACCCGAAGCTTGTTCGAGAGGGATGGGATTTGCACGAGCTACATGCCTTGATGGCACCTCGGCCGTTTCTGGTCTCGGGTGGGTCATCCGATCAGATAGAACGATGGGCGCCCTTAAATCATACTATTCAGGTCAATGAACTGTTGGGGTATAAGAACCGGGTAGCAATGCATAATAGACCATTACATCCGCCTAATGAAAACGCGAATGAAGTCGCTTATCGCTTTCTGGAATATTTCTTGAAATAATTTGTTACATGGATTGCGGTACCGGGTGGGCGGTATGAAGATGCTTTGATATGAATAAAGAATAAAGAAGTTTGGAAAAGCAGTAGTTTTGTTGTACATTAGCACTATAATTGTTGTGTTATGACAAAAGAAGTCAAAAACGTCAAGCCATTCCATATAACGGAAAATGTCTCCAATATAGCCGAGGAAGGGGCTGTAGCTTGGGTGCCGGGAGCTGTAAAGCCTTGGAGCAATATGTTGGATCGTGTGCAAATCATACGTAAAGGCCTTCCGTTCGAAGCTATAGAGGAGCTAAGTAAGAAAATTAATATCCCCGTTAAATCCGTGCTTTCCATCATGCGAATGCCCCAGACGACCTACAACAAAAAGAAAAATGAACAATCCTTATTAGATAGCCACAATACCGAGTTGATATTGCTTATAAGTGAGCTCATAAATTACGGGGTAGATGTATTCAATGGTGAGGAGCAAAAATTTCAACGCTGGCTCAAGAAACCAAATACCTCACTCGGAGGCTATTCACCCGATAGCCTCTTGGATACGATGACAGGTATCCAGGAAGTAAGGTCATGTTTGGATAGACTGGAGTATGGAGTATTTGCTTGATGCGGGTATATCGAATAGAGCGTGAGCGATATCTGCATAACACATTGGAAGGAGTGGGGGCGTCTTTATCTTCTGGTTTTCGCTGGAATCCTTTGCACACCCGGTTGGTGTACACCGCCGATAGCCGCGCATTATCGATGTTGGAGGTCGCTGTACATTTAGACTGGAGCGAAGACTTACCGCGTGATCGCTATTATGTTGAAATTGATATCCCAGATGATATTCTCATTTTAAAAGTGGACATCGATGATCTTCCTTCAGATTGGGATGCTAAGCCACCAACGAGGGTTACACAAAGCATCGGTGAGATTTTTGTGCGCCAACACAAAGCTGCTGTCCTCAAGGTGCCTAGTGCTATTGTTCCGTTCGAACATAATTACCTGATAAATCCGATACACCACGACGCGAAGCGTATATGGGTAGTGCGATCGACTCAAATGATTTTTGATCAGCGGTTTTTATTTAACGGTTGATAAATTTGATCCAGTGTTCTACATAGCGAGTATAGCCCTCGTTGCACGGCATAATCGTTGAAATGTTATTATCTTTACCGATAACTATAGACTGGCGTTAGATGGATATAGAAAAACGGTTTGACCGCATTTTGGCTATTTATTTTCATTTACAGGCTAAGCCTGTCGTAAAAGCACAGGATTTGGCGGACAAGTTTCAAGTGAGTCTTCGAACGATTTATAGAGATGTTAAAACTTTGGAAAATGCCGGTGTCCCCATTTACGGCGAAGCTGGGATTGGCTATTCGCTGATAAGCGATTATAAAATTCCGCCTACTCTTTTTACCCCCAACGAAGCACTGAGTTTTGCAATTGCGGAAAAGTTGATGCAGCACTATCTGGACAAAGAGATCGGTCAACATTTTAGTAATGCGTTACTAAAAATGAAGGCTGTATTGCGGTATTCGGATAAGGAACATCTCGCTTATGTAGAAGATAAAGTACTCATCAATAAAAGGAAAGATTTCCTCAATACAAATGTTCCTTCAGCCTTAGCCGTTTTATTTGAAGGTATCGCTAAGAAGCGGCAGTTAACATTAGCTTATAAATCTGCCGAAAGCACGGTCGTAAAGGAGCGTCGGATTGAACCTATAGGGATTTTTCAGGAGGGTGATTTTTGGTATTTCATGGCATTTTGCCATCGGCAGGATGAAATTAGACAGTTTCGTCTCGATAGAGTGCATAAAATTGAACTATCTGGAACCCCGTTTGTAGGAAAATATAAGCCTTTATCTTTTTACTTGGAGAAAAAAGGAGAAACGGCCGAGGTGCAGACAGTCCGGATTAGGGTGTCCCGAAAGGCAGCCCACTATTTGACATGGAAACGAAAATATTATGGTTTCATAGAGGAGGTGGAGAAAGGTGACAATGTGGAAATGCTTTTTAAAACCCGAAATACACACGGGGAGTTTGCCCGTTGGTTTCTGATGTATGCTGATGAAGCTGTGATTTTGGAGCCGCTGACCCTTAAAAAACAAGTCAGAGCACTTCTCGACACTTACCTTAAAAAAATGGAAGCGGAATAAGATCCGCTCCCTAAAATAACTGATTTTATTGTTGCCTTTCCCAAAAATGAGGTGGTTCAATTCCCAATGCCCTTAAGTAAACATATCCTTGTCCGCGATGATGTATTTCATTATCTACAAAATACTGGATATTCTCTATAATTGGAAAGGCATATTCTCCAAATAAATTGAAGTTTTCGTGAAAACGCTCGTCAGGAATCTGATTGAACAATTCGATGATTATTGGGGTGTCTTTATCCCATCGAGCGAGAAGTTCTGCTTTGGTCTGTAAGGGTAAATCATGGTTGTAGCCCTCTGTACTGTTAGCAACGATCCCCCGTAGACCGGGCGCTGCAATGGCTAACAACTCCTTAACGAGTTCAGCGAATGGGCGCATTCCGCCTAATGAGAACGTGAATAACTCTTTTTCAGGAAATGCTTCGATAACGCGACGCGTTAGGTTCCGATGACCCAACCAGTGGTTGAGAATGTCTTCTTTGGGTAGAATAGTGATTGTTTTCATACTTAATTATGTTTTGTTTTTTTACGATAAGACAAAACTAATACAGTGGTTTGACAACAGTATGTCAACAGCGATCTTGGGAAAATAATTTTATAGCTCATAACCCGATATTCCTTACCTTTGAGAGTATGAAGAAAAAAGGGAGAAACACCAAACAGCAACTACATTTTGATAGACCCGTCGATCGTTATTTTTATGAATTGGATCAGACCTATAAGCAAGGGGACAAAGGGTTATATGCTTTATTCTTGGCATTGGCGTTTTTTGGGGTCATGGGATTAATATGGATGATCCCCTTCCCGCAGTTTGATTTTCTGGTTCGGGTAAATGCTCACACCTTCCTGAATTGGGGCTCTTTCTTCATCGCCATCATCATTTACTGTTATCTGAAACTTGCACCCACCTTGTCTTATGCAGTTCTTTTTTGTATCGGAATCATGAGTTTTTTTATTGTACAGTTGGAGTATGTCGAACGGGATGGTGGACCGACTGTCGTAGGGGTATGTAGTTTAATTGCCGGACTCTCATTGCTTGCGCTCTGGCTTATTACAAGAAAAGAAGGATATATAAACGGCAGGAATTTTGTAAGATTGTTGACTATGGGACCTATTTGGTTATGGTCCAAAGTGTTTCAACAACTAAAATGGAAATATTAAAGTAAATAAAGCAGGAATGTGGGAGGAAATCATAGCGTATGTGCAGGAAGAGTATGTCCAGGCGATATTACTATCGATTGGTTGTGGATCTGTTATCGGGCTCGAACGGGAGTATAAAAATAAATCTGCCGGCCTCCGCACGGTTATTTTGATTTGCTTTGGTGCCACGATATTTACATTGATTTCCCGGATGGGGAATATCTCGGATGATCGTATCGCAGCCAATATCGTGACGGGTATCGGTTTTCTTGGCGCCGGTGTTATTTATCAGGGGAAATTTTCTGTACAGGGGTTGACAACAGCCGCCGTGATATGGACAATGGCTGCCATTGGGATGTCCATTGGCTTTGGCGAATTTAAGTTCGGCATATTTTTGACGGTTCTGATGGTAATCGTTTTGTCTTTATTTCAGAAGATGGAAGATCTGTTAGCTGATATCTATTTTGTCCGAACCATGCACATCACTTTCATTGACCATGCAATAGGTCGGATGTATGAACTGGAGCAGTTTATGCGGGACAATAACATCAAACCTCTCCGAAAAGGTGTCGAAAAAAATGAGAATCAACTTATTGTGGCTTATGAAATCATAGGCAATCGCAAACGTATCAATATATTAAGCGAGAAAATTATTGCTTTAGAGTATGTATACTCGGTCAATAGCCTATAAGATACTGTCTCAAAGGTAATTAGCCTACGTGACGTTCATAAGGCACCCGCGTCATAATGGAACGTCCTAAGGTAACTTCATCCACATACTCCAGTTCGCCGCCAAAGGCGATACCTCGGGCAATGGTACTGATCTGTATGTTGAACTCCCTCAGTTTACGGTATAAATAAAAGATCGTCGTGTCGCCTTCCATAGTTGCACTCAGCGCAAGGATTACCTCGTTGACATTGTCCTGCCGGATACGGTTAATTAAAGCTTCAATTTTCAGATCCGAAGGACCGATGCCATCCATGGGCGAAATGAGCCCTCCTAGCACATGGTAAACACCGTGGTACTGGTTCGTATTTTCAATGGCCATGACATCCCTTGTGTCCTCTACGACACAGATTGTCGATTTGTCTCTTTTGACGGCATTACAAATTTCACATACAGTAGCGTCCGAAATATTAAAACAGACCGCACAATGTTGAATATGTTCTTTTAGATGGTCCAAGGCCTCTGTAAATCGCTTGACATCTGCATCGGGTTGCTTTAGTAAGTGGAGCACCAGGCGTAGGGCTGTTTTATTCCCGATCCCGGGCAGTCTACCAAATTCATCTACGGCACGCTGCAATAATTTCGATGAGAAATTCATAGTGCAAACTTAGATAAAATGTTGTACATTTTTGCTAAATTTAAAACATGAGACCTAAAATTGAAATAGAATATTGCCCGAAATGTGGATGGATGCTACGTGCAGCATATATGGCCCAGGAGCTACTGACTACCTTTACGGAGGATGTCTATGGCATCACTTTGGTACCTAGCGAGGTCAATGGACGGTATCAGGTCCGTGTTGAGCAGTCCATCATTTTTGACCGCAAGAGGGAGGGACGTTTTCCCGAGATTAAAGAACTGAAGCAATTGGTGAGGGATGTGGTCAGCCCCGATAAGTCGTTGGGACATTCGGATAAGAAATAAATTGAAATGCGTCGTGGAACAGAATAAATATGCTTTGGTTACGGGAAGTGCAGACCGGATTGGCAAAAGTATCGCTATACAGCTGGCCGCTATGGGGTATCATGTCGTGGTGCATTATAAGAATTCCCGGAAGAAAGCCGAAGGCTTAAAGAAGGAAATTGAAGGAATGGGGAGGAAAGTCCATGTCATGCAATTTGATTTCCTGCAGACTAATGATTTCGACCGTTTGTTTGCCGATCTTAAAGCGCAACAAATCATATTAGAGGTCTTGGTAAACAGTGCTTCCGATTTTGTGCCATCAGGTTTTGACGACCTTGGCGATACCATGCTGTCTAAACAGATCAAAAGTAATTTTGATGGTGCCTACCTGTTGACCAAGTCCTTTGCCCGGATATTTGGAGAAGGCTCAATTATTAATATCTTAGATACCAAGGTGACAAAAGACCGTACGGGACACCTGGACTATATATTGAGCAAAAAGCTGCTTGGCGAGTTTACACGGATTTCGGCTGTGCACCTGGCACCCACTATACGGGTAAATGCGATCTGTCCGGGACTTATCCTTCCTCCGGAAGGTAAGGATGAACAGTATCTGCTAGACTTGGCTTCGGGTATTCCACTCCAACGGATCGGTAGTGTCGAGGATATCCAACGGACTGTTCAGTTTTTGGTGGAAAGTTCCTTTGTCACCGGCCAGTTTTTATATATCGATGGTGGTGAGCATCTGGCATTGTGACGCTGCAATAACAAGAATTTGATAGCATAAAATAATACATGCAACTATGGATAATAACTCTTCATCTTCGTTAAAATTGCTGACAATACGTGTAGATAGTTTGCGTTTGCGTGCCTACATCGGATATTTGGACTGGGAGAAAGAAAAACTGCAAGATGTGGTTGTTTCCTTTTCCTTCAAATATAATGCTGCGATGGCAACACAAAGTGATGATGTACAGCATGCCGTAAACTATAAGAGCCTGACCAAGCTGATTATTAAAAAAGTAGACAACCAGTCCTTTCACTTGATCGAAACCTTGGCTGAAACCCTATATCAAACTATTGCTGCATTCAGCCCATCGATAGTGGATATTTGTGTGCAGGTCGAGAAACCCCATGCTTTGCGTTTCGCGGACAACGTTATGGTTAGCTTATCGAGTAAGGATCTATTCCATACGGTGCTGGTTGCCTTAGGTTCCAACATTCAGCCCGAGGCGAATATGTTGAAAGCGCTGGAATTCCTCACGCGATTGGGAACCGTCGTAGAACGTACCGCATTTATCCGGACCAAGCCCTTGAAGTTTGAGGAGCAGGATGAATTTTTGAATGGGGCAGTGTTGCTCCGTACGAACTTGTCCTGGTTTGAATTGGAAGGCGAACTGAAGCAAATTGAAGCTTTGATGGGTAGAATTCGTACGGAAAATAAAAATGCACCACGTGTCATCGATTTAGATATCGTTGTCTTTAATGGTAGCTTGATGGATGAAAAAGAAATAGTCGAATTACCTTTTCTAAAAACCTTTATAGCGCAGCTGCAACCAGAGGTATTGAGTAAGTGCGGTTAATTGATTATCTTAGAATGTTTCAAAGCAGCTATAACGAATAATATATATGACAGGAGAAAACAGGATCAGAAATTCATTTGCAAATAAGACGTGGCAAGAGATTAAGGTTAAAGATTCATGGCAGATTTTTAAAATCATGGCCGAATTTGTAGATGGTTTTGAGAAGTTGGCGAAGATAGGTCCATGTGTATCCATTTTTGGGTCTGCCCGGGCGGCGGAGGGACATGATTATTACCAGATGACCATGGAAATCGCCCGCCTGCTGGCGGAGAAGGGGTATGGTGTCATTTCGGGAGGTGGCCCGGGAATTATGGAAGCAGCCAACCGGGGTGCGCATAGCGCAGGTGGAAAATCTGTCGGATTGAATATTGAGTTACCTCACGAGCAGTTTCACAATAAATATATCGACCGGGATAAATTATTAGAATTTAACTATTTCTTTGTGCGCAAGGTGATGTTCATGAAATATTCACAGGGTTATATTGTTATGCCTGGTGGATTTGGTACAATGGATGAGCTCTTCGAGGCCATAACCTTGATTCAAACAGGGAAAATAGCCCGGTTTCCTATCGTACTGGTCGGCTCAGCTTATTGGGAAGGGCTTTTGGACTGGGTAAACAAGACGATGTTAAGTAGCACCTATATCTCGGCAGAAGACCTCAAGTTGTATCGTGTCGTTGATACCGCTGAAGAAGCTGTAGAGCACATCTTCCGTTTTTATGACAAGTATTTGTTGAAGCCGAATTTTTAGTATCGGGTAACTGTTTTCAATGTTATACTCTTAACGAACCTCTAAATCCGCGGACTCCATAATATGATTCGGCACCATTGTGGTAGAAAAATACCCTTCCGTAGCGCCAGTCTCCAAATAGGGCACCTCCCAGTTCTCTCATTTCGGTTGGAGTTTTGACCCAACTGGAGGTTTTGGTGTCAAATTTTCCAAATTGTTGCAATTCCAGATACTGTTCCTGAGACAAGATTTCGATGCCCATCTCAGCAGCCATTCCTATAGCACTGTGGTGGGGTTTGTGCTGTTTTCTGGATTCAAGTGCTTCGAGATCATAGCAGACGCTTCTTCGACCTTTAGGACTTTCGGATGAGCAGTCATAAAAAACGTACTCATCTGTGGCTTTATCGTATCGTACGACATCGGGTTCACCTCCTGTTTCTTCCATTTCATGAAGAGAACGCAGTTTTTCTGGATGAGCTTCCAGTTTGGCCTGTATGGGCGCCCATTGCAATCCCTTGTGACGATCCATGTTCTGTTCAAAACGTTTTTTTAGCACTATAAGCAGCTCTTTACTTTCTTCTGGATGAAGCTTGTCCGTATTGTTCATAGAGATGTGTTAAAAATATTTGTCGATGATCTGTTTTAAATCTTCAGGCGTATCGATAGCGTCATTTGTATGGCTAGACAAAGCAGTCTGTATTTTATAGCCATTGTCTAACCAACGCAGTTGCTCTAAAGATTCCATAAGTTCCAGATCCGATACAGGCAATTCACTCAACAGCTTGAGGACGTTGGTTCTATAACCATAAATCCCGATATGGTTGTAAAAAGGGCGTTTGCTCAACCAATTTTCTATGCGTTCGCCCCTAAGGAAAGGGATAGTTTGCCGTGAAAAATATATTGCTTCCCCCTTTTTATTTAGAACGACCTTGGGTTTGTTTTCATTGGTTAGTTCTTCCAATGTGGCGACTTTTCGAACCAGTGTTGCTATCTCTGTACTTGGAGTTTCAAAGCAAGCAACCAATAGATCTATCTGCTGTGGATCTATAAAAGGTTCGTCACCTTGTATATTGATCGCCACATCAAAACCTTGTACTTGTTGTACTACCTCGGCACATCGATCCGTTCCTGACTGGTGTGTGCTTTTGGTCATGACGACATTGCCGGCGAAACTTCTGACATGGTCATATATACGTTGGTCGTCTGTAGCGACGATGACCTCATGTAGCGTAGCGGCATGTTTAGCTTGTTGGTACACCCTTTGTATCATGGTCTGTCCGCCTATGTCGACTAGTGGTTTTCCAGGGAAACGCGAAGATTCGTATCGCGCAGGTATTATTCCGATCACTTTCATACCCGAAAATAATTATTATATTGTATAATAAAAAAGACTTCCAAAGTTTCTAAAAACTTTGGAAGTCTTTGGAAGCTGAAATAATGTTGGAAGTTATTAGAATTTATACGTAATCCCTGCACCCAATATCTGTTTTATCTGTAGTTTGGGGCTACTTCCGATTTCTACACCGTTTTCAATGGTCGGAATCTTGGTGTTGTCATCGTAGATGAGCTGTACACCTGCATTGACCGAGATAAATTCATTGACCTTCATGAATAGATTGGCCGTATAGTCGATGTCCACATTCTGAGGTTTTTCCAAATAATTGGAATATAGTCGCAAGATGTTTTCAAAAGTTACGTTTTCTACAATAGGTGTTTTGTAATAGGCGTCTAGTGAGGCCCCGAATTCAAATCTTGATTTTTTGCCCGGATCCAATCCGTACAATGTTTCGTCGACATCGGGATTGGTTACAAATACGAAACGGGCAGCAGCAGGTGATATATTGATCTTGAAGTTGTCAGACTCTTTGAAGGCGATACCGGGACCAAAACTGAGGTATGCCGGAGAGAGTCCCGAAGAGGTCAATGTGCCGTCGCCATTGTTGTCGTAGTTATAACCATTTACAAATTGTGTATTGAAGTTGAGGAAAAATGTATAGAGCCATTTTTGGTTTATCTGATGGCCCAACAGTGAGTTGAGTGCGAAGCGGTCATCGTTTTTGCGCCAGTCGGTTTCCTTTTGGAAAGTCTGTCCATAGGCGGCTAAAACTTTGTTGTCCCAATTCCATTTGTCTTTTTTGTAATTGAAATCGTAATTGAACATTAGGTTACCGGCGAAAGCGTTGACACCCCCAGCTGCCCAGTTGGTAAAGGAACTTTGGTTGATGAGGAAGGTGTTTTCCCCTTTTATTGTCCAGATTTTTGTGGTATCCTCTTGTGCTACGACAGGAGCGATAGCCATCAACAAAGCAGTCGATGCTAGTAGTAAGTGTTTTTTCATATCTCTGTTTTTTGTGAAAGTAATGAAATGTGTGTATGATTCTGTTTTTCTATGTTTGTTTTCAAAATTTTGTGGACATTTGCTGACAAGTTTGTGTTGATTTTGGGATAAATATAATGAAGATTAGTCTTATCTGCATAGGAAAAACTGATGAAAAGTTCATTCAGGAAGGTATTGACAAATATTTGAAACGGTTGAAGCATTATATCGGCTTTCAATTGCTCGTATTGCCAGACGTCAAAAATGTTAAAAATCTGTCTGAATTTCAACAGAAGGAAAAGGAAGGAGAATTGTTGTTAAAACAGCTTTCCCCACAGGATTTTGTGATCCTGTTGGATGAACGGGGAAAAGAAATCAGATCGGTAGAATTTGCACGCTATTTCGAACAGAAGATGCTGGCCAGCACGCAGCACGTTGTATTTCTGATCGGTGGACCCTATGGTTTTTCAGATGAAATGATCAAAAGGGCAAATGATAAGATTTCACTCTCCAAATTGACTTTTTCGCATCAGATGGTACGTCTCTTTTTTGTGGAGCAGGTGTATAGGGCTTTTAGTATCTTGAAGGGAGAGCCGTATCATCATGAATGATGTTTCTAGCTTTATCGTCATATCGATGAAGTATGAGGAGATATCTATGGATGAATAGGGTTATAATGTCTTTTACCGCTTCGGGCATTTTTTGCACCTTTTGCCCTTTTTATATTTTTTACAGCATTTTTTGAGAATACAACATGAATAACAGCCAAAAGGATTGAGGCCTTTGGGAAATTCCTGGATTTCATGCATTTCGGTACATGAGGATATTTCACTTTGATTCATGCTACAAAGATAGTTGTTTAGAATGAATTCAAATTAAAACAGTTGTAATTTTTTTAAATTCTTCTCCTATGGATATTATTCCAATGGCGCACCGTAATTGAGCTCTATCAAGAATCTTTTGTCCAGTAGGCCAAGCGCAGTCGCAACAGACTTGGACAAGACGACGATTGCATCATGTGTTTCCTGATTGTCGCCAAACTTGCCTACGACCTTGGCAAAGGTGACGCTTTTGTTCATGGGATTGGTGATTTTTAGAATTGTACCTATCGGAGCTGTCTTGTGTAGGGCCAAACTCGTTTGTCCGTCACCTAAGCTCTCCATCCATGTTCCTATTCCACGTTCCTTTTTTTCACGGATGCCATATCGATTGGCCCTAAATTCGGAATCATCGATGGGCTGTCGTTCCTCTACAATGTCGGGAATCGGTGTCACGACTTCGGGGGTAGTGGGTTCAGGGTTACTGGAGTCGGGTATTTTGAGGAGCTGTCCTTCGCGGAGCGTATCGGATGTGAGGTTGTTCATTCTTTTGACAGCGTCTACACTGACACTAAACCGTCTTGAAATAGCATATAAGGTCTCGTTTTTGCCCACTTTGTATTCGGTAAAAATCTTTTGTGTCGTACCGGTGGCCGGATTTGTTGGTGTCGAAACAGCCGAGGCTACTTCCTTTTGAATATTTTCTATTGCGACCGCTACTTTTCCACGGGGAATTTTTACCGTATCGCCTACGCGTAAGTTTTTCTTGTTGTTGGCTTGCATAATATCTTTCACCGGAACATTATAGATACGCCCCAATTGATAATACGTTTCTTGTGGTGTCAATTTATGGATCACAAATCTATTCCCATTGACCACCTCTGTACCGATAGAGTCGGGCACTGCGTGTGTATTGATCTTATATATAATAGTGGCGCTTGATGCGTTAGGATGGAATATAGGGAGACCAAAAAAGATAAAAAGTGATAATCTATGGAATATTTTTATTGTTCTTTTCTTTATCATAACATGCAATTATACTAAATACGTCACAATTTCTTGCTTCGTATGGGATAAAAAGAAAATATACCTTTCGACTTGAAAAAAGGGTTGAGGGATTAATCTGTCTAAGCCTTTGAGTATAATTTTTGTGTCAAACAGTTCATTTTTAGTCGATAAGGCGATATGCAAGTCGTATTTGTGTTCCTGTGCCAAGTGATAAGACCAAATGTATATATCATCGAATGGAAGCAGCCAGATACTGTCTACAAAAGGTATTTCACGGATGAAATGAGGCAAGGTTCCAGTGTAGGCTATTGGATAATGTATGTGCAAAGAAGGGGATAGGTATGTTTGATCTTTGCTTTGGGTAATATTGCCGGTGGCTATTTCCATAGAAAATAGCAGTCCTTCCGGAATGGATCGGTGTCGGGCCACTACTGTGCCCTGGTATACTTCCTGTAGGACATACTCCATGGCTGTGGTTACGACACTGCGGCTGGGATAGTGCAAAATACGGATCCCAGCCTCTATGGGTGATGAACTACCGAATCTTTTGAG
Organism: Parapedobacter sp. SGR-10; assembly: GCF_011030405.1. Classification (GTDB taxonomy): domain Bacteria; phylum Bacteroidota; class Bacteroidia; order Sphingobacteriales; family Sphingobacteriaceae; genus Sphingobacterium. The sequence continues at coordinate 67,566 of NZ_JAAJTJ010000009.1, forward strand.
GATCAAGAACTCTCCTTGTATAGCTTCCAGTGTCCATTCCTTTTCATCAGCGGGCAGAGCTACACATCTTACATTTCCATCAAAATCCAATACAGAAAAAGAGGGCAAGGTCGTGCCGGGGTCTCGATACTCTATTGCCATACAATTGCAGGCACAATCGACTTCTATTTTCCAAATAGGGGAAGGAAAACTTTTCTCAAATGCTTTTTTAATTGTATATTTATTCATCTTATTTGATTGGACAATGACTTTATACAAATTTACGAAAACCATTTTGTTTTTAATCCTTGTCGCTGTTGCGACAAATGCGGCGTATGCACAGCGGATCTATAAGACGGACCTCAAAGAAGACGTAGGACCCAATGCCTGGAGAGTAATTAAAAATTCGTATAAGGCTGCCCAAGAAGAGAATTCGGATTATTTTTTCGTGGAGATGAATACTTTTGGGGGCGCGGTCAATTTTGCGGATTCTATTCGGAGTCTCCTGCTGAATGCCGACATGAAAACCATTGTGTATGTCAATAACAATGCGGCTTCTGCCGGAACATTGATTGCCTTGGCGTCGGATTATATCTATATGCATACCGGTTCATCCTTGGGAGCCGCCAGTGTGGTCAACCAATCGGGGGAGATTATGCCCGAAAAATATCAATCTTACATGCGTGGATTGATGCGTGCTACAGCAGAAGCTAAAGGTCGTGACCCGAAGATGGCTGAAGCTTTTGTCGATCCATCGATATCCTTGCCAGTCTATAAAGAAGACGGACAGGTATTGACATTTACGGCTTCTGAAGCTGTAAAGGCGCAATTGGCCAAAGCGGAGGTCAAAACAGAACAGGAGATCTTTGCCGATTTGCAGATACTGGCGCCTACTGTGGTACAACACGAGTTGACATGGACTGACCACATCATCGCGATGCTCATCAATCCTATGGTCAGCGGGTTGCTCATCATGGGGATATTGGGAGGAATTTACTTTGAATTGCAAACACCGGGTATTGGTTTTGCCTTGGTCGTAGCTATTGTTTCGGCGGCCTTGTTTTTTGCGCCTTTGTATCTACAGGGACTGGCAGACAATTGGGAGATTGCCTTGTTTGTGATTGGAGTTGTACTCTTGGCCCTTGAAGTTTTTGTGATACCGGGCTTTGGTGTGGCCGGTATCCTGGGTATTATATTTGTCTTGTGCGGATTGGCCTTTTCAATGTTAGCCAATGATTATTTTGATTTTAAGCTATCTAAACCTGGTTTATTGATGGAATCGTTTTTGGTTGTTATAGGTGCTATGGTGCTGTCCATAGTCCTTATGGTTATTTTTGGGAGAAACGTATTGCGTTCTTCAGCTTTCAAAAGATTGGTGCTACAGGACGAACAGCGTTCGGATACGGGCTATACTTCTTCTGTGCCCAAAGTCAACCTTATCCACAAGGAAGGGGTTGCTAAGACCGTGTTACGACCTTCGGGCAAGATAGAGATCGATGGGGTATGGTATGATGCGGTTGCGTTAGATGGCTTTATCGATGTTGGAGAGCAGGTATACGTAGAGAAGCATGAAAACTACAATTTATTTGTCCGCAAGCTTGCGGATAAGCCTGTGGTGTAGGCGTTGTTCTGTGCACGCATCCCAAGGGGATGGTGTGGTTAGCACTTAACGAGCATTTTGAATCGAACATTATAAAGTATTCCGTTTCAGTTAGCGTTGTTCCTTTGTTGATGGAACAACGCTTTTTTTTCTTTGTTGAGTATGTTGTTTTTATATTTTTAGACCTATTTATATAAATTTTTTAAAAAAATATTCATTTTGTTATTTGAATTTCATTTATTTGTGCTGTTTTAATATAAAAATGTAAAAAAATATGAGTTTATCGGGTAAAAAATCTTTTGTTCCTATCTTTTTGATGGCAATTATTGTGGGGATTGCCTTGTTTTCACCTTCTTTGCCTCATGGTAATGAAAATTATACGTATAATGGGGCGGATGTAGCCTGGATGTTGACATCGGCGGCTTTGGTTTTGATCATGACCCCGGGATTGGCCTATTTTTATGGTGGAATGGTAAAAAAGAAAAATGTGATTTCTACCATGTTGCAGAGTTTTATCTGTATGGCCGTCATTGCAGTTGTATGGGTGGTATTTGGTTTTTCCTTGGTTTTTGGCGATTCGATAGGGGGAATCATCGGGGATCCTACGACCTATTTTATGTTTAACGGTGTCTTGGATGGAAAACCCTGGGGAGGAGCTTCTACGATACCCTTTACGCTCTTTGCTATGTATCAGTTGAAATTTGCTATTATCACTCCGGCATTGATTACAGGGGCTTTTGCCGAAAGGATCAAATTTACCTCTTATGTGTTGTTCATATGCTTATTTTTTATTTTTATATATGCTCCATTGGCCCATGCGACTTGGCACCCCGATGGGATTCTGTTCAAGATGGGGGTGCTGGACTTTGCCGGGGGAACGGTAGTGCATATGTCGGCAGGTCTGACGGCATTGGCTTCTGCGCTCTATCTAAAACAGGGTAAACATTTCAAAGAACATACACCGGCGCGTATCACGTATGTCTTGCTCGGTACAGGTATGCTTTGGTTTGGTTGGTTTGGTTTCAATGCAGGGTCTGCTTTTGGTGCGTCACAATTGGCCGCGACGGCGCTGGCGACGACTTCTACGGCTTCGGGTGCGGCGGCCTTGACTTATATTTTCTTTGATGCGGCACGGGGTATCAAACCTTCTGCTATGGGCGTTTGTATAGGTGTGGTTGTTGGGTTGGTGGCTATTACACCGGCTGCCGGATTTGTCAGTGTTCCACATTCATTGGTCATAGGTGCAGTTGCTGCAGTGGTTAGCCGGCTTTTGATAGACTGGCGAACCAAATCCAAACTGGACGATACGTTGGATGTGTTTCCTAGCCATGGTGTCGGTGGTATGGTAGGTATGGTCTTAACGGGTGTATTTGCACATCGCTCTATCAATGAGGCTGTCGAGGCTAATGGATTGTTCTATGGTGAGACGGATCTCTTTGTAGCCCATGTGATCGGTTTGATCGGCGCGACGGTATTTACGCTCGTTATGGCGTTTGTGCTGCTGAAATTCACCGATATCATTTCTCCGCTGCGTGTCTCCGAGGAAGAAGAGGAGGTAGGATTGGATCTTTCTCAGCATGGAGAGAAATTATAGTATTTTTCAATTCGAACCTTAATAACAATGATCCCTGGTCTGCCTAAGGCCAGGGATTTTTGTTTATACATTTTTGTGTAAAAATATAGCGGGCAAATATTTTAAAAAAATTTAATTTTCGTACCTTTGTATCCTCAATTCATGCTATGAGCGACGCTATTAAACACGAGTGTGGTATTGCACTTATCAGATTATTAAAACCCCTCTCATATTATCAGGAAAAATATGGCACCCCTTACTACGGTATCAACAAACTGTACCTTCTCATGGAGAAGCAGCACAACCGTGGACAGGATGGTGCGGGAATTGCCACGATTAAGTTTGATGTAAAGCCCGGTAACCGATATATCAGTCGATACAGAGCGATGGGGTCCTCAGCTGTGGCAGATATTTTTGAATATGTACAGAAAAAATTTGCTTCCGTCAATAAAGCTTTTCCGGTAGAGTCCAAAGACACACAGTGGTTGAAGGATAATGTAAGTTTTACAGGTGAGGTATTGTTAGGGCATTTGCGCTACGGTACGCACGGTAAGAACAGTATCGAGAGCTGTCATCCTTTTTTACGACAAAATAACTGGATGACAAGGAATCTCGTAGTTGCTGGCAACTTTAACATGACAAATGTCGATGAGCTGTTGCAGCAGTTGTACGATTTGGGACAGCATCCGAAAGAAAAAGCGGATACGGTGACTGTCCTCGAAAAGATAGGTCATTTTCTGGATGATGAAAATCAGGAATTGTTCGACAAATTTAAAGAAGAAGGCTATTCGAATATAGAGATTTCGGCACAGATTGCTCAAAACCTTGATGTGGCCAAGATATTGACCCGTTCGGCAAAGACTTGGGATGGTGGTTATACCATTGCAGGTATCTTTGGACATGGAGACGCTTTTGTGATGCGTGACCCGGCAGGAATCCGTCCTGCATTTTATTATCAGGACGATGAGATCTTGGTTGTTACTTCCGAAAGACCTGTTATTCAGACAGCATTTAACATTCCGTTGCGTGCCGTTAAGGAAATCAAACCTGGTCATGCCCTTATTGTCAAAAAAGACGGTACGATCACCGAAGAAATGTTTCGACAACCAGTAGAGCAGAAGTCATGTTCTTTTGAACGTATTTATTTCTCCAGAGGTTCGGATGCAGATATCTACAAAGAACGTAAAGCTTTGGGTAGGCTGTTGTGCGAACAGGTGTTGGAATCGGTCAATCATGATATCGAAAATACGGTTTTCTCTTTTATCCCCAATACAGCCGAAGTGTCTTATTACGGTATGATGGAAGGAATCAACCAATATGTAAGAGATTATCAAAAGAATGTGCTGTTGTATCGGGATGACAAGATATTGGATACCGAGTTGGAGAAAATCCTAAACCTCCATCCTCGGTTCGAAAAACTGAATGTGAAGGATGCCAAGCTGCGTACGTTTATCACGCAAGATGCGGATAGGCAGGATATGGTACAGCATGTGTACGATACGACATACGGTATCGTCCGTAATGACCAGGATACCATTGTTGCGATTGATGACTCCATCGTGCGGGGGACGACATTGAAACAATCCATTTTGACGATCTTGGATAGGCTCCACCCCAAGAAGATTGTGATCGTCTCCTCGGCACCACAGATCAGATATCCGGATTGCTATGGTATAGATATGTCCCGTATGGGTGAGTTTGTGGCATTTGAAGCAGCTATCAATCTTTTGAAAAAACGGGGAATGTCCCATATCATAGACGAAGTTTATCAAAAGTGCTTGGCTTCATTGACCAAACCTAAGGATGAGGTTGAGAATTACGTCAAGGCGATTTATGAACCATTTACGGATGAGGAGATCTCTATAGAAATAGCCAACATTGTCCGTCCTCATCATCTTAATGCAGAATTGGAAGTTATCTTCCAAAAGTTGGACAATCTGCATGTCGCATGTCCTAACCACAAGGGTGATTGGTACTTCTCGGGTAACTACCCAACTCCTGGAGGGAATAAGGTCGTGAATCGGGCATTTATGAACTGGATGGAAGGAAAGAATGTGAGAGGTTATTTTAGTAGTTAATCCCTAAAACCAGAGTCTGTCGTCAGGCAGTTATGTTGTGTGCAAACATCGTTCAATAAAAAAACATCCATAAGCTTTTCAAAACCTTATGGATGTTTTTTTATTCTTTTTTATCGTCTTCTGACGATTCTTCCAGCGGCAACTCTTCACTTTCGTTGATTTCTTTGTAGGTCACTTTCGTTTCCGGTTGCGTAGGATCTTCCGTCTGTGTGTTGATGTCGATTTCAATTTTCTTCTTATTGCGTGGCAGACGCACGATTCCCCATTTCATCAGCAATTCCTGTGTGGAGTTGCGCTTGAGGTGTTCTTTTTCGGGTTCTCCTATCAAAAAGCCAAAAGCTTCCATGCTCGGAATGGCGTCAAAAATGACTTTCAATGTGGCGATAAGCGGCAAAGCTAAGATAAGTCCTGCCAAGCCAAAGAGCATTCCGCCGAGAAAGATACCGATGATTGCCATCAAAGGATTGATACTGACCTTGCTCCCGACAATATTGGGGGTGATGATGTTTCCTTCCAAAAATTGTACGACTTGAAACCAGGCAATGACACCAACAGCATACCATGCACTGTCCTTGACTGCTAGTGCAAATAGGGCCGGGAGAATGGAGCCGATCGCAATTCCTATGTAAGGGAGGAGCATCAGCAATGACGCCAATGTTCCAAAAAACCAGGCATAATCTATGCCCATTATCATCAGGCCTATAGTGTTCAATATGGCCACGATACCCATGACGGTGACTAGGCCTACAAGGTAGCTTTGGACTACTTCGTATATCTTGTTGAGAACTTCATTGACTTTTCGTTGCGGAGCGGACTTGAACGCCTTGAAAAAGAACTCCCGGAAGAAGTCCCGGTAATACAACATAAAAAAACTGTATAAAGGAACCAATATAGCGCTGGCCAGCATATTACCAATAGATCCAAAGGTAGACGTAATCACGCCTGCAACGTTTTCTAAGGATTGGTTGCCCTGTTCGCGCAGTTTGTCCATGACCTGGTTTTTGCCAATACCAAATTTTTCATAAAGCCATTGTTGCCCTGACTCCAGCACGGATAGTACTTTGTCGGTAATGGCCGTAGCGTCCTTGCCGATAATAATGCTCTGGTGTACGATAAACCATATAATAGCCGATATGATACAAATAGCTACCATGACGGCTAGGAGGGAGGAAAATGCTTTTCCCAGACGCAAACGTTCAAAAAAACGTGCCAGAGGAAACAGGGATATGGATATCAATGTGGCAAACAAAAGAGGCAAAAGTACACTTTGGGCCATATACATCAATGCCAAAATCAATACCAATGCGAGTAGGCTGGCCGCTAAATCAAGTGAATAGCTCTTTTTTGGGGATTGGTTTTCCATCATCGGGTGGTCATTAAGGGTTATTTTAACATTCCAATTTACGATATAACATGGATATTGCAAAAAATGTTTACAAAATAAAATAAAGTGATAATGGTTATGAAGGTGATGGGAGTGATGACCGCCGCTGCGCTCATGCTTGCGCCAGACTGGATAGTTGGTCACAAGTTACGCTTCACTAAACTTGCGACAGGTAGAGCTTTGGGTAGATTTACCACTAAAGTAGCCTCTGCCTAGCCACTTCTGCACAGAAAATGGTCGTTGCGATGGCTACATTGAGCGATTCGGCTTGGCCGATGCGAGGTATGGTGATTTTGTGCCTTATCCTTTGCTTTAAACCTTCGCGTATGCCGTTTCCTTCGTTGCCCATAATGATAAGGCCCTCCGTGCCAAAATCAGTTTTGAAAATGGAATTTCCTTCCAGAAATGCACCGAAAGTCGGTAAGGAAGTGTTTGCCACGAGCTCTTCGATATCCAAATAATGTATGTTTACCCGTGATAGAGACCCCATACTGGCCTGTACCACCTTTGGATTGTAGGCATCTACGGTATGGGGCGAGCATAGGATATTTGCGATACCAAACCATTCAGCTGTGCGTATGATAGTACCCAGATTGCCCGGATCCTGTACATCATCCAATACAAGGTGATGGGTTCCTTTCAATTGTTCGATGGCTATGTTTTGGATCGGAGGGAGCTGCACGAGTGCCAATGCTCCTTGTGGATTTTTCAGACAGCTTATTTTGTTGAACTCTCTATCCGGAACATTTTCGCACTTTATATTTTGCGGTATTTTATCCAATTTTGTAAGGACTTCATCGGTATAGAAAATTTTTTCTACCTTGTAGGAAGAATGGGCAAATTCCAATACGGATTTTATGCCCTCCACAACAAAAAGATTATGTTGCGTGCGGAACTTTTTATGCTGTAACGAGGTAATGAGGCTTATTTGAGCTTTTGACAACATTGATGAATGACTGAGTATCGTAGATTTTTATTTTTTACAAGTATAGGGCTTTTGTTGGTAATTTTTGCATCCTGCCGCTCTGCAAAATACCTGGAAGATGGGCAATCCCTTGTGACCGATATTGATATGCAAGGGATTCCATCTGAACTGAAGGAACAGGCCTCTCAATATGTGTCGAATGAAATCCGCCCCAATTCTGCCTTGAATCTGTCTATTTACAACCTTTTCAATACCAAGGACGGACGATATAAGAAAGAGAAAATCCGTCAAGTGGGAGAAGAGCCTCATGTGTTGGACTCTTCCTTGGTGGAGCTTTCCAGTACACAGATAGGACGTTTTTTACAGACCAAAGGTTACTTTAATGCAGAAGTCAAACCGACGGTCAGCACAAAAGGAAAGAAGTCGAAGATAACTTTTGAAGTAGAGCTGGGCAGCCCCTATTACATCGGCGATATCTCCTATGATTTTGAGGATCAAACAATCGGTGCAATATACGATCATCAGGTCAAGCCCACTACAGCCATTGTACGCGGAGAACAGTATGATATGCAAAAACTACTGGTCGAAAGGGAAAATCTGTACGTTTCTGCCAAAGATTTGGGATATTTTGATTATTTGCGTCAGTATATGCGTATAGGGATAGATACCAACCAGGTTCGTCATCAAGCTGATCTCTCTATGAGTATTCTAAGGCCCGATACGACAGATCAAACGGCTTACTATATACAAAATGTGTATCTGACTATTAAAAAGGGCGAACCAGCCCAGGCTCCTGTCTTTGTCTACGATTCATTGTCACGGATAAATTTTGCAGATGAGACGGGACACTTTCGGTTGAAACCTATTGCCCGCTATACTTTCTTACGTTCAGGACAACTTTACAGCTTGAAAAATGAAAACCTTTCCTATGATCGGTTATATGAGATGAATGGCTTTAGGAGTGTGCGGATAAATTACGAAAAAGAGTCCGACAACCTATTGAATGTGTACTATGAGCTTATGCCACGTTCGGTCATGGCCAATCAAATAGAGGGAGAATACACATTCAGCTCCGGTATGAGTGGCTTTAATGTGGGGAATACCTTCTCTCATCGCAATATTTTTGGAGGATCGGAATTGTTGGAAGTCAAGTTGCGGTACGGTGTACTGTTTGATCCCCGTTTGGAAGGAAGTCTTGGACAAAAAATATTCAACAATGATTTTCAAGTAGGGGTGAATCTGACCGTTCCTCGGTTGCTGTTGCCTTTTGGTGTACGAAATGTGGGTAAGTACGGTCTGCCAAGAACTACTTTATCTTCCAGTCTACAGCTGTTTAACCAAGACCAGACCTATTCTAATCGGTATTTTATCAATACGTTGAACTATTCGTGGTGGCAATCTTCCAACCTGCAGCACAGTTATACACCTTTAGTGCTTGAATATCGTGTAGGACGACTGGATAAAACCTTTAGGGAGAACCTGGAGAAGGAGGGCTATAGCCTTTACGTAGAATCTAATGATAGGGAATATTTTGGTTTGGGATCCCAATATGCTATTACGTTAAATGCACTTCGATTGTTGAAGCTGGAAAACTTTTCTTATTTCAAAGGCTCGTTGGATGTCAGTGGCAATACGCTTGGGATATTGAGTACACTCTTCAATTTTCGGGAGAACTCTTCCGGAGAAAAACTGCTTTTCAATGTGCCGTATCTGCAATACATTAAAGGAGAGGTAGACTACAGGTGGTATAGGTATCTCGGTGGCCATCGCCAGGTCGTGGCACGGTTTAATGGAGGATTGGCGGTGCCGTATGGCAATAACTCCAAACTGCTTATTTTTGAAAAGAGCTTCTTTGCCGGGGGGATGAACGGTATTCGTGCTTGGCAAGCCCGGACCCTGGGGCCGGGAAGCTATAACCGTGAGGTATTGCCTGAAGATTTGCGTCTGAATTTGAGGAACCTGGACCAGTTGGGTGAAGTCAAGATAGAGGCAAATTTTGAATATAGGTTTCGGCTATTGGACAATTTTTTGGGAACGAAAATGAATGGGGCCACATTTATTGACATGGGCAATATTTGGCGTTTGCGTTCGGATGAAAGGATTCCCCGGGGAGAATTTAAATTGGACAAGATGCTAGGACAGGTAGCTATAGGCGGAGGCTTTGGTTTGCGGTTTGATATGGATTATTTTGTCCTGCGATTGGATGCCGGATTGAAGATGAAAGATCCTCAGTTTGAAGGAAACGATCAATGGGTCGTGCAGCATTGGTTTCGTTCGAAAGATTTTAAACGGGAATACTATTCCAGCCATCGACCGGATAGATACAATTTTGTCCAGTATAATTTTGGGGTAGGATTGCCGTTTTGATATTTTTATTTATAAAAAATTCTTGATGGTCTGATAGGCACTTTCCAATATCTGTATAAGGGAAAGACCTTTGGAGTAGGAAAAATATCCATAGACAATGGCTATGATAGCAAAAGTAGTCAGGAAGCGTTTGAAGACATAGCCGATGAGCAGGATAAACAGTGGAATGGCCAATAGCAGTACGCCGTTGATTTTGACGGGTGTGATTTCACGGTCTTTTTTGTGCAAGAAATAGAGTTTTCCTACATTTCCTTCTTGATTCTTATGCTTGAAATAAGCAAATGTGGATCCATCTATCGGATGGGAAGGGACGGCTACACCTTGATGAAATGCCAGAGACTGTTCGAAGCCATTGATGCTGAACTTGAATGTTCCGTTGATGCTTTCATCGGCGTTTTCGGCCGAATCTACAGCTATAATGGCGATTTTCCCGTTGGACGTGAGGTTTTCCTTGATCATAAAGTTGTTTATCCGTTGGTATTGCCCCGATACGACGGCAGGTAGGATAAGGCTGAGGATAGCAAAAAGAAAACTGAAATATTTCATCATGGTAGTGCAAGTTTACTCAATGTTCGGCTAAAAATAAAATGTAAGTATTTTTTATATGCAACATAACTATATTGCATATAAAAGAAAATTTATCTAAGTTTGCTCAAGAAAAAATATTTACGTTAGATATGGAAAATACAGCAGTCGAAAGACAACCCAAAAAAACAGATAATAACGCCAATCAGACACATTATTATGTGACATTGACCATCGCCGTAGCTATAGGATTGTTCGGTGTTTTTGTTCGTTTTGTACCGGATGTTATCCCTGCATTGGACCAGTTGACCTTTGTATTTTCACTTGTAGCTAATATTGCGATGATAGTGGCGACTTTTATTGCTTTTAAAGTCGTGTTTGCGATATTGGGCTTTGGCAAGAAATAGAAATTAACATATACATTATAATATACATTATACGGAGAGTTGCCCCAAAAGGGCAACTTTTTTGTTTTATTACCGTTCTCTTCTTTCCTTATTTTTTGATTTTATTAAATATGATACCGTTTTGCTTATTTTGTTATTATTAATTTAATAAAAATAACATGTTTTTATTAAAATTTCAATAAAAATTCAAAAACTTTATGAATTTCATTTTTGTGTTGTTTACCTTTGTACAATAATTATTGAAAAACTATAAAAACAAAAAATTATGTGTGGAATTATAGGAGCCTTTGATTTGGTTCAAACAGAAGGAAAAATACGACCACAGGTGCTAGAGATGTCGAGACGCATTCGCCACCGTGGGCCCGATTGGTCTGGTATTTTCAGCTCGACAGAGGCTATTCTTGCCCATGAGCGTCTAGCTATCGTCGATCCCAAGTCGGGGAGTCAACCTTTATTCAGTCCGGATGGTAAAGTTGTCTTGGCTGTGAATGGTGAGATATACAATCATCAGGAACTTCGAAATTTTCTTCCACACTATAATTTTTCGACACAGTCCGATTCGGAGATCATCCTTGCTTTATACTTGGAAAAAGGACCTTCATTTGTAGAAGACCTTAATGGGATTTTTGGATTTGTGCTATATGATTCGCGTGATGGTTCTTATTTTGTGGCTCGTGATCACATGGGTATCATTCCTCTGTACTATGGACAGGACGAGTTGGGACAATTCTTTGTAGCATCCGAATTGAAATCTCTGGAAGGTTTTTGTTCACGTATAGAACAATTTCCTCCGGGACATTATTTGTGGAGTAAAGAAGGGGGTGAGCCGAAGCGTTGGTACAGTAGAGACTGGGAGGATTATGAGGTGGTAAAGAACAACGAAACGGATCTGATCGCTTTACGTCAAGCTTTGGAAGAAGCAGTACGTCGTCAGTTGATGTCGGATGTTCCTTATGGTGTCTTGTTGTCGGGAGGTTTGGATTCTTCGGTCATTGCTGCTATCACCAAAAAATTTGCATCCAAACGTGTGGAATCAGGAGGGATGGATGAGGCTTGGTATCCCCAATTGCACTCTTTTGCAGTAGGTCTCAAAGGTGCTCCCGACTTGATAGCGGCACAGAAGGCTGCTGACCATATCGGTACCATTCACCATGAGATCAACTTTACCATACAGGAGGGGCTTGATGCTGTACGTGATGTGATCTATCATTTGGAAACGTATGATGTGACTACGATCAGGGCCTCTACGCCGATGTATTTGCTGGCGCGTGTCATCAAATCTATGGGGATCAAGATGGTGTTGTCCGGAGAAGGTTCGGACGAGCTTTTCGGAGGATACCTTTATTTCCATAAGGCTCCAAATGCCAAAGAATTCCATGAAGAGACGGTTCGTAAGCTGAAAAAACTATATCTGTACGATTGTCTGCGGGCAAATAAGTCCCTGGCAGCTTGGGGGGTAGAGGGACGTGTTCCGTTTTTGGACAAGGAGTTTATGGATGTGGCGATGCGATTGAATCCCAAGGACAAGATGATCCGGGATGGCCGGATAGAAAAGTGGGTGGTACGCAAGGCTTTTGAGGATTATTTGCCGGAGAGTATCGCCTGGCGCCAAAAAGAACAGTTTTCGGATGGAGTCGGATATAGCTGGATAGATACATTGAAGGAACAGGCCGGGCAAAAGGTCAGTGACGAAGAATTTGCCCTTGCCGCTAGCCGTTTTCCTATCAATACTCCTAAGAATAAGGAAGAATATTACTACAGGTCTATTTTTGAAGAACATTTTCCCTCGACTACGGCAGCGTTGACAGTACCTTCCGTCAAATCGGTAGCCTGTAGCACACCGGAGGCTTTGTTGTGGGATGCCTCTTTCCAAAACCTAAATGATCCTTCGGGAAGAGCTGTTGCAAATGTGCACCAGGAAAGCTATGAGAAAGAGGGTTCGGAGGCCATTGCAGAATAGTGCTGAATGCCTAAAAAATAGAAGAAGGGGGTTGCAAATATAAAAGCAAACTTTTATCTTTGTAGCACCTTTAAAAAGGTTGTTCAGAGATTCCTCAGTAGCTCAGCTGGTTAGAGTCCCGATCGATCGGGATTAATCAGAGGGTCGCTGTTCGGAAAGATAATAAGTATCGCAAGGATCCTTTAAATTGAGAATATTAAAAAATATACTCCTGAATAGCTCAGCAGGTTAGAGCATCTGACTGTTAATCAGAGGGTCGCTGGTTCGAGCCCAGCTTCAGGAGCAAGATAAACCGGCTAAAGGCCGGTTTTTTTATTTATACTGTTTTTATATATAAAGGAGAAATAATGAGTTTAGTTATTGTAGGTACCGTAGCTTTTGATGCGATAGAGACCCCATTTGGTAAGACTGATAAAATCGTTGGAGGAGCAGCGACCTATGCCGGTCTCGCGGCATCGTATCTATACAACCGGGTCAAGGTGATTTCGGTCATTGGCGAAGATTTTGGCGATCATATTGATATGCTGACGAACAAAGGTATAGCTGTAGAGGGTGTACAAGTCATCAAAGGTGGGAAATCCTTCTTTTGGGCAGGAAAGTATCACAATGATATGAACAGTAGGGATACGTTGATCACCGAACTGAACGTTTTGGCAGACTTTGATCCTAAGATCCCTATCTCTTATCAGGATTGTAAATATCTGTTGTTGGGCAACCTCACCCCACAGGTGCAGATCAACACATTGGAACGTCTTGCGCATAAGCCCAAGTTGGTCGTATTGGATACAATGAATTTTTGGATGGATGTAGCGTTGGATGATCTGAAGAAGGTGCTCAAAAAGGTAGATGTACTGACGATAAACGACTCGGAAGCGCGTCAGCTTTCGGGGGAGTATTCGTTGGTAAAGGCTGCTGACGCCATACTCCGCATGGGGCCGAAGTACCTGATTATCAAAAAAGGAGAGCACGGTGCTTTGCTGTTTGGTGAGGGGCAGGTCTTTTCTGCTCCAGCATTGCCTTTGGCAGATGTTTTTGATCCTACTGGAGCAGGGGATACCTTTGCGGGGGGCTTTATCGGTTATCTGGCCAAGGTAAAATCCATTAATTTTGCAAATATGCGTAATGCTGTCATTTATGGTTCGGCACTTGCTTCGTTTTGTGTGGAGAAATTTGGAACGGAACGTCTCCAAGGCTTGACCAAAGAAGAAATAGTATCCCGTATCAAGGAATTTATTACACTGTCTAAATTTGATATTGGCGAATAGTACCCTATTCGCCAATGTATGTGCTATACCAGTCTGCCAACGATTTCCATTCGTTCGAATACAGAGGAGGTATGTGGTGCATCGGCTAGTTCATCCGTGAGGTCTTGTCCGGCCCAATGCTCGTAGTGCATACCCTTTTGCCATAGACGGCTTTTACTGACGTCGTATATTATCCCTTTATAGGCTACCCATATCGCGGGTTTGTCCTGCCCGTTTCGTAGGGCCAATTGTGTCTTAGTATAAGCAGGCAAGTCGTCATGGAGGTTGTTCATGACGCAAAAGTACGGTTTTTGGTAGAGACGCGATCAATCGCGTCTCTACTAGTCCCTGTGCTTATAGCTGGACAGTTTTTTCTTCATGGCTTTTCTGGCCATGTGGATGCGTGTCTTAACCGTGCCTATCGGAATATTCAGATGATCCGATATCTCATGGTATTTGTAGCCTTCATAATACATGGTAAATGGAACATAATATTCGTCGGATAGGTTCGTCAGGGTCGAATTGATATCTTCCATGACAAATTTGTTTTCACCGTTATTGTACGATGCCGAAACCATCAAATGACCGGGTGAGATTTCTTTTTCTTTGGTAAGGAAGCTGTTTAATTTGCTGATACGTCGATAGTTATTGATGAATGTGTTTTTCATAATGGTATAGAGCCAACCTTTGAGGTTGGTTCCCTCCCTAAAATTTTTGAAATAAGTAACAGCTTTCAGTAGGGTGTCCTGTACCAAATCGTTGGCATCGTCCGGTTCTTTGGTAAAGTTTCTGGCGTAAAGTCTCAACGAATCGGAATGTTGAATCACGAGGTTGTTAAATTCAAATCTGTTCATGTTTTTCTTAATTTTAGAGTTAAACCATGTGCCAAGTCTTGTGTCCAAACGGTAAGGATAGTTGAATGACTGGGCTTTAATGAACAATACTATCTGATCTGAATATTGCAAACATCGTGCTAATATTTATTGAATTGGATTAAATTTTTATTAAATATTGTTAAATGTCCGTGCATGCGAAGAGTTAGGATGCTCGCAGACGGTTTAAAAGGAGGTTTTTAACTCTTTCGAAAGAGAGTTATTAAGAAATGTGGAAAACTTTTTATAAAATATTGACTTCTCGCTCTAACATAACACCGAATTTTTTGTATACGTCCTCTATAATCAGGCAAGAAATATTATAAATTTCTTTTCCCGACGCGCTTCCACGGTTGACGATTACCAAAGCTTGGTTTTTCCAGGTGCCTGCCTGACCTACGAATTTGCCTTTCCAACCGCATTGTTCGATAAGCCACCCGGCGGCCAGTTTGCTCTCTTTGTCAGCAAATGGATAATATACGATTTCGGGGAAATCTTTTTTTAAATTTTCGACTTGATCATTCGACACAATGGGGTTTTTGAAAAAACTTCCGGCGTTGCCTACGGTACTGGGATCCGGTAATTTTTCAACGCGGATATAGGAGACGACCTCTGCTATATCCTTGATCGATGGCTGTTGTATACCTCTTTTTTGAAGCTCCTGTTCGATTGCCCCGTATTTGGTGTTGAGCGGAGCGTGTATGGAGAGTTTGTATGTGACGGATAGAATGATGTATCTTCCTTTGTATCTGGATTTGAAGATACTATCCCGATACGTGAACGCACAGTCTGTATTGTGAAAGGTCCGGAATTCTCCCGTTTTGGTGTCGAATGCCCTGCACGAATAGAAGATATCCATCAATTCTGCTCCATAAGCACCTATGTTTTGCACGGGTGAGGCACCGACAGTACCCGGTATCAGTGCCATATTCTCCATTCCCGGAAAACCATGATGTACACAGTACCACACAAGATCATTCCATACCTCACCTCCCGCAGCGGTGACATAGATGTGATTGCCTTCGATAAAATGCTGGATGCCTTTGTTGGATACACGAAGGATAGTTCCGGAAAAATCTTGCGTAAACAATATGTTGCTTCCCCCTCCAAGAATATAAAACCTTTCGGCAAAAAAACCGTTTTCGTACAATTTTAATAGCTTTTTTTCATCCGCTAAGTTGATGAATCCTTGTGCGGTGGCTTCCACACCAAAAGTATTGTAAGGTTTGAGCGAAATGTTTTGTTCTACCTCCACGGCTTGCAGTTTTTGACTTTTCTTTGTATAAATTCAAATTAAAGTGATAACTTTAATTGTTCAATGCGATAAAGATAAGAGAAAGCATTGTTTTTGGACAAAAATATTTTTTATTGTTATGCCAAAAAATGCCGACGAGAAAAGAAATAAGATACTGGAAGTAGCCAAAAGACGTTTTGCCCACTACGGTATGGCCAAGACAACCATGGCCGAGATTGCCAAGGACCTGTCCTTTTCAAAAGCTTTGCTCTACTATTATTTCCCTGACAAGAATAGCTTGTACAGTGCTGTTCTCGAATTTATCATTGATGAATTCGGAGAGGAGTTGCAGGAATATCTGCAAGGTTTTGATAATGTCGAGGATTCTATCTTGGCCTTGCTCCAAAAAAGGATCGAGTTTATCAAGCGCTATTACTATATTATTGAGTTTAGTTTGTTGAGTCGCAAAGAGATATCCGAGGATATGGAAAAGACTTTCATCTGTGCTTTTGAAATGCATAGGCAAGCTGTTGAGGGCATTTTGCGCAAAGGTATGGAAAGGGGGGAGCTCGGACAGCTAGATGTAGAAGAATGCTCTAAACTGTTTTTGTTTGCCACTATGGGCTTACGTTTAATGGCTACCAAGGATCTCAAAAGTGACTTCCTTCCGTCGAAGGAAGATTTTGATTATATTGTCGGTATGCAACAAAAGCTCGCCAAAATATTTATTAAGGGGTTGAAGGCTTAGCTTTTACTTATAATATCCTTGACAATTATATCCGCATGTATCCTATGCTGGCGCACGAATCCTTTCGTGTGCTTGTTTATCGAGGCACACGAAAGGATTCGTGCGCTAACATTAGGTCTTGCTGATAATATCTTTGATAATCAGATCGGCATGTATCCTTGAGTTTTCTATAAACCAAAGATGCGTGTTCAGACCGCCACATACCACTCCGGCAAGGTAGATGCCCGTGACATTGGTCTCCATCGTTTCGGGATTGTGTACAGGGATTCTGGGGACATCTTCGGGAATCGTAATACCTATCCTTTGTAAAAACTCAAAATTGGGACGATAGCCTGTCAGGGCCAGCACAAAATCGTTGTCGATACGGACCATGCCATCCGGCGTACGAATGACGGCTTCCCTTTCCGTAACTTCGGTCAACTCACTGTTGTAGTATGCTTTGATACTTCCTTCGGCTATACGGTTTTCGATATCGGGTCTGACCCAATATTTTACCCGATGACTGATTTCGTTACCCCGGATGACCAAGGTGACGTTTGCTCCTTTTCGGTATGTTTCCAATGCCGCATCAATAGAAGAATTGCTGGCACCGACGACAATGACATTCTGCCCGGCATAATAGTGTGGGTCGTTGTAGTAATGGGATACTTTGGGCAGTTCTTCCCCCGGAATGTTGAGGTACATGGGGATGTCATAAAACCCGGTAGCGACGATGACATTCCTACAGGTATATTCTCCTTTGGAGGTATGTATGGCAAATAGGTTATCCGCATCTTTATGTATGGCCGATACCTCTTCAAACAGATGGGTATTCAGCGCAAACTTATTGTGGATGCGTCGGTAGTATTCCAAGGCTTCGGCACGTTTGGGCTTGGGAAGGATAGTCACGAAAGGTGTATCTCCGATTTCAAGCCGTTCGGATGTGGAGAAGAAGGTCATGTTGACCGGATAGCGGTACAGGGAATTTACCAGACAGCCTTTTTCGATAATGAGATACGATAAGTTGTTTTTCTGTGCCGCAATACCGCATGCCAGACCGATTGGCCCGCCTCCTATGATGATGATATCGTATATTTCTTCCATTTCCAAACTTGTGCCTTATTCCTCTTGATTCTTGCTGACCAGCTCTGTGGTGACTTTCAGCAAATCTGCTGAAATTTTGACCAAAAACTGTAATTGTTCTGTAATTATTATAGCGTCCTCACTATCGGGATTACAGTCGATAATATCCTTTATGCTCTTGACCAAGGTGAATGTATTGTCCTCTTGGTCATCGAGTGTATAGACAGCTTTTTCGAGATTTTGCAATGCTTTATAGAATAATCTTACGTCCTCGTTATTGAAGTTTGTCGTATCCGCCTCCTTGAGCTGTGTCATCAGTGTGGTCGAATAGGAGGAGAAGATATGGTTCAGAATGACAAACCTGTTGACTTCCTTCGTTATTTTCTGTCTCCATTTTGGTTCGGTCAGCAGACGTTGAAAGGTAGAACCCATATTGGCCGAAGCAATATAGACCTCTTTACGGGCGAGTTTGTAGTCCGTTATGGCGATCTTTTGTCCAGAGAGGATATTGATGGCCTGCGCGAGGTATTGATAATTGGCGATGAGCAATTCCCGCATGTTTTTTTTGATCTGTAGGCTCTCCCAATTGGGGAATATGACGTAGCTGGATACAAAAGCGATTATCCCACCGAGTAGCGTATCGATTACTCTTTCTTTGGCGATTTCCAATGTGTTGGCGCCCGTGAAGCTGAGCAGGATCAAGACATAGGGTGTCATAAAAATGACTGCTATAATATAATTGATACGGAAAAGGCTGTATGCTATCAGAAAGAAAATGACGAGGATGATAAATCGCGCGGTCATATCGGGAATCAGCATCAGCACAAGGGCGCCTATGACGCCTCCTATAATGGTTCCGATGATCCGTTGCAGATTGCGCTCTTTTGTCAGCCCATAACCTGGTTTAAGAATGACCAGAATAGTCAACAATACCCAATAGATCCCAAATTCGGAGAAATCAATGAGATTGAGGATAAGGTAAGTCATCGACAAGGTAACAGACATCCGTAATGCATGTCTGAATATACTGGAATTGAGACTTAGGTTGTCTCTAAAACGTTGCCAATTGATGATGTCCGTTTTGACAAATTTTTGCGTATGAGCCATCTCTTCTTTTTCGATGTCTATTTTTTTGAGCTGGCAGTAATTGTATATCTGTAGGATCAGATTGACAATCGTCCTGATATTGACAATGATTTTCTTTAGGGCGATGGAATTGGTGCCGTTTTCTTTGTCATAGACTTCCAGTGCAGCCCGCAGTTCATCTATTTCTTTATTGAGATCATGCCGTTGGCGAGGTAGTTTTTCGGCGTGCAGTCTATACGATATGTTGTCGAGTTCATAGCTTACCTTGCGCAGGATGAGTTTTATCTTTTCCAATAGACCGGACGATGCATATTTGTCACGGATAGCCGTATAGTCGTAATGTGTGGCCATGCTCTGTTCGAAAAGGTCCACGATATCGGTAAAGATCAGTGTCAGGAATCGGCCCTTCTTGGTGGTATCCTTGATGGATCTTTTACTGTGAAAGAGGATATCCCGGACATTTTCCTGGTGAGCATTGACTTCGATCTGCTTTTCGATCAGTTTGTCATAGTTTTTGTCCAAGTCGGACTTTATGTCGTAAAAATTTGCTTTTAGTCGAATGTAGTCTGCTACCTGTATGATCGTCTCGGACAGCTCTTGCTGCGCCAATCGGTATGGACGGACATAGGTAATGGAAAAACTGATGATAATGTACCACAATGCGCCTATGATAAAATAAGACAGGTAGGTGAGTTCTTCTTGCAAGGTGTACATGTCATCGACATTGATCAGCATGATCAGCAGGCACATCGTACCGATAGTAGATGCACGTGCATTGAACACAGCAAACATGGAATAGAGAAAACCAAGCGTGGCTATGGTGATGGTCATGGCTATCAGCGAACTGTTGAGCAACACCGTCACGACAATGGTCAAGACGCACAGTACCGTACAAAGGACTACACCCGCCCTTCGGTGCGTAGGTGCACCGGGAGTGTCAGACATACCGACTACCAAAGCTCCGAGAGAGACCAGGGTGCCTGTGGTAAACTCACCGAGTAAGGCACATACGATGACGGGAATGATTGCTCCCAACGTAATCCGTAACCCTTCGCCAAAATATTGACTGTAAAAAAAACTGCTGATTTCTTCAGATTTTTTCATAAGACCTACACCAACAAATTTAATAGAACGGATCTTAGGGAGGTGTTTGCATATGTAATGTCCTAACAGGGCTACATATTTTTACCAGCCAATTCCATTTTTGACTGTGCAAAGTTAGCTAAAAATAATATGTAAAGGAATGGGAGGGTAGAGACTTCCGAAGTTTAACTTTAATTTTTTGTGTTTTTGAAGGCAAAGTTGAAGGCTTTGCCGTTTCGAAACTTCGGAAGTCTTAAAAAACTTAATGCTTAAAGTGTCTTACACCTGTGATCACCATGGCAACACCTTTTTCATTGGCCATGTCAATGGATAGCTGGTCCTTGATAGAACCTCCGGGTTGAAGTATAGCGGCGATGCCCGCGTCTCCGGCTATTTCGACACAGTCCGGGAATGGAAAGAAAGCATCCGAAGCCATAGCACTGCCACGAAGCTCAAAACCAAAAGATTTTGCCTTTTCGATGGCTTGCTTTAAAGCATCTACACGGGATGTCTGCCCTACGCCGGAAGCCAATAATGTCCCGTTTTTTGCAAATACAATAGTGTTTGATTTTGTATGCTTGACGATTTTGTTGGCAAAATGCAGGTCTTCCAATTGTTCGGGCGTAGGTTTGGTTTTGGTGACGGTAGTCATTTGTGCCGGGCCTTCTACGGTGTTGTCCTTATCTTGGAGAATGACACCATTCAACAAGGTTTTGAACTGTTGACTAGGAAGTCTGACCGTTTTGCGGCGCAGGATGATCCTGTTTTTCTTTTCTGTCAAGATGGCTATGGCGTCATCTGTATAGCTAGGTGCGATCAATACTTCGAAGAAAAGTTTGTTGATTTCTTCTGCCGTTTCTTTATCTACTTCACCATTGGTGATGAGTACGCCTCCAAAAGCAGATACCGGATCGCAGGCCAAAGCATCTATCCAGGCTTGTCGGATTGTGGGGCGTGAGGCGACTCCACAGGCGTTGGTGTGTTTTAGGATCGCGAATGTAGGCTCCTCAAACTCGTCTATGATGGCTACAGCGGCATCCACATCGACAAGATTGTTGTAGGAAAGCTCCTTGCCGTTCAATTTGTCAAACATAGCATTCAGATTGCCGAAGAATACACCTTTTTGGTGCGGATTTTCTCCATAACGCAATACCTGGGCCTGTTGTTCAGATTGTTTGAAGACCTCTAAAGGATTTTCTTGGTTGAAATAGTTGAAAATGGCCGTATCGTAGTGCGATGAGGTGTTGAATGCTCTTTTTGCAAAGGACTTGCGTTGTTCCAAGCTTGTGTTTCCTTCTTGTGCAGTTAGGATTTCTTCCAATTCTTGATATTGGTCCTTGGACGAGATGATCACGACATCATTGAAATTCTTGGCGGCCGCACGGATCAGAGATATACCACCGATATCTATTTTTTCAATAATATCCTGTTCGGGGGCACCCGAAGCTACGGTCTCTTCAAAAGGATACAGGTCTACGATGACAAGGTCTATTTCGGGGATTTCGTATTTTTCAAGTTGTTTTTTGTCATCTTCCAAAGGACGACGGGAAAGGATGCCGCCGAACACGTTGGGGTGCAGTGTTTTTACACGTCCTCCTAAGATTGATGGGTATCCGGTCAGATCCTCTACACGTTCTACCGTTATTCCTAAATCGCGGATAAAGGTTTCTGTACCACCCGTAGAGTAGAAAGTGACACCATATTTGTTGAGTAGTTGGATAAGGGGGGCAAGGTTGTCCTTATAATATACGGAAACCAGTGCATTTTTAATCTTGACAGGATGATTCATTGTTATTTATTTGGAGCCGCAAAGATAAGGATAAATAATCGTTTTTTAATTGTATTTTTTCAGTAGATTCTCGATGATCTTCGGATAGTGCAAATGTTCCAATTGTTGGCCATTGAATTTCAGCTGTTCCAATGTATCGGTGGGCTCAACACGGAATCGTGCCTGATAGATCACCTCGCCTTCGTCAAAGTTTTCATTGACAAAATGTATAGTGATGCCATGTTCGTCGTCGCCTGCTTCCAATACGGCTTTGTGTACGCGATCTCCGTACATGCCTTTGCCACCATGTCTGGGCAATAGGCTAGGGTGGATGTTGATGATCTTGTTGGGAAAAGCCTTCAACAGATTGTCGGGTATGAGCCACAAGAATCCGGCCAGCACGACCAGATCTATTTCCAGACGTTTCAGCAAGTTGACGATTTCGTCTGTTTGATAGAAATCATGTCGGTCGAAAACATGGGAAGGGATCTCAAAATTATCAGCACGTTGCAGCACATAGGCATCGGCGTTGTTGCTCAGTACCAAAGCCACTTCCGCGTCATTAGAATATTTGAAATGTTCCATGATTTTTTGAGCGTTGGAGCCAGATCCTGATGCAAAAATAGCGATTCGTTTTTTCACTTTTTCTATAGTTTTAAATGTGTGTTGCTCTCAAACTTACCGAATTTTCCCATTATATGCAATATAGATGCTGTTTATATAAGCTAACAACTTAAGTTAAAATTGATTTTCTATCCATTGGAGGGGGTCTAAAAAGGTCTGGCAATTCATTAATCGTCATTTCGAACGAAGAGAGAAATCTATGGATGAATTAGAATTAACTAATTTTCAACAAGTTGAAAAGCTGCTCAACCATAGATTTCTCCTCGTACCTCGTCGAAATGACGGTATGATTGGCTTTTTAGACACTCTCTACGAAGCAGTTTGCATATGGGCTTGTAGCCCAAACGGTACATCTACCCATCTCGTTGAACCATGCACAAGAGATCATTCCGTAGCAATGATCCTTTCCATTATCTGTGTACAGATATCATCTGTTGATATAGCCGTATTGGTCAGTACGACCAAAGCTGATTTTTTGTCGGGAGCCAAGGCGATAAATGAACGATATCCACCCGAATTGCCTGTATGCGAATAGACAACGATGTCTCCGACCATGTTCATGTGCCATGCCAGCCCAATATCAGAATCGGGAGGGAGGAAATACGTGAATTGTCGTGTCAGCGCCATAGCACGTTCTAGCGGAGTATTTGGCATGTTGAACTGTGCCTGAGCGTACACCAGGAGATCCTTTAGGCTTGATTTTAGGACTGTTGCACCTGCCATAGCCTGTGTATTCCAAGATAATGTTTCCTGTCCTTTTTCATCGTATCCCTGTATCAGTTGCTGGGTCTTGGGGTTCAGCTTGTTCGTCGTGTTTGTCATGGAGAGTGGGGTCGTGATGACTTCTTTGACAAGCTGACCATAAGGTTTCTTTGCAATCATGGAAATCAATTCGCCCAAAAGACCATATCCCAAAGGGCTGTATTCGTATTTTTCTCCAGGTGTGGTGTTTGCCTGGAAGCTTTTTAGAAAAGCGAATAGATCTCTACGGGTGTATAATGCGTATGGATCCTGCGGATTATAGTTGGGGTTCTTGTCCAGGTTGGATGGTGAATGGGGCAGGCCGGAAGTATGATTGGCTAGGGATTGAAAGGTTATACCTTGCAGGCTGGTATTGTGGGCTATGGAGTCGGGCAAAAATTTTACAATAGGATCTTCCAACCGGATGATACCCTTTTCGACCACGTCGGCCAGTAGCGTTGCCGTAAAGATCTGGGTCATCGAACCTATCTCGTAAATCGTTTCTTCGGTCGGTAATGTTGCATTTTCCTTTACCGTTTCACCGTAGAAGAACGTTTGTGCACGGTTATGGTGAACGATACCTATGGCCAGCGCATGTGTATGGGACTGTTGGGTATAGGTATATGCGACCGAATCGATGTACGGCTCCAATGGATCTCGTTTCAAGGTGTCTTGGGCCAATACACCATTGATCGCGAAGGATAAAAAAATAAGTGCCGAAAAGAAAGCTTTACTCATACGGCAAAATTACAAAAACAAAGGACTATAACCCAATAGTTTGTTTCAACCTTGCATATCCGGATTTACTGATATTTACTTTGTCTCCGTTGAGCAGGATACCCTTATAGCTTTCCTTTTCCATGGGTTCGATCTTGGCCAGTTGGTCCACCCGGACGATATACGAGCGATGGACACGTACAAATTGTTTGGGGTCTAATTGTTTTTCAAAAGAGGACATGGTTTTGTTTTTCAGAAACATGCCGTCGGTACAATGTATCTTGACGTAATCGTCGTAAGCTTCCAGATAGAGGATATGTTGTACAGGGATGAGTTTGATCTGTGAACCGTTTTTGACGACGATACGTTCGAGCGTTGTTTCTTCGATTTCGCTTTTCAAGACTTCCATATTCGAAGTATTCGAAGAGGAGGTGCTGGTCTGGGAAGTATGCAATTGTCTGAATTTTTGCAAACCTTGTTCAAATCGCTCTTGGCTGATCGGTTTGAGAAGATAGTCTACCGCACTCTTTTCGAAAGCTTTTAGGGCAAATTCTTCAAATGCGGTCGTAAATACGATATGGGGTGTTTCGTCCAGTATCTCCAACATCTCAAATCCGGTCAACTTGGGCATTTGTACATCCAGAAACACCAGATCCGGCTTGTGCTGTTGAATGGCTTTTATCCCTTCAAATCCGTCACCACATTCGCCTACGACCGTGATGTCGGGGTGTGCAGCAAGGTATTCGGAGATAATAAGGCGAGCCAAAGGCTCATCGTCAATTATCAATGCTTTGATCATGTTGAGGTATTTTTATGCTTGCTATAAATTTACTTTCGGTTTTCTGTACAGACAGCAGGTCCGTACGTCCATAGATCAAGAATAGTCTACGCTGTACACTGCTCAATCCAAATCCAGTGCCTTTGGTGCTTGTATATTGATCTTTGTCGTAGGGATTGCTGATGGATATGGTCAGCATCTGTTGTTCAAGATGGATATGTGTTTCTATGCAGACGTCACCGGTGAGGTTGTATAGACCGTGCTTGATGGCATTTTCCATGAGAGGCTGGATGATCATGCCGGGAACTTTGGTTTTCAATACCTTTTCCTCATAATGGAATACCGTATTCAGTCGGTGACCAAAACGAACCTTCTCGATTTCCAGATAAAGTTCCAAGTGGCGGATTTCGTCGCCCAAAGGAATGAGCTGTTTGTCATCCTTGCGCATCGTTCCCCTCAAAAAGTCCGACAGCTGAAAGGTCATTTTCCGGGCCAGATCGGGTTTGGCCGAAATCAAAGCAATGATCGAGTTGAGGCTATTGAATAGAAAATGGGGCTGCAACTGCTGTCTGAGGTTGTAGAGCTCGGCCTCCCGCACCAGTTTTTCGGTTTCTTCTTTCCTGCGTTTGTTGTCCTCGTATTCTTCCTGTATATTCCAGAATATATTGATGACCATGATAAACAGCAGCAACAGAAAGTTGATAATGAAACGATAGGGTAGCCTTGCTGTAAAATGTTCAAGCGACGGTACATCAAAAAACTGCAAAAGAGCAAAGACAGATATGGCTACGCTGACGACCGTCAGGATGAAGCAGATGATGATAATCTTGATGTACTGGTTTTTTCGGGGAAGGTAAAATTGTAAAGAACTGAAAATAAGATAAGAACATATTGTCATGGAAACAGCTCCTATAGCGGGTTCGGTAGGTGTTACCTTCAAGGGGCGCATATCCCACCACAGCAAGAAATAGGATACTAGAAAATACAGGATGCCGACCGTACATGAGCTGATGTGGATCAGACGGTTTTTATTCTTTATTTTGAATGGGGGAGACGACATGCTACTAGCTGTTTTTGATGGCAATATTGCTCAAGATAGATGTTCCTGTAATGTATAACCGCTTATTTTCGTCGTAAGGATGGTTGATGATGATACGCCTATCGTCATTTTCGCTCAGTACAGAAGAGACCTGCGTAGATATTGTCCAATGTGGAGGAACAATGATTTTTGTACTTCCAAACAATTGAAAGACATCGATGACAGCAGGCTGTTGGAGGTCTGCCTGCAACAGGTTGATCTCTGTGCTCCCCAATATATTGGTCAATGTCCCTCCCAGAAAATTCTTGGTCATCAAAATCTTCTTTGAACTGCCCAGGATAGCTTCGACTTTTAGATAGTTTTCCAATCCGTAGGGCGACGAAGCATACGTACGTTCGTCATTGCGGCTATGATCCGTTTCTTCGGTCGCAGAGAAGTCTCCGACCCGTTTGTCCCAATCGAAGCTGTCGTCAGTTGTAGCAGCGTCCCCTTGTGGCGGAATAGGGGGGTGAGAGCCAGCTTGTCTGTTACGTTTGACCAGATAAATACCTATGCCTATGGCAATCAAGGGAATAAGGACTTTGCCTACCGAAAACCCTATCCATTCCTTCAATAAAAACAATACACCCAAACAAATAAGGATAAGGGATGATTTTTTCTCAAAATTGGAATTGACACCGATGACCAAGCCGATGATAATAAGTATCATTTGCCACCCCAAGATCCAGGAAGGAATGATTATCCCAAAGTCCAGGTTCTTCAATAGCAGAAAAACCCCGAACAGGATAATGATAGCGCCGACCGTAGTAGCACTTTTGGAGTTGTTGGGAGGGACTGGTGGTATGTTATGTTTATCTTTTGTATCCATTTCTAAATTATTACAATTCGAATATACATGAAAATCGACATTTACCCGCAACGTACTTAGGCATCTTTGGGATAAAGGTCGGTAAAACCCCTGATTTTGTCGGTGAATGCTGCGCACGATAGCTTTTCCAAAGTTTCAAACTTTGGAAAAGTTTTAGGGACTAAAAAACTTTTATAAATTTTTCATAAAAATTTGGACTTTTAAAATTAATTCCTATATATTTATAGCATCAAAACATTGAAATTAAACTTAAATACTTACTAGACTAATGGGAGATTTTGAAAACAAAGAGCGTGAAGAGGTATTTTCAAAAAAGGTGAGAGCGGGAAAACGTACTTATTTTTTTGATGTAAAAGCGACTCGGTCAAATGATTACTATGTGACGATCACAGAAAGTAAAAAGCGTTTCGAAGACGGTCAGTTTATCAAGCACAAAATTTTCTTATACAAAGAAGATTTTGAAAAATTCGCCGAAGGATTGACAGAGGTGGTGGAATATATCAAAGCCAACCAGGACGTCGTAGAAAAGAGATACGAGCCCGGTCAGGACGATTCGACTTATGAAAGCAATGGAGAGTTGGTCGAAAGAAACAATTTTACGTTTTAGCCTCTAGTATCTATTTGAACTTATACGAAGCCACTTTAAAAAGGTGGCTTTTTTATTTATAATTTTACAGTACATGACAAAAAATAAAAACAACATAAAAACGCGTCATTGCGAGAAGGCACGACGTGGCAATCTGCGTTTTTCGTCCGTAGAGATTGCTTCGCTTCGCTCGCAATGACGAAAAACTTTTTTTGTCATGTACTAAATTGTAACTTCGTCCGACTAATTTTTAGATTTCTATGAAGAAAGTTTTTAGCACCCTGTGGGTTGTTGGCTTGCTTATGGCCTATCACCTGACCCATGCGCAGACCAGGCGTTTGAGCTTTGATGAATCCTGGGGACAAGGATATACGCTCACCCAACCGATAAACGGATATTCGGGTTGGGCTGATGATACGCATTATCTGGAAGAAGACGCAAAGGACAAAAAGACCTATCAAGTCGACGTCAAAACCGGAGCCAGAAGCCTCTATGTCCCTAAGGAAGACATCTCCACACGAGTGTTTGTACGGGACAAGGATATTTTTATCGATTATGGAACGGGAGAAGAAAAGAAATTGACCGATTCGCCCGAAGAGGAAGAACAGAATCCTACGCTTTCGCCCGATGGAAAGTATGTGGCTTTCACCAGGAATAGCAACCTATACAGTATGGAGATCCGTTCGGGCAAGGAGGTACAATATACTTCAGATGGTACGGACGTGATCTACAACGGTTGGTCATCGTGGGTGTATTATGAAGAAATCTTGGGTAGACCGACAAACTACAGAGCCTTTTGGTGGTCATCGGATAGCAAGCAACTGGCCTTTATGCGGTTTGATGATACGAGAGTCCCCATGTTTCCGATCTACGTGTCCAGGGGACAGAATGGCTATCTGGAAGAAACCCGGTATCCTAAAGCGGGACAGGAGAATCCGAAAGTTAGGATAGGTTTTGTCAAGGTGGAAGGTTCTCCGATCGTATGGGCAGATTTTAACGAAGATGAAGATCAATATTTCGGACAACCCTATTGGAGTTTTGACAGCCAATCCATTATGGTGCAATGGATGAACCGAGACCAGACCAATCTAAAATTTTATGCCGTCAATCCTTTTGATGGAAGCAAGAAAGAAATCTATGACGAACAACAACCGACATGGATCAATCTGGACCACGAAGAACGCATCACCTACCTGGCGGACAATAAACATTATATTTTGAAATCCGATAAAACGGGTTGGGCACATTATTATCTGTACACACTGGATGGCAAGCTGCTCAATCCCATCACCCAAGGAGATTGGCAGGTCGTCTCTTTGGAATACATCGATGAAAAGAATAAGGTGATCTATTTTACGGCTCGTAAAGAAAATTCGGCTACGGTAGATTTATACCGGATAGATTATTCGGGAAAGAATTTCAAACGTTTGACGTTTGGCGATTATACGCATCAAGTCCGTGTGTCACCCAATGGAGCCTACTTCATTACGAATTATTCCAACGTGGATACACCAAACAAAGTGGCTTTGGTCGATAATAAAGGTAAAATCATGCGGGAATTGGCAGATAGCAAATCACCTGATTTTGCCAGGTATAACATTGGCAAAACCGAATATTTTACGATAAAGTCCGATGATGGTAAGTTTGATCTTCCGATTGTGATCACCTATCCAACCGATTTTGATGAAACCAAAGTTTATCCGGTCATTATGAGTATCTACGGAGGTCCCGACGCCGGTACGGTCAAAAATACGTGGAAAAACAGTTCACAAAGTCCTTATGGAGGCATGTCACAGTATTGGGCCAATGAAGGAATTATACAGATACAGTGTGATCACAGGGCTTCGGGGCATTTTGGCAAGCAAGGTGTCGCCTGGATGCACCGCAATCTGGGACATTGGGAGCTGATCGATTACATTACTGTCGTCAAATGGCTCAAATCCAAACCCTGGGTGGCCAAAAACAAATTGTTGATCACCGGGCACAGCTATGGAGGGTATATGACCTGTCTGGCATTGACAAAAGGAGCTGATTATTTTGATTATGGCATTGCGGGAGCACCGGTGACCAGCTGGGAACTGTACGATACGCATTATACCGAACGTTGGATGGATACACCACAAGACAATGCGGAAGGGTATAGATCAGGGTCTATATTGACGTATGTCGACCGTTATAAAGGAGGTCTGCGTATTATGCACGGGGATTTGGATGACAATGTCCATCTGCAAAATACGACACAATTGGTTGATGCATTGACGGATCATGGTGTACCGTTTGAATTGATGATCTATCCGGGTAGCCGACATGGATTCGCACGGTCAAAACTGCGGTATGACTTTTACGAAAGGGCTCGTTTCTATTACCAATACCTGTTGGAGAGGCCGATTCCGGAGGAATTTAAGGAAAGGTTCGGGAAGAGATAAATTAAATAAAGAGAGGAGCATTAGCTCCTCTCTTTATTTAATTCCGTATGCTCACCGCATTCTTATGCGCTTGCAGTCCTTCCAGTTCGGCGAGTATCTCTACAGTGGAGCCTATCTGTTGGAGACCTTCTTCGCTGATGTGCTGAAAGGTTATTTTCTTGATAAAAGAATCTACGGATACGCCCGAATACGAACGGGCATAGCCCGACGTAGGCAAGGTGTGGTTGGTGCCCGATGCGTAATCTCCTGCACTTTCGGGAGTCAGATGTCCGAGAAAGACAGATCCCGCATTGCTTATTTTAACGATCAGGGATTGCCATTCGTCACTTTCTATAATGAGGTGTTCCGGAGCGTAGGCATTGGAAAACTCCATGGCTTCTATGAGCGTTTCTGTAATGATAGCATACGAGTTTTCAATGGCTTTCCGAGCCAATTCCTGTCGAGGTAAGACAATTATCTGTTTTTTTAGTTCTTTGTTGACTTTCTCTATGGTAGCAGATGAAGTGGCTACCAATACAGCCTGGCTATCGGCTCCGTGTTCGGCCTGGGCAAGCAGATCTGCCGCGACAAAAGCCGGATTGGCACTCTGATCGGCAATGACCAGTACTTCCGATGGCCCTGCCGGCATATCGATACTGACGTTGGTTTGCCCCTGAATGATGCTTTTGGCTTTGGTGACATATTGATTTCCCGGGCCAAATATCTTGTCTACTTTCGGGATAGTCTGCGTCCCGTAGGCCATGGCACCCACTGCCTGTGCTCCACCGACAAGGTATATACGGTCTATCTTTAGTAAAAGCAGACAGTAGGCTACG
The DNA here is from genome assembly GCF_011030405.1 of Parapedobacter sp. SGR-10. GTDB lineage: Bacteria > Bacteroidota > Bacteroidia > Sphingobacteriales > Sphingobacteriaceae > Sphingobacterium. The sequence goes on from NZ_JAAJTJ010000009.1 coordinate 98,055, forward strand.
AAACCATTGATCTTACCGTCTTGTTGAGGCGGAGAGCAGACGACGATTTCCTTACAGCCGGCAATGCGGGCTGGCACACCGAGCATCAAGAGGGTAGAGGGCAATACGGCAGACCCTCCTGGGATATATAGACCCACTTTTTCGATAGGGCGCACCTCACGCCAACATTTTACGCCGGGCATCGTTTCGGTGACGCGTTCGCGCCGGAGCTGTGTGCTGTGAAATCGGTGTATATTCTGAAAGGCAATTTCCAACGCACGCTGCTGATCGCGGGAAATGGTGGAAGCTAAAGCTTCGATATCGCTTTTTTCCAGAAATAAATTCTTCAGATCTACCTTGTCAAATTTCGCAGCAAAATCCCGCAGAGCTTCATCGCCTTTGTTTTTGACCTGATCTAAAATGCCGGAAACCGTTTCTTGAATCGTATTGTTCGGATCTGTATTCCGTTGGATCAATTGATTTTTCTCCTCTGCCGAAAGGGTATTGTATTTGTATGTTCGCAGCATTACAAAATGATTTTTTCGATAGGCATGACCACGATTCCCTGTGCTCCTGCCGATTTCAGTTTGTTTATTTTTTCCCAAAAATCATCTTCGGATATGACGGTGTGTACCGCTACCCAACCTTCTTCGGCCAATGGGACGACGGTAGGGCTTTTGACCCCATGCAGAAGTTCCGTGATTTGGGGTAAATTGGATTTCTCAACATTCAGTACGACATATTTGGTCTCTTTGGCACGCAATACCGATTGGATACGTTGTAACAGTTCACAAAGGATCTCATTTTTTTCCAGACCATTGCGCCCGATCAGGATAGCTTCAGATTTGCGTACGTCTGCGAAGGGCTTCAGTCCATTGCTCTTTAGTGTACCACCTGTAGAGACAATATCGCAGATAGCATCGCTCAGTCCAAGCCCCGGTGCGATTTCGACCGAACCGGAGATAGTCTGTATATCGGCTTGTATCTTGTATTCGTCCAGAAAATTTTTAAGAATGTTGGGGTACGAGGTTGCAATAGACTTGCCATTCAGATCTTTTAGTTCCTGTACAGGTGAATCTTTGGGTATGGCCAGTTTTAGGGTACACTTACCGAACCCCAAACGCTGTATATAATTGACCTTGGCCTGGCTTTCGTCGATGACATTTTCGCCAACGATGCCCAGATCGGCAATGCCTTCTTCTACATACCCCGGAATATCGTCGTCCCGCAGGAAAAGTATTTCGAGGTTGAAGTTGGATACAGTGGTGATGAGGGAGCTTTTGTAATTTTCGAAGTCCAGTCCACAGTTTTTAAGAAGAAGAACAGATTTTTCGTTTAACCTACCCGATTTCTGGATAGCAATTTTAAGATTTTTCATTAGAATGTTCTATTTTTTAACGGCAATGAAGCTTGCATGAATTGTTTTTTTGCCTATTGTCTGTGGTCTACAGTAGAGCTTGCTTAATTTGTGTTCTTTTGTGAAAGTGAGGCAATTCATGCAGGTTTCAAAGTATTCAAGTTGTCGTTGATAATTATTAATAAATAAGGACTATTGGGAAAAATGCTTCACGTAGAAACACATAACAGTTACATATCGCCGCAATGGCGATGATGCAAATGGATGTGGTATATACGTAAAACCGTCATTTTTATTAATAATGGCCAAATTTAGCGTATTCTTAGCTGGTATGCAAACTTTTTTGTATTTCATCTTTCTTCTCATCCCTATGCCCGAATGCATTCGGGGCAAGCTGTCTGGACGACAAAAATATATATGCTTAACAATACCTAAATATTTATTTTCTGTATTCTGTAACGACAATGTTATTGCAATTGTCATTTGGAAGTCTTAATTTTAGGTTTTATTAAAGTGTACTTTGAACACTAACCATATTATGGGAAGGATTATTTTAAGTATTTGTTTTTTGCTGGGGGGCGGGATTGTTTTAGGTCAGTCGGTTCCTAATGAGCGGTATACGCAGGTCATACCCAATACGTCTCTATCGTTTTCTATGGAAGCTATTCCGGCCGGGAGTTTTTTGATGGGTAGCAAGACAGGCAACGCAGACGAAAAGCCTGTGCATCAAGTGAAAATATCTCCTTTTTGGATGAGTACCTACGAAATCACCTGGGATGTTTTTGAAGCTTTTCTCTACCAAGACTATGAACTTTCCAAACGGACAGATAGTGAGGCAAAACAAAAGGTGGATGGTGTGACACAGCCTACGGGCATTGATGCTGTGACGCGGCCCACAAAACCTTATCTGGACATGACCTTTGGTATGGGCAAGCAAGGTCAACCGGCGATAGCCATGACACACTATAATGCGATTCAGTTTTGTAAATGGTTGTACCTGAGAACGGGTATATTTTATCGGTTGCCTACGGAAGCTGAATGGGAATATGCCTGTCGGGCAGGATCGGCTACCGAATATTATTATGGTGATGATGCTCCCGCGTTGGGCGAGTATGCGTGGTATGCTGATAATAGTGAAGATAAAACGCATAAGGTAGGACAAAAGAAACCAAATGCTTTTGGTTTGTACGATATGATCGGAAATGTTGCGGAGTGGACCTACGATCAGTACCTCCCGGACTATACGCATAGGGCCGATAAGGATGTTGTAGAAGATCCGGTTACTGTTCCTACAGAACTGTATCCACATGCAGTACGGGGCGGGTCTTTCAAAAGCACGGCCGCCGAATTGCGCTCTGCGGCAAGAGGTTTTTCAGATCCGATGTGGAAGCAGCTGGACCCACAGGTTCCCAAGTCCAATTGGTGGTTTCCCGAAGCCCCCTTTGTAGGGATGCGTGTGGTAAGACCATTGAACCCGCCACCTTTGGAAGACATCATAAAATATTATAACCAAAAACCAATTGAAGACTTTTAATAGCTAAGAACAATCACAGACTACATGATTCTCAGATGAATACAGTAAAAAAAACACGTCATTGCTATGAGGAACGAGGAGGCAATCTGTGTTTTTCGTTCGAAGAGATTGCTTCACCCTCATGCCTCGTGTTCGCAATGACGAAAAACTTTTTTATCATGTACTAACTACTTAATAAACAATAATTATATGAAAAATATACACCGAAGAGATTTTATCAAATCTTCATCCCTTGTTGCAGGTTTAGCCGTTGTGGGCACCAGCCCGGCAGTCTCTTCCGTATTGTCTGGAGTAGACGATGCGATCAAGATAGCCGTTGTAGGCTGTGGTGGACGAGGTACGGGAGCTGTGGTCAATGCCTTTAATTCGGGACAGCATGTGAAATTGGTCGCTATGGCAGATGCCTTTGCAGACAATATAGAGAAGTCTTACAACAATTTAATCAAAAAATATGCAGACAAGGTTGATGTACCGGATTCCCGGAAATATGTTGGTTTTGAGGCATATAAACAGGCTATTGCCGATGCAGATGTTGTTATTTTGACTACGCCTCCAGGATTTAGGCCTCAGCATTTTGAAGAAGTGGTCAGGCAGGGTAAACACGCCTTTATGGAAAAACCTGTAGCGGTGGATGTTCCCGGAATCCGTAAGATATTGGATTTGGCCAAAGAAGCCAAACGCAAAAAACTGAACGTAGTAGTCGGTTTCCAAAGGAGATTTCAACGTAATTATCGAGAGGCCATCCAACGTATACATGATGGGCAGATCGGGGACGTGGTATCGGGACAGGTCTACTGGAACAGTGGAGGGGTATGGTTAAGGCCTAGAAAGCCCGGTCAAACCGAAATGGAATACCAGATGCACAATTGGTTTTATTTCAATTGGCTATGTGGTGACCATATTGTGGAGCAGCATGTGCACAATATCGATATAGCCAATTGGATCAAAGGAAAATACCCTGTTTCTATCCAAGGAACGGGATCTCGGGCGCACCGTACAGGCAAAGACCATGGAGAGATCTACGATAATTTTGCGGTAGAACTGACATATGATGATGGAACAGTAGTGTACAGTCAATGTCGGCATTTCGAAGGGATCACCAATCGGGTGGACGAAACTTTTCAAGCGACCAAAGGAAGGGTATATCTATCGGCAGGAAACCAAGCGGTGCTGTGGGATGCACAAGGAAATGAAATCTATAGGCATCAGTCCAAAGGTGACCCCAACCCCTATGCACAGGAACATGTTGAACTGTTTGATGCTATTGCAAAGGGCGAATACCGATTTTCGGATATTGATTTTTCGGCCTATAGCACATTGACAGGTATCATCGGCCGTGCGGCATGTTACACCGGAAAGGTGATCAAATGGGATGAAGCGTTACAGTCTACTGTCGATTTATCTCCGGAAGTATATGCCTGGGATGCAAATCCGAAGATCATGCCCGATGAGAATGGGTTTTACCCTGTCGCGAAACCCGGTATCGATACACACCTTTATATCTAGTGGTATATAGTTCGTGATTTAATAAGTACATTTATTTATAATTATAGAAAGAAATCAACATAAACCTTGTATTTGATGAAAAGATCAGATTTTATTAAAAGTACAGGAGTACTTGCAGGCAGCGCCATGCTGTCTTCACATACGCTATCAACAACCCGTATGCAGGGAACGACCTTTAATCTGGATTATGCCCCCCATCAAGGCATGTTTAAGGCTTCTGCAGGTAGCAATATGCTAGATGAGATAAAATACATGCATGACCTGGGTTTTCGAAGTATCGAAGACAACGGTATGCCAGACAGAAGCGTGGACGAACAGAAAAAAATAGGTGAACTTTTGACTAAATTGGGTATGCGGATGGGGGTATTTGTCGTACCCAAGGGTGGCAATGGCGCAAACACCTTGGCTGCCAATAAGCAAGAGCACTTGGATATATTTTTGAAAGGTTGCCGGGCATCCATCGAGATTGCCAAACGGGTCAATGCCCAATGGGTGACCGTAGTCCCTGGAAACTATGAACGAAAATTGCCTTTGGGTGTGCAGACTGCCAATGTCATCGAAGGCCTAAAGCGAGGAGCGGAGCTGTTCGAACCTCATGGCATCACGATGGTTTTGGAACCGTTGAGTGATACGCCGGACTTATTCCTGAGATATACCGATCAGGCATACGAAATTTGTAAGGCTGTAAACAGCCCTTCCTGCAAAATTCTGTATGATGCTTATCATCAGCAAAAGAACGAAGGGAATCTGATTAACTTTATGCAGCAATGTTGGAGCGAGATTGCTTACATACAGGTGGGGGACAATCCTGGGCGTAAAGAACCGACTACCGGAGAAATCAACTATAAAAATGTGTTCAAGTGGTTGTACAATAAAGGTTATAAAGGAATCGTTGGTATGGAACACGGTATGTCCAAATCTGGAAAAGAGGGAGAGGAAGCTCTGGTCAATGCCTATAGGGAAGTGGACGGTTTTTTGAAATAAAATGATAATGGTTATGGTAGTTACGGGGGTTATGAAAGAGACGAAGGCTCATGGCTTCTATAACCACTGTAACCTTTGTCACCATCATAACTTTAAAATAAAAAACGCTAATCAATTTAAAACAAAATAAACATGACACCTTCAATCAGATTTAAACTATCGTTTATGATGTTCCTCGAATTTTTTATTTGGGGAGCGTGGTTCGTTACGTTGGGTACATACCTTATTAAGAACCTTCAAGCCGAACCTTATGAGATATCCAATGTATTCTCTACACAGTCATTAGGTGCTATTATTGCCCCGTTTATCATCGGTATGATTGCGGATAGGTATTTCAATGCGGAGCGGATCTTGGGAATCTTGCATCTGATCGGCGCATTTTTGATGTTCCAGATGTACAATGCAACAGAAATAGCTGTTTTTTATCCTTATGTGCTAGCCTATATGATTTTGTACATGCCTACGTTGGCCCTGGTCAATTCCGTCTCATTCAGACAGCTGACCAATCCCGAAAAACAATTTTCCAGTATCCGTATCTGGGGGACAATAGGTTGGATTGTAGCCGGTCTGTCTATCAGCTATCTGTTCAAATGGGATTCGCAAGAAGGCGCTGCACAAGGGCTGTTGAAAAATACTTTTTTGATGACAGCAGTTGCTTCCCTGGTATTGGGTTTGTTTTCCTTTGTCCTGCCTAAGACCCCTCCGGTCAAAGCCAGTATAGAGGAAAAACCTTCTTTCGCCTCCATTATCGGGTTGGATGCCGTGAAATTGTTGAAGGACAAAAACTTTCTTATATTCTTTATTTCGTCCATACTTATCTGTATTCCATTGGCGTTTTATTATCAGAATGCCAATCCCTTTTTGGCTGAAATAGGATTGAAAGATCCAACAGGAAAGATGACTATTGGGCAGATGTCCGAGGTGTTTTTCTTGCTGTTATTGCCTGTTTTCTTTACGAGATTTGGCTTTAAGAAGACCATTTTGGTCGGTATGTTGGCATGGGGCTTACGGTACCTGTTGTTTGCCTACGGAAATGCAGGAGAGCTGTCTTTCATGTTGATCTTAGGTATAGCCCTGCACGGAATTTGTTATGATTTCTTCTTTGTATCGGGACAGATCTATACAGATAGCAAAGCAGGCCTAAAATACAAGAGTGCTGCGCAAGGATTGATTACATTGGCGACTTATGGTGTAGGACAACTTATTGGATTTTGGGTTGCCGGTTTTATCGGAGATAAATATCAAGAACTGCGAGGGTCGGATTTAGCGGGGTTCTGGCAACAGGTATGGATTGTTCCTGCCGTGATCGCCTTTGTAGTGATGCTGATATTTTTAGTGCTGTTCAAAGACGAAAAGGTATCGAATCAGTAACAAGTGGTCAGTAGTCAGTGGTCAGTTACTGATCACTGACTACTGATCACTGACCACTAAAAAAAGAAGAGAGAGTTAAATAATCTAATATAAACAAACTAAATAAAATGGTTGAGAATAATGTGTACGACGCTATTGTGATAGGTTCGGGGATCAGTGGAGGCTGGGCAGCGAAAGAGCTTACGCAAAAAGGGTTAAAAACGATCATGCTGGAACGTGGCCGAAACGTGGAGCATATCAAGGATTATCATGCCAATGAAGACCTGTGGCAATACCCGCATCGGGGGGGCAGAACCAGGGAGATGGAGGAAAATTATCCCGTTTTGAAGAGAGATTATCCCCTAAATGAGAAAAACCTGGATTTCTGGGTAAATGAAAAAGAGAGCCCCTATACGGAGGTCAAGCGGTTTGACTGGTACCGGGGGTATCAGGTAGGAGGGCGCTCCCTGACCTGGGGAAGGCAGAGTTACCGTTTTTCGGATCTGGATTTTGAGGCCAATCTAAAGGATGGCCACGGCACGGATTGGCCTATTCGGTACAAGGATATCGCTCCTTGGTATAGTTATGCCGAGCGGTTTGCCGGTATACAAGGTAACCGGGATGGTTTGGACGTGCTTCCAGATGGCGAGTTTATGCCGGCTATTCCGATGAACGTGGTCGAAAAAGACCTGGCCGCTCGCCTCAAACAGCAGTACGGCGGTACCCGGCACTTCATCAATTCCAGATCGGCCAACATTACTGTACCGCATGAAGGCCGGATCAACTGTCAATTCCAAAACCAATGTTGGCTGGGGTGTAACTTTGGAGCGTATTTCAGTACGCAAGCTGCTACACTTCCTGCCGCGATGAAGACCGGTAACCTGACGTTGAGACCGTTTTCGATCGTGACCCGTATCTTGTACGACAAGGATACCAAAAAAGCAAAAGGTGTAGAGATCATCGATGCAGAGACAAACCAGACTTATGAATTTTATGCCAAGATTATTTTTGTAAATGCTTCGGCATTCAACTCTACCTGGGTATTGATGAACTCCGCCACGGATGTGTGGGAAGGAGGACTTGGCAGCAGTAGCGGCGAACTTGGGCACAATGCCATGGATCATCACTTTAGGTTGGGTGCCAGAGGAATAGTGGAAGGTTATGATGACAAATATGAATTTGGAAGACGTCCCGGAAAATTATATGTACCCCGTTTTGTCAATGTGCCCGGAGATACGAAAAAAAGGGATTATGTACGTGGATTCGGTTATCAAGGGGGAGCAGGTCGTGGCCGCTGGTCGGGCTCTGTCGAAGAGATGAGCGTAGGAGGAGCCTGGAAAGATGCGATGCTCGAACCCGGAGCCTGGTCGATCAACTTCGGTGCATTCGGCGAGATCCTGCCTTATCACGAGAACCGTATATTCCTGGACAAGGACAAGAAGGACAAATGGGGGCTGCCGATCCTGGCCATGGATATGGAAATCAAGGAGAACGAGAAAAAGATGCGCCCGGATATGATGAACGAGATGAAGGAGATGCTGGAAAGTGTCGGCGTAAAGGACGTCAAAACCTATGATAATGGTTACGGCTTTGGCCAGGGTATCCACGAGATGGGTACGGCACGTATGGGTACGGATCCCAAGAACTCTGTGCTGAACAAACACAACCAGGTGTGGGATGCCTTGAACGTCTTTGTGACCGACGGTGCCTGTATGACCTCTGCTGCCTGTATCAACCCGTCGCTGACCTATATGGCCCTGACGGCTCGGGCTGTAGATTTTGCGGTGGAGGAACTCAAAAAAGGTAATTTGTAATTTTTAAGACCATGCAGACTAACGAAAAAGAAAACCGTAGAGATTTCATTCGCAAGGCCGCTGTCATCGCAGCGGGCGTCAGTATCGTGCCAAGGCATGTACTGGGTGGAAAAGGATATAGAGCTCCTAGCGATATGCTACAGATTGCCTCCATTGGTGTCGGAGGAATGGGCAGATCGGACGTCAACAACTTTCACAAGAGTGGCAAGGCCAATATCGCCTATCTCTGTGATGTGGACAAAGTCCGGGCAAAGGATAGTGTCAGCAATTTCCCAAAAGCCAAGTTCTATACGGACTTTAGGGAAATGTTGGACAAGGAACACAAACATATCGATGCTGTGTCCGTCTCTACCCCCGACCACAACCACGCGATACAGGCATTGGCTGCCATGGAATTAGGCAAGCACGTGTACGTGCAGAAACCCCTGGCACATGATGTATGGGAAGCCAGGGCATTGACCCATGCCGCCAAAAAATACAAGGTGGTGACCCAGATGGGCAATCAGGGGGCATCGGGAGACGGTGTCCGCCAGATGCGCGAATGGGTGGATGCAGGTCTGATCGGTGACCTTGTCGAGGTATATGCTTGGACAGACAGACCGGTATGGCCACAGGGAATCGCCTGGCCGACGCAAAAAGCACCCGTACCGGCTACATTGGATTGGGACAAATGGCTTGGTACTGCCCCCTATACGGACTACATCAACAAATTGGTGCCGTTCAACTGGCGTGGATGGTGGCCGTACGGCACAGGAGCCTTGGGCGATATGGGATGCCATAACCTGGAGGCACCTTTCAGTATTTACGGACTCCAATATGTCAAGGATGTGCAGGCCAGTGTAGGGTCGGTGTACGTGGATGAGTTCAAGAGAGGGTATTTTCCCGAATCCTGTCCTCCGTCCAGTTCGGTGACCCTTACCTTCCCCAAAACGCCAAAGACCAAAGGAGATGTCAAGATCCATTGGATGGATGGTGGTATACAGCCACCCAGACCGGACGAACTGGAACCCAATGAGAAATTTGGCGACGGAGGAAACGGTATCCTGCTGATCGGTAAGAAAGGCAAGATACTGGCCGATACCTATGCCGCCAACCCACGTCTGCTGCCTACGTCCAAAAAGTACAAAGAGGTAAAGCAAAAGTACGCGAGAGTTCCCGATGGTGCCAAAGGACACTGGGCACAGTGGGTAGAAGGCTGTCTTGCCGGATATGGCAAGATGGAAATGTCTGCCCCTTTTGAGATCTCAGGCCCTTTGACAGAAGCCTTGTTGATGGCCAATCTGGCTATCCGTGGCGCAGATCTTCGTATAAATAATAAATATCCCGGCAGGAGCCTGAAGCTGTTGTGGGACAATGACAATATGCGCGTGACAAATTTTGATGAAGTGAACCAATTTGTAAAGCGCACGTATCGTCCCGGATGGGAAGTCAAGTATAATTTTTAATGTAACTACAATGAACAGAAGAGAAGCTATACAACGGGTCGCCATGATATTGGGCGGCTCTGTGATCGGAGCCAATCTGTTTTTGGAAGGCTGTACCAGACCAGCTTCCAAAACGGTGGAGACGCTATTTGAAAAAAACAATATAGATTTTTTGAATGAACTGGCAGAAGCGATCCTGCCCCGGACAAGCACGCCGGGGGCAAAGGATGCGGACGTGGGTTCGTTTATCCCGGTAATGATCCGTGACTGCTATTCACCGGCCGACCAAAAGGCATTCGTCGAAGGGTTGAACGGAGTGAATGAACGTGCCGGAAAGGATTTCGGTAAGAAGTTCGCAGAGCTTTCTGCCGAGGAGAAACTACAGTTTGTGAATACCTTGGACAAGGAGGCGAAAGAATTCCAAAAAGAGCGGTCGAAAACGTTGAAGGAACGAGAGGAAGAGCTGAAAGCGAAGGAAGGGGACAATACAGGTGAGATCGAATTCAAGCGCAAAGTGGATGCGATCAAGGATGAGACTCCCAACCACTTCTTCCATATGATGAAGCAACTTACATTGACGGGATTTTTCACCTCGGAAGTCGGTATGACACAGGCGTTGCGCTATGTGAAGATACCGGGGAAATTTGATGGAGACTATCCTTACAAAAAAGGAGATAGGGCGTTTGCGCTATAAAAAACTGCTTTATTAGTTGGCACACGCCACAGGCGTGTGCCCTTTTCTTTTATTTACCCTCCGCTAGCGCACGAATCCTTTCGTGTGCTCGTTTATCTTTGGGCACACGAAAGGATTCGTGCGCCAGCATCATGAGTTTAGTTTATTACTTGCCAACCCGGTATAGCCTGCCCCCATCTGTGATCGCATAGAGCGCACCGTCCTTCCCATCGATGACATCACGGAAACGTTGACCTTCTTTCGTGAGCAATCTTTCTTCTCCCACGACTTTGTTGTTTTGAATGACCAACCGGGCGATGTGCGTACTGCTCAATCCGCCAATAAACAGGTTATTTTTCCATTCTGGAATGTCAGATCCTGTGTAAAAAGCCATGCCGCTTGGCGACAATACCGGATCCCAATAATAGACAGGTTGTTCTAGTCCCTGCTTTTGCTGTATGGGTGGGTTGCCTATTTCCTTTCCGCTATATTCCAATCCATACGTGATGACAGGCCAGCCATAGTTTTTGCCGGCCACAATCCGGTTGAGCTCATCACCTCCGCGCGGACCGAATTCCGTTTCCCACAGATCTCCGGTCTCTGGATGGAAGGCCAGGCCTTGTACATTACGATGCCCGTAGGTGTAGATTTGAGGAAGGGCTCCTGCGGTATTTGCAAAGGGGTTTCCAGCGACGGGTTTACCTTCCGTTGTCATGCGCAGGATTTTACCCAAGCCCGTTTTCAGATCCTGTGACAAGGGTCTGGTCACTCTATCCGAACGCTCACCCGTACTTACAAATAGGTTGCCTTGTTTGTCGAAAAGGATACGCCCTCCGAAATGCAACTTGCCGTCATGGGCAGGGCCTGCTTGAAAGATGACTTTGACATTTTCAATAGTTTTCTCATTTGCAGCAAGTTTCCCTTTAGCGACAGCTGTGAGGTTGCCGCCATCCACCGATTGGGAAAATACCCAGTATACCATTCTGTTTTTGCTGAATTGAGGATCCAACGTTAAGCCCAAAAGACCTCCCTGTCCTCTGCTATCTACCTTTGGCAGTCCGGTGATAGCCTCTGATACATTACCTGCCTTGGTCACGATCCGCAGGGTTCCCTCTTTTTCCGTGATCAGAAACCGTCCGTCCGGTAGGATCGCTATTCCCCACGGGGATTTTAGACCTTGGGCGATCACCTTTGCCGTGTAAGGGCTTTTGGTCTTGACACCGGCTATACGGGTCTGGCCCTTGAAAGCAGGTTTATAATTTGTGTTGGGTTTGTTTGTTTCTACAGGAGCACCCGTACTGTCTTGAAGCGTATTATTCGCGTCTTCTCTGAGATTGGTGCAGGCCGTGGCTTGCAAAGCACAGAGAACAAATATGGAAAGCAGTGTTTTTTGCATAGTCAATGAATTAAAAATTTATTTAAAGATAACACAAAAATCGTGCAAAGGTTGTAGGCTTTTTAAGCTTTTACATAATATATTGCAAACATATTTTCCCAACAATGTGGGTTCGAGGATAACAATAAGCATCAAAAAACTTTTTTATATACGCAAAAATAAATATGTTTGGAATGCCAGTATTATATATTAAACAAGCTTACGTAAGGGCCTAAATCCATATTATGAAACTACCAAAAACTTTAATCTTAAATTGCTTTACATTCCTCTGTTGCTTTTATTCATTTGCTCAGGACATACCAAAAGAATATTACTATACGGACGGTAGGAGTGACAGTACGGTATTTCTATATGTAAAGGCACTAAGACAGGCTAGTGAGTTAAAAATCAGAGGGATGCGAAATCCAGATACTATAGGCTATAAAGAGGAACATAATGAGATAAAAAGACCGGATAACGAAAAGATTACTGCCATGGATCGTATCGATCTCATGAGAGTGATCTCTCCCCAAAAAACTGGAGTATTTAGAAGTAGAGAATTCGTTTATGAATTACTAATTTTAAACGGGAGGAATATCCATGAAAAAATCAAAGTTTACCGAAGCGCAGATCGCCTTTGCCATCAAGTAGGCCGAGACCGGTACACGCGTCGAGGAAGTGTGCCGCAAAATGGGAATCAGTGAAGCCACTTTCTACAACTGGAAGAAGAAATATGGTGGCTTAGGGGTAGCTGAACTGCGCCGTCTCCGGCAGCTTGAAGAGGAGAATGCTCAATTAAAAAAGTTGGTTGCGGATCTGAGCCTGGACAAGCAGATGCTGCAAGACGTTTTAAAAAAAAAGTATTAAAGCCTGCTCAACGTCGAAAAATGGTTGCTGGATTGGTTTCTGATTATCGAATTTCCCTTCGCAGAGCATGTCATGTATCACTGCTGAGTACGTCCGTGTGGTATTATAAAAATGTTCGTAAGAACGATGCTCCACTACGGCAGCGCATACGGAATATTGCGGAGACGCGGGTTCGCTACGGTATCGAGCGGATTGTTGTTTTACTAAAAAGAGAGGGCTGGAAAGACAACCATAAGCGTGTTTACCGTATCTACAAAGAAGAGGGCTTGGATCTGCGCGTGAAGCGCCCAAGGCGTTGCCGGGCTGCTTCCCACCGCTCCGAGCGGCCTGTTTTTTCCAATTTACATGATTGTTGGAGTATGGATTTTGTGGCAGATGCGCTGTTCGATGGCCGAAAGATCCGTTGCTTAACTATAGTCGATAACTATAGCCGTAAATGCATGGCGATTCAAGTCGGACAAGGGTTAAAAGGAGGCGACGTAGTTGCCGTTTTGGAGGAACTTCGTCTATTAGAGGGCGTAAAGCCGAAAAAGATTCAGGTAGATAACGGATCGGAGTTTATTTCTAAAGAAGTCGACAGGTGGGCGTATGAACATCAGGTTGAATTAATTTTCTCTAGACCGGGAAAACCCACAGATAATCCGTATATTGAGTCTTTCAATGGGAGCTTCCGGGATGAGTGCCTAAACGCACACTGGTTTCTTTCACTGGAAGATGCCAAAGAGAAAATAGAAGTCTGGAGAGAGGAGTACAACACCTTCAGGCCGCATAGTTTCCTCGGAAATTTGACGCCGGAAATGTTCATAGAAAAACAGGTCAAAACAGCCGATTTTTCTATTTTAGAAGACTCCTAAATATGGGGAGGGGTCACTAAATTATAAAACTACATTAATAATCGTAGCTAATTTTAGGGTAGATTACAATAACACAGGGGATACTGTTGTCATAGGAGGAGATGCTGCTATGAATCAAATCGTACTTAGTGCGTCCAATTCAACAGAAGCTACAACTGCTTCACTGCACTTAGATGCATTAGATGAAGTTGCAACATTTAGTACTCCAGTTATAGGGCAACCAGCTGTAAATTCTAATCAATTTGTCACCAAAGCACAATTGGATGCGGCTACAGGCGGAGGAGAATCAGCTAAGACTTATATTGAGTATTTATTTGGGGATAATGACGAGTTAAGCGGAAGTTATCCTTTAGATGAAAGTTTAGGACTTAATCTTTTAATTACTGGTAATTTAGGTTATGGCAGTTTTTTATGTAGTATATTTAATGAAGATGCTAATAGTTATGGGGATTTTATAGGTATCCATACTGCACAAATTTTCAATTCCGCATCTTCTAACTTTGGTACTCCACATGGTTCGTATAATGGTATAGGTGGTAATGATGGCAATGATATAGGTGACATTTCTGTTGCAGGAGTACATGGTGCTAATTATGTGATTGAAAAATGGAGTACTCTAGTAACAATGAACTATCCTAATTCGATTGTAAGAAAGTGGAATGTATTTATTGAACTTAATTCTGTAAGTAATGTAAGTAATGGTGTAGCTTCTCCTTTATCTGATGTTACCACTATTACGGTAAAAATTCAAGAGATATTGTAAAGATTGTTTTTAACACATAACAATGATAAAATTAAAATGGATACCCAAGCACAGCAGAGTAATAGCTATGACTGTATGGCCCTTTCTGTCAGTCAACCCAAAGTACCTCTATCGGATATAAGATAAAAGATATAGATAGGTAGTATTTTTGCTTAAATATAAAGGTGTGATACAATCAAAACCACTCTTGAGGTCAAGTCCCTTACTTGCGACGACTATATTTCCCTTTTATTTTAAAGTTATGTAAGTTATGGATGTGAAGTAGGTTATGAAGGTATGCGTTTTGCCTTCATAACTACATCACTATCATCACCTCCGTCACTTTATTTTATAATCACCCTAATAAAAGAAATAACAGCTAGTCCAGCAACCCCTCGATAATCAGCGATCCGGTTGCCGGATTGGTAGCCAAGGGTACATTGTAAAGGTCGCAGATACGCATGAGCATCTGTATGTCCGGTTCGTGCGGATGCTTGCCCAGGGGATCCCGAAAGAAGATAATGCCATCTATTTTTCCTTCGGCAGCAAGGGCGGCAATCTGCGCATCGCCACCTTTGGGGCCGCTCAGTTTGAGCTCGACATCCAATCCCGTCTGTTTGACGTAGGAGCCTGTTGTGCCCGTAGCGACCAGTTTTGCCTTGCTTAAGAATGCAATGTGATCTTTGACAAACCCGACCATTTCAGCCTTTTTACCATCGTGGGCTATGAGTGCGATTGTTTTCATATATATTTTTTTTGTTTGAAGTCCAATAATTCCATTCGGGTGCACCCATTCCATTCCTATCCAAAAAAGATATACGCCAGGACAATAGCAGCTATGAGACCGACCAGATCAGCCAACAAGCCACACGTCAATGCATATTTCGTATTTTTGATGCCTACAGAACCGAAGTAGACAGCCAACACATAAAATGTGGTTTCGGAAGAACCCTGGATAATACTGGCCAACCTGCCCTGGAATGAATCTACGCCATAGGTCTGCATCACATCGACCATCAATCCCCTGGCGCCACCACCGCTCAAGGTCTTCATCAGCCCTACAGGTACAGCAGGGACAAATCTCGTATCCAACCCAAAGAAGGCTACGGCATGCTCGATACCTCCTACAATATAATCCATACAACCGGTCGTGCGAAATGCGGATATGGCAACCAGAATGGCGATCAGAAAAGGGATGATCATGACTGCTGTCGTAAAGCCTTCTTTTGCTCCTTCGATAAACGAGTTGTACACATTGATTTTTTTTGCCGCACCGTACACGATAAAAAGGATGATGATCGAAAAAATCAAGAGCCCGCCTATCAGTCCTGCCACCTTTTCCATTTGGTCGGGAGGAAGGTCCTTTAGACCAAAGTATAGCAGGAACATCAAACCGATAAAAAAGCTAAAGAAAACCAGGATAGGAAGCTTGAATAAGTTTATTTTCTGGAAAGCTGCTACGGCCAGCATACCGCTCACGAACGAGATAAACGTCCCGATCAGCGAAGGGATGAAAATATCTGCCGGATTTTGCGCCCCACTGGCCAGGCGTAGCGCAATGACCGAAGTAGGGATCAGGGTAATCCCTGCGGTATTCAGCACCAAAAACATGATCTGCGCATTCGTTGCTGTTTCTTTTTCCGGGTTGAGCTCCTGCAACTCTTTCATCGCTTTCAGCCCGACAGGGGTGGCCGCATTGTCCAGTCCAAGCATATTGGCCGAAAAGTTCATGATGATGGAGCCGTTGGCGGGATGCCCTTTGGGGACACCGGGAAACAGCTTGCTGAAAAAGGGATTGACACCCCGGGCAAATACGGAAATCATGCCGGCCTGTTCGCCGATCTTCATGATACCGAGCCAGAATGTCATGATCCCGATCAGGCCCAACGACAGTTCAGCACCTGTCTTGGCACTGTCAAACATGCCGTTGATCAGGTTTGAGAATATTTCGGTGTCTCCAAAAAAGATAAGTTTGATTAAGGCAACAATAAAGGCAATGATAAAGAAGGCTATCCAAACGTAATTTAAAGCCATAGAGGTCGATTATTTGTGTAAAAATAAGATTTATGAGGGAGTGTTACAAATAATGTGATTTATTAATCTTTTCAAGGGTCGGATCAAGCAGAGATGCAACATCTTGCGTCTTAAAAAAAGAAAGCCCAGAAAATATTGGGTATTTTCCGGGCTTTAATTTTATCCTCGGACGAGGACAATCAACCTAAACCTATCCCAAAGATAAGGAGTAATACCCAAAAATGCAAGTAAAACAGCAAAAAAATATTTGACATAAACTTCCTATCTTTGTGAAAAGACAGGATAGAACATGTTTACAGGAATCGTTGAAGCGCTTGGCGTCGTAAAAAAGCTGGAAAAAGACCGATCAAACCTCCATATATTTATCGAATCACCCATTTCCGACCAACTCAAAATAGACCAAAGTGTATCCCATAATGGCATTTGCCTTACGGTAGTCGGGGTAGAAGGAGATGTGCATCAAGTGACGGCCATCGATGAGACCTTACAAAAGACGAACCTATCTGGACTCAAAGAAGGAGAATCTGTAAACCTGGAACGTTGTACGCCTGCCAACGGTCGTTTTGATGGGCATATCGTCCAAGGGCATGTAGACCAGACAGCTACCTGTATAGAAAAAACAGCACAAAATGGCAGCTGGCTATTTACTTTTCAATATGATCCTTCAACCCATAATATTACCGTCGAAAAAGGATCGATCACGGTCAATGGTATCAGCCTGACTGTTGTCAATTCCCAAGCGGACCGTTTCTCGGTAGCTATCATTCCCTATACAATCGAACATACCAATCTACAAGATGTCGAAGTAGGGAGTGTCGTCAATCTGGAGTTTGATATTATCGGTAAATATGTGGCTAGATTGTTAGTACAGCGAAATTAAGACCTGTTTAATAATTCGCTGGCGCAAGCATTCTGCTTATGCCCGTACTATCTCTACCGATCTACTTCACCCAGGACAATATCTATTGACCCCAAAATTGCGATCAGATCCGATATCAACACCCCTTTGCCCAGTTCCGAAATAACAGATAGGTTATTGAAACTTGGCCCACGGGCCTTTACCCGGCGGGGTATATCCGTCTTGTCCAGCGCTTCAAAATAGAAGCCCAATTCGCCTTTGGGATTTTCCGCACGGACGTAGTAATTTTGAGCCTTTATATTCACTTTCTTGGGTACCAAGGCCCGTGGATCAAAATCAACCGTACGTTTAAAATCAGTCCCTAACCTTTCCAAACACTGCTCGATGATACGTACGGATTCACGTACTTCGTCTACCCTCACTTTATAGCGATCCCAGCAATCGCCCAATGTGCCGACTTCGCCCTTTCCTACAGGAATGTCAAATTCCAGTTCGGGATATACCGAATAGCCATCTACACGCCGTAGGTCCCACTTGATGCCGCTTGCACGCAGCATAGGGCCGGAGCATCCATAGTTGATGGCGACATCTGCCGGTAGCACGCCGATATTGGCCGTGCGGGATATAAAAATCTGGTTGGTCGAGAGCAGGTCGTCCAATTCTGTGATTTTGGGCTTAAAATACTGTATGAATTCCTTGCAGCGCTCTTCGAAACCTACCGGCAGATCGTAGTAGAGGCCTCCGATCCAAATGTAGTTGTACAGCATCCGCGAGCCGGAAGCCCATTCCAACATGTTCATGATATGCTCCCGGTCCCTAAAGCACCACATAAACGGTGTGAATGCCCCGATATCGATCCCATATGTACCTATGGCGATCAAATGGGAAGCTATCCTGTTCAGTTCACAGACCAATGCGCGGATGTATTCTACACGTTTAGGTATTTTTTGGTCTATACCAAGCATACGCTCCACGCCCATGACAAAGGCATGGCTATTGTTCATGGAGGCCAGATAGTCCAACCTGTCCGTAAAAGGAATAGACTTTGTGTAGTTGATAGATTCAGCGTGCTTGTCAAAGCAACGATGCAGATAGCCCAGATGAGGAATGACCTCTTTGACCAGTTCGCCATCCGTGATCAGCTCCAGGCGCAGTACACCATGCGTAGATGGGTGCTGTGGCCCCATGTTGATGACCATTTCGGTCGAGCCGATATGTTCGATTTTATCTTTATATTTTACGTAACCTTCGTTGTACTTGGTGTCCAGCATCGTGTTTGTCATTTGATAGGTATTCCATGGTATTCTTCGGGATCCTGGTAATCTTTGCGCAAAGGAAATCCTTTCCAGTCGTCTGGCAACAAAATTCTCCGCAGATCGGGATGGCCTGTAAAAAATATGCCCATCAGGTCAAAAGCTTCCCGCTCATGCCAGTCTGCCGTACGCCATATCGAAGCGACGGAAGGTACTTCGGGCAGATGCTCCAAAGACCTGTCGTGGGCTATCTCTACCCGTAGTGTCAGTTGCTGCTGAAAGGGTATGGACGTCAGATGGTATACCACGGCAAACCGATCTTCGGGGTAATAATCTACAGCCGTAATATTGGCCAAAAAATCAAAGTAGTAGGAGGGGTGATCCCTCAGCCATGCGCAGACTGCGCGTAGGTCTGCTGCATTGATCCCTATACTCGGTTGAAGTCCACTGCTGTCGGATCCGACCACACTTGTGTCCCCGAATGTATCTTTTATTTCCTGAACCAGTTTTTCTATCATGGTGCTAAACGGTTGGTTTCCCATTTTGTGTCCTTCTTTTGGTACACAATACGGTCATGTAATCTTGAATTCCTTCCTTGCCAAAATTCAAATCGTACGGGTAGTAGGAAAAAACCGCCCCAAAAATCCGGACGGGGAACGGGTTCCTGCTGCCCAAACCTTTCTTCATATACCTGTACTTCCTTTTCCAAGAAAGCTCTATCCCGGATTATTTGGCTTTGCGGAGAAGCCCAGGCTCCAATTTGGCTTCCTCTGGGCCTACTTGCATAATATTCGTCCGAATCTTCCTCCGCCAGACGCTGAACGAAGCCTTCGATACGTACCTGACGCTGCAGTTCGGGCCAAAAAAACAATAAAGAAGCTTTATTGTTGGCTTTCAGATCCTGTCCCTTTTGACTGTTGTAATTTGTGAAAAAGCTAAATCCATCCGATTTGATGTCCTTCAGCAAGACGACCCTCGACGAGGGAAAACCTGCTTGGTTGATGGTAGACAGCGTCATTGCATTGGGTTCGATGACTTCTGCACGAAGAGCTTGCTCAAACCATAACCCGAACTGGCGAAAAGGGTTTTCGTCCACGTCCTTCTCTTGAAGGCTGTCTTTAGAATAATCTTCCCGAATAGCCGCTATATCCTTTTGTTCGATCGCCATTTAGATACGGATTTTTTTAATTATTTAGAATACCTCAATAGCTGTACGGAAGAAACAAAAACCGTCAATATGCTAGCCAGCCAGAAATAATAGCCCAGCCCCATAGATGTAATCGTCCCGTACTGTGTCGTGCCATCACCTACCTTGACGTAAATAAAAAATGCCACAGCAAGGATGAGGGCTATTGAACTTAATACCAAAGACACACGTATCTTGCTGAACAGGAAAAAGATAATGGCCAGGACAGAAATCGGATTGGCAAGCCAATAAAAATCAAAGTTGAAAATTGCCATCCAGCCGGCAATGAAAACCTCGAAACCCGTAGGGTTGACATCGCCGTCCTCCATTCTATATACTTTCGTGACCAATGACAGAAAGAACAGTATCAGCGTGACAATGATGGCTATTTTTTTTCTTCTATTTAGGGTTTGGGTATCCATGTTGTCTTAGTTTAAAGTGTTAAATTCCCGGTTTGAAGTTATATTGCCATAGGTACACATTTCGGAAGTTCTACCGGTAGAAATAAGTAAGCATTGAACATACAAATCTGTATAAAAAACTTCGATTGGTATATCAGCGGTATTCATATCCCAAAAGTACGAAAAAAGTACAGAGCAATAAAAAAAACGCCACAAATGAGGTGTTTTTTTATTTTTTTACTTAAATTTATCTAATCATATATGGTTACTATGTTTAATTCGAATACACCGGTACAGGGCTCTTTGTTGATTTCGGAACCATTTATGTTGGATCCTAATTTTGAACGTTCGGTCATCTTGCTTTGTGAGCATAATGAAGAAGGCACTTTGGGGCTCGTCTTGAATCAGCCTTCCAATCTGATTCTGTCCGATTTGCTGGAAGATATGCAAAATGAAAGGTTTGGTCTGTATTTTGGCGGGCCGGTGGAGAGCAACGGACTGTTCTTCCTCCATAGAGCATATGATAAATTGCTTTCGGGTACAGCTATTTATGAAGATATTTATTGGGGAGGGGACTTCGAGCGATTGTTACTTTTGATAAACGAAGGTCTTGTCCAACCGGATGAGGTAAAGTTTTTTCTGGGTTACTCCGGATGGTCTCCCGACCAATTGGATCAGGAGATTGAACAAAACAATTGGGCTGTGTACCGTGACTTTGACAGTACCTTGCCCTTTGTCCATGATGGGGAGGATCTGTGGAAGCGGGCATTGATAAATCTGGGGCCTAAATACGCGCATGTGGCTAATTTCCCAAAGAGCCCGAATCTGAATTAGTATGTGTTGGATCGTATAATGGAGGGGTATCACATTCTACTTTTCGGTACAATCTATTGATAATAAATGCTTTGTCAAAATAATTAAAAAAACACCAAGGATAAGTTTGGATATAAAACAAAAATATCTACCTTTGCAGCACTTCAGACAACGAAGGATAGCCCTACAAAGGGTTATGATTCGGTAGCTCAGCTGGTAGAGCAATACACTTTTAATGTATGGGTCCTGGGTTCGAATCCCAGCCGAATCACAAACGCAACCGAATGCCCGACAATAGTCGGGTTTTCTGTTTTAGAGAGGTGTCCAAACTCGCTTGAGGTACCTCTTTAAAATAGAAAAACAGTGAGCGTTAGCAAACGGTATTCGGTTGCTTTGTAACCTCCCCTAACGGGATGGCTGCGGCCATGCGCGCGGGTGGTGGTGGGACGCAGCCAACTATATCGTTCCGGGCAGAGTGCGGGGATGTGGGACGGAACAAATCCCAGCCGAATCACACAGAAAGCTCAATCGAAAGATTGGGCTTTCTGTGTGTATAATTAACCCTTTCCAAATATCTCCTTACGGTGGTTTATTCCCCAACCTTGTAATTCTTTAATCACTTTTTGTAAAGTTTTGGAATACTCCGTCGGAGTGTATTCGGTACGGACAGGAAAACCATTTATGATTGTCCGAACTATCAATTTGTTTTCTTCCATTTCTTTCAGCTCTTTGGATAACACCTTGGTGGAAAGTTTTGGAATGCTCCTTTCTATCTCCCTAAAATGTTTGTTACCTTCCCAAATGGAAATTAAAATCAGGATTTTCCATTTACCTCCAATAATATCCAACGTATCCCTCACAGGCACTAATGCTGATAGGCATTCTTTATGTTCTTTCTTTTTCATTCGTTAAACTTTTTTGATTACCTAAAGGTAACTGATTACAAATGGTAAGCAAAATTGCAATAATTTTGTAACCAATTAACAAAATAAGAAAAATGAAACAAAAAATCCTTTTAGTTGCATGTATCCTGTTTGCCTTGATAATGGTCAATTCGGGTCTTAACAAATTCTTTAATTACATGCCTGCCCCGGCACCGTCTGAAGAACAGATGAAAATCTTCGGTGCATTGATGACCCTTAAATGGATAATACCTTTGGTAGCAATTGTCGAGATTGTAGGAGGTCTCTTACTTGCCGTTCCAAAGACAAGAGCTTTGGGTGCATTGATCATCTTGCCTGTTACAGTAGGTATTGTACTCCACCATCTGACCTTTGATGTTGCGACCATCGGTATAGGATTGGTACTATTGGCCATCAATGTATGGGTCATTATTGAAAACAAACAAAAATATGAACCGATTTTGAAGTAGTAACAATAAACATTTGAAAACAAAATACGAAATGGACATATAAACCATTTATAAAATATTTTCTTGCAAGTAAGCAATGCTTACGATACGGATAGTAGCCTAAAAAAGTAAGGGGAAACCGTGGTACTGGACAACCTATGGCCTACAAAGATATCCATACGGTGATGGCGGCACAAGCGGATTTAGTGGATGTGATAGCGACATTCTCACCCAAGATCGTTCGTATGGCCGACGATGGATCGAAGGAGGATTAGGCTATCCGGTACGCAGATACCGGGCTGTCACCAACAGTTGGCCGATATGCCGCTGGGTATGTTCGGCGGCGTGAAAGAGCAGTCCGATGCAGGTTGTCGGTATGCGTTTCCGGCCCAGATACCGTGTTTCGGCCAAGGTTGAGCTATCTATGTTTTGTAGATAAGTTAGGGCAGTATCAACTTGTTGCCCCAAATCGGAAAGAAGGATGGGAAGGGAGAGGTTGCGATCTTCTAGCCCTTCTTTCTTTAGGAAAGCAAACTGTTCTTCGCTCAATCCACGGTTGTCCGCATAGGTAAACATGCGGTCTATGACGCCACTAATATGCTGAAGGTGAAAGGCGGCACTGGCTACCCCAAAAGGTGTTTTCCAGATATCTTCGTCGGTTAGGTTTTGGGTGTATTTGATGGCATCCTCCTGCACCTGAAGCAAGGCATGTGCTACGGGTTGCAACAGCGCAGGGACTCCGTGTACGGGGCCACGCATCCAAACTTCCAATGATGTTGTATTGTTCATGGTGTATGTCAATTCACTTTAAAGGTAATCGGATATGCTCAGAATAACAAGAGATGTACGACAAAACCAAGAAGTAGCTGCGAAGCAAATCCTACTGCCGGATATGATTCCAAAGCTACCTCGGTATAGTTGGTGCCGAAGCTTCTCCTCTCATATCTAAAATCCCCAGACAGCCTACGAAAATCCATGGACAATAGCGCATACAGCCCTTACTACAAAGCATACGCTCCTGAGTGTACGGGGCTGTCGTGTGTGGATAAGAGGGAGTGATACCGTGCGCTGTGCGAGTAGTAGAAACCTGGCGGGACGAGGGAGTTCTGCACTGCATCTGAGGCAAACATCATCATAAACGCAATATTCATTGACCTTGCTGCAAGTGAGATAGCGGCAATGTCACGGTACACGGCCGTCATGTACCGTGATGTCGTGATGATGTCAGGTGACTATGTGGCCATGTCACGCGCGTGTACGCCTATGTCACGTGAGGATGGTGCCATTTGGCACCTGCAAAGCCCTGTCACCATGTAATTGAAGGCAAAGTCAAGTGCGTATATCGTCATGTCACTTGACAATGTCGCTGACTACAGTCTGCAAATGACCAACTCACTTGACATAGCCGCAATGAATACCCTGCAAATGATGAGGTTTTACCTTTGGCTTAAAACGGTAGAGCTACAATCCGGTTTTGCCGCGAAAGTTGCATTTCATTTCATCCCTACAATTTATCATTATAAAAATATATGATTTGATGCCTTTTATGGATGAAAATATAATACGTATACAAAATTAATAATTAGTTTTGTTCTGTTTAAGTATATTTCGTGATGTCGACACCTTTACAAAATCTGTCCTCCATATTGGAAGGAGACCTGTATTATGACAAACAGAATCCCCTGCATAAAACCAATCTGATTGCCTATTCTTCTGATGCATCCGTTTACCAGGAAGAGCCTTTGGCTGTAGCAATACCGCATTCCAAACAGGATTTGCATAGATTGATAGATTTTGCAAATGAGCAGCGAATCACCTTGATTCCGCGTACAGCGGGTACTTCATTGGCAGGGCAGGTGGTCGGCAAAGGATTGGTCGTAGATGTGTCGAAGTATTTCACCAAGATCATAGAGCTAAATGTGGAGGAACGGTGGGTAAGGGTAGAACCGGGTGTGATCAGGGATGACCTGAATGCTTACCTCAAACCTTATGGATTGATGTTCGGTCCGGAGACTTCGACAGCCAGTCGTGCCATGGTCGGTGGGATGATCGGCAATAATTCTTCGGGACTGCACTCTATCGTATGGGGCGATACACGCCAAAACCTGATTTCGGCAGATGTCCTGCTCGATGATGGTTCGGAGGTGATTTTTGAAAAATTAGATCCCACACAACTATTTGCCAGATTGTCTCAAAATAATAGGGAAGGGCAAATATATCGAGCCATGAATACCCTTGTGACGGATGAAGAGAATATTGGCATTATCCAATCCGGATATCCCAAAAAGAATATCACAAGACGTAATACCGGGTATGCATTGGACAGCTTGATCGATTCGGGTAGCTCTTTCAACCTGTGTTCGCTCTTGGCCGGATCGGAAGGGACAATTGGTCTGGTGACCGAAGCCAAACTAAGATTACGGCCACTTCCTCCCAAGGAGATCGGCTTGCTATGTGTACATTTTGCCGATATGGTGGAGTGTATGCGAGGCAATATCGTAGCTTTACAGCATCGTCCGGAAGCGTCCGAGCTGGTGGACAAATATATTCTTGACTTTACCAAAGGTCACCCGACTTATCAATACAACCGTTTTTTTATCGAAGGAGATCCGGCGGCATTGTTGATCATCGAGTTCAGAGCGGATACCGTGGAAGAGATATCAGAAAAAGCGGAGGCTTTGAAAGCTCATCTTATGGCAAAAGGATTGGGGTATGCCTATCCCTTGGTGACGGGGACACAGCAAACAAACCTGGTCTGGGATGTGCGCAAGGCCGGATTGGGCTTGATACGCAACCTGCCGGGGGACAGCCAGCCTGTCAACCTTATCGAAGATTGTGCCGTAGATCCTTTGGATCTGCCCGATTATGTGGCCGATGTGCAGCGGTTGCTACGGGAAGAAGGGGTTCATGCTTCATACTATGCACATGCCGGGGCAGGGGAATTACACATCGAACCGTTTGTCAATCTGAAGACGGCGGAAGGAAAACGGCAATTCCGGTCTATTTTGGAGAAAACTACGGATTTGGTGTTGAAATACAACGGTTCGCTCAGTGGAGAACACGGCGATGGCCGCCTTCGTGGAGAGTTTATCGGTAAGGTATTGGGCGAAAAGGTATATGCTTTATTGCAGGAAGTGAAGCATATCTTTGATCCAAACGGTATTTTCAATGCGGGAAAGATCGTAGATACCCCACCTATGGATACGTCCCTGCGTTACGATCAGATTACGGATGGTAAGGCCATACAGACGTATTTTGATTTTACCAAAGACGAGAGTATCCTCCGATTGGCCGAAAAGTGCTCCGGATCCGGCGATTGCCGCAAGACAGAAATCACAGGAGGTACGATGTGTCCCTCTTTTATGGCTACTCGCGACGAAAAGGACACCACACGCGCGCGCGCCAATATGCTTCGCCAGTTTTTGACCAATTCAACCAAACAAAACCGTTTTGACCATAAGGAGATCAAAGAGGTCATGGATTTGTGCCTCAGCTGCAAAGGATGTAAGAGTGAATGTCCTTCGAGTGTGGATGTGGCCAAAATGAAAGCAGAGTTTTTGCAGCATTATTACGATGCCAATGGCGCCCCATTCCGTTCCAGATTGATTGCGAACTTTACCAAATCCCAGCAATTGGGATCGTGGATCGCCCCAGTTTATAATTTTTTTGCACAGACACCCGTCTTTTCAGATCTGATCAAGCAGGTGGTGGGGTTTGCACCGAAGCGTTCATTGCCCAAGGTGCATCATATGACCTTGCGACGCTGGTACAACCGCTATAAGCAGGTCGGTGATTTTCAGAAAAAGGTGTACCTGTACTGCGACGAATTCACAAACTACAACGACACCGAGATCGGTATTACGACCATAAAATTGTTGAACGCATTGGGCTACGAGGTGATCTTGCCGGATCATCTGGAAAGTGGACGGACATATCTGTCCAAGGGGTTTGTCAAGCAAGCCAAGAAGCTGGCTGATCAGAATGTAAGGCTACTGAAAGGGTTGGTGTCCACGGAGACACCTTTGATCGGTATAGAGCCTTCGGCTATCCTGACCTTTCGGGATGAATACTTGACCCTGACGGATGCAGACCTTCGGGCGGACGCAGAATGTATCGCCAGATCTTCCTTCATGATCGATGAATTCATCGTACAGGAAATGGAAAAGGGCAATATCCGAAAAGACCTGTTTACCAATGGGAACAAAAGTATTAAGCTGCACGGTCATTGCTATCAGAAAGCTTTTCATTTGGTCGGTTTTACCGAAAAAATGTTGTCCATCCCCGATAACTACAAGGTGGACGTCATACCGTCGGGCTGCTGTGGTATGGCCGGTTCTTTTGGTTATGAAAAGGAACATTATGAAGTATCCATGAAAGTAGCTGAACTGGTTTTATTGCCTGCTGTCAGAAAAGCAGAAGGGGATACACTCATCGCAGCAACCGGAACTTCCTGCCGCCATCAGATCAAAGATGGCGTGGGACGCACTTCTTTTCACCCTGTAGAAATACTGTATGATGCACTTATAAAATAAAGTGACGGAGGTGATGGTAGTGATGTAGTTATGAAGGCAAAACGCATACCTTCATAACCTATTTCACATCCATAACTTACATAACTTTAAAATAAAGTGATGATGGTTATAGAAGTTATAAAAGGTCATGATATACGGTGCTTCCATAACTTCCTTCACCATCATAACTTCGTAACTTTAAAATAAAAGTAGTATATTCGAGTTGATTTTTTTATCTTAAATAAAGAAACATATGAAAGTAATCAAAACAGCATTTTGCTTAGGGCTCGGATCTATGATGATATGGAGCTGTAACAATAATCCGACTAAGACTGAAGGTAAGACGAGCCAAGGTCATACTATAGAGAAACTTACAAATTATCCAGAGGCAGACAAGCAACAACTTTTCTTTCGTTTCGTAGAGGAAGTGAGCACAGATTCTTCTGTCGTGTATACTGCCAAGTCCATCTTTGAAGAAGACACTGTAGGGTTGAAAGTGGAGGTCATGAAAAATATACAGCCTGGCATAAATAATTCGGGACAAGTCGATGCAGACAAAGGGTTTGTGGAGGGATCGATCAAGCTTTCCTCTATCGGAGCAGAATCCGATAATTTTGTCAAAGCGTTGGGAAAGATGTTCAAATTGCCGACAGAAGGAAAAATGACCTCTGATGCTGTATTGCCAACGGTTTTTTCGTCGAACAAGGATGTTGTCGATCTGTCTAAAAATGGTACCTACAGTTTCAAGTTGTTCTTTGAAAATGCAAAAGGTGAACCTGCTGAGGTATTTGCTACCGTAGATACGTACCGCAAAGCCTTTGAAGTCACCGAAAAGGATTCGACTTTCAGAGTGCAGTTGTTGTCAGCTTTCGAGGGGAAATAGGAGATTATAAATAGACCTATAGTTTTTTTCAAAACTTATAGGTTTTTCTTATGTTAAATCAGTATTCTATATGAAACATTTGTATATTGGTCTCGCTTTATTATTATCTATAGGCCAATTGTTTGCAGCCAAAGTAGACACCGTGGAGGTGTATTCCGCTGCTATGAAAAAGAAAATCAAAGCTGTTGTTATTTCACCTGAAAAGACGAATACAGCTCCTGTTCCTACGCTATATCTATTGCATGGCTATGGGGGAAATTATACAAATTGGGTAAAGAGGGCTTCCCATATCAAGGAATTGGTAGATCACTACAATTACATAGTTGTTTGTCCCGATGGTGGTGTGCGCAGTTGGTATTGGGACACTCCCGGCGATAAGGATTACCAGTACGAAACGTTTGTCAGTAAGGAATTGGTCTCCTTTATAGAACAAAATTACACTGTATGTAAGGATAAACACGGCCGGGCAATCACAGGGTTGAGTATGGGAGGGCATGGTGCGCTATATCTGGCGATAAGACATCAAGATGTGTACGGAGCGGCAGGAAGCACAGCGGGTGGAGTAGATATCAGACCTTTCCCAAACAATTGGGAGATGGCCAAAAGGCTTGGGCCGTATAAAGACAATAAAGCTGCTTGGGACGAACATACGGTGATGGAAATGTTGCACTTGATCGAACCGAATAATCTAAAATTGTTTATAGACTGTGGTACAGATGATTTCTTTTATGCAGTTAATCAAGAACTTCATCGTAAATTGACTTATTTGAATATCCCTCATGCTTTTGTAAGTATGCCAGGTAAGCACAATTGGGATTATTGGACCCAATCTATACTGCTTCAGATGGCTTTTTTTGACAACTATTTTAGAATGCAGTAACTGTGTTGAGGATTAGCATTTCATGAGGTTTCTTTTTGCTTTTATATTTTTCTTTTTTAGCTTTCTTTTCGTTCATGCGCAGCAGACTACTTCGATCAGTGGCTATGTCAAAGACGCTTTGACGGGCGAATTATTGATCGGGGCCTCCGTAGAAGTGGTAGACAGTCCCATCAAAAGCAGTAGCAACAGTTATGGCTATTTCGTATTGGATGTTCCTTCGATGGGAGGTACGCTTCGTGTCAGCTACGTAGGCTACCAAGAACTGATCATCACACTGGATAGTGTGGCCAAAGGTACGCGTCTCCAGATTGAACTCACTCCTTTGGGCAAGATGCTGGATGAAGTGGTCGTGTCCGGAAAAAAGGAAAATAAGAACGTGAGCAGTCCACAGATGGGGGCTTTGAATTTCAGTATGGAGGAAGTAAAGAATATCCCTGTAGTCTTTGGTGAAAAGGATATCATGAAAACCATCCAACTGCTTCCGGGTATAGGAAAAGGGGGAGAGGGCTCATCTAGTTTCTATGTGCGAGGTGGTGGAGGGGATCAAAATCTGATCTTGCTGGATGAGGCTACCGTGTACAACGCATCCCACTTAATGGGTTTCTTTTCTACATTCAATTCGGATGCTATCAAGGATATGGAACTTTTCAAAGGAGGGATTCCTGCACAATATGGGGGGCGTATATCATCCGTAGTAGACATCCACATGATCGATGGCAACAATAAACGGTTTGCCGCGGAAGGAGGATTAGGATTGATCGCATCCCGCCTAAAGTTGGAAGCACCTATTGTCAAGGATAAGAGTTCTTTCATGATCAGTGGAAGACGTACCTATGCTGATTTGTTCTTGAAGTTGTCCAATGATGAAACAGTCAACCAAAGTAAATTGTACTTTTATGATCTGAATACCAAAGTAAATTACCGTATCAACGACAAAAACACGATTTACTTGTCCGGATACTTCGGTAAAGATGATCTGGGCTACGGTAAGTTGTTCAGCTTTGATTGGGGTAATGCAACTGCTACGGCTAGATGGAATCATGTATTCAACGATAAGCTCTTCAGCAACACATCCTTGATCTATAGTGACTTTACCTATCATGTCGATGTATCCACGGATGAGAGTACTTTCCAGATTGCATCCAAGGTCGAAAATTTTAACTTCAAGGAGGATCTGACCTATTATGCCCATAATAACAGTACGTTTCGTTTTGGATTGAATGTATTGCGTCAACGTATCTCTCCGGCAAGTCTGCAAGCCCAAGGAAATTCAGCTGTCAATTCGATTGATATGGAAACCAGACAAGGCATAGAATCAGCTATATATGGATCGCACGAGTGGAAGCCAACGGGTTGGTTGTCTATGATCTATGGCCTGCGAGTGACCGACTTTATGGTCACGGGACCCGGAACATTCTATACATTTGATAGGGAAGGGGATCCGATCGACGAAAAATACTATGGTTCGGGTGTCATCAAGCACCATTTGGATGTGGAGCCCCGCCTGTCCCTGTCTGCGCTATTGGATACACGGCAAAGTATAAAAGCATCGTACAATCGCATTGTGCAAAATCTCCATCAATTGACCAATACGACGTCTTCTTTGCCCACTGATCAATATGTATTGAGCAGTATCAACATCAAGCCCCAGTATGCTGATCAGGTAGCTATAGGCTATTTTCGCAACTTTGACAATAATACCTATGAAACGTCCGTAGAGACATTTTATAAGTATATGGGCAACCAGATTGATTTTAGGAATGGAGCTGATTTGCAGGCCAATAGGTATTTGGAAGGCGACCTGCTGTTTGGGCAGGGTAGGGCTTATGGCATGGAACTTTTCCTACGCAAGGTAAAAGGACGGTTTAACGGATGGATAAGTTATACATTGGCCAAGAGCGAAAGGCAATTTGAACAAATAAATGATGGTGTCTGGTTCAATGCCCGTCAAGACCGTACACACGATATTTCTGTAGTGGGTTTGTATGAGTTGAGCAAAAAATGGTCGTTGGGTGCTACTTTTGTCTATTATACGGGTAATGCCATTACTTTTCCGAGCGGCAAATATCAAGTAGATGGGAAAACCCTGTTTTACTACACCGAGCGGAACGGCTATCGTATGCCGGATTATCACCGGCTTGATCTGTCCTTGACATACGAACCTCGTAGGGAGGACAAGCGTTGGCATTCCAGTTGGTCATTTGGTTTGTACAATGCCTACAACAGAAAAAATGCCTACATTATCGACTTTAGGGAAAACGAAAATAATCCCAATATCACAGAAGCATATAAGGTAGCATTGTTTGGTATAATTCCGTCCGTTACATGGAATTTTAAATTTTAGGGCCATGAGGATTTTGGTTTATTTGCTTTCCGTATTTTTAGTGTGCATGAGTTCATGTGAGGAACTGATCCATGTGGATTTGAACACAGGAGATCCCCGCTATGTGATCGAAGCCGATCTGGACAATATCTCCAGTACACAGACGATTCGTGTATCTCAGACTGTAGCTTTCAATGCGGACAAGGCTAGTGAGCCTATAGATGATGCTCAAGTGGAAGTGAAGAGTTCGGGTGGTCAAAGATATGTGTTTTATCCCATGGGAGATGGGTATTACCAAAATGCAAATTTTACACCTAAACCCAATAGTACCTATTATTTGTCTGTAAAGATAGATGACGAAGTGTTTACGGCTACGGAAGTGATGCAGCCCTTTATTAATGTAGACTCTATAGGCTCGCTTGAAGAAACCATATTCAATGAAACCAATTATTCTGTATTGGTCAAGTTTTCCGATCCTTTGGGGCAAGCGGATTATTATAAATATTTGGTCTCCATCAATCAACAACCTTTTCGTTTTTTTCAGGCTTATAGTGATAAGTACAACGATGGTCTGTATGTCACACATCAGTTGACGGATTTTACGAAACCATTTGCTTTGGGGGATAGCATCTTGGTCAGGCGGCAGATCATTACCAAACCCGTATTTGACTATTGGAACCAGATCCAGATGTTGAATCCGGGAAGTGCGGCACCGGCCAACCCCAAGTCGAATATTTCGAACGGTGCTTTTGGCTATTTCAGTGTGAGCAACAGCAAAGATTACGGTATTACCATCCGGTCGTACGATCAATTAAAGCTGAGAGAATGAGTAACCTTCCCGGCTGAGTTTTTCCAATACCAAAGGTAGAGTATGCTCCAGGCGAGGAATGGCTTTGACATTATCGTGAAAGACAACAATGGAACCATTTCTTACATTATCAACGACATTCCGATAGCATTTTTCTGGAGAAATACGGGTATCGAAGTCGTATGACAATACATCGAAGTAAACGATTTCAAATTTTTTTTTGAGTTGTCGAAGCTGTTTCCTCGTAGCGCGGAGATAGGGGGGACGCAGTAAGTTTGTTTGGGTGAGCTCCTGGCATTTTTGGATATTTTCAAAGTAAATGTCGTCGTCATGATCCCAACCTTTGATGTGATTGAAGGTATGGTTGCCTACTTGATGCCCTTCACTTTTGATACGTTCGAATATTTCTGGATGTTTTACGATGTTTTCACCGACACAGAAGAAGGTGGCCTTTGCATTGTATTCGGCCAAGATATCCAATATCCAAGGCGTGATATTGGGAATGGGGCCATCGTCAAATGTCAGGTAGACTATCTTTTCTTTGCGTGAACGATGCCAGGTAGCTTGAGGGTATATCCAGCGCAGAAAAAAAGGTGGTTTGACGAAACTCATGTTGCAATCTTAAATTTTATTCTGCAAATTTAAGGAAATTATATTTGGGTTTTGAGAGAGTACACATCTTAACATCAGGCACGCGTGTGCCTGAATTTGGGATAGACACCTATATTAAAAAGGAGAGGAAATATTATTAAAAAGATTGAAAAAAGAATATATTTTGTAATAAACCTCCCCCTACCCCCTCGGAGAGGGGGACAGTGATTAAAAAAGGCAATGCTGGCACAATGGGTAAGCTAATCAATTTTCCGGTGATGAAAAGGTTTTTTGCGTATTTCGGTTTTACAAAGGCAGAGCGGAGAGGTTTTTCGATCTTGATGTTGTTGACATTTGCGCTTGGTATCATTCCATTTCTATACCGTTATTTTAACGAAGAACGGGTGTTGGAGCATTCGGTAACCTATTTTTTGGCTGCCGACACCGAAAAGGATTTCCAAGGGAAGGATGTAAGATTTACTCCTAGGGACAAAGAAGGCAAGAAACGATACGAGCATATTTCTTATTTTTACTTTGACCCCAACGGACTTTCAGAAGCCGATTGGCAAAGGTTGGGTTTTTCGGCCAAACAGATTGCTGTCATTAAAAACTATGAGGCCAAAGGAGGCAGGTTTTACAAAAAAGAGGATGTCGCCAAGATCTATTCCATATCGAAGGAAGATTACGAACGAATAGAACCCTATATCCTCATCAAGGAAGGGCAGCGCAAATCTGTGAAAATAAATGAGGACAAAGTAGACAGAAAGTATGGTTATCGTGAAGAAATTGCCCCACAACTTATAGATATCAATGAGGCAGACACCTCGGACTTTAAAAAGCTTCGGGGGATAGGGTCGGTGCTATCTGCTCGTATGGTCAAGTATCGTGATGTATTGGGTGGATTTCATGCGATATCCCAAATAGGTGAGGTGTATGGAGTCGCACCGGAGGTTTATGAACAAATAGCTCCTCTGCTCGTCGTAGGGGAGTCTCATATCAAGAGGTTGAAAGTCAATACCGCGACAAAAGAACAGTTGGGCAGGCATCCTTATATCTCTAAAAAACAGGCTATGCTGATCGTGAACTATCGGTCACAACACGGTGCATTTGCCAATTTGGAAGATTTAAGAAAAATTCCTGTGTTGGATGACGATTTTTTTCGTAAAATTGAGCCATATATTGAATTTTGATCGATGCTCAGCAAAAAACTGCGATTAGCTATCCGTGATGTCCCGGATTTTCCCAGACCGGGGATTATATTTAAGGATATTACCCCTATTTTGAAAGATCAGGTACTGTGTAGGGATGTCATAGAAGAGTTTGTGACCCGTTTGGAAAATATACACATCGATGTCGTGGCAGGTATTGAGAGTAGAGGTTTTTTGTTCGGGATGCTATTGGCCGCACGTTTGAGTGTCCCCTTTGTACCTATACGTAAGCAGGGAAAGTTACCCTATGCAACCTTGTCTGAAACATATCAGCTGGAATATGGTGAGGCGACTATTGAGATACATACCGATGCATTTGAACCGGGAACAAAGGTTTTGATCCATGACGATCTATTGGCAACCGGAGGCACGGTCTCGGCGGCTTCCCGATTGGTGCAGAAGACTGGAGCAGAGGTGGTCGGTTTCGCTTTTTTGATCAGTCTGGATTTTTTGCATGCAAAGGAGCGTCTGGTAGAGTTTAATAAAAATATTATTTCTTTGATAGCGTATTGAACCAAGACCAGATGATCCCCGATAAAAGGTCTGGTCTTTAAGCAAGAAACATGTATTTAACTTTTTAATTTTTCTTATGGAATGGTTACTTGATCCGCAGATATGGATCTCTTTTTTGACATTGACAGTTTTAGAAATTGTCTTGGGTATCGACAACATTGTTTTTATTTCGATCCAAAGTGGCAAATTGCCTTTGGAACAACAGAAGCGGGCACGACGGATAGGGCTCATATTGGCCTTGGTCATGCGTGTAGCCTTGTTGTTTTCCATCAAATGGGTCATGGGGTTGACAACCCCGCTGGTCAACTTTGCAGAATGGTTCAGTATCACGAATCCGAAGATCGTACCTTATCTGATTTTGTCCGGTAGAGACTTGATTCTCTTTATTGGAGGTTTGTTCCTGATCTACAAAAGTACCACAGAGATCCACCACAAGGTAGAGGGACATGTAGAAGTCAGCTCCACTACACAAAAGGCGGTATCTTTTACCAGTGTTATCATACAAATCTTGATCTTGGATTTAGTGTTTTCATTGGATTCGGTTATCACGGCTGTGGGTATGGTTGATCAGATTGGCGTGATGATTGCCGCTGTGATCGTGGCTGTCGGTATCATGTTGCTGTCGGCAGAATCGATCAGCAAATTTGTCAATGACTATCCGTCGGTCAAGATGTTGGCTTTGGCTTTCTTGCTACTGATCGGGGTGTCCCTGACGGCAGAAGCTTTTGACCAGCATATACCTAAAGGCTATATTTACTTTGCAATGGCTTTCTCTGTATTGGTAGAGTTTTTGAATATCCGATCGCAGAAGAAGGCGTTGAAAAAAATTGAGGAGAATCAATAAACAGAC